>CACBAT010000043.1 GCA_902537325.1 uncultured Alphaproteobacteria bacterium | reverse complement strand
GCATTCTGGAGCTGCTAGACTATGTTTAAATATATAAAAAAATGCATTATTTTTATTGAAATCAATAGCATAATCTTTCCATTCTCCACTAGAGACTCCTTTAGAATAAAGATTTAAGATTTTAGCAAGTTCATCTTTGGAAAAGTAGAGATTGTGATTGTTAGTTGAAGCACTAGATGTTACTAAGCCCATAAATTTAGAATATAATAAAAATATATGCCTGTAAATGCTCCAAACGACAATTTAGATGTATTAGCGCCATCATTTATTCTTAAAAATATTAACGATGAGATGATTTCTCTAGATAATGCTAAGGGACTAAATGGAACAGTTATTGTTTTTATATGCAATCATTGCCCATATGTTAAAGCAATTGCAAGTAGATTAAAAAAAGATGCTGATGATTTACTAGAGCACTCAATTAATACAATTGCTATTATGTCTAATGATGTAATTAATTATCCAGATGATTCATTTGATAATATGAAAAAATTTTCAGAAAAATATAAATTTAATTTTCCTTATCTCTATGATGAAACACAAGAAGTGGCAAAAAATTATAATGCTGTTTGCACTCCAGATTTTTTTGGTTTTGATAAAGATCTAAAATTAAAATATAGGGGGAGAATAGACTCAGGCGTAATGAATTCAAATCAAAATTCAAATATTGAAAGAGATCTTTTCAATGCAATGATCAAAATAAAAAATGAGGGAGTAGCTCCATCTAATCAATTGAATAGTATTGGTTGTTCAATAAAGTGGAAATAGTATGAGTGAAGAAAATAAAAATAATAACCTTTTTAAAAAATTACAAAATTTTATTTTTACAAACTACATACAAATAATAATTGCATTAGTACTTTTACTAATTCTATTTATTGGTTATCAAACATATAATTACTTTAAAATTCGAGATATTAAAAACTCTAGTATAAGTTTTTTTAATATTATTAGAGAAAATGAAGATGATTTAAGTAGTTTGGAAAATTTAACAGATGATGATAATATTTTTTCCATATTGTCAAAATTAAAATTAATTTATAAAAATAATGAAAACAAAAATTTTAGTTACTCTAATGAGTTGTATAAAGAATTGCTCGCATCATCAAATTTGAATGATCTATACAAATCTTCTATCGCTGCTAATGCTTCATACACAATGATTAATGCATCCTATGAAGAAAAAACGAATAATTACTTAAAAGATATATTAATTTATATAAATAATATTAACGATGAGTTGGATGGTTATTTTTCGATTAAAAAAGAATTAGAATATTTATTAATCGTTACAGAAATTGATCTAAATAAATCTGAATATAATAATAATTCAAAAGCTTTGGATAAATATAATGAAATATTTAATTCTAGTTTAATTTCTGCCTCTATAAAAGAAAGAGTGAAAAAGATACATGAGTTTCAGCTTTATAAGTAAAATATCGCTATTTTTATCTTTCATATTTATTGTTTCATGTCAGGATACTATTTCATCATTAAGAAATAATGAAAAAAAAGATTCTATTGATTATACCTTTCAACTAGAAACAGAAGCATCTTTAGACTTCAGGATTTTTGAACAATATGAAGATAAAGTAATTGATAATTATACATATAACGCATCTGATTATAATTTTTTAGATAAAGATTTAGCTGTTTTAAAAATTAATAATTATGAAGAAAATTATAAAAATAATAACATAATAAATGTTATATACTTGGATCAAAATATTTACTCTATTAATAAAGAGGGTGAACTTCTAAAGTTTGATCTAAATACAGGAGAGTTAATTGAAAGAATAGATATTGATTTTGAGAAAGAAAAAAAAATACCTATATCTTTCTCACTTTTTAAAAATGATTTTATCATTGCATTTATATCAGGAGAAATCGTTAGAATTAACAAATTAGGTAAAGTTGTTTGGATATTCAAAAATAATGATTTATTAAATACTCCAATCAAAATTTATGATGATTATCTAATTATATTATATCCAGAAAGGATAGTTTTTTTGTCAGTTTTAAGTGGAGATATAATTTATGAGAAAGTTTATGAATCAAGTAATATAATTCAATCATCAGGAGGTAAAATTGAAAATTATCATAACATTATTTTCTTTATACTTCCTAATAGTCAATTTAATTCATTAGACCTATATTTATTTGAGGAACATAGTTTAGAATTTGACAATATTGAGCTTAATACATCTCTAAATAATCTAAAAGATAAAATACACA
>CACBAT010000042.1 GCA_902537325.1 uncultured Alphaproteobacteria bacterium | reverse complement strand
AATGCAAATGAATTAAATAAAAGTATTTCAATTTTTCATGGGTTAGAAAAAATAAAAAATGATAACAAAATTGATACTTTTGCAATTAAGTGTTGGCCTGAAATGTTTACTCAATTTGGATGTGCATCATGTGGTCCAATGGCTATGATGAATGAAAAAGGAGTTAGCAGTGCATGTGAAGCTGATGTATTAGGAAGTATAAGTTGCGATATTTTAAATAAGATAAATAACAGACCTTCACTTTTAGTAGATGTTGTTGATTGCGATCCCAAAACTGATACTTTAGTTTTTTGGCATTGTGGATTAGCTCCAATTAGTATGGCAAAAAAAAATACAGCAAGTGCAACTGTACATTCTAATAGAAGGAAAGCATTGCTACATGATTTTGCATTTAGACCTGGAAAAATAACAATATTTAGAGTTTCAAAATCAGAAAATAAATTAAAATTTATTGTTATTAAAGGTGAAGTTTTAGATAAAAAAAATTCATTTTCAGGTACTTCGGGTGTTGTGAGATTTCAAACAAATACCTATCAAAAATTAGTTAGATTATTCACGTCTGGTATCGAACATCATCTAGCATTCACATATGGAGATGTATATTCAGAAATAAAAAAACTAAGTGCGCAATTAAATATTCCAATTTACACAACATGAAAACGAAAATTAAATATGGAATTGTTGGAAGTGGACTAATGGGTTGTGAACATATTTCAAATATTAATCTTATAGATTCAGCTGAAGTAGTTGCCATCTCAGACAGTAATGAAAATTCAATAAATAAAGCTAAAAATCTTATCTCAAATGATATTAAAATCTATTCAAATAATAATGAAATTTTTAAAAATAATGAAGTGGATGCTTTTATTATTTCGACTCCCAATTTTACCCATCATGATATAATTAAAGAAGCGTTAAAAACAAAAAAACATTTATTAATTGAAAAACCCTTATGTACAAAATTAGAAGATTGTCTTGAAATTAAAAAATTATCAACTTCATATCCATCAGTTATATGGGTGGCTATGGAGTATAGGTACATGCCACCTGTTCAAAAAATGATCCAAGAAATAGGTAGCAATAAAATTGGTAAGCTTAAAATGCTTTCAATTCGTGAACATAGATTTCCATTTCTCAAAAAAGTAGATGATTGGAATAGATTCCAAATAAACACCGGTGGAACATTAGTAGAAAAATGCTGTCATTTTTTTGATTTAATGCGCCTAATTACAAATAGTGAAGTTACACAAGTATATGCAAGTGGTGACCAAAGTGTAAATCATCTTAATGAAAATTATAATGGAAAAGTTCCTGATATATTGGACAATGCATTTGTAATTTTAGACTTTAAAAATGGAATAAGAAGTTCTTTAGAACTTTGTATGTTTGCAGAAAATTCAGAAATGCAAGAAGAGCTATGTGCTGTTGGAGATAAGGGTAAAATAGAAACAGGTGTGCCAGCTGATGCATCTGGAAAAAACTCTTCAGAAGTTAGAATAGGTTTAAGAAACTCTAAAAATGCAATTAAAGAATTAGTTGAGGTAGATAAAAAAATTTTATCAGCTGGGCAACATCATGGATCGACTTATTATCAACATTTAGAATTTATAAAAGCAATTAATAATAATTTAAAACCACAAGTTTCTATAAACGATGGTCTTCATGCAGTGGCTATTGGAGAAGCAGCAGAGAAATCAATAAAAGAAAATCGTGTGGTTAAGATGAGTGAATTTAATCTTTAAAATTTTCAAAAAATTTATTTGTTTTATCAATTATAAAATTACTTACTCTAACGTTTGATTCAGCAGTTACACCTGCAATATGAGGTGATAAGATGCAATTCATATCATTTGTAATATTGTTAAAAAATGCTTCATTTACTGGTTCATTTTCAAAAACATCTAATGCGAAACCAGAGATATATTTATTTTTATAAGCATCAATTAAGTCTTTCTCATTGATGACGCCACCCCTAGAAGAATTAATTATAATTGGTTGTTTTTTCATTTTAATAAAAGCTTGTCTGTCAAATAGATACTTTGTTTCATTATTTAATGGGACATGAATAGAAATTATGTTGGCCAAATTAAGAATTTCATCGAATGAAACTTTCTTAACATTTTCTTCCTCCATTTGTTTTGAAGTTATAAAAGGATCATATGCAATACAGCTAACATCAAAAACATTTACAAGATTTAAAACTTTTTTTGAAATATCCCCAAAACCTATTAGACCAAAAGTCTTTCCTTTAAGTTCTTTTGTAACAATTGATGTCCTTGGCCATTTTC
>CACBAT010000041.1 GCA_902537325.1 uncultured Alphaproteobacteria bacterium | reverse complement strand
CTACGCCTGTGTATATACAGGAAATAATATTTCCCTCTTTAAACTCTTCTTCAAGTTTAACTTTTAAAAAATGCTGATCTTTTCCAAGTGAAAAATTTTCTTTTCTACTTTCAATTAAAATTTGTTCCTTCTTTCCAATATTTTTTTTTAAATGTTGTTTTAATTTTTCAATACCTTTTTCTCTAAGTCTTCTTGCTCTATCTTTGATAATATTTTTTTGAACTTGAGGCATTCTAGATGCAGGAGTGTTTTCTCTTGGTGAATAAGGAAAAATATGAAGATGAGTTAAATTACACTCATCAACTAGTTTAATTGAATCTTGAAACATTGTTTCTGTCTCTGTTGGAAAACCGGCAATTATATCAGCACCAAATGTTGCATCTTTCCTAATAGATAAAACTTTCTTACAAAAATTAATTGCCATTTCCCTTGAATGTCTTCTTTTCATTCTTTTCAAAATTAAATTGTTTCCAGCTTGTAAACTTATATGAAAATGAGGCATCAATCTTTCGTCCTTTAAAACATCCCAAAAATCTTCGTCTATTTCAGCGCAGTCAATTGAAGACAAACGCAGCTGTCTTAATTCAGGTACTAATTTTAGAATTCTTTTAATTAAGTTAGAAAAAGTCGGTTTTGCTGGAAGATCTTTTCCATAATCAGTTATATCTACTCCTGTTAAGACTACTTCATTATATCCATTACTAACAATTTTTTTTATTTTATTTACTATCTCTCCAGCAGGTACACTTCTATTATTGCCCCTGCCAAATGGAATAATACAAAAAGTACAGCGATGGTTACAACCTTGTTGTATTTCAATATAAGCTCTCGATTTTCCTTCAAATTTTTCAATTGAATTAGATACTGTTTTACTTTCTTCTAATATATTTCCTACTTTAAGATTTTTGGACTGATCGATATTTTTCCATGTTAAAGTTTCTAATTTTTCTGTGTTCCCAATTACTGAGTCTACTTCTTTTAAATCTTTATATTTTAATGGATTGATTTGAGCCGCACATCCTGTAACTACTATTTTATTATTAGGAAAATTTTTTTTTGCCTTTCTAATTTCATAAGAAACTTTTTTCTCAGCTTCTTCAGTTACTGCACATGAATTTATGACTGTAATATTATTTAAATTATTTGTTTTAAGATGGTTTTTAATAATTTCACCTTCATAAATATTCAATCTACAACCTAGATTGACTACGTAGTTTTTATTTTTCATAAATTATATTTCTAAACTACCTCGATAACTTATTTCTGCAGGTCCTGTCATAATAGATTCATTATTAACTATATTTATGTGCAGTGATCCTTTTTCAAGTTTCACTTCAGCGTTATTTTCAATTAATCCTTTTTTCCACGCCGCATATACAGCCGCACAAGCACCACTACCACAAGCTAACGTGATCCCAACTCCACGTTCCCAAACTCTCATTTCAATTAAATTTGAATTAATAACTTCAACTATTTCAACATTAGTTTTTTTTGGAAAGAGCCCATGATTTTCTATTTTAGGACCTATACTTGCAAGATCTGTATCTTTGATCGATTTCCCAAAAAAAACTACATGTGGATTACCTACATTAACAGCAACCCCATTACTATATCCATCAATTGAAATTGGTATATTCATTGTATCGACTTCTTTACTTAAAGGAATTTTATCCCAAGTATTTTTTATTGAACCCATGTTGACACTTATATTGTTATCTATTTTTTTTGATTCTAATATACCTGCATCAGATTGAATTTTTAAAATCTCTTTATTTGAATCTTCATCAAATAGTATTTTTGCCACACAGCGTGTTCCATTACCACAAGCTTCGGCTCTATCACCACCAGGATTAAAAATTTCAATTTCAGCATCAGCACTTTGATTACTTGTATTATTAATTGTGATTAATTGATCACATCCAGCTCCAGTTCTTCTGTCACTAAGTCTTTTAATAATATCTTCAGTAATTGCGATATTGTTAGACCTTTTATCTATGATAACAAAATCGTTCCCTAGCCCATGCATCTTTATAAAGTCTACTTTTTGCATATTTGTTTTATAACCTAATTTATCGATAAATCTCAGTAAATATGGGAAACTTAAGAATACTTGACTTTCAATTATTCAGCTAATAGAGGGTCACGAACAAATCCTATATTTGTAAACGAATTGAGCTTGTTACAATTGTGATAGGTACTCTAGCCCACGAGTTTCGTGCCCTGGAGTTAAAAGGCTATTGGAGATTTATGTTTGATACACTGAACACAAAATTTGAAAAAATTGTTCAAAGTATTCGGGGTAAGGCTGTTATATCAGAAACAGATCTTGAAATTACATTACGTGAAATTAGAATTGCACTCTTAGAGGCAGATGTTTCCTTAGTTGTAGTAAAAGAATTTATAAATTCCATCAAGT
>CACBAT010000040.1 GCA_902537325.1 uncultured Alphaproteobacteria bacterium | reverse complement strand
GCTTTAAATTAATTATAAGTAAATTTAGCACTAGGATATTTTTTAAGCTTTACTTCTTGATTGTATTTTTTAACAGCATTGCTAGCAATTTTATTAAAATTAAAATAATTTTTTACAAATTTAGGTTTTTTATTATTTGTTGTTAAATTTATTAGATCATCAAATACTAAAACTTGACCATCACAGTATCTTGAAGCACCTATACCTATTGTAGGTATTGAAATATTTTCTGTAATTAGTTTAGCTGTATCAGCTGTTATACATTCTAACAATACTGCTTTAGCCCCAAGAGTTTCTGATTGTTTTGCTAACTTTAATAAATCTCTTTTTTCTTTATTAGTTCTGCCTAAAACTCTAATTTTATTAAAATCCTTATAACTTTGTGGCGTTACCCCTATATGAGAAATAACATTTATTTTTTTATCTACTAAGTGTTTTAAAACAACTAATTTTTTTTCACTAATTTCTATCTTTAATAAATCTGGCGCACAGTGATTTAAAAGTGTTTTAGCATTTCTATATGCATCAATTTTATTATCATATGCCTTATAAGGCATATCTAAAACTTTTAAACTTCTCTTAATTTCTCTATTAACAGCATTTCCATGATTTTTCATCATATCCATAGTAACCCCTTGAGTATTTTTCATTCCATAAAGTGTTGAACCAAGAGAGTCACCAACTAGTATTAAATCAATTTTTCCATCTAAAATTTTTGCAATCGATGGAGAGTATGCAGTCAAACAACTTATTGGTTTTGTAAAAGTTTTGTTTAAAATTTTAATTTTTTTCATTTTTAAATTTCAATTAAATTTTAAATAAGAATTAAACTTTTAATTTAAAATTCTTAATATCAATAATTTTATTTTCATAAAAATTATTAATGTATCTGATTATTGATTCCGTATCCATTTTAATATCTTGATATTGTTCATCTGGAGTCATATGTTCTACAAATCTATCTGGAAAAATTAAATTTTTTATAACAACATTATCCTTTTTTGATCTCATGTTATGCACATAATGTAAAACATGAGATGAAAATCCACCTATTGAACCTTCTTCTATAGTCAGGATATACTTATGATTATTTAGTAAGTTATCTATTAATTGTGTGTCCAATGGTTTTGCAAATCTTGCATCTGCAATAGTAGGATAAATATTATTTTGATTAAGAAACTTACTAGCTTCAATACATTTTTCAAGTCTAGTTCCTAAATTTAAAATTGCAACATCACTACCTTCAATTAGAATATAACCCTTACCTATATTGATATTTGTTGGTTGATTATTAAATAGTTCATCTGATCCTGTTCCTCTTGGAAATCTAAAAGCAGATGGTGTGTCATTAATCTCACAAGATAACTCTATCATTTTAGACAAATCTCTTTGATTGCTAGGCGCCATAACTATAAAATTTGGTAGTGTGGCTAAATAGGTAATATCAAATGAACCAGCATGAGTAGGACCATCTGATCCTACTAACCCTGCTCTATCAATTGCAAATCTAACAGGTAATTTTTGAATAGCTACATCATGCACGATTTGATCATAAGCTCTTTGCAAAAATGTTGAATAAATTGCAACAAATGGTTTGAAACCCTCCGTAGCTAATCCAGCTGCCATTGTAACAGCATGTTGTTCAGCAATACCAACATCAAAAAATCTTTTTTCAAAATTTTGTTGGAATAATTTTAACCCTGTTCCAGACATCATAGCAGCTGTTATTGCTACAATTTTTTCGTCATTTTCGGCAAGTTTTACTAGTTTTTCTCCAAAGACATTGGAGTAAGATTTTAAATTTGTTTTTTTAACTGAATAACCTGTATTAATATCAAATTTTTCTACACCGTGGAATTTATCTTCTGATTTTTCTGCTGGATTGTATCCTTTACCTTTTTTAGTTATACAATGTAGAAACACTGGTTTATCAAAATTATTATCTCTTATATTTTCTAGAACATTTACCAAGTTATTTACATTATGCCCATCTATTGGACCAAGATAATAAAAACCTAATTCTTCAAATAAAGTACCACCAGAAATAAAACCCTTAGAATATTCTTCAGTTCGAGAAAGAGTTTCTGTAATATTTTTTGGAAAAGTTTTACTAATTTTTTTTATAATATTTCTTAAACTTGAATAAGATTTAGATGATAGCAACTTTGTAAGATACGTGCTCATTGCACCCACTGGCTTATCAATTGACATTTTGTTATCATTAAGGATAACAATTAAGCCTTTTTTTTGAGCACCAGCATTATTAAGTCCCTCGAATGCCAACCCAGCACTTAAGGCACCATCTCCAACAACACATATAACTTTTGCATTATCCTTATTTATATCTTTTGCAGCTTTTATTCCCAATCCTGCAGAAACTGCTGTTGAACTATGAGCTGTCCCAAATGGGTCATATTCACTCTCTGATCTTCTAACAAAACCATACACACCATCTTTTTTTCTCAGAGTCTCAATATTTTTTTTTCTACCTGTTATAATTTTATGAGGATATGCTTGGTGTCCAACATCCCAAATTAATTTATCATGAGGCGTATTAAACACATAATGAATTGCAACAGTTAATTCAACAACACCAAGTCCTGCACCAAGATGACCACCAGTTTTTGAAACAGTCTCAATTGTTTTAGCTCTTAATTCCTCTGAGATTTGCTTTAGATCTTTCTTTTTAAATTCTCTTAAGTCTGATGGAAAATTAATTTT
>CACBAT010000039.1 GCA_902537325.1 uncultured Alphaproteobacteria bacterium | reverse complement strand
GTTGCAAACAGCTACAATGCATGAGCCATTTAACTTTACTAAAAATATTCCAGTAATGAAAGTTAATAGAATTCTTAGAAAATCGGATCCACATAAATCATTAGAAGATACTAAATGTGCTCTTTATAATTTGAAGGAAGATCCTGGCCAATTAAATCCTATTAATGATGAAGATTTGATAAACAAATATAAAAATCTTATGCTGAATGAAATTAAAACATATGATCCTCCAAAGGAATTATTAAAAAATTATTTTAAAGAAAACTAAATGACTAAAAGACAAAAAGTTTTAGTTCTTTATTTAAAGTTTCCAAGTCTAGAAGCAGAAGTTATTTCTTGGGCAACATTTGATGGGACAGGAAAAAAACTTCATATGACAGGCGATAGTGATGAACCGCCTTATCCCACTGGTCTTGACGCTTTATTGGATGGATGGAGATTGTTTCAATCGAGTCAATCTATTCCAGAGCATCCTGGTCAAGAATTTAGAACTTCATATTTAAAACATGAGTTTTTTTTTGAAAAAATAGAAGAAGGAGATTTTTAAAATGACAAAATTATTGTCAACTGAGCAAATGGCAGAATTTGCAAATAGTGGCTGTCTTTTTTTTGAAGGTTTAATTGATGAGGATATCAATAAAGAATTTTTAAATGATATTGGGCATACTGATATTGATGATGTTGATAATATTCAGCACTACTTTCAAAATATAAAATCCTCTAGTAGTATACCTAGAATACCTGCTGGGACTGCATTGAAAGATGCCTACCCTTTAAACTCTCCTTTGGAAAAAATATTTAAAAATGAAATTGTCTCAGGAGCAATCAATAGTTTAGTTGGTTCAAAAACTGTAGTTGACCATCAATTTCTTCACTTAACATTTCCTTCAAAATATTATGCAAAAGCAAATCAAAGACAAATGTCACAAGTTAATCATCAAGATAGCACAATTGATCCAAGAACTACTTTCGATATCCAATTATTTTACTTTCCAACTGCTGTTACTAAAGAAATGGGTGGTACAAGATATATTCCTGGTACACATTTAAGAATAGTAAATGAAATGGGAATCGCAAAATATCAAAATATAAAAGGACAAAAAAATATCATATGTAAAGCAGGTACAATAGGAATTTTCCATAATGGATTGTGGCATGGTGCTGGAGTTAATTTTTCAGATGATATCAGATATATGTTTAAAGTAAGATTACAGCCTACTGAGAAACAGGAACTATTATGGGATCCTGAAAAAAAATATCAACCTTTACCAAACCGAGCTTTGTATTGGACTGATGAAACTAAGGATCAAACTATCAATGATATTTTAATGAGGTCCTATCCTTGGCAAGAAGCAGATACTAATAGACTTGATAAAATAAATGTTGTCAAGTTTTGGAGGTTATTAACTGGTCACAAGAAAATGGATGTCGACTATTGGCTTACAAGAATTGAAAACGAATTATATTAATTGAAATCTCTTTCATCACCTTTTAGTGGAACAACATCACAAGTTTCTTGATACCATGAAAGCATTTTATCTTTTAGTTTTTTAAGTTCTGATGCATATTGAGGATCATCAATAACATTATTAATTTCTCCAGGATCTTCGATTAAATTATAAAACTCATCTTTTTCGTAAGCTCTTTTAATATATTTAAATTTTTTATTTCTGCACATTGTTGCTTTAGTATGCATTAAAATTTCATCCTCTTGACCTTGTAAACTAACTCTAGGATAATAAAGACCATGGGGTAATTGAAGACTTTGATTTTCACTTGCTTGTCTTTCTAATCTAAGTCTACCACCTTCCGTAAATACTTCTTCTCTATGATTATCAGTTTTCTGTTCGATAAAATTTTTAATACTTTTGCCAAAATGCCAATATGAGGGTTCGATATTACTGTAATCATATATGGTTCCCGCAATATCAATTAATTCAATCATTGTATCGCTTACACCACTTAATGTATTTTCACTTTTTGGTGGTTTAATAATAAGAGGAACATTAGTAAGACAGTCTTGAAAAGTATTTTGTGTTTTTTCAACTAAATTATAATCACCTGTAAAGTCACCATGATCAGATAAAAAAATTATTAAAGTATCATCATACAAATTATTTTCTTTTAGTTGATTGACCAAAAGTCCAAATTGATAATCTACTCTTGCACACATACCAAGATACACCGCCCGTAATTCATTCCAACGTTCATCGGTCCAATCTTGCATTCTTTGTCCATCCATAATTCCTTTTAAAAGACTTGGCTTGTCTTCCCAAGTTTTGTATTGATATCTATTAGGTATTACGCTTCGATCAATTGAAGAGAACCATGGATCCTCTACACAGTAAGGAGGATGCGGATAACCAAGTGGTAGAAATAAACAGAATGGTTTATCTTCTTTATAATCTTTTATAAAATCTAATGCTCCATAAACCATGGACCAATCGTCATCGAAATAAATATCTTTATCTTTTTTATCTAATTTTCCTTTGAAGAAACTATAATAATTATCTCCATCTTCAGGTCCTCGCCATGATAAATCCCCCCCATGTGTGCCTGGTTGTTGAGTATAGCCCCATTTTTGAAAATCTCTATCAGTTGGTTCAAAATAAATATCACAATGATTACGATAACCCTCTTGTCCTGCTATCAAATCATTTTTTCCACCCCACCATATAAAGTAATCTTTATTTTTTAGTTCGGATAAAATGCTAGAGTCTCCTTGATTAGTATGTAGCATATAATGCATTGTTCTATGACCATGTACATGTGGATACCAGCCAGTCATAAATGAGCAACGACTTGGTGTACAAACTGTCGCTTGGCAAAAAGCATTCTTAAATGCAACTGCGTCTTCTTTAATTATATTATCTAAATTAGGAGTTTGTGCGCCTGGATAACCAAGATATCCAAGCATATCTCCTCTCCATTGATCTGAATTAAATATAATGATGTTTGGTTTATTTTTCATTAAAAATTTTTGCTTAATCTTACAGCATAAATAGA
>CACBAT010000038.1 GCA_902537325.1 uncultured Alphaproteobacteria bacterium | reverse complement strand
TAAATTTTTATATCCACTTCTACACCAGCTGAAAGATCTAGCTTCATTAATGCATCAACAGTTTGAGGTGTTGGATCAATAATATCCAATAAACGATTGTGTGTCCTAATCTCAAGTTGATCTCTACTTTTCTTATCAATGTGAGGGGATTTATTAACTGTGAATCTCTCAAATCGTGTTGGCAGTGGTATTGGACCCTTAACTTTAGCACCTGTTCTTTTAGCTGTATTAATTATGTCTTGAGTACTTGTATCTAAAAGTGAATTATCAAAACCTCTTAATCTAATTCTTATATTCTGATTTTCCATTATGCTAATTTTGCCTTTACTTCTTCTGCTACGTTAGAGGGTACCTCTTCGTAATGATCAAATTGCATTGTGTAATTTGCTCTACCTTGGGATAGAGAACGAAGGTTATTTACATAACCAAACATGTTTGCAAGTGGTACCATTGCATCAACAACATTTGCGTTACCTCTAGTTGACATTTCTTGTACTTGACCTCTTCTGCTATTAAGATCACCTATTACATCACCCATATATTCTTCAGGAGTAACAACTTCAACTTTCATCATAGGTTCTAATAAAACTGGGCTTGCTTTTGAAATACCTTCTCGAAAAGCAGCTCTTGCAGCAATTTCAAATGCAAGTACACTAGAGTCGACATCATGGTATGCTCCATCGTAAAGAGTTGCTTTGAAGTCTATACAGGGAAAACCTGCAATAACACCAGTTTGTTGTTGAGCGATCAAACCTTTTTCAACACCTGGAATGTGCTCTGTAGGTATGTTTCCACCTTTAATTTGATTTTTAAATTCATAACCGCTTCCTGGCTCTCCAGGTTCAAACTTAATTTTAACTCTTGCGAATTGACCTGCGCCCCCAGATTGCTTTTTGTGAGTATAATCAACATCAAATGAATTAGAAATTGTTTCTCTATAAGCTACTTGAGGAGCTCCTACATTGGCTTCGACTTTAAACTCTCTTTTCATTCTATCAACGAGAATTTCCAAATGCAATTCTCCCATTCCTTTAATAATTGTTTGTCCACTTTCATGATCGGTGGTAACTCTAAAGCTAGGATCCTCTTGTGCAAGTCTACCAAGTGCTTGACCCATTTTTTCATGATCAACTTTAGTTTTAGGCTCAACTGCTACTTCAATTACTGGATCAGGAAAATCCATTTTTTCCAATACGATTGGTTTATCGGAAGCACATAATGTTTCTCCGGTAGTGACGTCTTTTAAACCTACAAGGGCTACAATGTCTCCTGCATTTGCTGTTTTTATTTCTTCTCTGTTATTTGCATGCATTAGCAACATTCTACCAATATTTTCTTTTTTACCCGAGTTTGAATTTAAAACTGAATCTTTAGTGTTAATAGATCCAGAGTATATTCTAGCAAAAGTTAAACTTCCTACAAAAGGGTCAGTCATAATTTTAAAAGCGAGTGCACTAAATGGTTCGTTGTCTTCACAATTTCTAGTTAATTCTTTAGATTCATCATTAACATCAACACCCCTAACACTTGCTACGTCAGTAGGAGAGGGCATGTAGTCTATTACTGCATCAAGTAGAGGTTGAACTCCTTTGTTTTTAAATGCAGAACCTGTTAAGACAGGAACAAAAGACCCCTTAATAGTACCCTTTCTTATACATGATTTTAATTGTTCTATAGTTGGCTCATTACCTTCTAGGTAATTTTCCATTATTGAATCATCCTCCTCAACGGCTTTTTCAATAAGTTTTAGTCTGTACTCTTCTGATTGTTCTTTCAATTCTTCAGGAATGTCAACTATATCAAATTTAGCACCTAGACTTTCATCCTGCCATATAATTGCATTATTTGAAACCAAATCGACTACACCCTTAAGATTACTTTCAATACCGATTGGTAATTGAGTTACAAGGGGATATGACCCTAGACGATCTGAGATCATATCAACACACATGAAAAAATTAGCGCCTGTTCTGTCTAATTTGTTCACAAAGCACATTCTTGGAACATTATATTTATCAGCCTGTCTCCAAACTGTTTCTGATTGTGGCTCAACACCTGCAACACCATCAAAAACAGCAACCGCTCCATCTAAAACTTTAAGAGATCTCTCTACTTCGATTGTAAAATCAACGTGTCCTGGTGTATCTATTATATTTATCCTATGATCGTTCCAAAAACATGTTGTGGCTGCTGAGGTTATAGTGATGCCTCTTTCTTGCTCTTGCTCCATCCAATCCATTGTTGCAGCACCATCATGGACTTCTCCAATTTTATGCGACTTACCAGTGTAATAAAGTATCCGTTCGGTTGTTGTAGTTTTACCAGCATCAATATGTGCCATAATACCAATGTTTCTATACTTCGATAATGGGTGAGATCTTGTCATATAAATTTTACCATCTAAAGTGTGAAAAGGCTCTATTTGCATCAGCCATTTTATGAGTTTCTTCTCTTTTTTTGACAGCATTTCCTTTATTGTTAAAGGCGTCTATAATTTCGTTAGCAACTCTTTCTCTCATAGTTTTTTCATTTCGCTTGGTTGCTGAGTCTACAATCCACTTCATAGCAAGAGTTTGTGCTCGTTTAGGTCTTACCTCCATTGGCACTTGGTAAGTTGCACCTCCAACTCTTCTAGATCTAACCTCAAGTGAGGGTTTAACGTTGTTTAAAGCTTCGTGAAAAAAATCAATTGGAGTCTTATCAGTTTTTTTGGACACTATGTCAAAAGCACCATAGACTATTTTTTCTGAGATTGATTTTTTTCCATCGAGCATAATTCTATTCATAAATTTTGCTAGAACTAAATCTTTATACTTATGATCAGGAAGTATTGTTCTTTTTTCTGCTGCTCTTCTTCTAGACATATCTATTTAGGACGTTTAGCTCCGTATAATGATCTTCTTTGTTTCCTTGTTGAAACACCTTGTGTATCAAGTGTTCCTCTCAAAATGTGGTATCGTACACCTGGAAGATCTTTTACTCTGCCACCTCTAATTAACACAACTGAGTG
>CACBAT010000037.1 GCA_902537325.1 uncultured Alphaproteobacteria bacterium | reverse complement strand
ATTTTAACTTTTACTCTATTACTTTTAACCATTTCTTCAAAAAAAATGGAGAAATTTTCATATATAAGTTCATAAATAGTGTTAATTGATGATCTATTAAAATTTTCAGAAGATAATGCAAATATTGTTAAATTTGATAGTTTAATTTCCAAAGAATATTTGACTAAATTTCTAATATTCTCAAAACCTTTGGTGTATCCATTTATATTAGTAAAATTGTTTTTTTTTGCCCATCTTTTATTACCATCAAGAATTAAAGCTATATGTTGTAAATTATTCAAATTTATACTTTTAAAATATCAGTTTTTTTAATTTCTAATATTTTGTCAATTTTTTGAATATTATCATCTGTTACTTTTTGAATTTCGTTAATTTTTCTTTTCAACTCATCTTCAGAAATATTTGAATTCTTTTTTTCATTTTTTGATGTTTCTATAAATTCTCTTCTTATATTTCTAATAGTTACTTTAGAATTTTCAGCAAATTCAGATGCGACTTTAATTATTTCTATTCTTCTTTCTTCACTAAGCTTGGGTATTGGAAGTCTAATAATTTGTCCGTCTACCTGGGGATTAATTCCAAGATTTGATTCAGTAATTGCGTTCTCAATTAATTTAATTAAAGATGTGTCCCATACCTGTATTGTTATAGTGTTCGCATCATGTACAGAGATATTTCCTAATTGATTTAAAGGAGATTTTGATCCGTATGCATCAACAAATATATTATCTAGCATTGATGGGTTTGCTCTAGAAGTCCTTAAAGTATTTAGCTCTTTTTCATAGTGTAAAACAGCTGAATTCATTTTACTATCTAAATCGCTCATAAATTAGCTTATCTTACTATATGAACCTTTACGATTCAAAACATTAATTAGTGAATTTTTTTTGAATATATTTGTAATATAAATTGGTATTTTTGTATCTTTTGCTAAACTTATTGCGGTTAAATCCATAACTTGTAAATTTTTATTAATTACCTCATTATATGTTATGTTTTTTATTAGTTTTGCTGATTTAAATTTTGCTGGATCTTTATTATAAATGCCATTTACTTTTGTTGCTTTAATTATCAATTTACAATCTAATTCAGATGCTCTTAATGCAGCAGCTGTATCAGTTGAAAAAAAAGGGTTACCTGTGCCTGCAGCAAAAATAACTATTCGATTTTTTTCTAAATGACGTATCGCCCTTCTTCTTATATAGGGCTCAGCTATTTGAGACATTGTGATTGCAGATTGAACTCTAGTAGGTACATTAATTTTTTCTAAACTACTTTGAAGAGACAATGCGTTCATAACAGTAGCTAGCATACCCATGTAATCTGATGTAGATCTGTCTATTCCTTCTGAAGCTCCTTTAATTCCTCTAAAAATATTGCCACCGCCTATAATTAAACAAATTTGGAATTTTTGTTTTTGAACATTTTTTATTTCATTTGATATCTTGTTAATTGTTGACACATCAATACCAAAGTTAGATGATCCCATCAAAGATTCCCCAGAAATTTTTAGAAGAATTCTTTTACTCATTCTATAAACTAATTAAATCAAAAGATAGTATCTTTAATTCTGATTTTGATTGATCTTGTATAATTTTCCCAACAGTTTTATCTTGGTCCAATATATATAATTGATTTAGTAACGTAACTTCACTGTAAAACTTTTTCATTTTTCCTTCTAAAATTTTATCAACAATATTAGAAGGTTTACCAGAATTTAAGATTAACTCTCTTTGAATTTTTTCTTCATTGGAAATAATGGATGTATCCAAATCATTAATGTCTAGGGATTCAGGCTTCATAGCAGCAATGTGCATACATAAATTTTTTGTTAAAATCTCTACTTCCTTATCTTTTTTATTAGATGAATACTCAAGTATTGAAATAATTTTTCCAATATTATCTCGATAACTATTATGTATATAATAAGCAAACTGTGAAACATTATTTTCTTTGATTAAAATATCATTTAAAATTAAATTTTCTCCAATTTTAGCTATCATTGAATTAAAATAATCTTGAATATTTCCGTCTTCAAAATCTAGTTTCAAAAACTGCTCTTTACTTAAATTTTTATTGTGATCTAAAACAATTTTACCTAGATTATCAAGGAAATCTAAAAATGTTTCACTTTTAGCTGCAAAATCAGTTTCACTATTAACTTTAATAAGAACAATTATATTCTCATTGCTATAAAATCCTACTGCTCCTTCATTTGCTGTACGATCACTTTTTTTTGATGCTTTCGCCAAACCTTTTTTTCTTAATGCTTCTATTGATTTCTCAATATCATTATTATTTTCTTGTAAAGATTTTTTACAGTCTAAAAAACCAGCACCTGTTTTTGTTCTTAATTCCTTAATTAACTCTACAGTATTTGACATTATTTATCTTCCTTATTTAAATTATTATCAATATTTTTTTTATCTTCTTCTTCCTTAATTTCATTATTATAACTATTTGCATCTCTTATAGTTTCGGAAAAGTAATTTTTATACAAACTAATTGATCTAAGAGCATCATCATTACCTGGGATAATATAATCAATATTTTCAGGATCAGAATTCGAGTCAACAATAGCGACTACAGGTATATTTAATTTAGCAGCTTCTCGTACTGCTATCTTATCTTTTATAACATCAAATATTACTAACAAATCTGGCTTACCATTAAGATTCCTAATTCCGCCAATATTTAAATCAAGCTTTTGTTTTTCTCTAGAGATATCAAGGAGCTCTTTTTTTGATAAGTTTTTTGATAATTCGTTATCCTTTAAGAATAATTCAATCTCATCTAATCTTTTAATAGAATTTGAAATAGTTTTCCAGTTGGTTAATGTTCCTCCTAACCATCTTTTATTTACATAAAAATTATTATTAATCATTGCTAATTCTTTAACAACTTCGCTGCATTGTTTTTTTGTTCCTACAAAGAGTATTTTTCCAGATTTAGATACTGTTTCATGAATCTTGATTAGAGCAGTATTTAGCAACTCTAAGGTAATTCTTAAGTCAAATATATGTATGTTATTCCGAACACCATAAATATATTCTTGCATTTTTGGATTCCATCTTCTGACATTATGACCAAAATGGACACCTGCTTCTAAGAGATCTTCAATTTTAACTTCTGGTAAATTCATAATTCCTCCGGTTTTACCTCCACAGAAAGAAAAACACCGGTTTTTTCTGTGTGCTAGATTTAATTTGATGCTCTATTATTATAAAGAATTAAATTTTCAAGATATTTCTA
>CACBAT010000036.1 GCA_902537325.1 uncultured Alphaproteobacteria bacterium | reverse complement strand
CTCCACCACAATTTGAGTGACCTAAAATAATTAAGTTTGGGATCTTTAGAACTTTTAAAGCATATTCTATAGCAGACAATGTTTGTATATTTTGTTCCTTATCATATATGGAAGGCACTATATTTGCGATATTTCTATGTATAAAATAATCTCCAACACTTCCACCAAATATAGTATTTTCAAGAATTCTTGAATCACAACAAGTAATAATCATAGCAATTGGTTTTTGTGCTTTTATAGAAGCTTGCTGATATATATCTTTATAATCTTCAAAGATATTCTTTTTCCAGAATTGATATCTTTCAATTAAAAATTTTGGTATTTTCATAATATTATTATTTTATAAATTATTTATATAGCAAAATTAAATGAAAAAGGAAATTAGTAGAAAGTTCTGTGTAGCCCCAATGATGGGGTATACAACACCATATGCAAGGAAACTTTATAGAATTTTATCAAAAAATAGTTTTTTATTTAGTGAAATGATAGCAACAAAATCACTCATTTATTCAAAGAGTAAACATAATATTATTGATAATGATTTTGATAACCCTGTCGCTCTTCAGGTAGGTGGTTCTGAAGTAGACGATTTAACAAAAGCTTCAAAAATAGCAATAGATTATAATTATGATGAAATTAATTTAAATGTTGGTTGCCCAAGCAAAGCAGTACAGAAAGGAAGTTTTGGTGCATGTCTTATGAGAGATAAAATTCTTGTAAGAAATTGTATTGAAGCTTTACAAAATGATAGGATTGAAGCTTCGTTAAAATGTAGATTGGGGCTTGGTAAAAAATTAAATTATGAATTCTTTGAAGAGTTTATTGATGAGATATCAAAAACTGGAATTAAATTTATTTATGTACATGCAAGAAATGCAATTCTAAGTGGTATAAGTCCGCAAGGTAACAGAACAATACCTCCCCTTAATTATGATTTTGTAAAAAAAATCAAATATAAATATCCCAATATAATATTTATCCTCAACGGAGGTATAAATAATCTTGAAAAGGCAGAGAGTCTATTAAAGGAATTTGATGGAGTAATGGTTGGAAGATTAATTAAAAATAATCCTTTTATATTAAAGGAGGTAGATAGAAAAATTTTTAAAGAGGAAGATAAACTAATCGATGAATCAATTATTAATAATTATTTTGAATATATAAAACCAAAAATTGGCTTTGAATCAATATTTAGATTATTAAGTCCTTTACTACATATTTTTTTTTCTGTTCCTAATAGCAAATTTTATAAATCTAGAATAAATGAATATATGAAAGATCAAAAAATTAATTTAATTGAAGAATTGCTAATTAAATTTGTAAGTGAAAGAAATCTAAGTTAGTTATTAATAGGGTATATGGTAAGAAAGACTTAAAATTTCTACACCTGGATTTTTATCACCTAAATTAGCATTTGAAATATGACTAAACGAAATTCCAATCCTATTTTGATTTTTTAATTCATAGCTGATTTCTAATGAAGTTCGAAATTGAATATCATTTCCAAGTTTTTTGCCAGAACCATCATCATAAAAACCTACTCCAAAACTTGGTGTAAAAAAGTAATTACTTTTATTACCTTCAAACAAATCTCCTAAATTATCTTCTACATAGATACCTGTTAAGAAATATGAAGCAGAATCACCAGTATACTCGAGGCCAAAGAACGGTTTTAAAAAGAAAAAATTATCTTCTTCTGGTCCAATATCAATTAAAGATTTATTACTTCTAAATTCATACCTAATATCAGTAGCTTGATTTTTTTCAGAACCATCAAATTTTACATCATAAATACCTAGTCCAAAAACATTTGTTCCTTTGGCTATTCCAGAATTAGAAAATAAGATTAAAATTAGAGTAATAAATATTCTGAACATATAAATATTTTATAATTAATTGTATTAGCTATCAAATAAAAAATTCTTTATTTTGTTGGGAAATTTCTAATAAAGATTTTTTAAGCTTATCTAATGCTTTAGTTTCTATCTGTCTTACTCTCTCTTTACTTATTTTAAGTTTTTGACCCAATTCATCTAAAGTTATGCTTTTTTCTCTAAATTTTCTTAAACGAATAATTGTTTTTTCTCTTTCGTTTAATGTGTCTATAGCTTCATTAATAAAGTCTTTTTTAATTTTTTTATCATTTAAGTCTTCAAAATTCTCTTCAGGATTTTGACGCTCATCTGCTAGTAAACTCATAAGGTCGTTTTCTGTATCATTATCTACCTTTTGATTAAGATGAAGATCTCCACCTGTAAGCCTAGATTCCATATTTTGAACTTCAATGGATTTTACATTAAGCATATTTGAAACTTTGTTAATTTCATCTTGACCCATAAACTCCCTGGAAACGTCATTGATTTGTTGTTTAATTTTTTTTAAGTTAAAAAATAATGCTTTTTGAGAAGCTGTAGAACCAGTTCTAACAACAGACCAATTTTTTAAAATATAATCTTGTATAGAAGCTCTTATCCACCATGAAGCATAGGTTGAAAGTCTAAAATCTTTAGAGGTATCAAATTTTTCCAGTGCATGCATTATGCCAAGTACTCCTTCGTGAATTAAATCGTCGATTGGTAAACCATAACTTGAATATTTTCTAGCATATGAGACTGCTAGACGTAAGTATGAGCTTAGTATTTTTTGAAGGGATTTAGGAGTCTTATTATCCCTCCAGTCATTAATTAAATAAAACTCTTCTTCTTTTTCAAGAATTGATGCTTTTTTAGAAAGTTCGATTAAATTATTAGAAAAAAAATAATTATTTGTACCCATACTTAATTATACGAAAAAATTTTAGATTGGATCAATTATTTTCAAATAAATCTAAAATTTCCCCATTTTCTCCAAAAACTCCGCATAAAATACGTTTGTTTGAAAGAGGTTGCTTAAATAGTGTACACACAACATTATTACTTGATAATTCTGATTTTCCAAAATGCTCAGACTCATACCCTCTTACAATTCTAAGAAAAGTTTTATATGGTTCTTGTATTCTTGAAAAATTTTGAAAACCCCACCAAAAACAGTCACTTTGTGCTGATAAAGGTCTAGTGATATCAACTCCCCTATTAACAAATAATATTTTTTTTGTATGAGAATATGCTGCATGTTTTAAATTTAAAAAATATTGTGTGTGTCCTGGACTCATCTGTAATGATTTATTTAAACTTGAAGTCCATTTTGAAATATTGATAGTTCCAGAAGAAGCTATATTCTTTACTTCATCTTCTGAATAACCATAGGAATTAATTGTTTTATTAACTCCGTGATCAAACATCCACTCAACTATTTCTGAGGGATTTGGAGCAAGTTGTAGTTGCAGCAATTTACT
>CACBAT010000035.1 GCA_902537325.1 uncultured Alphaproteobacteria bacterium | reverse complement strand
TCGCCAATATATTTTTTGAATATTATCAAAGTTGTGTGTTTCTATTTGTTGAATAATCAGTGGATCTAAGTTTCCTGATTCTTTTGTGTAACTAAATGTACCATCTTGTTTGTATCTTCCAGCCCTTCCTGCAATTTGACCTATTTCATTTGGGGCGAGATTACGATTATATCTTCCGTCAAATTTTTCTAATGATGAAAAACTTACATGATTAATGTTGAGATTTAAACCCATTCCAATAGCATCAGTAGCGACAAGATAATCTACATTTTTATTTTCATATACCTCAACTTGAGCATTTCGAGTTCTTGGGCTAAGTGATCCTAAAACAACTGCTGTTCCTCCTTTGTGAGTTCTAATATTTTCAGCAATTTCATAAACTTTATTGATACTGAATGCTATTATTGCAGATCGAGGTTCAAGTTTAGAGAAATTTTGTCTCCTCAGAAATGTAAGCTGAGAAAATCTATTTTTTTTCTCAATTACAATATTTGGATAAATTTTTCTTAATATATTTTCTATATTCAATGAACCCAAAAATATAGTCTGAAAATTGCCTTTTAGATTTAAAATTCTATCAGTAAAAATATGGCCTCTTTCATAATCAGCAGCTAGCTGAATTTCATCAATAATAACACAATCTACAGAAATATTTTTAGGCATTGATTCAACAGTACAAAAAAAATATTTTGCTTCCTTTGGAAGAATTTTTTCTTCGCCAGTTATTAGCGCCACGCTGCTAAGTCCAATTCTTTTAACTGCCTTATCGTAATTTTCTCTGGCTAGTAATCTTAATGGGAAACCAAAAATTCCTGAAGAATAAGATAATAATTTTTCAAATGCCGTGTATGTTTTTCCTGTATTAGTAGGCCCAAGTATGGCTAATAAATTTTCATCTTTATTAAACATGAATTAAGCAGCTTGAGATATTATTTCATTTAAAACGTAGTTTAAAATTCCTCCTGCTTTATAATATTCAAGCTCTTTATTAGTATCTATTCTGCATTTTAATTTAATATTTTTACTTTCTGTAGCATTAATTTGGCAGTCTATTGTGATCCCAGGTTTAAGATCTGCAAGACCAAAAATAGAAACCGTTTCATCTCCTGAAATATTGAGGTTTTTTCTGTTTTCTTCATTTGTAAACTCAAGAGGTAAAACACCCATTCCAATTAAATTAGATCTATGAATTCTTTCAAAACTTTCAGCTATTACCGCTCTTACACCTAAGAGCCTAGTCCCTTTAGCTGCCCAATCTCTAGATGAACCTGTGCCATATTCTTTCCCAGCAAATATAACAGTATCAATATTATTTTTTATATATTCTTGTGCTGCATCATAAATTGGCATTGTTTTTTCTGATAGAAATGATTTTGTATAACCTCCTTCTACATTATCTAAAATTTCGTTCTTGATTCTTATATTTGCAAAAGTTCCTCTCATCATAATTTCATGATTGCCTCGTCTAGATCCGTAAGAATTAAAATTCCTGGAATTAATTTGTCTATTGGCTAAATAAAGACCAGCTGGACTATCTTGTTTGATGCTTCCAGCAGGTGATATATGATCAGTTGTTACGCTATCACCAAGTAGTGCTAATATTCTTGCATTTTTTATATCATTTAATTGAAATATTTTTTTTGTATCAAAGAAAGGTGGATGTTTTATATAAGTGCTAGTTTCATTCCAGTCATAAGTTGTGTTTTTGGAATTGCTAATTGATTTCCAGTTATCATCGCCCTTATAGATTTCTCTATATCTCTCTTTAAACATTTCTGGCGTTAAACATAACTTTAATGTTTCATTGATTTCTGTGTTTGTTGGCCATAAGTCACTTAGAAAAATCTCTTTGCCCGATTTAGATTTTCCTAAAGAGTCAGTTGTAAGATTAATATTTATATTACCTGCAATAGAGTAAGCAACTACAAGAGGTGGTGAGGCTAGAAAATTTGCTTTCACTTCTTGATGAACTCTTCCCTCAAAGTTTCTATTACCAGATAAAACTGAACAAACGGTTAGATTACTTGATTTAATTTCATTGGACACCCATTCATCCAAAGGACCAGAATTGCCAATACAGGTTGTACATCCATAACCAACAGTATTGAAACCAAGTTTATCAAGGTATTCTGTTAAGCCAGCTTTATAAAGATAATCACTAACAACCTTACTACCTGGTGCTAAACTTGTCTTAACCCATGGTTTTACTTCTAAGCCAAGATCGATTGCTTTTTTAGCAACTAATCCTGCTGATATCATAACATTTGGGTTAGAAGTATTTGTACAACTAGTAATTGCAGCTATAACAATATCACCTGTGTTTAATTTATTTTTATTAAAATTTTGATTGTTATCTATTTTTTTAAATTCAATAGGAACTTCTTTTAAAAGAATTTTATCTTGAGGTCTTTTTGGTCCAGCTAAAGATGGCTCAATTGAGTCTAAATTTAATATTATTTTATCAGAATATTCTGGTGAATAGTTTTCATCAGCCCAAAGGGTTTGTTTTTTTGAATATTCTTCAACAATCTTTAAATGATTTTTGTCTTTGCCAGTTAATTTAAAATAATTAATTGTTTCCTCATCTGTTGGAAAAAATCCACAAGTTGCACCATACTCTGGTGCCATATTAGATATTGTTGCTCTATCAGCTAGTGACAAATTCTTAAGACCCGCTCCATAGAATTCAACAAATTTTCCAACCACTCCTTTGTCTCTTAGAATCTTAGTTATTGTTAAAACCAAATCAGTAGCTGTAATACCTTCTTTAAGTGAACCATTAAGTTGAAATCCAATTACATCGGGTATGTTCATTGAAATTGCTTGACCTAACATAGCAGCTTCAGCTTCAATTCCTCCCACTCCCCATCCTAAAACAGATAGTGAATTAACCATTGTCGTATGACTATCCGTACCTACTACAGAATCTGGAAACAAATACTTTTTGGTTTCAAATTCTTTAAGCCAAACAGTTTTAGCAATATTTTCTAAATTTACTTGATGACAAATTCCTGCACCAGGCGGTACTAAGTAAAAATTATCAAATGAATTTTGACCCCATTTTAGAAATTCGTATCTTTCTTTGTTTCTTTCGAATTCCTTTTTAACATTTTCTTTTAGTGCGTTATTATTTTTATAACTATCAACCATTACGGAATGGTCTATAACTAGATCTACTCTAGATAGAGGATTGATCTTTTTTGGCTCAATTCCTCTTAGTTTCAATGCATTTCTCATAGCAGCTAAATCAGCAACAGCTGGTACACCAGTAAAATCTTGCATAAGGACACGTGTTGGAAAAAAAGCTATCTCAACTTTATTATTTTTTTTATTTGTTTCTTTTAATGAGAGAAATACTTTAGAGATCATATCTTTACTGACATTTTCTCCATCTTCATTTCTAATTAAATTTTCTAATATTACTTTGATTGAA
>CACBAT010000034.1 GCA_902537325.1 uncultured Alphaproteobacteria bacterium | reverse complement strand
CAATAAGTGATGATACACTGGATGCTGCAAGGGATTTAGGCGCTAATATATATCGTCGTTATACTGATATTATTATTCCTCTAACCATTTCAGCCATGACTGCTGCAGCTATTATAATATTTATTGGGGCATTTGCAGATTTTACGTTTCAAGCACTAGCAGGACCTACTAATCGTTTTTCTCTATCTCAACTGATGGTTGAATATAGAGGAAGAAATAAATGGAATGAAGCAGCCACTGTAGGAGTTACTTTAATCATATTATCTTTTCTAGGAGCTATAATAGTGGCTTTTGTAATTAAAAAATTATTTAAATACCCTGGTTGGTTTTCACCAACAACAATTAAAAGTTTAGGGAATAAATTGAGAGTCTCAAAATGATTGCAAAATCCATTCACCGAATTCTCTTCATTAGTATGATTGTTATTGGGGTTGTATGGCTAGCTGTCCCTTTTATCATGGCTATTCTATGGTCCTTGGTAGATCCCTCAGAGCCGTGGACAGTTGATAGGGTAACGCCACCGGTAATGTCTTTTTATCGATGGACTTACATGTGGGAAAGTTCAAATTTAAAGAGTGCATTATTTAATTCTTATTTGCTTGCTCCAACAGTATCAATCATCACCCTAATTTTATCAATACCTACATCTTACGTTTTTGGCAGATATAATTTTTATGGAAAAGAGGTTGCCAAATTACTCTGCTTGTTACCTTTAGTAACTCCATATTTTGTCCTTTCAATTTTTCTTACAGCAACGATCATTTCATTTGGTTTATCAGAATACAGAGTTGTTGCTATTGTGTTAGCTCATGCAGTTATGTTTTTACCTTATGCAATTCGTATTATGACTGTTGGCTTTGAACAAGTTAGTCAAGAACATATTGATGCAGCTAGAGATTTGTCTGCAACACCTTTTGCTAGGTGGCGCGTCGCGTATTTACCAGCTCTTCGTCCTGCTTTTTTTGCAAGTATTTTAATTGTATTTATCCAATCAATAGAAGAATTCGCTGTTGCTTTTATTTTAGGCTCTCCAACCTTTGTAACAATCCCAACCTTACTTTTCTCTACGATGGGTCAAGATTTTGTCAGACCTAATGCTGCTGTTCTATCCTTAATACTCGTTGTACCAAATGTTTTTCTAATGCTTTTTTTGGAGAAGTTATTAAGATCAGCAAATCCAGCCATGATTTCAGGTAAAGGACTAAAGTAAATCAATTTGTAATATTTTTAAAATCATTTTGTAACAACCAAAAGTTAATGAATTATTTAGGAGTAAATTATGATTAAAAATTTATTTATAACAATTATGGCGAGTTTTATTTCGTTGGTAATGGCTAGTGCAGCTTTTGCTGGAGGACATATTAACTGGTCTGAAGTTGAAACTAAAGCAAAAGAAGAAGGTGAAGTATTCTGGTTTAACTGGTATCTTGAAGAACCACTTCAAAATTTTGCTAAAAGATTTGAAGATGAATACGGCATAAAAGTTACAGTGCCAGCAGGTGAAAATCAAACTAACCTTGATAAAGTTGTTGCTGAAAAAGATCGTGCTAAAGGTGATGTTGATGTTTTATCAATTGGTTTTAACCGTGTTCCTGATTTAGCTATGGATGATTTGTTTATTAAACTAGCAGATAGTTTACCAGCAGATGAAAATAGAACGCCAGAAATGGCCGGTATAGATGGATTAGGATATGCATATGCTTTTTGGGGAAACCAATCTGGTATTGCATACGATCCCGAATTTGTAGCTGAAGCTGATTTACCGCAAACACCAGCTGAATTCCAAGCTTTTTGGAATAATAATCCTGGAAAATTTGGTTTTAATTTTGAGAATGGTGGTTCTGGACCATCTTTTTTCTTAAATGTTATCAAAAATTTAACAGATGTAGACTTTGATAATGGTGAATCAACAGATTCAAAAATAGCACAAGTTATGCCTTCTTTTGAATACTTCAATAATGGTGCAGAAAACTATATCATTACAGGGGGTAATGCTGACAGCATCCAACGAATTAGTGATAGAGAATTATGGATGGCTCCTGCCTGGGAAGATCACTTAGCTGGTCTTATGAATAGAGGTGAAGTGAGAAAAGGTATAGCTTACTATATTCCTGAAATGGGTATGTATGGAGGAGGTAATGGAATAGTAATTCCAAAAAATGCCCCTAATCCAAATGCTGCTTTATTTTTTGCTAACTGGTTATTATCTGCAGAAACTCAAACTGCTTTTAACACCGAGTTTGGTACAGCACCTATGCATAAATTAGCAGATGACTCAAATGCACTTGTCCCTAATAGTCAGCGTGCATTTAGAACAAACTGGGCTGCTCAACCTTTTAGAGGTGAAGTAGAAGAAATGTTTGTTGAAAATGTTATCTTAGAAAGATAATTTTATTAATAAAAAATCTAGGCTATTTCAATAGCCTAGATATCCTTTTCAATAAACTTTAATAAAAACTATTTTTTAAACAAATCTTAATTTAAATAAATTTTTCTTTTCTTATGTAGCCAACTTCTGTTGTTTTAAAGTGCTTGAAGGGTACATTGAGAGCTTCAATGGCTTTAATAGTCTCATCCGTAATATTTCCGTAAACTTCTATTTCAAATTTATCAGCTATTTCTTGATGTTTTTCAACATACGATACAACAGGAGGGTTATTAATATGATGAACCATCGCTTCACTGGTACGGTAAACTTCACTCCAAGTAAATTCTAGGGGATCTGTTGGATCTTGATCAAAAGTATGGATCAGCATATCTGGTTCTGAAGCATTAACGGCGTCATCAGCTTCTTTTGCTATCTTGAGATACTCTTCAACCTTACCTTCTTTTACACGTATTCTTGCTATTAAAATAAAAGGATTAGACATATTTTAATATTAATTTCCACCCTCTAACATAATGAATGTTTGAGTTTCAAGATCTACTCCTGCTTCTGTTCTTAATTTTACCATTGAAGGCAAATTCAGCATTTCTTGCATTCGCTCCATTGATTCAACTTGAAGAACAGTATATATTTCATCTCTGTTATCTTTGGGATGTCCATAAGCTAGTACAGTAACCCCATATTCTTGTCTTAAACTTTCGTTTTCATCGAATGCTTGTTTCCAATGCTCATAACCTTTAGTTAATTTTGCTTGTGATATGATTTTCATAATTAAACTCCTTTCTTACAATTGAAATTTGTATTCTTTTAAAAACATTTGAGGGGAGTTAATCCCCTCTAATGAAATTTTTATAAAATCTATTTTTTCATTGCATTAAACATACTTAAAGTATCATCATAAGCGATAAACTTTGACAACTTATCATCTTTTACTTCCATGTAGTGTCCAAAAATTGTATCCATGCCTTCAGCAGTTGCTTTTGCATTTACAAAAACTTTATCACCTTCGCTGATCATTGATTCTATCGTAACTTTAAAATTGGTCCAGAGCTCAGGAGTTTTCATTAATTGTTTTTGAAAACCCTCTTTATTATGAGTTCCAGAAAATGGATGCTTATCACCTGGATATACCCAAATAAAATCATCGTGTACTATATTCATAAAACCTTCCATGTCACCTTTTCCAAAGAGATCGTAACATTGTTCTACTAATGCTTTTGAGTCCATAATTTTTCCTTTCTTTTGCAATAACTTAATCACCTTTTGTTACA
>CACBAT010000033.1 GCA_902537325.1 uncultured Alphaproteobacteria bacterium | reverse complement strand
AAATTGTATTCCTGATCTAATCATAATATTATCAATTTCATTCCAATTTGATGCATCATTGACAAAATTAAAATGAAGAGAAGAAACATTTATTTTTTTTGCCTCTTCTATCATATTATTAATTACTTGAACTTGCTTTGTCCTTTTATCTTTTACTGATTTGTTTAAAATAATTCTATCACCAGTTACTGGTGTAAATGGTATTGCAGATTGAAGTTTTGGATAATAGTTTATTCCATATCGATGATAGGCATCAGCCCAAGAATGATCAAAAATATATTCTCCAAAAGAATGATTCTTTATGTAGAGAGGACATAATGAAATAATTTTATCATTTTCTTTTTCAATATAATGATATGGTTGCCAACCTGTTTTGGTATTTGCACTATTACTTTTTTCTAAAGCATAAAGAAATTCATATTGTAAAAATGGATGATCATTACCAACACATTCATTCCAATCAGAACTTTTGATGTTACTGAGCGAAGAGCAAAAAAAATGTTCACTCATTTGGAGTATTTATTTAATTTTAATTATTGCGTCTATTTCAACAGAAATATTGAGTGGAAGAGCATTTGAACCAACTGCGAACCGCGCATGTCTTCCTTTGTCACCAAAAATATTAACTAATAAATCTGATGCTCCATTTATAATTTTAGGTTGATCAGTAAAGTTGTCATTACAATTAACAAAACCCCCAAGTTTTAAAAAGCTGTCTAATCTGTCCCAATCACCATTTATTGATGTTTTTAGAGCTGCGATAATATTAATGCAGCAAATTTCAGCTGCTTTAATTCCATCTTCTTCAGAAATATCTACACCAACTTTTCCACTATAGAGAATTTTTCCATCTATTACTGGTCCTTGACCTGATACATAAACAGTACTATCTGAAATTTTATAAGGAACGTAATTTGCCAGTGGTGTTGGCATATCAGGAATATTTAAATCTAATTTCTTGATATTTTCTTCAAAGATGTGCATTACATATATATAAAACAATTTGGGTGAAGGTAAAGAAAACAAATATGATTAAATTTAAAAAACTATTTATTTTCATCTTCATTTTCTCAATATTTTTAAAAGGAGAGATTTTAATGGCTGATGAAAAAAAAGATATTATACACATGACACTTAAAGATGGTGTTGTTGTAATAGAGACAAAACCAGATGTAGCACCAAAACATGTCAAACAAATTAAGCAACTTATTGAAGAAGGTAAGTATGATGGAGTCGTTTTTCATAGAGTGATTGATGGTTTTATGGCTCAGACCGGAGATGTACAATTTGGAAATTCAACTAATGACGATTTTAATCTATCAAGAGCTGGTACAGGTGGTTCAAAACTTCCGGATATTGAGGCAGAATTTTCTTCTGAGAATCATGGAAGAGGGGCAGTGTCAATGGCCAGAGCTCAAAATCCAAATAGTGCTAATAGTCAATTTTTTATTTGTTTTAATGACTGCTCTTTTCTAGATGGTCAATATACTGTTTGGGCTCAAGTTACCAAAGGTATGGAATATGTAGATAATATCACAAGAGGTGAACCACCTGCTGATCCAGATAAAATAATTAAAATGGAGATTATTAAATAATTAAATGTTTGTAGCTGACTTGCATAATGATCTTGTGCAAAGAGTTATCGAAGGTGAAGATGTTACTAAACTTACATCGCACGGGCATACGGATATACCAAGGTTATTAAAATCTGAGATTGATTTAGAAATTTTAATTATTTGGGTCTCAAGCAATTCTAAAGAACCAAATTTTTTTAAAAGAGCTGATAAAATGTATGATGAGATTGAAAGAATTTCATCACATGAAGAAATTGTTATCCCCAAAAAAATCTCAGACATTAATGAAGCAATAGAAAAAAATAAGTTAATACTTCCAATTTCAATGGAAGGTGGAGAGGGTTTAGAAAATGATATTAATAATTTATATCATTTTATTGAAAGGGGTCTTTTCTATTTCGGCCCGACTTGGAATCATTCTTTGGATTGGGTTTCATCAAATTATGATGAGACATACAATTTGTCACAACTTAAAAGTCATGGTTTAAACAAATTTGGGAAAGAAGTTATTTCTATTTGCCAAGATAATAATGTGCTAGTTGATGTTTCGCACATTGGAGAGAAAAGTTTTTGGGATATTGCCTCAATAAGTACCAAACCTTTTATAGCTTCGCATTCTAGCGTGTATAATTTGTGCCCTCATTTTCGTAATTTAAAAGATGATCAAATTGAAGCTATAAAAAAAGTAAAAGGTTTGATTGGTCTTAATCCATACCCTTTCTTTATTGATAAATATTTTAAAGAAAGAGAAACCAAAGAAAGAAAAAAATATATTGATGAATTAAATTCTATTGAAAGAAAATATTCAAACAAAACATCTCAATGGATTGCAAAACAACATTTTCTTCAAAAAAAATTAGCAAATATATGTCCGAGTATTGAAATATTTGTTGATCATATTGAGTATGTAATTAATCAAATAGGTATTGATTATGTTGGAATAGGCAGTGATTATGATGGTCTTGATTGTTTGCCAAATAAATGGAGTGATTGTCTAGATCACATGATAATTCAAGAAAGCTTAGAAAAAAGAGGATATAAAAATACTGAAATTGAAAAAATTATGGGTAAAAATATCTTAAGAGTTTTGGAAGAAATCTATAATTAGAAGTATACCAATTAAAACTAAAATTATTCCCGATGTTTTTTGAATAAATTTTTTTCTTCTCTGAAAAAAATTTCCCATTCCGTAACTTGTTACTATAACTGTAACTATAATATACCAAATGCCATCTATTAAAGATGCAGTAATGACAAGAATTGAGTGTGAAAAAAAAGATGCATCTATTTTTACAAATTGTGAAAATACTGCAGAAAACCATATGAGAATTTTAGGATTTAAAATTGCTATAGAAAATCCCTGTAAGAATGAATTAAAATGTTTTTGATTATTTATATGATCAATTTCTTGATTTTTTTTAAAAAGAAATTGGAAGCCTATAAATAATAAAAATAGAATTCCAATAATTTGTATAAATTGAAATAGTATTTCATTTGTTGTTAAAATAATTATTAGTCCAGTTACTGCAAAAATTGCGTACACCCCCATACCAATCCCGTGACCAATAGAAGTCAGAATGCCAGCATATCTATTAATTGTAACACTGTTTCTGATAATTAATGCCAAACTAGGCCCAGGAGACATAGCTCCAGCAATACATACTAAGGCAAATTGAAGCCAAAAGATAAAAGTCATTTAATTTTTTGTTAGAGATAAATATTTTTTAATTGTTTTTTCTAAACCAAATTCAAAGGTATCACAGATCAGAGCATGACCTATTGAAACTTCTTCGATATCATTAATATTTTCTAAGAAAAATTTTAAATTTTCTAAATTTAAATCATGGCCTGCATTGAATTTAATTTTAGGAAATTCTTTTTTTAAATATGTTGATACATCTATATAGGACTTTATGGCAGTATCTTTATTCTCTATAAAATTATGAGCATAATCGTATGTATAAAGTTCAACTCTATCAGTTTGTATAACTTCTAAATTTTCAAGTGTTTTAATCGATGGATTTATAAAAATTGAAACACGAATTTTATTTTTTTTAAATTCACCAACAATATCTCGAAGAAATTGTTTATTTTCATGACAATCCCAACCAAATGAAGAGGTTAATGCACCAGGTGGATCTGGCACTAACGTGACTTGATCTGGTTTAACCTCAATTACTTTTTTAACAAAAAAATCTGATGGATATCCTTCTACATTGAACTCTTTATTTTCAAATTTTGCCAATAAATTTTTTAATGGCTCTAGGTCA
>CACBAT010000032.1 GCA_902537325.1 uncultured Alphaproteobacteria bacterium | reverse complement strand
CCTCTTTCAGTATGGTGTCTTGAAAATCTTCTTGGCCAAAGAGTGTACCTTGCTTTTTTTGGATTTTTACCTCCTACATATTTACCGCTCAATCTACCTCCAGCTAAAGGTGAATACGCTAGTAAACCACAATTTTCTCTAATTGAAACTTCAGAGTTATGGATATCAAACACACGGTTTACCAAACTATAAACATTCTGAATAGACATCATGCGTGGTAGATTTTTTTCCTTGGATAATTGAAGATATTTCATAACACCCCAAGGTGTCTCATTAGATAAACCTGCATATCTAATCTTTCCTGCCTTAACAAGCTGATCTAAATTATATAAAACTTCTTCAACGGTGGTCCAATCATTATCATTAGCATCGTACTCAAAATCTAAGATTCCAAATTTTGGTACATTTCGCTCAGGCCAATGTAATTGGTATAAATCAATATAATCAGTCTTTAATCTTTTAAGACTTTCATCTATTGCAGCATTCATATTTTTTTTATCAAAACCAAGAGTTTTTGATCCTTCTCTAATCCATTCAAGACCATCTGATTTTGAGGCTATTTTTGAAGCTAAAATTATTTTGTCTCTATTTTTCTTTTCTTGAAACCAATTACCAACTATTTCTTCAGTTTTACCGTAAGTTTCTTTTCTGGGCATAACTGCGTATAGCTCAGCAGTATCAAAAAAATTAATTCCTCTTTCAACAGCATAATCCATTTGATCGAAACCATCTTGTTGACTATTTTGCTCTCCAAAAGTCATCGTGCCTAAACAAATAACACTTACATCAATATCTGTATTACCTAGTTTTCTATATTTCATTTTATATTTTCACCATTATTACACGCAAGGGTTTGGATCATAAAGATGAATATCTTCAATCTCCTGTAAAATATCATCAGTTAAAGTAATATCAATACTATCTATATTTTCTTTGAGTTGCTCCATTGTAGTTGCTCCTATTATATTACTAGTTACAAATGGACGATCATTCACAAATGCATTGGCAAAAGTAGATGGAGGTATGCCATGCCTATTGGCAAGGTTAACATATTTTTCTATAGCATTTTCTCCTCTCATCGTATTGTGTCTATCAAAGCGGTTAGCCCATAATGTAAATCGTGTATTAGGTGGATTTTTACCACCGATATATTTTCCACTTAGTCTTCCTCCTGCTAAAGGTGAATACGCTAGTAAACCACAATTTTCTCTAATTGAAACTTCAGAGTTATGGATATCAAAAATTCTATTTACTAAGCTATAAACATTCTGAATAGACATCATCCTTGGAAGATTTTTTTCTTCTGATAATTTCATATATTTCATAACCCCCCAAGGTGTTTCATTAGATACACCTATGTGCCTTACCTTTCCCTGCTTAACTAAATCTTGAAGACAAGATAAGACTTCTTCTAAATCAACCCATGAGTCTTCAGGGTCATATTCAAAGTCTAACTTTCCAAATTTTGGTACTTTTCTCTCTGGTGCGTGAAGTTGGTATAAATCAATATAATCAGTCTTTAATCTTTTAAGACTGCCATCAATTGCAGCATTAATATTTTTTTTATCAAAGATTAGATTTGGTCCGCCATCTCTTATCCAGCTGTTGCCTTCACTTTTAGCACAAATTTTAGTTGCTAAAATTATATCTTTTCTTTTATTATTTTGACCAAACCAATTACCAATAATTTCTTCTGTTTTGCCATACGTTTCAGATCTAGTTGGTATGGAATAAACCTCAGCTGTATCGAAAAAATTTACACCTCTTTCAAATGCATAGTCCATTTGCTCAAAGCCATCATCTTGATTGTTTTGTTCTCCCCATGTCATAGTACCAAGACAAATAACACTCACATCTAATTCTGTTGTCCCTAGTTTTCTATACTTCATAATATTTTTACAAAATGCCTTGAAATTGTCGGATTTATAGCGATATTAGTAATAATATAAAGGAGAAATTATGGCTTTAGACTTTAATCAACGATCTTATACTAAATCCGTAGATCAGGCAGCAATTGATGAAGGCTTGAGAGCGTATATGCTTAAAGTCTACAATTATATGACAATTGGCTTGTTACTTACTGGATTTATTGCTTACTTTTTTGGAAAAGCATCAATAGTAACAAACGAGATTGGTCAAATTATAGGAGTAACTCAAGTAGGTGCATTACTTTTCGGATCTCCACTCAAATGGGTTGTTATGCTAGCTCCACTAGGATTTGTATTTTATTTAAGTGCAAGAATTAATAGGATGTCAGTTTCAGCTGCACAGATAACCTTTTGGTTATTTGCAAGCATAATGGGCTTGTCTCTTGCTTCAGTATTTATTGAATTTACTCAAACCTCTATTGCTAGAGTATTTTTTATTACAGCAAGTACATTTGGAGCAATGAGTTTGTATGGCTACACAACAAAAAGAGATTTAACGAAACTTGGCGGTTTCTTATTTATGGGACTAATTGGCATTATTATTGCAAGCGTTGTTAATATTTTTGTTGGCTCAACCGCTTTGCAATTTGCAATCTCGGTGATTGGTGTTTTAGTATTTGTTGGACTAACAGCATATGATACACAAAATATCAAAAATATGTATTACGGTGGTGATAGTGAAGAAATAGGATCAAAAAAAGCATTGATGGGTGCATTAAAATTGTATTTAGACTTCATCAACCTATTCATTTTGTTGCTACAATTATTTGGTCAAAGAAGATAATTCTTTTAAAACTTAAATATCTTTTTATTATACCCAGTCTTTTAAAGGCTGGGTTTTTTTATGTCTAACTTAGAAAATAAACTTAAAAAAATTATTGATACATTCAAGAATGTAAATAGAAATATCGCTTACAAGGATATAAAAAAGTTATCAGAAAAATATAATAGAAACATAAGCGTTCAAAATGTCTTATTTCAAATAGCAAAGAAAGTAGGTGATATAGATACATCAATTAATGCTTTAAAAAAGATTCTATTAGTTGAAAAAAATAATACTTTATACCTTTCTCAACTGTATAAATTACTTTTAGGAAAAGGTTTATTCGATGAAGCATTAGAAAAAATTAATTTAATATTAGAAATAGATAATAAAAATTATGATGCCCTACGTGACAAATCTTATATTTATTTCTTAAAAAATAATTATTTTGAAGCCAAAAAAAATATAGAAAATATTTCAAAATTAAAAGATGATGATTATTTTGGAAATAATATTAAAGGATTAATATACCTTAAAAATAATAACTTTAACGATGCAAAAATTCTCTTTGAAAAAGCTATAAAAATAAACAATCAATATATAGACAGTTATAATAATCTAGGAACTTGTTTACTTGAATTAGAAAAACTTAGTGAAGCTCAAAAAATATTTAATGATGCATATAAAATAGATAAAAAAAATGTATCAACTCTTATAAACTTAGGTAATGTATTGAGCCTTCAAGATGATGTTGCAAGAGCAGTAAAACATTATAATGAAGCTCTACATTTAGATCCAAACAACACAGAAATTTTATCTAATTTAGCAATATGTTATTGTAGAGATAGTAATGAAAAGAAAGCAAAATTATTCTACGATAAAGTATTAAAAATTAACCCACATGATTACAAATTAATGTATTCGTATTGTACCTTACAATTAAAATTAAATAACTTTAATACATCTTGGGATTTATTTGACTCAAGAATATTAATTGAAAAAAATAAAAATAATGAAAATAATTTTGATTTAGTCAAAAATTATTTATTTGATAATTTAAAAATAAATTCATCAGATAAATTGCTTGTTTTAAGAGAACAAGGAATAGGAGAGGAAATCTTATTTAGTTCAGTATATCCAGAAATTATAAGCAAATTTAAAA
>CACBAT010000031.1 GCA_902537325.1 uncultured Alphaproteobacteria bacterium | reverse complement strand
TTTATTTCCCTCAAGCCACTCTAAAAATGCACCTCCAGCTGTAGATAAATATTTAAATGCATCATTGGCTTTAGCTTTTTTTATTGCTGCAAGTGTATCTCCTCCTCCTGCTAGAGCATCTAATTGAGATTTACTTGAATAATTTTGTATAATATTTGCAACTGAAATTGTACTTTTATCAAATGGACTATACTCAAATGCGCCTAAAGGCCCATTCCATAAAATTGATTTAGATTTTAATATTTCATCTGAAATTAGTTTTGTTGTTTGTTCACCAACATCTAGTATCATTTGGTCTTTTGGAATATTATTGATTGAATAAGTCTTAACATTTACTCTATCTTCTATTGTTTTTGAGCACACAGCATCAATTGGTAAAAGTATTTTGCAATTTTTTGATTCTGCTTTTTTTTGTATCTTTTTTGATAGTTCAATAAAATCATTTTCTACCAGAGAAGAGCCAACATTATAATTATTTGATAGCAAAAAAGTATTAGCCATTGCACCACCAATCACTAAAGCGTCAAAAATTTCAACTATATTTTCTAAAACTTTTATTTTTGTTGAAACCTTTGCGCCACCTATAATTGCTAAATTTGGTTTATTTGAATTTTCTAAAAATTTATCTAAATTTTCAATTTCTTTTGAGAAACTTAATCCAGCGTATGAAGGTAAGTATTTAGTAATACCCACTATAGATGCATGATTACGATGAGATGCAGAAAACGCGTCATTAATATATATGTCAAAACTAGAAGCTAATACTTTTGAAAAATTAAGATCATTTTTTTCTTCTTCAGCATTGAAACGAATATTTTCTAATAGACATATTTCCCCCATGTCCATTTCAGCAATTTTTGTCTCAATTATTTTTTTTTCACAGTTAGCTAAAAAATGCATTGTGTTTAAATTTAAAAATTTTTTTAATTCTGAACATAAAAACTCAATGGAATATTTTTTATTAACTTGACCTTTAGGTCGGCCAAAATGAGCAATTAATAATATTTTATTTTTATTTTTAATTAGTTTTTCTAGTGTTGGTAAAATAGCATGAATTCTTGAATGATCTGTAATTGTTCCTTCAAGAACTGGTACGTTTAAATCAACTCGAACAATTATTTTTTTATTTTTGCAGTCTAAATCTCTTAATTCTTTCATTTCTATTCACATGTATATAAAAAAAATGCTGGATATCATTGATTTTTTTTAAAAATTTGCAGTTTTATCTTTTTTAATACATATATTTAGTATATTAAACCTTTTTTAAGCTACTAAATGTAGTAATGGAGTTTGATTATGCCTTGGGATGACAATAATGTAGCAAAACTTAGAGATTTATGGGACCAAGGTTTACCAACGGCTCAAATTGGAAAATTATTAGGTTTCACCAAAAACGCAGTTGTTGGAAAAGCTCATAGAATTGGACTCGAGAGACGACCATCACCTATAAGAAGAACAGCTGTCAAGCCTGATCGAAAAAAAGCTAGATCTCCAGTAATGCCAAAATTAAATTTTGAAAGCACCAAAGAACCAGAGATTGTCTCTACAGAGCCTGCTGTTTTCCAACCGGTGGTTAAAAATATATTCACTGCAGCTCCAAAGAGAGGTTGTGAATGGCCTGAAGGTCATCCTGATGAAGCTGACTTTCGTTTTTGTGGTAAAGATAGATTTGAAGATAAGCCTTATTGTTTAGATCATTGTGCTGTTGCATATGTTGTTCCTGAAAAAGAAGAAAATGAAAAGACAGAATTAAATAATACGATTTAATAATAATAAAAATTCTAGAAATAAAAATTCTTCCTGTTATCTAATAAAATATGAAAGATGAGAGAATTAATTCTGTATTTACTCCTATTCTAATTGGAGGGAGTTTAATTCTTTTAATAAGTTTTGCAATTCGTTCAACATTTGGTCTATTTCAAATTCCTATTGCGACTGATTTTTTATGGAACCGTTCAGAATTTTCTCTTGCTATTGCTATTCAAAATTTAGCTTGGGGTGTAGGCACTCCACTATTTAGTGCTTTTGCCGAAAAATATGGTGATAGAAAAGCAATAGCGCTAGGCTTAATTCTTTATGCAATTGGAATTTTCATAAGTAGTACTGCTACAACTCCAGAAGCGCATCAAACTTTAAACCTATTAATTGGTTTTGGGATAGCTGGTAGTGGTTTTGGTCCAATTTTAGCAGTAGTTGGAAGAGCCACGTCTCCAGAAAAAAGATCTTTAGCATTAGGTATTACAACTGCTGCAGGATCAGCTGGACAAGTAGTTGGTCCACCACTTGCTTCTATTCTATTATCATTTTTACCTTGGTCTTCAGTGTTTGAAATCTTTTCAATTATATTATTAATAACACTGATCCTTGTTCCAATTTTAAAAACAGAATTATCAAATACAAATATTAATAATGAAAATGAAAAAATTACTGATGCTATATTTGTTGCATTAAAAGATACAACATACTCAATGTTGTTCTTTGGTTTTTTTTCTTGCGGTTTTCAGTTAGCATTTATCACTGCACATTTTCCAGCGTTTATTTTTGAAACTAGTAGTCCAATTATAGAAGGAAGTTTAATAAGTTTGGTTTGTAGTTCTGTAGAAGGTTTAGGAGCATTATCTATGGCTCTTATAGGATTGTTTAATATAATTGGTTGTTTGATTGCCGGCGCTTTAGGAAAGGGACATTATAAGAAATATCTTTTATCTTTAATTTATACCGGAAGGACTATTGCGGCAATTTTATTTATCTTATTACCTATTACACCAACATCTATTGCAATATTTTCAATAGTTATGGGTGCTTTATGGTTAGCAACAGTTCCTTTAACTTCAGGAATTATAGGCCATATTTATGGATTAAAATTTATGGGTACATTATATGGCATTGTATTTTTTTCTCATCAGCTAGGATCTTTTGTAGGCGTTTGGTTAGGTGGTCTATTTTATGATATCTACGGAAGTTATGATATTGTATGGTGGGTTGGTATAGCAGTAGGTGCCTTTTCTGCAATAATCCATTTACCAATTAGAGAAAAACCATTATCTAATACAAATATACAAAGAGCGTAATTTTATGGATGAAAAAAAGATTATTCGAAACTTAATTATAGTAATTTTTTTCTTAGTTATTATTTATTCTTTAGCTAGAGTTGGTGTAGGTTTAGATCTCAGCTTTGGACCTTATTTAAAAAAATAGAAAAACTAATTACACCATTCTCCTTGTTTAAATATTGGCGTAACACCGCCATCCTTATCAACACCCTCGACATCAATTTTACCTGAGCCAATCATCCAATCAATATGTATCATACTTGAATTACCACCTCTTTGAGTAATCTCTTCTTTCGATAAATCTTTTTTGGATTTGAAACATTTTGAGTAACACTGTCCTAAAGCAATATGAGAAGCAGCATTTTCGTCAAATAGAGTGTTATAAAAAGTTATTCCTAATTGTGAAATAGGTGAACTATTTGGAACTAAGGCTACTTCACCAAGTCTTCTTGAGCCTTCATCTGAATCGAGAACTTTTAATAAAACATCTTGTCCTTTAGAAGATTTTGCATCAACAATTTTACCTTTTTCAAAGCGAACATTAATATCTTCAATTAGTGTTCCTTGATAAGATAGAGGTTTGGTAGAGCAAACTTCGCCACTTACGCGACTTGCATGAGGAGTTGTGAATACTTCTTCAGATGGGATATTTGGATTACAAACAACACCATTCTGTGCCTCTGACGCGCCTCCCATCCACTCATGATCATCAGCAAGACCTACAGTTAAGGATGTTCCAGGGCCTGAATATTTTAAAGAATGAAAATTTTTAGTATTTAACCAATCTGTTTTATCTCTTAAATTTTTATTATGTTTGTCCCATTCACTTACAGGATCGTCGTTACTAACTCTTGATGCATGAAATATTGCATCTCCTAATTTTTTAATAGCTTCCTTATCATCAAGATCTGGAAAAACTCTTTTTGCCCATTCTTTTCCTGGCCACGAAATTATGTTCCAATTAATTTTAAATTCTGTAATTCTTTCTCTAGCTGGTTTGTATGCGACAGCATTTGCTTTATTTGCAAGCGAAACTTTATCAGGATCAATTTCAGATAGTAGCATGGGATCATCACCAGCAATTGCCATTCTAGCTGTATTGTTATCAAAAGCTTCACCCATCCCATTATAAAGCCAATTTGCTGCAACATTGAAAGATTCATCATTTCCATACTTAAATCGAGATAATGTAATATCAGAATCATTAAAAAGTGGGGTCACAATTCCAGCTCCCTCTTTGTAGGCATATTCAACTATTTTTCTAACTAAAGGTAAAGATTCTATTGGTGCTGTTATTAGAAGGTTTTGACCTTTTTGAAGAGCAACTCCTCTTTTAA
>CACBAT010000030.1 GCA_902537325.1 uncultured Alphaproteobacteria bacterium | reverse complement strand
GCGCCTACAAAAACATGGAGTGCTCATTGGATAAAAGATCAAGAGTTTAGCAAAGCTATTCAAAACTTTCTTGATAATGAAAGTCAGCTTATTGATAATCAAAAAGAAAAATTAGAAGATTATCTTCCTTTCAAAAATTAGGCTAATTCTTTTTTTACTTCTTGTTTATTAGAAAATTCAAAGTTAATTTTTTTATCTTTACATGTAATTTCAACATGCCCACCTTTAGCAAGTTTACCAAAGATAAGTTCTTCAGCCATCGGTTTTTTAACTTTTTCTTGTATTACTCTACCTAATTCTCTAGCACCATAAACTTCATCATAACCTTCTTCAGCTAAAAACTCTTTTGCCTCTTTATTAATTGATAATGAAACTCCTTTATCTTCAAGTTGGGCTTCAATTTCTATAATAAATTTATCTACTATCGAAAGTACTATATTTTTAGATAAATGATTAAAATGAATAATTGAGTCAATACGATTTCTGAATTCTGGTGAAAAAATTCTATTTATTGCATCGCTACTATCATCGTTAGATCTTTTTGCATTAAAGCCAATTTTGTTTTTGGATACATCTATTGCACCAGCGTTAGTTGTCATAATTAATATAACGTTTCTGAAATCTATGGTCTTACCATTGTGATCGGTTAGTTTCCCATAATCCATAACTTGTAAAAGAATATTGAATAAATCATAGTGGGCTTTTTCAATTTCATCTAATAACAATACACAATGAGGATTTTGATCAACACCATCGGTTAATAACCCGCCTTGGTCAAAACCTACATAACCAGGAGGAGCTCCTATAAGTCTGCTCACGGTATGACGCTCCATATATTCTGACATATCAAATCTAAGCAGTTTAATTCCAAGTGTATTACTTAACTGTTTAGCTACCTCAGTCTTCCCTACCCCTGTAGGCCCAGAAAATAGATATGAGCCAATAGGCTTTCCATCTTCTCTTAATCCTGCTCTTGCCAACTTAATGGAAGATGATAATTCTTCGATGGCTTTGTCTTGACCAAAGACGAAATTTTTCAAATCTCTCTCTAAATTTTTTAAACTGCTCTTATCGCTTTGATTAACAGATTTTGTTGGAATTCTTGCCATTAAAGCAACTACTGCTTCAATATCTTTAGAAAGAATAATTTTTTTTCTCTTTTCTTCTGGTAACAAATATTGAGATGCTCCTGCTTCATCGATAACATCAATAGCTTTATCTGGGAGCTTTCTATCACCTATATATTTATTAGATAACTCAACCGCGCTAATAATTGCTTCTGGTGAATATTTAATATTATGGTGTTCTTCATAGTAAGTTTTTAAACCCTCAAGAATTTTAACTGTCTCATCTTTTGATGGTTCCTTAACATCAATTTTTTGGAATCTTCTAACTAAAGCTCTATCTTTTTCAAAATAATTTTTAAATTCCTTATATGTTGTTGATCCAATACATTTGAGGGTGCCGTTTCCTAGAGATGGTTTTAACAAATTACTTGCATCCATTGATCCTCCACTGGTAGCGCCTGCACCAATAACTGTGTGGATTTCATCAATAAATAAAACGGCTTTATCTTTTTTTTGTAATTCTTTAAGAACGGCTTTCAATCTTTCTTCAAAATCACCTCTGTATCTTGTGCCTGCTAGTAATGCACCCATATCTAAAGAATAAATTACTGCATCCTCCATAATTTTAGGAACTTTTTTTTCCGTAATTCTTTTTGCTAAACCTTCAGCAATCGCTGTTTTTCCAACGCCAGGATCACCAACAAATAAAGGATTATTTTTTTGTCTTCTACATAAAATTTGAATTGTTCTATCTAATTCTTTGCTTCTTCCTATTAGCTTATCTATTTTACCATCTTTTGATTTTTCATTAAGATTTATACAAAATTGACCTAAAGCACTTTTCGGTTTTTGTTGTTCATTATTATCATTTGTTTGACTATCTACAAATTCTTCATTTTCAAAACTTTCATTACTTTTAGAAATACCATGTGAAATATATTGAACAGCATCTAATCTGCTCATATTTTGTTGATGAAGAAAATATACTGCATGGCTTTCTTTCTCAGAAAATAAAGCTACAATCATGTTAGCTCCTGTAACACTCTCTCTCCCACTCGATTGCACGTGAATAGCCGCTCTTTGTAAAACTCTTTGAAAACCATTTGTTAATTTTGGCTCTCCAGTAAAGTTCTCTTTAAGATTTTCTAAATCATTAATAATAAATTTCTCAACACTTTCTTTTAAATTTGAAATATCTACTGCGCACGCTTTAAGAACACTAATTGCATCTTGATCTTCCAAAAGAGAAAATAATAAATGTTCTAAAGTTACATACTCATGCTTATATGAAGTCGCTAGTTGATATGCTTCTCTTAATGTTTTTTCTAAATTTTGTGATAGCATTAACTTTTTTCCATTGTGCATTGTAAAGGATGTTCATTTTTTTTTGCCATATCCATTACTGATTTACATTTAGACTCAGCCACTTCATAAGTAAATGTTCCACAAACACCAATACCATTTTTGTGAACATGGAGCATGATTTGTGTAGCCTCCTCTTGTTTTTTATTAAATATTTTTTCTAATACCATAACAACAAACTCCATAGGGGTATAGTCATCATTTAAAAGTAGAACATTATACATGGATGGTTTTTTTGTCTTAGGCTTTGTATCTAATAAAAGGCCTCTTTGAAAATCGTCCTTATTATTGTTATTATTTTGATCTTCATTTGCCATATTTCTTAAATAATATGTTTTAGAATTTTTTAAAGTATTTTTCTGTTTGAAAGCATCGAAAATCTTATGTTAATCAAGAATAAATGAAAAAAAATTTATTATTAATCATAATTTTAAATAGCTTTTTAATATTAGGTTTTTCATCAAATATTTTTGCAAAAAAAGCAGCTATAGTAATCGATTTTGACACAGAAGAAGTACTATTCGAAGTTAACGCCGATACGAGGAATTATCCAGCATCCTTAACAAAAATAATGACTCTCTACATAGTGTTTGATTATATTAATAAAGGAAAGCTTAGTTATGATAGTCAATTAAGTGTATCAAATATTGCTGCTTCAAGATCACCAAGCAAACTTTATTTAGAAGCAGGATCAAGTATAAAAGTTAGAGATGCAATTAATGCACTTATAATTAAATCAGCAAATGATGTAGCAACTGTAGTTTCTGAAAATATATCAGGCAGTGAAAAAGAGTTCGCTAAACTTATGACACGCTATGCAAAAAATTTAGGCATGAATAATACAACATTTAAAAATGCGTCAGGTCTTCCCAATAGAGCACAATTAACAACTGCAAGAGATATAGCAAAACTTTCACATGCACTAATTTCAAATTTTCCAGAAGAATATAAATTGTTTAGCAAAACAAAATTTACTTATAAGGGTAAGACTTACAAAACGCATAATAAATTAATGTTAAACTACGATGGCGCTGATGGAATTAAAACTGGATATATAAAAGCATCTGGTTTTCAGTTAGCTTTTTCTGCTGTTAGAGATGATAAGAGATTAATAGGAATTATTTTTGGAGGTGATACAGGAAGCCAACGGAACAAATCTTTAAAAATAATAATGGATAAAGAATTTGCTGAATTAAATATTAAGACAAAAAGTAGTAATAAAAAAATAGTTAAAAAAGACGAGACTGCAAACCAAAAAATTGAAAAGAAAAAAAATGCTTATTCCATTGTTGTTGGAACATTTAAGTATAGAAATAATGCAGAAAAACAAATCAAATTAATTAAGAGTAAATATCCAGTTTCGACTACAGATAAAATTTCAAATGTTGTGCTGATAAAAGTTAGCGGTAAACAACTTTATGAATCTAGATTTGAAAATTTTACTAAAAAAGAAGCGTATACAGCCTGTAAAAGACTGAAAAAATATAATCGTGATTGTTTTGTTAGACTGTAAACTTATAATTTACACCACTTAAAGATAACTGATTTTCGATAATTGCTATCAAAGACTTAAGGCCTTCTTGAGAAGTAGACTCTGCTCTACAAGTTAATTGGTTTTGGGTATTACTAGCTCTCATTAGAAACCATCCATCATCATTTTCAACTCTTATACCGTCAATATCTATTATTTTACCTTCTGTATTTTTTATTCTTTCTTTTATTTCTTCAATAATTAAAAATTTTTTTGTTTCATCTACATCAAACCTTGTTTCAGGGGTTGAATAAGTTTTTGGATATATATTAATTAACTCATTCAAAGATTTTTCTTGATTGCATAATATTCGCAATAAGCGTAATGCAACGTACAGTGCATCATCGTAACCATAAAAATCATCTGCATAACATACATGACCACTCATTTCTCCTGATAAAGGCGATTTTAATTCTTTCATTTTTTCTTTTATTGGAGAATGGCCGGTTTTGGACATAATAGGATCACAATTAAGTTTTTTTGCTTCATCAAAAAAAACTTTACTACATTTAACATCCATAATTATTTTTGGGTTATCGTATAAGTTAGCAATTTCTGTGCATAGTAATAACATGTACTGATCTGCCCAAACTAAATTCCCTAAGTTGTCTACAACACCCAAACGATCTCCATCTCCATCAAAAGCTAGACCTATGTCACAACTGTTATCTTTGACTGACTTTATTAATTGCTCCATATTTTTTGGAACTGTTGGATCTGGATGATGATTAGGGAAATTTCCATCAACTTCTTCATTAATTAATATATTTT
>CACBAT010000029.1 GCA_902537325.1 uncultured Alphaproteobacteria bacterium | reverse complement strand
CCTTTTTCAATGAATAATCGTTCGGATAATCCAAAAAAGGGAATGGAGCTTAGTTATGATGAAATCTTTCGATTGTTAGAAAAAATAAATTTTAAAAAAAATAATTTTGTTTTTAAAGGATCAACAAAATATGTAGGTTTTGAAAAAAAACCAATTAATTCGCCTGCAGCAGATAATATCATAGAAAGTGCTTTAAAATGTTCTGAGGAAGATCCTCTATACGTATTGGCTATCGGCGCTATTTCAAATGTTGCCTCTGCTTTGTTAAAAGAGCCAGAAATTATAAAAAAAATTGTTGTAGTTTGGTTGGGAGGTAACGCGCTTTATTGGCCACAAAATATGGAATTTAATCTAAAGCAAGATATTGGAGGTGCTCAAGTTTTATTTGATAGCGGCGTTTCTCTGGTTATGGTTCCTTGTAAGGGAGTAACTTCGCATCTTATTTCAACAGTTCCAGAAATAGAAAAATACATCGAACCTCATGGTGAAATCGGTAAATTTCTTGCAATGCGATTTAAAGAGTACAATAGTATCCATAAAGGTTGGTCAAAAGAAATTTGGGATATGGCAGCTGTTGGTTATGTCTTAAACGAAGACTGGGCACCAACTAACACAATTCCATCTCCAATTCTTTTAGATGATATGAAGTGGGCTTCAGATAAAAATAGACACCCAATTAAAATTGTCTATGAAATAAAAAGAGATCCTATTCTCAAAGATTTCATTCAAAAATTAGAAAATTTCAATAATAAATAATTATAATAAATGGTCTCGTGGTGAAATGGATATCACACGTGTCTTCGGAACATGGATTTGGGGTTCGAGTCCCTACGAGACCGCCAATTAAATATTTATTTTTTCTGAATACTTTGAAATTATTAACTCAGCAATTTGAACAGCATTAAGCGCTGCTCCTTTGCGCAAATTATCCGAGACCACCCATAAATTCAAACCATTATCTATTGATTGATCATTTCTAATTCTACTAATATACACTTTATCCTCTCCTGCAATTTCAACAGGAGTTACATAACCCTCATCTTTTCGATGATCAATTACTGAAATACCTTCAGAGTTAGATAATATTTCGTTAGCTTCTTTTTCATCTAATGGTGAGTCAAACTCTATATTTACAGCCTCTGAATGGCCAATAAATACAGCTGTTCTAACACAAGTTGCTGAAACATTAATTCCCTCGTCTAGAATTTTTTTTGTTTCATCAATCATTTTTTGCTCTTCTTCAGTATTACCATTTTCTAAAAAAGCTCCAATGTGTGGAATGGCATTAAAAGCAATTTGTTTTGTAAACTTTTCTTTTTTTAATTCTTGGTTTGCATAAACATTTTGAGTCTGATTAAACAATTCATCCATACCTGTTTTACCTGCTCCAGAAACAGCTTGATATGTTGATACAACAACTCTGTTTATAATTGCTTTTTCATGAAGTGGTTTTAATGCAATAACCATTTGTATAGTTGAACAGTTAGGATTTGAAATAATATTAGTTCTGTTTTCATCATCAAAAAATTCATCAAGTGCACTAGCGTTTACCTCAGGAACGATTAAAGGAATATTTTGTTGCATTCGAAAATGAGAGGTATTGTCTATAACAATACATCCTGTTTTAGCTGCTTTTGGTGCATATTCTGCAGAAATTTTACCACCAGGTGAAAATAGACCAATGTGAGCTTTTGAAAAATCAAATTCTGATAAGTCTTCTACAACAATTTCTTTACCTTTAAACTCTACTTTTTTGCCTTTTGATTTTGATGATGCAAGTAAATATAAATTGTCTATTGGAAAATCCCTTTGCTCTAATATTTGAACTATTTCTGTTCCTACCGCACCTGTTGCTCCTGCTACTGCTATGTTATATTTTTGAGTCATTTAATTTCCAGATAGAATTTTTAATTCTTCAATAACAGCATTACCCATTTCTTGAGTTGAGATAATTTTTTCTGCTCCATCTTTTATATCAGCTGTTCTTAAACCTTTTAGTAATACATTCTGTACAGCTTTCTCAATCATTTGACTATCTTCTTGCATATCAAAACTATATTTCAACATCATAGCAAAGCTCATGATCATTGCTAAAGGGTTTGCTTTAGATTGCCCAGCTATATCTGGCGCGCTACCATGAACGGGCTCATACATTGCTGCTCTAGTTCTATTTTCTTTAACTGGTCCAAGAGCTGCTGAAGGAAGCATTCCTAAAGATCCTGTTAGCATAGCTGCAGTATCACTTAAAAGATCGCCAAATAAATTATCTGTAAGTATAACATCAAATTGTTTTGGATAACGAACTAACTGCATTGCACAATTATCTGCAAGCATGTGTTCCAGATTAACATCAGAATATTCCTTTTTATGTAAATCTGTTACGGTTTGTTTCCAAAATAAACCTGTTTCCATTACATTTGATTTTTCTACTGATGTAACTTTATTATTACGCAACTTTGCTAGATCAAATGCCACTCGTGAAACTCTATTAACTTCTGATGTGGTATATAGTTGAGTATCAACTGCCTTACTTTCAGTCTTACTAATTTTTGATATACCTCTTGGTTGTCCAAAATATACACCACTTGTTAACTCTCTTATTATCAAAATATCTAATCCTTTAACAAGATCAGATTTTAAAGATGATGAATCTGAAAGAGCATCTAAAACAACTGCTGGCCTTAGATTAGCAAAGAGATCTAGGTCTTTTCTTAATCTTAATAAGGCTGCTTCAGGTCTTTTATCTCTTTCTACGTTATCCCATTTAGCGCCTCCCACAGCACCAAATAACACTGCATCACAATCCATAGCTACTTGCATTGTTTCATCACTTATAGAATTACCTTCTTTATCGTATGCCGTACCACCAACTAATCTTTCAGAAATATCAAAAGATAAAGATTTAGTTTTTTCCATCCAATCAATGATCTTTAATACCTCAGCCATAACTTCATTGCCAATTCCATCACCAGGTAAAATTAAAATTTTTTTATTACTCATTTTTGACTACACTATCCAAGGTTGGATACTGTGTATTTTTTCTTCGTGAACATCAATTTTTTTATTTTTTTGGAGTGTCAAACCAATATCATCCAAACCCTCTAGCAAACATTTTTTTCTAAATGCATCAATTTCAAATTCTATTGTTTTATCATTTTGATAAGTGATTTTTTGATTTTCTAAATCAACTGAAACATCATTTTTATTTTCTGCTTCGTTCATTAATATATCTACCTTTTGTTGATCTAACTTAATTGGCAGTATTCCATTTTTAAAACAATTATTATAAAAAATATCTGCGAAGCTTGGTGCAATTATTGACTTAAAACCAAAATCTAAAAGTGACCATGGTGCATGCTCTCTACTTGATCCACAACCAAAATTTGCCCCAGCAATTAAAATTGTTGAAGTTTTATAAGGGTCCCAGTTAAGAACAAAATCATTCTTTATGTTACCTTGAATATCGTATCTTAATTCATGAAATAAGTTTTTTCCTAAACCAGATCTCTTTATTGTTTTCAAAAATTGTTTTGGAATAATCATATCGGTATCGACATTAATCATTGGTAGTGGTGCAGGGATACCAATTATTGTTTTAAATGATTCCATTTATAAATCCTCTGCTGTTGCAAAAGAACCTTTTATTGCAGAGGCAGCAGCTATTGCAGGACTAACAAGATGTGTTCTACCTTCTCTACCTTGTCTACCTTCAAAATTTCTATTTGATGTTGATGCACATCTTTCTTGCGGTTTTAATTGATCTGGATTCATAGCTAAACACATGGAGCAACCTGGCTCTCTCCAATCAAATCCTGCTTCAATAAAAATTTTATCTAAACCTTCTTCTTCAGCTTGTTTTTTTACTAGACCTGAACCAGGAACGATCATTGAGTCTACAGAAACTTTTTTACCCTCTACAACTTTGGCAACTTCTCTTAAATCCTCAATTCTTCCATTAGTGCATGAGCCAATAAATACTTTATCAATTTTAATTTTTTGTATTTCTTGTTTGGGTTCTAAACCCATATATTCAAGAGAACGTTCCATAGCCTTCTTTCTATTCGGATTACTCTCTTCTTGTGGGTTTGGTACTATACCATCTATAGCAACAACGTCTTGTGGGCTTGTGCCCCAAGTAATTTGTGGTGAAATATCTTCAGCATTAATTAAAATTTCTTCATCATATTTTGCGCCTTCATCAGATGGAAGAGATTTCCAAAATTCTACCGCTTTATTCCAATTATCTCCTGATGGAGCGTACGGTCTACCTTTAATATATTCAAAAGTTCTTTCGTCAGGAGCGATTAAACCAGCTCTAGCACCTGCTTCAATACTCATATTACAGATTGTCATTCTTCCTTCCATAGAAAGAGAGGAAATTGCATTACCAGCATATTCAATAACATAACCAGTTCCACCAGCCGTTCCTATTTTTCCTATGATATGAAGAATAATATCTTTTGCTGTAACACCTAAGTTTAACTTACCTTCAACAGAAATTCGCATATTCTTCGCAGGTTTTTGAATTAAGGTCTGAGTAGCTAATACATGCTCAACTTCACTTGTACCGATGCCAAAAGCTAAGGCACCAAATGCTCCGTGTGTTGCTGTATGACTATCACCACAAACTATTGTCATACCTGGCTGTGTAATACCTTGTTCTGGTCCGACTATATGAACTATACCTTGTCTACTATCTAATAATGGAAAAAGTGTAACATCAAAATCTTTGCAATTTTTTTCTAGTGTTTCAACCTGAATTCTACTTTCTTTATTTTCTATACCTTTAGATCTATCTGAGGTTGGAACATTGTGATCAGCTACAGCAAAAGTACTTTCGGGTCTTCTAACTTTACGATTATTATTTCTCAAGCCTTCAAATGCTTGAGGGCTTGTAACTTCATGAACAAGGTGTCTATCAATATATATAAGACAAGTTCCATCTTCTTGTCTATCGACAAGATGATGTTCCCAAATTTTATCAAAAAGAGTTTTAGGATTATTTGTTGTCATCCGATTTATTTTCGGCTGCTTTTTCCTCTTCTTTACTAGATTCATCTGCAGCTTCTGCTTTAGATTCTTCTGCTGGTTTGGCTTCTGCTTCTTCTACTTTTGTCTCTGCTTGTTTTGCTTCTGCCTCTTCAGCTTTTGGTTCCTCTGCAGCATTTGTATCTGTATCTGCAGTTTTTGTATCTTCTACCGGAG
>CACBAT010000028.1 GCA_902537325.1 uncultured Alphaproteobacteria bacterium | reverse complement strand
TTAGTAAAAAAAGAATGTGACGAAATAATTCAGATAAACATGAAAAATAATTTAAAATTTGAAATTGATAGTTTGAATGTTTCTAATGCAACATCGATTGCTTTATATCAGTTTTATTCAACATAAATATTATTAAAGTGGTGCCGCGTGTCGGAATCGAACTGACTACCTGATGATTACAAATCAACTGCTCTACCAAATGAGCTAACGCGGCATGAATTTAGCATTTATATTAAATTATAAATTCGACAAGAATTTTATAAATTAAATTCCAGGAATATAAGGAACACCATCACCCTTTACTCTTTCGTTTAATTCACTTAATGTAGAGCATGCTGTGATTGGGCTAAATACAAGAAATAAAATTATTAATATTTTTTTTATCATATAATATTTATAACTTCTCAATTTTTGCTGCACAATATTTAAATTCAGGAATTTTTCCATATGGATCTAAAGCTGGATTAGTTAAAAGATTAGCGGCAGACTCATTATAACAAAATGGAATAAATATAACTCCATCAGGAATCGCACTGTCTTGCCTTACTCTTATATCTATTGAGCCCCTTCTAGTGGTGACTTTTATTTTGTCACCAGCTTTCATATTATTTTTAATTATATCTTTAGGCGACATTGAAACTGAAGGTTCTGGTTCAATGGCATCTAAATTTGATGCCTTTCTAGTCATAGCTCCAGTATGCCAATGCTCTAATTGCCTTCCCGTAGTTAGGATCATCGCAAATTCTTTATCCGGTACTTCATCTGGTGCAGTCACACTAGCTGGAACAAATTTACCTTTACCATTTTCGTTTGGAAATTTATCACCAAAAACAATTTCATCTCCTGGGGTTGTTGGAGATTTACTTGGATAAGTTACAGAGTTTTCATTTTCTAATCTTTCCCAAGAGATATTATTTAATGAAGGCATTGTTAGTGACATTTCTTCATAAATTTCCTTGGGATGTTTGTATTTCCAATCTAAGCCCATTCTTTTTCCAAGTTCGTTCGTTATCCACCAATCTTCTTTAGCTTCACCTGGAGAGTCTAAAGCTTTTCTTCCCATCTGTACTTGTCTATTAGTATTAGTAACTGTTCCATTTTTTTCAGGCCATGCCGATGCTGGGAAAATAACATCCGCATATGTTGCTGTTTCAGTTAAGAAAATATCTTGAACAACTAAATGGTCTAACATTTGTAAAGCTTCTCTTGCATGATTAAGATCAGGGTCAGACATTGCTGGATTTTCACCAAGTATATACATCCCTTTAATTGTGTTCTCATGAATAGCATCCATAATTTCAACAACAGTTAGACCTTTTTTATCATCTAAAGGAGTGTTCCAAAGTTTTTCAAAAAAATCTTTATTATTATCTTTATCAACTAATTGGTAATCAGGATACATCATTGGTATAAGACCGGCATCTGACGCTCCTTGAACATTATTTTGTCCTCTTAAAGGATGTAAACCAGATCCTCTTTTTCCAACATTCCCTGTCATTAAAGCTAGAGAAATTAAACATCTAGCATTGTCGGTACCATGTGTGTGTTGAGAAATTCCCATACCCCAAAAAATTATTCCTTTATTTGTATTGGCATATAAACGCGCTACTTCTCTTATAAGTTCTGGGTCGATACCTGTTTCGTTTTCCATTATATCAGGTGAATAATTCATTAAATGTTTTCTTAATTTTTCAAATCCTTCAGTTTGTTTTTTAATATATTCGGAATTAAATAAATTTTCTTCGACAATAACATTCATTATTGAATTTAAGAGAGCAACATCAGATCCTGGTTTAAATTGCAACATATGAGTTGCATGTTTTTTTAAGGAATGACCTCTAGGATCCATCACAATTAATTTGGAACCTTTTTTTGCAGCATTCTTAAAAAAAGTTGCTGCTACTGGATGATTTTCAGTAGGATTTGCTCCAATTACTATTATCACATCAGAATGTTCAACTTCATAGAATGGAGCAGTAACAGCTCCTGAACCAATAGTTTCTAATAAAGCAGCAACAGATGACGCATGACAAAGCCTTGTACAATGATCAACATTGTTAGTATTAAAACCAGTTCGTATCAATTTTTGAAATAAATATGCTTCTTCATTTGAACATTTAGCTGATCCAAATCCTGCAAGATTACTTTTACCATTTCTTTGTTTTTTAAGTTTTAAAAATCCTTGTGCAGCATAATTTAAAGCCTCATCCCAAGATGCTTCTTTAAAATATTCATGAATATTTGAAAAATTAATACTTGGATGTAAATCTTTTGGCTTATCTTTAATTCTAATCAATGGCTTTGTAAGTCTTTCTGGATTATTTACATAATCAAAACCAAATCGTCCCTTTACACATAATCTGTTCTTGTTTGCAGGACCATCAACACCATTAACGTATTTAATTTTGTTCTCTTTTACATTGTATTCTATCTGGCAACCAACGCCACAATAAGGACAAACGCTATCAATTTTTTTATCTACCTTACTATGGCCAACACCATTCTTATCTACGATGGATGCAGGCATTAATGCTCCAGTTGGACAAGCTTGTACACATTCACCACATGCTACACATGTGCTATCACCCATTGGATCATCAAAATCAAATACAATTTGAGAATTTTCTCCTCGATATGCCATTCCAATCACATCGTTTACCTGAACCTCTCTACATGCTCTTACACAGAGATTACATTGGATGCATGCATCTAAATTTACAGCCATACTTGGATGAGAAACATCTGGCTGACATGAAGTTTTTTTTGGAAATCTACTTTCTTTAACTTCAACTTTGTCTATCCATTTCCAAAAGTCAGAATTATTATCATGAGCGATTTCTTTTTTTGGCTGGTCTGCTAGAAGTAATTCAAAAACCAACTCTCTTGATTTTTTAGCCTTTTCTGAAGAAGTTTTTACCTTTATTCCATCAGTTGGTTTTCTAATACAAGATGCTGCCAAAACACGCTCTCCTTCTATTTCAACCATGCATGCTCTACAATTTCCATCTGCTCTATAGCCAGGTTTATCGGAATAACATAAATGTGGAATTTCTGTTCCAAGTCTATTTGCAACTTGCCAAATAGTTTCATCAGGATTTGCTTCAACTAACTTTTCATTTAAATAAAATTTTGTTTTCTCTTTAGTCATAAGTTATTTCATTGCTAAAATATTTTAAAACAGAATTTAATGGGTTTGTTGCAGCTTGTCCTAAGCCACATATCGATGCTTGAGCCATGACTTCACTTAAATCTTTTAATTTATCCTTGTTCCATTTTTTTTCTTGCATTAATTTTACAGTTTTCTCCGTACCGGAACGGCATGGTGTACATTGACCACAACTTTCCTCTTCAAAAAATTTTAGTAAATTAAGTGCAACATCTTTCATATTATCTTGATCCGATAAAACAACTACCGCCGCTGAACCTAAAAAACATCCGGCATCCATTAATTCTTTCGATCCATAATCAAGTGGAATATCATTCATTGTAGCAGGGAGAATACCACCTGATGCACCTCCTGGAAGATATCCCTTAAAACTATGTCCATCGGCCATACCATCACAATACTCATCAATTAATTGCTGAATTGTTATCCCAGCTGGAGCAACTTTTACTCCTGGGTTTTTTACTCTTCCTGATACTGAAAAACTATGAAAACCTTTATTTCCATTGGACCCCTTTTCAGCAAACCACTTTGCTCCTTTTTCAATTATATCTCTTACCCAAAAAAGAGTTTCTAAATTATTTGTTAAAGTAGGACATCCAAATAAACCAATTTCAGCCACATAAGGCGGTCTATGCCTTGGCAATCCTCTCTTGCCTTCAATGCTTTCTATCATTGCTGATTCTTCTCCACAGATATAGGCTCCTGCCCCTCTTCTTACTATGAAAAAGTCTCTTGGAATTATTTCTTCATCTTCCATTTTATTTATTTCATCAATTAAAATTTTTATGACTGCTGGATATTCATCTCTCATATAAATGTAAACTTTATTAGCATTTATAAAATAGGAGGCAATTAAAGCTCCTTCTAAAAATCTATGTGGATCACTTTCTAAATATGACCTATCTTTAAATGTTCCTGGTTCACCTTCATCACCATTAACAGCAACATATTTTTTACCATTGTAATTTGAGACAATTTCCCATTTTTTTCCTGTAGGAAATCCAGCGCCACCCTTCCCTTTCAATCCGCTTTCATTTAATGAATCCAAAACTTGTTTCTTTGAAATTACCCCATTACGTATTTTGTTGGCAATTTCATAACCACCATTTTTTTTATAAGAAGATAAATTTATATAATCTGGAATGAAGGGTTCAAAACTTTTTTCATCGATTGTTTTTTTAACTTTATCAAAATTAGCCACATCAACATAATTTTTTCCTACGCAGACAGTAGGAGCAACATTACATCTTCCCATGCATGGCCCAGGTATGACTTTTATATTTTTATTTTCTAATTTTTTTAAATCTTGAAGTAATTTGTGTGCGCCAAATAATTCACACGTTAAACTTTCACAAACTCTTACAACATTCACTGGGTTATAATCTTTACTATCTTTAACAATATTAAAGTGAGCATAAAAAGTTGCAACTTCATAAATTTCAGAAAGTGGTAAGTTAATAATAGTAGATAAAGCTACTAGATGTTTATCGTACAAAACACCAAATTTATCCTGTAATATATGCAAATATTCTATTAATTCATCTCGCTTAAATATTAATCCTGAAAACAATTTAGAAACTTCATCTAAATATTTATCTTCGACTTGTCTTCCTTTTGGAGTCCAACGTCTTTTCTTCTTTTTTAAAGAAGTTTCTGTTTGAGAAACAAATTTATCCATTCCAATTAATATTATACTATATATTAAGTATCAGAAAACTATGAAAGATTCAGTTGAAAATGAAGAATTAGTTCTTGATACTAGTGGTACAGAATGTCCTATACCCGTACTTAAGGCTAGGAAACTTGCTTCAGAATTAAACAAGGATACAATTATTAAAATTATTGCAACTGATCCCTTGGCTGAAGCAGACTTTGAACATTATTGTGATCAGTCCAACTATGAATATTTAAGTTGTAAAAAAATTAAAGATAAAATTGTAATTCGTTATAAATTTAAAATTAAAAATTAAAATAAACTTTCGTAATTATAAAAGTCAAATATATCTCCTTTGTTTACTTGAGAGACATTTTCATCAATTTCAATTATACCATCTGAATAGGATATAGAACTAATCATTCCAGAACCTTGTTTAGGGAATTTATTTGCAATATTTTTATTATTTATAGTTTCTTTATTTACGCGTAACCACTCCATTCTTTTTGTTTTTTTCTTCATAGAAAAATTTGCTATAATTTTACTTGAAGATGGGAGCTTGAAATTTCCACCAGATATTTTTTCTATTAATGGTTTTACTAACATTGCATATAGTAATTGAACAGAAACTGGATTACCTGGTAAGCAAATTATGTAGCACTTATTTATTTTTCCAACTGCAATAGGTCTCCCTGGTTTTATTGCTGCTCTCCAAAAATATACC
>CACBAT010000027.1 GCA_902537325.1 uncultured Alphaproteobacteria bacterium | reverse complement strand
GTGTTATCAAAAAATTGAAACTTAATATTGATAATTATATTCCTTCTCCATTATCCTCATCTTTATCATCACTTACAAAAGATGAAAAAGAACTTGGGACTATTTGTATAGATTTAGGTCATTCAACATCTTCTATATCAGTTTTTGAGAATAATAAATTTGTGTATGGGGATGCAATTGGTGTTGGCAGCAATAATATTACATTAGATATTGCTAGAGGTTTATCAACAACAATTTCAAGTGCTGAAAGATTAAAAACTTTGTATGGCTCCTTAGTTTCATCACCAAGCGATGATCATGAAATAATAGAAATCCCAATTATTTCAGGTGATAAAAATACATTTAAACAAATAACAAGATCAAACTTAAACGCTATTATTAGACCGCGTATTGAAGAAACTTTAGAATTGATATGGCAAAAAATTAGAGACAACAATTTAAGAAATAAAAAATTAAATAATGTAGTCTTAACTGGTGGTGGGGCAATGATGGATAATATTACAAAATATGTAGAAACAATTTTTGCAAGTGGCGTAAGAGTATCAAGTCCCTTAGAACAATTAAATCTAGACAATAATTTCAAAAAACCGAATTTTTGCGATATTATTGGATCTATATTGTACGACCAAGATTTATTTAGAATTGATTTTCTAGCTAATCATTCAAAAAATTCAAAAAAACGTGGAATTTCAAGCTTTTTTACTTGGCTTGATCAGTATATTTAGATTATACTAAATATAGTAAATTATATTGACGATTTCGAACATAAATCGTTAAAAACTATTTAAAACGGCGGAGATTACAATGACTATCAATATTTCAATACAAGATGTAGCACAAAACTTACATCCTAAAATAACAGTTTTAGGAGTAGGTGGATCTGGTGGAAATGCAGTTAACAACATGATTAATGCTAATTTAGAAGGTGTAGACTTTTTAATAGCTAATACGGATGCGCAAGCTTTGCAAATTTCAAGCTGTCCAAATAAAATTCAATTAGGATTAAACAGCACTAAAGGTTTAGGCGCAGGAATGAGACCTGATATTGGAAAGCAAGCAGCAGAAGAAGCAATTCAAGATTTAAATGAAAAATTTGAAGGTAGTCATATGCTTTTTATAGCCGCTGGAATGGGCGGTGGAACTGGCACTGGTGCTGCTCCAGTAATTGCAAAATTAGCAAGAGAAAAAGGAATTCTAACTGTTGGTGTAGTAACTAAACCTTTTCATTTTGAAGGCTCTCAAAGAATGAAACTAGCCGAGAAAGGAATTGAAGAACTACAACAGTATGTTGATACATTACTAACTATACCAAATCAAAATTTGTTTAGAATTGCTAATGAAAAAACTACTTTTTCTGATGCTTTTAAGATGGCAGATGATGTTTTGTATGCAGGTGTTAGAGGCGTAACTGATCTTATGGTTCAGCCTGGAATGATAAATTTAGATTTCTCAGATATCAAAACTGTTATGTCCGAAATGGGCAAAGCTATGATGGGTACTGGAGAAGCGCAAGGTGAAGGTAGAGCAATTGCAGCTGCTGAAGCAGCTATTGCAAACCCATTAATTGATGACGTTTCTCTTAAAGGTGCAAAAGGTCTAATAATTAATATTACTGGCGGCAAAGATATTACATTGTACGAAGTTGATGAGGCTGCAAATAGAATCAAACAAGAAGTTGATGAAGAAGCAAACATTATTTATGGGACTACTTGTGATGATAGACTTGAAGGTATTGTAAGAGTTAGTATTGTAGCTACGGGTATTGATGCAAACAATAATATATTAGCTAAACCGATAGAAAACTTTGCTCCAATAAATATAAATAATGATATATACAAACAAGATATAGAAAAGTCTGAGTCATTAACTGAAAGTACAGTTTCGCAGGATCATTCTTTACAAAATCAAAGTAACTTAGATGAAGAGATTAATGGAATTTCAAATGAAGAAATTCACAATAATCAAAATTCTGAAAATATTGATTTAGATGAGCAAACAAATATTAATCAAATAGAGACTGCAAGTTTAGAAGAAAATATAAATGATATTGATAATAAACTATTTGAACAAAATGAAGTTTCAGAAGATTTAGATCAAATTGAAACTGATAATATTTCTAAGGAAGAATCAAGCTCATCTTCACATATTGAAAAATCAAATGAAACTAGTGTTAGAAGGTTGAGCTTATTTGATACTCTTTCTACTGAAAATAAATCTGAAGATATTGCTTCAGAAAATGAGGTTATAGCTAAGACTGAACCTGTTTTTGCATCTTCAGAAAAAATAATTGAACAAAATCAGTCAGAAGATAATAATTTAAGCATTGATGAAAAAGAGGAATTTAGTGCTGAAGACACTGAATCTTCTGTAATTGATGATGAGTTCAATCAGGAAACAGAGGAAGAACTTCTGGATATACCCACCTTCCTTAGAAGACAAGCTAACTAGTAATTAGGGCATTTTTTGCAATATTTTGAAATATTAGGTTAGTTGTTAAGATCGCCAAAAATATATAATAAAAAAGTGCTGATTTCAGCACTTTTTTGTAAAATGATAGACATATCAAACACATCTAGCAATCAACAACAAACAATTGGTAAACCAGTTTCAATAAGTGGAATAGGACTGCATACTGGAACTGAAGTAACTATGAAATTATATCCCGCAAAAGTTGATTACGGAATTAAGTTTATTAGAAAAGATATCAAAGATCATAATGTGATTGAGGCTTTATGGTCAAATGTAAGCAGTACAAAACTAAGTACTACTATAAGCAATCAAAATGGTATTAGTGTATCAACTATAGAGCATCTAATGAGTGCCTTATCAGGATTGCATATAGATAATATTAAAATAGAGATTGATGGACCAGAGGTTCCAATAATGGATGGCAGTTCAATTAAGTTTGTTGAACTTATTAATCAAACTTCCACTCAAAGTTTAAACAAAAAAAGAAAAGTTTTAAAAGTTAAAAAAAATATTAAAGTAGAAAGTAACGATTCTTCTGTAGAATTGAAACCTAATGACCAGTTTTCAATAGATTTCGAAATCGATTTTCCTAGCAAGTTAGTAAGTAAACAAAGCTGTCATTTACAATTAATAAATGGAAATTATAAAACTGATATTGCCTCAGCCCGTACATTTGGGTTTGAAAGAGATGTCGATATGTTAAGATCAAATGGTTTAGCATTGGGTGGTTCTTTGGATAATGCAGTTGTTGTTGGAGAGAGTAAAATACTTAATTCAGGTGGTTTACGCTTTAAAGATGAGTTTGTGAGACACAAAATTCTTGATTCAATTGGAGATTTATATTTAGCAGGAGCACCTATCCAAGGTTATTTTTTAGGTAATAAATCAGGGCATCATTTGAATAACTTATTATTGAGATCATTATTTGCTAATAAAAATAATTACGAATATATTTAGTTAAATCATTTTTTTTGGATCAACTATTTTATCAAAATCTTTTTCGGAAATTAACTTCAATTCTAGAGCCGCTTCCTTAAGAGTTAAATTTTCATTAAATGCTTTTTTAGCAATTTTTGCTGCATTATCATATCCAATACTTTTATTCAAAGCAGTAACAAGCATTAATGAATTATTTAAATGATTATCAATGACTTGTTTGTTTGCTTTTAATCCTTTTAAGCAATTATTATTAAAACTTTTAATTCCATCACTAAGTAGGTTTACTGACTGAATAATATTAAAGGCTATAACTGGTTTATAAGTATTCAATTGAAAGTGACCATTTGATCCTGCAAGATCTACGGTAGTACTATTCCCTATTACTTGAACGCAGACCATACTTAAAGCCTCAATTTGAGTGGGATTCACTTTTCCAGGCATAATTGAGGATCCAGGTTCATTAGCTGGTAAAATTAATTCTCCTAAACCAGATCTTGGTCCAGATGCTAAAAATCGAATATCATTTATAATTTTTAATAATGATATTGATAAAGTTTTTAAGGAATTCGAAAAATTTACCAGTGAGTCATGAGATGATAAGGCTTCAAATTTATTATCTGAAGGTTTATATTTATCTTTTGTAAGTTTGTTTAAATATTTACAAAATACCTTATCAAATTTATTTGGGGCGTTAATTCCTGACCCTACCGCAGTACCACCTTGAGCAAGATATTTTAATTCTGATCGTGAAATTTCAATTCTACTTAAACAGCTTTGTAATTGAGTGTGAAATGCAGAAAATTCATCACCTAAAGTTAATGGAGTTGCATCTTGAGTATGAGTCCTTCCTATTTTTATTATTTGTTGAAAAACTTTTTTCTTTTTTTGAAATTCTTTAATCAAATTTTTTAGATCTGGAATTAGTTTTTTAATTGATAATTCATTAATTGCAACATGCATTATTGTTGGAAAAGTATCATTTGAAGATTGAGATAAATTTACATGGTCATTTGGATGGATAGGTTCTTTACTTCCAATTTTACCTTTTAATTTTTTAATAATATAGTTACTAATTACTTCATTAGCATTCATATTAGTTTGAGTTCCAGATCCAGTCTGCCATACTACTAACGGAAATTCCTCAATAAGTTTTAAATTAATAATATCATTACAAGCACTTATAATTAATGATCCTAATTTTTTATTTAATACACCAAGTTCTATATTAGCTTCTGCAGCAGCTTTTTTTTGTTGCCCTAAAGCAACTATTAATTCATTTGGTATTTTTTCTGTACCAATTTTAAAATTATCTAAAGATCTTTGTGTTTGTGCACCCCAAAGTTTATTTTTATCAATTTCTTTTGTACCTATGCTATCAAATTCTATTCTTTTTTTATTTTTCATTATTTATTAACAAACTCTTTATAACATATTATATATAACATATGAACAAACTTGTTTTACTTAGACATGGTCAAAGTCAGTGGAATTTAGAAAATAGATTTACTGGATGGAAAGATGTTCCATTAACTGAAAAGGGTATTAATGAAGCTAATAATGCTGGCCTTTTACTAAAAAAACATAATATAATAATTGATAAAGTTTTTAGTAGTGTTTTAGAAAGAGCAAATAAAACAGCTGAAATAGCAATTAAAGCATCAGAAATTGAAAATTTGCATTCAAATGGCAAACTTATTTACGAAAAAGATCAAAGACTTAATGAAAGAGATTATGGAGATTTAGTTGGTTTAAATAAAGCTGAAACCGCAGATAAGTTTGGTAAAGAACAAGTACACATCTGGAGGAGATCATATGATACACCACCTCCAAACGGGGAAAGTCTTAAGGATGTAGTAGATCGAGTTTCTCCTTACTTTACTGAAACAATTCAACCACATGTTTTAAATAAAAAAAATGTTTTAATTGCAGCACATGGTAATTCCTTAAGAGCAATTATGATTAAAGTCGGTATGTACAAACCTGAAGAAATATCTTCAATAGAACTACCAACTGGCAGTCCACTGTGCTTGGATTATGATAATGGTAAATTAAAAAAATATTATTATTTAGATTAATTTTTTTTATAATTAGAAAAATTAATTACATTATCTTTTTTTGATTTTTTGCTTTCTAAATTCTTCTTTATTTTTTTTTGGGTTTTATTTTTTTTTAAAATTAATCCAAAATTTGCTGAAGGATCTGCA
>CACBAT010000026.1 GCA_902537325.1 uncultured Alphaproteobacteria bacterium | reverse complement strand
ACCTGAAATTAAACTTTTATGAATCCATCCAGTGTTTTTTTTAAAATCTTCTATTTTTCTCCATTCTTCATACTCTTCTAATACTTTTAAGGGGTAATTTTTTGTTATGTATTTAATTTCTATAGGGTAATTTATACTTGGACCTACACGAATATTTGCATCATTTGATTTTAAAGATACGTACCTAGGAATTTCAAGACCAGTTTCTTTGCCAATTTCTGCATTACATATTTGGGAAAAAATAATTGTTGAAATAAATAAGATGATGATTTGCATGCTTATATTTTTATAAAGTAGCATACGATTTACATAAAGTGTATAATATTATAAGCGCCTGTAGCTCAATTGGATAGAGCGTATGACTACGGATCAGAATTATACGATCTCTCTAGACTTTGATCTACTTGTCATAGCTACTAAGAATGTTTTAATTTCTTAACTTTTTTCATTTTTCTTTTATCACGAATACTATTCGTTTGGAAACTTGGTGGTACCATGGTGGTACCATGCAATAGGGACGTATTATGAAACTAACAAATAAAAAAGTTGAACAACTAATCACTAATACTAAAAGTTATATTGTCTGGGATAGCGATGTTAGAGGTTTTGGAGTTAGAGTTAATTTAAATGCAAAAAAAACATTCATCTTAAAGTACCGAGTAGGTTTTGGCCGATCGGCTAAAGTTAGAAAGCCTGTCATTGGTACAGCTGGAATAATGAAAGTAGAAGAGGCACGTAGAATAGCTAGAAAATGGCTTTTAGAAGCCTCTGAAGGTAATGACCCTAAGGAGGTAGATAAAACTAATATACCATTAATTGATCTTGATATTTATGCTGGCTCACCTTTAGCAGAAATCATCTTTATTGCTTTACCATCTTTAAAAGTAACGAAAGCCATAATGACCATTTTACCCCCATCCCATTCATGCACCACACTCATGATTAACATTTCATCAGCAGAATAATGTACTTCAGGACTTGCCGTTGTATCAACTCCTTTTAAGGTTTCTAATGTATCTTCTTTAGACTCAATTGTTTTGTCGTTAAAAGCTTTTGTCAGTGATCTCCATTCAAATTTATCATCTAGTAAGCTTGGCAAAGTATCACGATCAATATTATCTTTATAATCAAACCAAGCTTTTTTATATTGTTCTCCTAAATTCATTCTTACTCCTTTTTAAATTTTCATAATATAAATTTTCATCACGATTATCCTACCACCAACCAAGGAGATTGTTTAGTTCTAACAGTGTAAAACCATCTAGAATATGTTAAAATAAATAATTTAATCCTTATTAAATCTTAAATAGTTTAATTTCAAAATCATTTATTTTGTAATTGTTGCCTTTAGAAACTATTTTATGACCTTCTTTTTGTAGTATTTTTTTTTGGGCATTAATACCGCCAGGATATTTTTCATTAACATAACCATTAGTTTTAATAGTTCGCCAATAAGGAGTAACTCTTTTTTTCCCCTCTCTCAATTCCTCTTCTGCTGCTCTAGCAACTACATTAACAAATATCCCAGTTACAATTGGACAAGCTGTTGTTGTTTTATATTTTGTAGCAAATTTTTCTCTGATCTGATTAATGGTCATTAATTTTCCTTTGGGTACTTTTTTCATTAAATCATTTACCTCTAAAGGAGTAGGCATGACAAACTTCCCTATCCCCCAAGATTTTTCTAGCTTCTTAGGAATTGTTTTTATTTTAGGAAAATCCTTTTTATCATTAAGTCTCTTTCTATACTTAAATGAATCTTCTATTTCTTTCATTAGGACAAATTTTTAGGACTCATAAATTAATTATACTCCTCGTAAATCTTTTCTCTTTCTAGTTTATTCATACCTTTGGTTCGTTCAATAAATTCATTTCTAAGTTCTCGTGTTTTAAATATAAAAAAACAAATCGTATCAGCACTATGATAAATTGCTTTCAACTCATCATCTATTAGAGATAATTCATTTGGTATACCTGCTTTAATACAAATCATATTAATTACTCTACCACCAACTAAGGAGATTGTTAAGGATTCTGGTTAAAAGTTTTTTTAGAGAGTGCCAAAATATTAATATTTTTTTAGTTGTATGTAAATTCTCCTGTTACAATATCTTCAATTTGTTTTGGTAACATCCCTCCATTTTGATTTATCAAATCATTACAATTGTAACCAAGATCATTTAATTTTAGCTCTTCACATGATTCAGCTTTGCGAATCTCATCAGCATAGATTGACTGCGAATAATTTTCTATAAATTCAGCATAAAGACCAAAATTAAAATTCGAATGATTAAATTCTATTTCTTCTATTGGCTTATCCTTCCAGAGAGTTTGTCCTTTTTCATCTATGATTAAATCACCATTTAACCAAACTTTGAAAAAACCTATATTAGGATCACTATCAAAGTTAATGTTAAATAATAAATCATACCATACATTATTCTTTAACTTTGATATTGGTATAAGTGAGTAAGTCCTTATTTCCCTAGAACAATAATTAGAATCAAGTTTTCTATCATCTAAAGTGCCATCACAATTGACCAATCCTTTCAAAGGTTGAACTCTTAATTTTAAACCATATTTAGAACTAATTCCTAAAAGAAACAAAGGGGGGAAGTCTGAAACACCACTATGAAATTGCAAAATATGGGGATCATATTTTTGCCATTGAGACCCTTCAGGGGCATTAAAACTATATGTTACCCAAACCTCACCCAATATTCCACCAGCATCTGTTTGCTTAGCTTCTACTCTTTTATAAGTACCCGAATTACGTTCGCAGTCTTCTTTTCTTTGAAAGCATTCGTCTCCTGGTGCTTGAATATAAAATGCTGTGTCTCCTAAACGAGTAGGGTTATCAACTACAGAGAAAAGTTTTATCTTATTTTTTTTCTCATATTTTTTTAATTGTTTTTTCCCCGTTACCCACCATTCTTCCCAACCTTGAAGTGTTGTATCACTTTTTTTTATGCCTAGATTTTTCTTATATAAATCTTTAGCATTAGAACTGAGTGTAAAACTAATAGTTAATAAAATTATTAAGACGGCACTAATTGTTCTCATAAGTAGGTAGTAAAGTATATTTTATGTCCGTCACCAGCAAAACTAATGTTAGCAAATAAAAATAATGCAATTGTTAAAAGTATTTTAACCAACAAATTTTTTTACTATACTTTTAATATATTGTTAAGGGATATTATTATCCAAAAGATTTCATACACGCATAATTGACATTTTAATATAACTATATTACTAGTTATATCATTATGAAAAAAATTGATTTAATAGCTAAGGGATTTAAAGCTATTGGTTCCACTCCACGTTTAGCTGTTTTTCTAGAACTCGTAAAAGCTGGGAACACCGGATTATCGGTTGGAGAAATACAAGAGCAGCTAGATATTCCTCTATCCACGCTTGCTCATCATCTACGATTTTTGGAGAATGCTGAACTCATCCATCAAGAAAAAAAAGGACGATCCATTTTTACATACGCAAATTTTCATCAAGCAGAATTACTTGCAAGCTATGTATTAAAGGAATGTTGTCGTAATGAAAAACAAACTACAAAAAGAAAAACTGCATGAACTACGCAAACTTCATCTCAGCTAATTTTTTTCATTCAAATTATAAAAAAATCAAATCAGTCTGGTTGATTACCTTATCTATTGTTTTGATTATTGGCATCATGGATATAAGTAATTTGCCGTCCATCATCACCAAAGCATTATCTGCTCTAATGGGAACTATTCCTTTTATCTTGATTGCTATTTTATTAATTGCTTCTCTTAAAGCATCGGGTGCTGAACGTATTATTTCCAAATCGTTTCAAGGAAGAGAAATTAATATGATTTTTTTGGCCACTATAGTTGGCGGGCTTGCCCCTTTTTGTTCTTGTGAAGTTATTCCATTTATTGCCAGTATGTTAGCATTAGGTGTACCTCTCTCAGCGGTTATGGCATTTTGGTTGTCATCTCCTTTAATAGACCCGCCTGCATTATTAATCACTGCCTCTGCGCTTGGCTGGGAATTCGCAATAGCCAAAACTCTCTCAGCTCTCTTTCTAGGTTTATTAGGAGGTTTTGGTATTTTTATATTTTCAAAAATGGGATTATTTAGCTCTCCATTAAAAGTAATGAATAATGCACAAAGTTGCTGTTCGGTAAAACCTTTTACGAACAAAACTATTTGGAAGTTTTGGCAAGACAAACAACGCATGCAATTTTTCTGGTCTGAGTTTTCCTCAAATGGAATATTTCTACTTAAATGGTTAACACTAGCCTATCTGCTTGAAGCAATCATGATTATTTATATTCCCACACAACTAATCGGAAGTATCGTGGGAGGAGATGGATTATTTTCTATTGTTGTCGGAGCATTCATCGGTGTTCCCGCCTACCTGAATTCCTATGCAGCTCCTGCTGTAGTATCAGGATTGCTAGAACAAGGATTAAGTGCAGGTGGGGCATTAGCCTTTCTTGTGGGAGGTGCTATTTCTAGTATACCAGCTATGACTGCTGTTTGGTCACTGGTCAATAGAGCAACTTTTACGGCATATTTATTTTTTGGTTTAGGAGGCGCTATAATGTGCGGTATATTTTTTCAAATATATGCTGTTACTTTTTAGTTCTAAAACCAACCAAGGAGATTGTTTAGTTCTAATCAGTGTAAAAACATCTAGAATATGTTAAAATGAATAAATGGTGGTACCATGCAATAGGGACGTATTATGAAACTAACAAATAAAATAGTTGAACAACATATTTAAAAGCTACATATCTCTTTTTTAACAATCTTCCATTGACCATCTAACTTGCCAGTTTTTTTATTACACCAATTATTTTTAAAAGGAAAAACTAAGAAAAGATAATCTTTATTATTTTGATTTATTTTACCAAAATATAAATTTTTGTCTAAATTAGAAGGTAATTTATCCTTTGATTTTACTTTTTCTCCACTTAATCTTAGAATATGGGTAAGTAGTTTATAATCATCTTCATTATAATTCTCAAATTCTTGTAATTGCCAGGTGAATTTCTTTAGATCAATTATTTTATTAAAATTGGTTATTCTACTTAAAGAACTCTCTGAGCTTTCTAATAGTAAATTTGCATAAATATAAAATTTATTTTTACCCAAAGCGATGAAAGATGGATTATTTGTATTATCCCATTGTCTATTAGTTGTTTTTTTATTTCCTCCACCAACTATTTTAAAAACATTATTAGTTTTTTGAATAATATAGAGTCCACGTGGGTATGCCTTTTCATCATCTTTAACAATAATAGAAAGGATATATTTATTATTTTCTATATCATTAATTTTTATAGCAGGATTTTTATTAAATATGTCAATTTGAGAATTTATTATTCCTTTTTTAGATAAAAAACATTGAGTATTTAATCCCATATGCTGACTATTTGCTTCTTCTAGAAAAGACAAAGGAAAATATTTTGATAGTTTTGTTACATTTTCATGATTTGGAAAACGTGAAGCATAAGCATAAAACCAAAGCATACGGCTACCATATCCATTTATTACTTGATTATAATAAGTTAAATCTTTCCAATTTTGAGTGCGACCCTCTTGTCCAATTAATTCTTTAGCATAGTTGAACATTAAATTTTTATCTGACAATGCATCAGCAAAGAATTTTACGGCATCATGAATATTTTTATTATTTTTTTTTGATTTATAGGAATAAAGATCATAACCTTGAATATAATACGCTTCAGCTATTCCAATTATATCATTTAAATTATGAGCATAATACTTCCAAGAATGTGACCCTCGCACCGCTTCTTTCCATAATGCTCCATCTTTTTTTAAATCATCAATTATAAATTTATAATATTTAGAACCATCAATAAAATCGTTATTATTGTTTTTTAATATTGAATAAAGAGTTTTTACTTGAATACCTGAAGAAGTATGATTTTGACATCCACCGGTCTCTTTTTTTTCTATGAATTTATCATTATGTATACATTGTTTAGTATTCATAGTTTTATGAGATCTATAGGGCTTATATACTTTATCTATCCATTTTAATATTTTATCAAAATCACTACTATTAATTTGATTATTAATTTTTAAAACAGACAAAGAATATAAAATAATATCTAAATTATCTTTTGTATTCAAAAGCGTGTTCATAAAGTAAACATCATTTTTATTCTTAGTTTTTGTCATATAATTATTTTTTGCTAAATGCAAAATTGCTTCTTTAATATTTTTTGCATCTAAATCACTTTGAGTTTGATAATATTTTGACATGTATGAAAAAAGACTGAATGGAATAAAATTCCATTCTTTTATATTTTCATCATCTGTGTTTTTTGGAATCTTCTTATTTAAAAATTGACTAATAGAAATTGTATTTTTGTTTCTAGATACACAAAGGCTTTTAATTATTTCTTTATTATTT
>CACBAT010000025.1 GCA_902537325.1 uncultured Alphaproteobacteria bacterium | reverse complement strand
TTTTGTAAAAAATAATTTATTAGCATTAAAAAAAGATATTAAAATATTAGGTAAATGTAGACCTGGATCAAATTTTAAATTTTATAATAATAAAAAAGAATATGAATTAGTTTATATTTACAGAGAAGCTCCGTGGAAAAGATCTGATTCTTTTATTCACATTATAAATTTATTAGATAGGATGTTAAAATATAAGATAAATGTTTTATTGATTAATTTTAATATTAAATTAACTACTAAATATAAACATATTAGTTTTAATTATTTACCTTGGTTAGAACCATATGAGTTAAATAAGCAGTTTTCTAAGTGTAAAATAATTTTATCCACTTCAAAAAACGAAGGTTTTGGAATGCCTTTTTTAGAAGCTATGAGATCTGGGTGTATTTCAATAACTCCAGAAAAAGGTGGAACATCTGAATTTGTAATAAATAATTTTACAGGCTTTACCTACAATGACAAAAATTATAAGGAATTTATAGCAAAAAAAATAATTAATATTATTGATAATTATAATGAAGAAAATATTAAAAAAATTATAGATAATAGTTTAAAATACACTCAAAAATTTACCTGGGAAAATAGTAGGTTAGAATTTGAATCTTTATCAAAAAAATATTCGCTCAATTAGTTATATTGAGTTATTTTCAATATTATTACTGCTAATATTACTAGTTTTATTATCAAGATATTTATATCCATTTGGTTATGAGCCTGATTTTTGGATTAGAGCTCCTAATTACATATATAAAGAATCTTTAAATACCTGGAATGCTTTTGATTTAAATATTGTTGATTACTTTAGAAGTTATTTTGAAATTATATTTCGAAACTTAGATGTATATTCTCAATGTAATAATTTTGAAGGATCAATGAAGGAGCATTTAATAGGAAATGATAATATTAATTCCCCAACAAGTATTTGGCAGAAAATTGATCATTATACCTGCACACAAGGCTTAAATCAAATTTTATTAAGAACTTTACTTTTTATTATATTGTTTATTCCATTCTGGATTATATTTTTATTTTTAATTATTTCTAAAAAACATAATTCTAATTTTTATTTTGAGAATTTATCAATTTGTGTAGCGATGTTTTTTCCTTCGCTTATCTATTATTCTGGCGTAATAGCAAATGAACAAATAGTATTAGCTTTGAGTTTATTTTTAATATTATTTAGAAATTCACCTATTTCGTTAATATTTTTATCTATTATATTGCTCATTGATTTTGGAAATGGTTTTTTTGTTTCAATTTTTCTAATTGCAAATTTTATCTTTAATCAAATATATAGATTTACAAATTTAAAAATTTATCTATTTGTAATTATTTTATCGATTATTATTTCTTACATATTTTCAGTTCATTTATTATTCTATATAAATTTATATTTTGGTGATTTTTTACCATCATTTTTTGTAATTTTTACTAATAGTATAATAGGTCATCATTATGTTGATGGTTTATTGGATAAGTATCCATTATTTATTCGACCTATAATAACATTTATGTCTTTTAATTATTTTACCCCAGGAAATATTAAAGTTATACCACTATATTTGTACACTTTAGTTTTCTTTATAATCTTATTACATAATTCTATATTTGTTCATTTAAAAAATTTAGATAAGTATGAGAAAAAAAATTTTATAAAAAAAATTGTAGAAGTTAATAATGCAATTGCAATAATTCTTATAACTGTTTTTATTTTACCTGCATATTGTAATGCTAAATATTATATATTTCTTTTACCTATATTTTTTAGCCTTGCACTAGAAGTTTACAAACTAGATAAAACAATCATCTTTAGTATTTTTGCCAATTTGATTGTGTTGACTAATTTAGCAATGTATAGGTTTTAATTATGAAAGGAATAATTTTATCTGGCGGTTATGGTACTAGATTATATCCAATTACTAAATCTATTTCTAAGCAATTAGTACCAGTTTATGATAAGCCCATGATATATTACTCCTTATCTACTTTTATTGAAGGAGGTATTAAAGATATATTGATTATAACAAACAAAGAATATTTAAATACATATAAAAAACTTCTAAATAATGGAAGCGATTATGGTTTAAAAATTTCTTATTCGATTCAAAACAAGCCAAAGGGGATTGCCGAAGCATTCATAATTGGAAAAAAATTTATAGCAGATGATAACGTAGCTTTAATATTAGGAGATAATATTTTTTATGGTGAAAATATTAAAAACATTTTTACTAAATCTGAAATAAATCTTAAAAAAAACTTAGCCTCGATAGTAAGTAAGGAAGTAGTAAATTTTAAAATGTATGGAGTAGCTAAACTTAATAAAAAAAATAAATTGATTAAAATTATTGAAAAACCAAAAAAAGATATTGGTAACTTAGCTATTACTGGTTTATATTTTTACCCTAATGATGTTACAAAAAAAGTAAATTTATTAAAGCCTTCAAAAAGAAATGAATTAGAAATAACAGATTTAAATAATTTGTATATATCTGAAAATAGAATGAAGCTTTATAATTTACAAAAAGAAACTTCATGGTTTGATATGGGCACTCATGAATCCTTATTAGAATCTTCAATGTTCATTGCAGCAATTGAGAAAAGACAAAGTCGAAAAATAGGATGCATTGAAGAAGTAGCATTCAACAATAAATATATTTCCAAAAAAAAATTTGATATTTTAAAAAAGAGAATACCAGAATCTTCTTATAAAGAATATCTCAACACCATTATCTAAAAATGAATGAGATTTAAGAAAACTAGTATAAAAGATTTAATTATTATAAATCCAACGCTTTATAAAGATTCTAGGGGATATTTTTATGAGAGTTATGTTAAGAAAAAACTTAACTCTGAAATTTTACAAAATTTTAATTTTACTCAAGAAAATATATCTTTTTCAAAGAAAAACACTCTAAGAGGTTTGCACTTTCAAAACTATCCTTATATGCAAAACAAGCTTTTAAAAGTTTTAGATGGGTCAATTTTAGATGTCTGTGTTGATATTAGAAAAAAAAGTGAAACTTATTTAAAAATATTTAAAATTAAATTACATGCACAAAATAATATTTCTTTATTTATTCCAAAAGGTGTAGCTCATGGGTTTCTTGTTTTAAGTGAATATGCAAAAGTATCATATTTTGTAGATAAGCCCTATGCCCCCAAAAAACAAAATGGAATAATTTTTGATGATAATTATCTTAATATTAAATGGGGAATACCTAAAAAGAAAATTATTTTATCTTCAAAAGATAAAAAATTAAAAACTCTAAAACAACTGAAATTAATTTGAATAAAAATATTTTAATTATCGGTTCTTCAGGCCAGCTTGGTTCTTGTTTTATTAAAAATAAAAATAATTTTAAAAAACTTAATATTTATTTTAAAGATAAAAAAGAATTAGATATTTTAGATATTGATAATTTATCTAGTATTATTAATTTTTACAATATTAAAATTATTATAAATTGTGTTGCTCAGACAAATGTTGCTAAATGTGAGACAGATCGCAAAACAGCTGATTTAATAAATAATATTAGCCTAATTAACTTATCAAGCATATGTAAAGAGAAAAATGTACTTTTAATTCATTTTAGTACAGATTATGTTTTTGATGGAACTAAAAATATACCTTATTCTGAAAGTGATATTACAAATCCATTAAATTATTATGGGTTATCAAAGTTGAATGGAGAGAAGCAAATTATTGCTAGTGGTTGCGAATATATAATTTTAAGAATTTGTTTAACTTATTCAGAATTTAAAAAAAATTTTATCAAATTCATAATAAATTCTAAAAATAAAAAAGAATTAATTCTTGCAAATGACGTGATCTCTACTCCAACTTCATGTGATAGCGTAGTTAGATTTATTTATGAGAATATAAATAATAATAAGATTTTTGAAAAACAAATTAAAAATAACATATTTCATTTTACACAATTGGGTAGTCCTTCGATATATGATATTGGAAAAAAAATAAAAAAATTAGCTAATATTAATATAAATATTATTAAAGGTAGTATAAAAGATATCTCTAGCATAAAAAGACCTTTGAATTCAACATTAAGCATAAATAAAGTTCAAGAAATGTTTAATATTACTCCAAATAATTGGGAAATAGAATTAGAAAAATTTATAAAGTATTATAAATTATGAAATATATTATTACTGGTGGTTTAGGCTTTATTGGCTCTGCTATTATTAAAAAACTAGTTAAAAATAAAAACAACATAGTTTTAAATATAGATAAGGTAACTTATGCTGCAAATAAAAATATTAATCAATATTTTGGTAAATTCAAAAACTATAATTTTCAAAAAATAGATATAAGTAATTATAACAAGCTAAAAAAAGCTATTTTTTCATTTGAACCAAATGTTATCATAAATTGTGCAGCTGAAACACATGTAGATAATTCAATTAAATCCCCTAATTCATTTATAAAAACAAATATTTTTGGAACATATAATCTATTAGTTATATCAGAAGAGTATCACAATAAAGTTAATAAGAATTTTTTTAAATTTCATCACGTAAGTACTGATGAGGTATTTGGTGAAATTACAGATCTTAAAAAAAAATTTAATGAAAAATCCCCTTATAGACCAAATTCACCATATTCAGCATCAAAAGCTTCATCAGATCACTTAGTTTCAGCCTGGGCAAGAACATATAATCTTCCAATTACCATGTCGAATAGTTGCAATAATTATGGACCAAATCAACATTTCGAAAAATTAATACCTGTTATTATTAAAAATGCTTTTTTACAAAAAAAAATACCAATATATGGTAATGGTAATCAGATTAGAGAATGGATTCATGTTGATGATAATGCAGATATCATTATTAAAATATCAAAAAGTAAAACAATTAATGAAAATTTTTGTATTGGTAGTGGATATGAAATATCAAATTTAAAACTATGTAAAATAATTTGCAATATGATGGATAAAAAAAATAAAAATCATAAAAATAATATACAAAAATATTCAAATTTAATTCAATTTGTTAAAGACAGACCAGGTCATGACTTTAGGTATGCTCTAAATTCATCAAAAGTTAAAAAAGCTTTTGGATGGAAGCCAAAAATAAATATAGAGAATGGACTTTCTAAAACAATAAATTATTATGTAAGGTTATTAAGTAAGGAAAAAAAGTGAGCAAAAAACCATACGTAGCAGTAATCCTAGCTGCTTACAATGGTGAATTATTTATTGAAAATCAGATACAAAGCATAATCAATCAAGAAAATGTTAATATTGAATTATTTATCAGTTTAGATTTATCAAGTGATAATTCACAAAATATTATAAGTAAATATTCAAAAAAATATTCAAACATCAACTTATTGTCTTATGATAAAAGATATGGAAGTGCGTCAAAAAATTTTCTAAATGCCTTTTTACAAATTGATTATAGTAAATTTGATTATATCGCTTTATCAGATCAGGATGATATATGGATGAAAAGAAAAATAATAAACGGTATTGATAAAATACTTCAAAGAAATTCAGATATATACTCCTCTAATGCCCTTGCTTTTGGTCTAAAGAATAAAAAAAATAAAATAATTGATAAATCTCAAAAACAAACTGAGTATGATTTCTTGTTTGAAGGTGGTGGGCCTGGCTGTACTTATGTTATGAAAAAAAATTTTTTTCAAAATTTTCAAATTCAATTAGATAAAAATAAATATTACATAAATGATATTTGGTCACACGATTGGCTTATTTATTGTTATGCAAGATTAAATAAATATGAATGGTATATTGATAAAAATTATTATATTCTATATCGACAACATAATTCAAATCAATTAGGAGCCAACTTAGGATATAGAAACTTTTTGTTTAGAGCCAAATTTGTATTATCAGGCAAAGCAATAGATGCATCACTCAAAAATTTAAAAGTATGTGGTTTTGAAAATATATCAGAATTTAGCAATTTATTAAAAAAAAATAAATATTCATATTTTAAGATGATAATTAATTTTTATAAATGTAGAAGGAAAATAGCAGATAAAGTAATTTTCCTAATTTGTTCAATTCTTTTATTTTTGTTAAAGTAATGTTAGATAATTTTTTGATTTTAATTACAATTTTTATTTTTTTTTATGTTTTCCCATATATTTATATATTTATTTGGAAAGGGTTTTCAAAAAACAATAAAAATTCAATACCCTCAGGTTATGGATTTATCTTATCTTTTTTGGTATTTTCATATTTTGAAATTTATTTTGATCTTTTATCGAGTTTAAATATTTTAATATTAATTCTATTTTTAAATTTTATATACTGGCTAGATGATCTAATAGAAGTACATTTTAAAATTAGAATTCTAATTCAACTAATTACATCAGTGTTATTAATATTTGTAGTAAAATTACAATTTAATTATGTTGAAATTAATTTTCTAACAATTTTGTTTTTTGTATCTATTTTTCCATTATTAATTAATTTTATTAATTTTTATGACGGAGCAGATTTAAATTTATCTTCTTTAATTATCGTAAACGTATCATTATTATTTTTAAGTAAAAATCTAAATGAAGATTTATACTTTTTTTTAGTTTTTATTTTTTTGTTCTTTCTCGGATTTTCATTTACTAATTACTTTCCAAAAAAACTTTACTTAGGTGACTCAGGTGCATTTATAATTTCATTACTCTATAGTGTATA
>CACBAT010000024.1 GCA_902537325.1 uncultured Alphaproteobacteria bacterium | reverse complement strand
TACTTAAATAATGAAAATTTCTTGCAAACTATGATTGAAAGCTTTGATTATATTATTATTGGTGCTGGAACAGCTGGTTGTATATTAGCAAATAGACTTACTGAAAATGAAAATATTAAAGTACTTTTAATTGAAGCTGGAGGAAAAGACACTAATCCTTGGATACATATTCCAGGTGGTTATTTTAAAACAATGCATAATCCAAAAACTGATTGGTGCTTCACAACTGAAGAGGAAAAATTTTGTAATAATAGAAAAATGCTTATTCCAAGAGGAAAAACATTGGGAGGAAGTTCATCAATTAATGGGATGTTATATATAAGAGGTCATGCAAATGACTACAATTACTGGAGACAATTAGGTAATATTGGATGGTCTTGGGAAGATGTATTACCGTATTTTAAAAAATCTGAAGATTACAGAATTTCTAAAAGTGAATTTCATGGTACCGACGGACCTATCAAAGTAGAGAAAATTAGATCAAAGTTTAAATTATTGGATTTATTTTTAGAGGCTTCTCAAGAGTTTGGATACAAAAAAAATGAAGACTTTAACGATGGTGATAATGAAGGAATGGGTTATTTCCCAATGACAATTAATAAAGGATTTAGATGTAGTTCCGCTGTTGCTTTCCTTAAACCTATCAAAAATAGAAAAAATTTAAAAGTTATAACAAATGCACATGTTAAAAATCTAACTTTTAAAAATTTAAAAGTAAAAAATGTAAATTTATGGAGACACAATGAAGAATTTTCATATTCTGTAAATAAAGAAGTTTTATTGTCTGCAGGAACAATTGGATCACCTCACATATTACAAGCTTCGGGTATTGGTCCTGGTAAACTGTTAAATGAACATAATATTAGTATTGTAAAAGAAATTAATGGTGTTGGGAGAAATTTAACTGATCATTTAATGTTAAGACCAGTGTACAAAATTAAAAACTTAGAGACATTAAATGACATATATCATAGTTTTACAAAAAAATTTTTAACAGGTTTAAATTATTTAATTTATAAAAAAGGACCCTTAACAGTAGGAGCAAGTTATTTGTGTGGGTTTGTTAAAAGTGACCCGCATTTAGAAAACCCTAATCTACAATTTCATATCTCGCCAGCTAGTACTGATTTATTAGGAAAAGCAGGCCTACATAAATTTCCAGCATTCACTCCTACAATAACAAACATTCGTCCGACAAGTAGAGGTTCAATAGAAATTAAATCTTCAGATACAAGAATTTATCCTCAAATTAAAATGAATTACTTATCTACAGATGAAGATAGGGAAATTGCAGCTAAGTCTATTAAAATTGTAAGAAGAGTTGTTTTAGAATCAAAGGCATTTAAAGATTATACACCTGAAGAATATAGACCTGGAACTCAATTTAAAGACAATGAATCACTTGCTAGGGAAGCAGGTAAGTTTGCAAACACTATTTTTCATCCAGTAAGTACATGTAAAATGGGCAATGATGAAAATTCAGTTGTAAGTGATAATCTTAAAGTAAAAGGAATAAAAAACTTAAGAGTTGTTGATGCATCTGTGATGCCAACTATAACATCAGGTAATACTAATGCCCCTACCATGATGATTGCTGAAAAAGCATCAGACTTAATTATTAACGATCAGAAATAGTTATTGAACTACTGTATCTTTTGGATCAATTCCAGCAACTTCAACTGGCGCCTTCATAGCATCTCGTCTAAAAGGTTCACCTAGTTCTTGATTTAACATTACTTCTATAAAAGTAGTTACGCCTTCCATTTGATCTTTACAAGATTGTTGTAAACTTTCAGTAAGCTCTTCTTGAGTATGAACCTTAACACCTTTAAATCCACATGCTTCTGCAATCTTTGCATAGCTTAATTTAGGATCAAGTTCAGTTCCGACAAAGTTATTATTATACCAAAGTGTAGTATTTCTTTTTTCCGCTCCCCATTGATAATTTCTAAAAATTATCATTGTAATATTTGGCCATCCATCTCTTATACAAGAAGTCATTTCACTCATACTAATTCCAAATGCACCATCACCTGCAAAGCCAACAACTGGTGTATTAGGACAACCTATTTTTGCTCCAATTACAGATGGAAAACCATAACCACAAGGTCCAAATAAACCAGGTGCCAAATACTTTCTACCATTCTCAAATGTTGGATAAGCATTGCCGATTGCACAATTATTTCCTATATCACTTGATATAATTGCGTCTTCGGGTAATCCTGCTTGAATAGCTCGCCATGCCATTCTTGGTGACATTTTCTCAGGTTCTCTATCTCTTGAGTCTTTATTCCAAGATGTGCCAGGATCATCTTCTTCATGATCAAGGCCAGTTAATGTTTGTAGCCAAGCTGACTTTGTCTTATGAATTAACTCCTCTCGTTCTTTTCTATCGTTATCGCCTGCATTTGTTGTAAGGTTTTCTAAAATTTGTTCTGCAACTAGTTTTGCATCTCCACAAATACCAACACTAATTTTTTTGGTTAAACCAATACGATCAGAATTTATATCAACTTGAATGACATCTGCATTTTTTGGCCAATAATCTATTCCATAACCTGGTAAAGTTGAGAAAGGATTTAATCTTGTACCAAGTGCGAGAACTACATCTGCCCTAGATATTATTTCCATTGCTGCTTTAGATCCATTGTATCCTAAGGGGCCAACCGCAAGAGGATGTTTGCCTGGGAAACTATCATTATGCTGATATCCGCAAGCAACTGGAGCACTTAATTTTTCTGCAAGTTTTTTACAATCATCAATAGCATCAGCTAAAATCACTCCAGCACCAGATAAAATAACTGGGAATTTTGCATTAGATAAAAGATTTGCGGCTTCTTTAATTGCTTCAGTTCCACCAGAAGGTCTTTCAAATTTAATAATAGGTGGCAGATCAATATCAACAACTTGGGTCCAAAAATCTCTTGGTATATTTAATTGAGCAGGAGCAGATCCTTTAATAGCTTTTGAAATAACTCTATTTAAAACTTCTGCAACTCTAGAGGGGTCTCTTACTTCTTCTTGATAACACACCATATCTTTAAATAAATTCATTTGCTCAACTTCTTGAAATCCCCCTTGACCAATAGTTTTATTAGCTGCCTGAGGAGTAACCAAGAGCATTGGAGTATGATTCCAAAAAGCAGTCTTAATAGGTGTAACTAAGCCAGTTATACCAGGTCCATTTTGTGCAATACACATTGCGATTTTACCTGTTGATCTAGTATAACCATCAGCCATAATCCCGCCATTTGACTCATGAGCAACATCCCAAAATGTTATTCCAGCTTTGGGAAAAAGATCTGATATTGGCATAAATGCCGATCCAATTATACCAAAAGCGTGTTGAATACCGTGTTTCTGTAAAACTTTTACGAAAGCTTCCTCTGTTGTCATTTTTGCCATATGAAATCCTTAATATATTATTCTTATTTACATTAAATTAATTATTAAATGAACTACAATAATCTTGTTAGTTATTTATTAATTTTATAAAATTACTATTTAAATAAAAAATATTTATTTACGATTGATAAAATGACGCTTCTTGGACAAGAGATTATTAAAGCTACATCTAAAACTTTACCAAAACAACCTGGTGTTTATCAAATGCAGGACGATAAAGGTAATATTTTATATATTGGGAAAGCAAAAGTATTATCAAATAGAGTAAAGAATTATCTATCCCTAAATAACTTAACTAGAAGAATTCAAAGAATGGTTAGTCTAACTAAATCAATGAACTTTTTTGTTACAAATACAGAATTGGAAGCAATCATTCTTGAATGTAATTTAATTAAAAAACATAAGCCAAGATTTAATGTTCTTTTAAGAGATGATAAATCATTCCCTTATATATTTATTTCTTCAGAGCATGATTTTCCTAGAATTGAAAAACATCGTGGTCCACAAAAGAAAAAGGGAAGATATTATGGACCATTTGCAAGTCCAGATGCTGTAAATAGAACTATTAATACAATACAGCGCATATTTCTTTTAAGATCATGCACAGATAAAGAGGTTAATGCCGGAAATAAATTGTGCTTCAATTATTATCTTAAAAGATGTTCTGGTCCTTGCGGAGGAAAAATAACAAAAGAAGCCTATTCGAAATTAATAGAGTCAGCTGATGATTTTCTAAGTAGTGGTAATTCTCAAAAAATACAAAAAAATTTTACAGATCAAATGTATAAGGCTTCAAAAAAAAATAATTTTGAATTAGCAGCATCTTTAAGAGATAGACTTAAAGCTTTAAAACATATTGAGCAAAATAATTCAATTAAGATTAAGGATATTAAAAATGCTGACATTTTTGCAATAACATCAAATGAAGGCAAAACATGTATTTATGGAAGTTTTTTTAGAAATAATACTTCTTATGGTGGTAAAGCTTTCTACCCAGATCATGACAACTTATTAGATCAAGAAGAAATAATGTTAGGTTTCTTAAACATATTTTATGCAGAAAAAGATATTCCTGAAACAATTATTACTAATATAATTATTGATAAGAATAATAATTCACAAATTTTAGGAAAAAATTTTGATAAAACAAAATTCGTAAAACCATTAAAAGGGCCTAAAAAAAATTTACTTAAATTTGCAGAAAAAAATTCTAAAATAAATTTAGACATCAAATTAAATAAACTTAAATCTTTTGATAATTTTAATGCAGAAATTAAAAAAATATTTAAACTTAAAGATGAAATTATAAAAATAGAAGCTTACGATAATAGTCATACATTTGGAGAACATCCTATAGGTGTAATGGTTGCCTATAATCAAAATGGATTTATAAAATCAAATTATAGAAAGTTTAATATTCGATTTGATCTTGAAGAAAACAAAAATAAAGTTGATGACTATTATATGATGAAAGAAATGCTAACTAGGAGATTTAATAATTCAAAATTTCAAGACGAATTACATTTACCAAGTTTATTGCTTATCGATGGAGGCAGAGGACAATACAATGCTGCAAAAAAGGTTTTAGATAGTTTAAAAATAGATATACCAATAATCTCTATGGCAAAAGGTGAGGAAAGAGATGCAGGTAGAGAAATTCTGATACATGATAAATTTACACATAGATTAAATGAAAATAATCCACTTCTTCATTTTTTACAAAATATTAGAGATGAAGTGCACAGATTTGCAATAACAACACACCGATCAAAAAGAGCAAAGATGAGCGTCAGATCCGTATTTGATGAAATAGAAGGAGTAGGTCCTGAAAGAAAGAAAATTTTAAAAAAACACTTTGGTACAGTGGAAAAATTAAAATTAGCTAGTTTAGATGAATTAAAAAAGGTTAAATCTATACCTGAGTCAATTCTAACAAAAATTTATGAATATTTTCATAGCGTTTAAAAAATTCTTCATCTACAAAGAATAGAAATGAATATATCAAATATTCTAACAATAATTAGAATTGCTATAATTCCAATTATAGTTGTTTGTATATATCTTACAAATCCATACTTTGGCTGGATTGCCTTTATATTATTTTGTTTAGCTGGAATCACAGATTACTTTGATGGTTATTTAGCAAGACTAAGAAATGAAGTAACAAATTTTGGAACATTTTTAGATCCAATTGCAGATAAATTATTAGTAGCAGCAGTAATTCTTATTTTAACTTCTAAAGGTGTAATAAAAGATTGGGATACTATTCCAGCTCTTATTATATTATTAAGAGAAATAACAGTATCAGGTTTAAGAGAATATTTAGCAGGGATAAAAATTAGTATTCCAGTCTCAAGAATTGCAAAAGCAAAAACATTTCTTCAACTAGCATCACTTGGTTTACTTATATTATCCGAGAGTAATCTAAATTTATTATTTATTATTTATTTAGGTAAAACTTTTCTATGGATTGCTGGAATTCTAACTCTCTATACAGCATATGATTATATTAAAGGGTCAATAAAATATTTTTAAAATGAGAATTCGATATTTTGCTTGGATTAAGGATATAACAAATAAAGATGACGACATAATTGATATAAATCACCCTGAAACCATACAAGAATTAAAAAAATATTTAGAAAATTTATATCCAGAGCTAAAAAAACATTTTTTACAAGATGTTTTAAGATTTGCAGTTAATCAGGAATATGTTTCAGAAAATTTGAATTTAAAACCAATTGATGAAATTGCAATCTTTCCACCAGTTAGTGGTGGGTAATGATAAAAATACAAAAAAAAAATTTTTATTTAGAAGAAGAAATTGAGAAAATTAAAAATAAACATTCAGACATAGGGGCACTAACATCTTTTGTTGGTTATGTAAGAGATTTAAATAACAATAAAGATGTTAAATATTTAAATTTAGAAGTTTATGAAGAAATGGCATTTAAAGAATTATCAAAAATTGAACATAAAGCGACTAAAAAATGGAGCTTAATTGATACCTTGATAATTCATAGATATGGAAAATTATATGTTAATGAAAAAATTGTTTTAGTTTGTTGTTTTTCACACCATAGAAAAAATAGTTTTGAGGCTTGTGAGTTTGTTATGGATTATTTAAAAAAAGATGCTCCATTCTGGAAAAATGAATTTTATTATAAAGATGATAAATGGTTGGAAAATTCTAGCTAGCGTTTTTAACCATATCACTAAAATCATTCATAAATTTAAAAGTAGTAGTATTATCACCAGTATTATATTTAAAATCATCAATGGATTTAATAGGGGTAATTTCTGCAGCGGTTCCTGTTAAAAAAGCTTCATCATAATTTCCAATTTCATCAGGCATTAAATGCTTCTCTGTTATTTCAAAACCTTGATTAGTTGCCATTTCAATAACTGTTTGACGTGTAATCCCATTTAGAAAACAATCCGGAATAGGAGTATGTATATTGTTGTCTTTAATAAAAAAAATGTTTGCTCCTGTTCCTTCAGCAACATAACCTCTGTAATCTAACATCAAGGCATCGTGATAGCCTTTTTTTTCTGCAAATTCTTTTGACAAAGTACAAATAATGTAAGGACCAGAAGCTTTTGCTTCATATGGAGCAGTATCTGGTGCAGGTCTTTTCCAAGGAGAGGTAATTAATCTCAAACCTGCTTTTTGGTCTTCAATTTTAAAATAAGTTGCCCAATCATCCCAAACAGCAATGGCTACATTGATATTCGATTTGCCTGTTGATAAACCCATTTGATCTCCACCTCTCCAAGCTAGTGGTCTTACATAACAATTTTTATAATTCATTTTATCAATAAGTTCGTATTTTGCTTTGTTAATTTGATCATGAGTGAAAGGAATTTCCATTCCAATTATTTCAGCAGATTTAAAAAACCTTTTAGTATGCTCCTCTGATTTAAAAATTTTGCCATTGTAGGCTCTTTCCCCTTCAAAAACTGCACTTGCATAATGAAGACCTTGAGAGATTACATGGGAATTTGCATCCTGCCATGGAATTATTTTACCATTCATCCAAATCCACCCATCTCTATTTTCAAATGATTTAAGCATGTTCTTTATTAACTTTTTTTAATGACAATTGACTATCAGTGATGCATAATTAAGTCAATATGGCTGACCTAAATAAATTGTTAACACCTCTTTTTTTAAATGAGGGGGAAATTAGGAAGATTATAGAGCTATTATTTTTCTCATATAGAGATTTCACAGAAGGTCCTGATAAAATTTTGGAAAAAATAAATTTTGGCAGGGCGCATCATAGGGTGATATATTTTGTTGGAAAGCAAAAAAATCTTACAATTAAGGAACTTCTTTCAATATTGAAAATAACTAAACAAAGTTTGTCTAGAGTATTGAACCAGCTTGTAAATGAAAAATATATTATATTATCTGTGGGTGAAGATAAACGTACTAAGAAATTAATACTTTCAAAGAAAGGTCAAGAATTAGAAAAAAGATTGTCTGAAATTCAAATAAAAAAAATACGTAATGTTTTATTAAAATTTAAT
>CACBAT010000023.1 GCA_902537325.1 uncultured Alphaproteobacteria bacterium | reverse complement strand
TCCTGGGCCCCAAATTTCAATTTCATCATCATCTTTTGCGCTCGCAACTTTTCTACAAATTGCTGCAGGGGCTTTTTCTCTTCCACCTTTCCATGTGCCTAATGGTCCATAAATATTATGAAATCTTCCAATCCTAACATTTATATTATAATTTCTTTGGTAAGATAGATATAATCTTTCACTAAAAAGCTTTTCCCAACCATATTCACTATCTGGGTTTGCTGGATAAGCAGAATCTTCACGACAGTCAGGATTATCGGGGTCTAATTGGTTATGTGCAGGATATATACACGCACTTGATGAATAAAAAATTTTATTTATTTTTTTATTTTTACAATTATTTAGAACATTTAAATTTATTGAAGCAGAATTATGCATTACGTCAGTATCATTATCCCCTGTAAAAATATATCCTGCACCTCCCATATCTGCAGCTAACTGATAAACTTCATGGTAATAATCTAATTCAAATAATTCTGTGACTAATTTTTGATCTCTTAAATCAAATAATTTAAAATCATCACAAGGAGTATCTTCATACTCAGGCAATTTTAAATCAACACCCCTAACCCAAAAACCATTATCTTTGAGTCTTTTACTTAAATGATGGCCTATAAAACCACCAGCGCCTAATACTAAAATTTTTTTATTCATTTTATAATTTATTAGTACTATCTATACCTTTAAAACTTCCATTGATATCAAAAAAAATGGAATTTTTATGTCCATATTTTAAAATTTGTCTAATTCCTTTTTTTAAAAAAAAATCATGATCAACAGATAAGATAATAATATCAAAATAATTACTTTTGCTAATATTTAAAAGATGATTTCGTTTATATTTGTTTATTTTATTTCTTAAATAAGGATCATAAAATTTTATAAACATACTCTTTTTTTTAAAAATATCAATTAAATCGAATACTTTACTGTTTCTAATATCACCACAATTTTTTTTAAATGTAACACCTAAAATTAATGTTTTTGCTTTTTCTAAATTAAGTCTATTTTTTTTTGCTAAAATCTTAACTTTTTGAAAAACAAATTTACTAACATTTTCATTTATTTCTCTTCCCTTTAAAATTAATTTTGGATTATAACCAACCTTTTTAGACTTAAAAGCTAAATAATATGGATCTACCCCTATGCAATGTCCGCCAACCATTCCTGGATAATATTTGTTAAAATTCCATTTTGTTGAAGCAGCCTTAATAACTTCTTTTGTATCTATGTTTAGTTTAGAAAAAATAATTGAGAATTCATTCATTAAAGCAATATTTAAATCTCTTTGAGTATTTTCAATAATTTTTGAAGCTTCAGCAATAGCAATTGATGATGTTTTAAATATTTTTGGTATTATTATTTTTTGGTAAATTGCAGCAACTTTATTTAATGTAAACTTATCAGAAGCGCCTACTATCTTGTTTATGTTTTTAAATTTTCTTTTTTTATCTCCAGGATTTATTCTTTCTGGACTATATGCACATGTAAAGTCAATTTTATATTTTAATTTTGAATATTTTTCTAAAATTGGAACACAGTCGTTTTCAGTACAACCGGGATAAAATGTTGATTCAAAAATGACAATATCTTTTTTTTTTAAAAATTTAGAAACCAACTTACATGCTTCTTCTACTAATTTTAAGTCTGGAACATTGTTCTCGTCAATAGGTGTTGGAACAGTTATTATATAATAATCAGAGTTTTTTATATCTGTTTCTGAATTTGAAAATTTTAATTTTTTTGATTTGATTATATAATCAGAAGATAATTCTCCATTTGTGTCAATGTTCTTTTTTAATTCATTTATCCTTTTTTTATTAATATCATAACCAATAGTAGAAAAATATTTTCCAAAAGATACTGCAACGTGAATACCTACATATCCTAAACCAATAACTGATATTTTTGCCATCTTAAATTAAATTCTCATACAATTTTTTATAGTTCATTGAAATTTTGTTAATTGAATATTTTTCATTTGCTTTTTGAGCAATTTTGTAATTTGATTCTTTATCATTTATATTTTTTTTTAACCATTTTATACCATCTAAAAAAGATTGCTCATTCATATATTCTGATAAATATCCCGTTTTTTTGTGATCAACAATTTCTTTTAGACCATCTTTGTTAAAAGTAATAACTGGAATTCCACACATTTGAGATTCAATTCCTACTTGTGGTAAATTATCAACAATTGATGGAATTGCTACTATATTAACTGAATTGTAAATTTCAACAATTTCTTTTTCATCTTTAATTTTGCCAAAGTAATAGATCTTACATTCATCAATTTTTTCAATATTTTTTTTTGAGTGCCCAATAACAATTACAGATACACTTTTAAAAATATATGAATTTTTTTGTATAATTTTTTTTAAAAAATCCCAACCCTTTCTTAAATCATTAGTCCCTCCAATTGAACTGAATAGAATTAAAAAATCTTCAACTGGTAAATTATATTTTTTCCTAAAAAAAGATCTATATTCAAATTTGTTGTTATATTTATCTTGGTTAATTGGAGTTCTTATTAGGTGTATTTTATTTTTTTTAAATAAATAACTGGATTTTACATCCCTAAATAATTTTTCCGAAGGAGTAATTATTTCAAAATTTATATTTTTTGAGAGAAGTAGTTTTTTCTTCCACATGAAATAATCTAAATTTATTAATTTTTTTGTATTTTTTCTTCCTTCTTTCCACAAATTTGTTTTTTCATCATCTAGTAAAAAATGGTCTAAGCCCAAGAAAGGCCACATATCAGAAAATCGCCAGATTATTTTTTTTTTTATTTGATTAATATCTCCTATAGTAATAAAATTATTAATCCAATTTAACTGAACAACATCATAAGTGCTATTGTTGATACTTTTGTGTAAATTACTTTCTAATATTTCAAAACTAATAAAATCTTTATATTCATTTGGAAAAAAAAATTTAATAGTTTTTGAAATTATTCTATTTACTTTAATAACCAAATAACCACGTAAAGAATTTTTATTATAAATAAATGGAAGTTGAGTTTTCTTTTCATATACCCAGATATCTACTTTTTCATAATATTTTTTTAATGCATACCTAACCTTTATTGCGGCTTTGCCAGCACCGTTAGAGTCAGAGAGTGATATCAATAGAATGTTCAATTTAAAATATTTTCTAATTTAAATTTGTTATACCATATCTGGAACATTAAAAGCCCCCAAATCATTGTCTTATTACCATAACCTTTATTATCATTTAAATATGGTAAAATTAATTTTTCCAAAATGTTTTCACTAAATATATTTTGTTCTTTGAGGTATTTTGGTGAAAAATAATATAATATTAACTCTTTTAAATCATTTCTAAGCCAGAACTCTAATGGAATCTCAAATCCCTTTTTAGGGCCTGTTATTATTGTATTTGGCAAATATTCTTTTAAAGAATACCTCAATAAATACTTAATATCTCTAAAAGATGTTCTAATATTAGAGGGCATCATAAGCATTAAATTGATCATTTCATTGTCTAAAAATGGAGGTCTGGCCTCTAAACTATGTGCCATAGAAAATTTATCAGTCATATTAAGAAATTCATTATTTAATTGTGTTTTAAAATCTAAATAAGTAACTTTATCTATTGGATCATTGCTATTACATTCTTCATAAATATCGAAAAGGGTATGACTTGTATTTTTTAAATATCTATATTCCTGTCGCAAGAAATTTCTTTTAATTTTATCATTAAAATAGTACCCTCTTTTATCAATACTGCGATTGAAAAATAATTTTTCAAATATAAAATTATTGTTACTAGGAAGTTGTAAATAAGAATATAATTTTAACCTTCTCCACTTACCATAACTTCCAAAAATTTCATCAGCTCCTGTTCCTGTAAAAACAACTTTATAATTTTGAGATATATTTTTAAATAAAAGCCATGATGGAACACCTCCTCCATAAGGCTCTTCCATTGAAAAGGCAATATCATCAAGATCTTCTACTAATTGTTTCGGATTGAGTATTACTTCTGTATGTTTAGTTTTAAATTTATTAGAAATTAATCTGGCATTTAAAAGTTCATTATATCTATTTTCTTCTATTTGAGAAAAACCAAGAGAGAATGTATCAATTTTTTTATTCAATTTGCCTAATAGTGCAACTATTGAGGAAGAATCTAGACCGCCAGAGAGAGAGCATGTATATGGACAATCTGACATAGACCATCTTTCTAAACTATTGGCAAATGTTGTTATTATTCTTTCTTTCCATTCATTGATTGAAATTTTTTTTTCACTTTTAAAAAATAAATTAAAATACTCATTTGTTTTAATTGTATTATTTTCAAAGTTTTTAATAATATATTTTCCCGGATCTAATTTATTTATTTTTTCAAAGACAGTTGTTGAACGTGGTAAATACATTAAACTTAGGTAATCAAAAACACTCTGCTTATTTATTTCAAATTTAATCAAATTAAGATTAAAAAAACTTTTGATTTCAGAAGAAAATATGAAAATATTTTCATCTATGTAGTAATATAAATTTTTGATTCCTGATCTATCTCTTGCTAAAACAATTGTTTTTTTTTTAGTATCATAAAATGCAAAGGCAAACATTCCATTTAATTTATAAATAGAATCAATACCTTCATGAATTAATAAATTAAGCAATACTTCTGTATCAGAGTGAGAAGATTGGAATGAAATATTTTTTGATACTAAATTTTTTCTTAATTCATTAGCATTTACTATTTCTCCGTTGAAAATTAATACATATCTATTATCTTTTGAATACATTGGTTGAATTCCACCAAATTTATCTACAATTGTTAATCTTCTCATTCCTAAAGCCAAATTAATTTTATTATCATAAAATTGACCTTCATCATCAGGCCCTCTATGACTAATACTATCAAGCATTTTACCAATGTAAGTATTACTATTAATATTTGCTTTATTTGAATAGATACCGGCTATACCACACATAAAAACTTTGAATTTAAATTTGATTATAAATTATTAATATAAATGATTACAAATATTTTACAAATTTCTTTGATATTGTGTGTGTTAATTCTGGACTAAACCTTTCTCCCAATTCATTTAAGAATTCTGAAAAATTATGATAAGATTCTTCAGTTTGTCTAAAATCTTTATCGTATATTTTTTGATTATCGCCCCTATATACATATACTGCATTTAAATCTTGCCTAAATGAAAATGTATTTTCCCTTAAGTAAAGTAGTTTTTTTATAAATTTAATTTTATCATTTTTTAATTTGAATTTTTCAGATTTAAAATCTGAAAGTAAAAAATTTTTATACTCCTCATAATTTTTAGGCTTTAATACAAAATTTTCATTGTAATAACTCAAAATAGTTTCAGAAATAATGATGGGCTTTATACCAAAACACGCTATTTCAATATTAGAAGTACCTGAATATGTTACTATCCTTTTAGTTTTGCTATATAATTCTTGCATTGATATCGCATTATTTTCAATTTTGATATTTTTTGGAAGTTTAACTATTGTTGATTTAATAATTTGATTTAAAATATCAATTGAATTCTCCCCCCATCTAGAAGAATTAGGATGAGGTCTTATTAACCATTCCTCTGTTGATTTATTTATTATTTTTAAAGTTTTAATCACCCACTCATAGTAATCACAAAAAATTCTATCTTTATCTAAAAAGTTGTAAGGAGAATCTCTGAAAATATGTAGCATAAGAACATTTAATTTCGACTGAGTAGTATTTTTAAATTTTAATTTGGCAGAAATATTAGCATCTTCATAATTTCCTTTTCCTTTTAAACGTTTCAACCAATATATTTCAACTTCATCATCAGATATGTTACTTAAAAGTTTATCTAAGTTTTTTTTAGGAAGAAAATCCCATCTAGTTTCGTTTAAACCTAAATGTAATTGAAAACTAAAATTTGCTTGAGATATAATTTTAACTCCTTTTGTTTTCAAATAAGATATTAATGCTCTTCTAGAATACACGGTGTGTCCAACTAACATTGCATTAATTTTTTTTTTATTTAAGTAAAAAGCTTTAGTAAATGCTAAATGTATAAATAAAATTGATTTTAATCTTGAAGTAAAGTTGAATTTAAAATAGTTTTTTTGCATTCTTACATATGTATCCCAATATGAATGCATTAGCTGATAATCAAGAGAATCTTTATTATATTTGAAAAAAGAATTATCTAAAAAAAATAGTTTTATATAAAATAAAAGTTTTGATAAAAATAATATTATCAAATATAAAAAAAATATTAAGTCATATTTGAAAACAGTGGAATTAAAATTTTTGAGAACATCAGAAATATTTTTATTTTTTTTAATTTTAATTGATAAGGAATTCTCAAAAATTATATTTTTTATTTTATTCTTTTTACAATATCCTCCAATAAATGGAATTATCCAAAGATATTGTGATTCAATAAAATCACCTCCTATAAAAAAAAATTTATTTCTAGATATCATCTAATAAATAATTTTTACCCAAGGAAATATATTTTGTTTCATTTTTTTTATTATTTTTAAAATTAAATTGTGACCAAAAATCATAAATAAGAGATCTAGCATTCATCAGTTTAATATTTTTCTTTAAATTAATTTTAGAAAATTTTTTATGATTGTTATGAAATATTACTAAATCAGATTTTCTAAATGAAGATTGTATTGTGTTTAAATAAAAGATATTGACAGTTTTAAAATCATTTTTTGGAACAATGTAATCAAATCCATAAATTTTTGAATATTTAAATTTTAATTTTAAACATCTAACTAATGGAAAAACTGTAGACCCTCTTAAGTCAGCAGTTTCTGGATTCCCTTTAAAAGCTAGGCCTAAAATACATATTTTCAAAACTTTTTTATCAATCTTATTAAAATAATCAAATATGGAATTAACTGAATGATTGATTAAATCTTCATTATTTTTTCTGCCATAAAACGTCAATTTAGGAAAAAATTTTTCTTTCCTCAAACTTTCTACATAAATATATGGATCTTTCTCTAGACATGGCCCTCCGACAGGCCCAGGTAAAAAGAGGTTTGTTCTTGGATAATTTTTTTTTCCAATATTTATTACTTCATTAGCATCTATATTTAAATAATCACAAGATATTGCAACTTCATTTGAATATGAAAAAAATAAATCTCTTTGAGAATTATCTACTAGTTTAATCATCTCAGCAGTTTTAGCATTACTGACAATATATGATTTACTAGTTATTTTATTAAATATTTCTTTGGATCTTAAACTTGCTTTTTTACTTAAACCTCCAATGATCTGGGGAAGTGTCTCTAATTCTTTTATTGCACTTCCCTCCATTGTTCTTTCTGGACAAAAAGCTATATCAAATTTTTTATTTTTTTTACTTATTATTTCATTTATAAAATTTGTTGTACCAATTTTTACAGTTGATCTAAGAATAATCAAAGATTTATTATTCATTTTAATAGATACCTCTTTAGCTACATTTATCAAATTTTTAAGATTTATTTTTTTGTCATTTTTAACGGGGGTTCCAACTGTTATTATAAATGTGGTAATTTTATTAGATTTTGGAATTGAAGAATATAGTAGTAATTTATTTTTTTTTAATACATTTTTAAGATCTTTATTTAAATTTGGTTCATGAATATTTGTTTGTGCTTTTTTTAACTTATTTAAAACTTTAGTGTTATTTTCAACACCATAAACTTGAAAATTTTTTTTTGCCAAAACAATTGATAGAGTTAATCCAACATAACCAAGGCCAATTACACAAATATTTTTGCTCATATAAACAAATTAATTCTTTAATATAATTTATTTTAGATTAATACTTTTTTATTTAGAATATAAATAATAATTTATTTATTAATTTAATAGAAGTTTATATGAAAAAAAAAGTTAAAAAATTCTATTGGCAATATAATCCGTATTGGAGATATACAAATGTCAAGAATGCACAAATTAGTCTTATCGACAAATTCGGCAAATATGTAAATTCTATTATTTCAAAATTAGGGATAAAAATAATTAGAACAAAATATCATCAAGGAAATAATGTAAATTCTTTTATAAGAAATAATAGAGTTAAAAATTTGAGGAATCAGATTTTGGCAGATAATTTATATTCATTTTGTAATAAATTTAATAGTGAAATTGATCATAAATATTTAGAAGAATGTATTATTAAATTTGATGAAATCTATGAAAAATGGGGTAAAAATTATAACTCAAAGGGAGGTATGGGATATAATAACTCCTTGTACTTATATACATTTATAAAAATTCTAAATATTGACACAGTGGTAGAATCAGGAATTGCTAGAGGTTTTACAACATTTATCATAGACAATGCATTGGAAAAAAATAAAAATTTAATTTGCTTTGACATTAATTTAAGTAACATTGAGTATGAATCAAAAAATGCTCAATATTATGAAGGTGATATTGAAGATTATGAAATTAATTATGACTCTAATAGAACATTAATTTTTTTTGATGATCATGTTTCACATTTAGACAGATTAAAATTTATAAAAGAAAAAAAAATTAAGTACGTAATATTTGATGATGATCTTTCAATTTTTAATCTTCATTCTGATGGTTGGCCACCATTGCCTTCTATGAATATTATTAAAAATCACTTTGAATTTTTTTCTTTAGATAAAATAAATTGGCTATCTAATAACAAAAAAGGTGAAATGGACATAAGTAAAATAGATCAAAATTTATTATCATCTATAAAATTATTTATAGATAATAATACAAAAATTTATAGCATCATACCCGACTTATTTGAAATTACAGGTTACAGAAATAGTAGCCAAACCTCTTTTGTTGAATTCAAATAATTTTTTTAAAGTTTTGCGCTATTGATCTTGCAAATTCTAAATCTTGATGATCATCTATGTCTATTGAAGAAATTTTATCCATTTCATAAAGTATAGTATTTTTTCCAACTAATGATTTTTCAAGAATTTTAGGACTAGTAAAATATATGGCAGATCCATTTCTAGCATAATAAATTTTATAACTATTTCTATTAATGTTATTTAATCCAATTAGATTTCTATAATTTACAAAATGATTATTATTTAAACTCATTAATTTTTCAGGAATAAAATTATGCGGAACTCGTTGACAAGAAATTAAACTATCAGCATTTTTTGTTTCAAGAATTTTACTATAAGCCTCTTTTATATGTTTATGATTTCTAAAAGGTGATGTTGGTTGTAAAATACATATATATTTGTAATTTATAGATTTTAGTTTTTTTATTTTTAAATACACATCTTTTATAACAGGATATGTTGGAGTTTTATCAAGTGATAAATGCTTAGGTCTCAAAAAAGGAACTTCGGCTCCATATTTTTCTGAAATTTTTTTTATTCTTTTTGAATCTGTAGAAACTATTATATCTTTAAATATTTTCGATTTTAAAGCAGCTTGAATTGTAAAAGCAATTAAAGGTTTTTTATTTATTTGAATTATATTCTTGTTTTTTATTGATTTTGAATTAGCTCTTGCTGGAATTATAGCAACTATATTTTCCATATTAATATCTAATTTTTTTTTGGATTTTAATTTTATTTATTTTTTCTAAAACTTTTACAATTTTTTTACCAGCAGTTCCGTCTCCATATAAATGATCTTTTTTAAATTTATTTTTTTTTAATTGTATTAAAATGGAATTATAAATATCTTCTGTTTTATAACTACAGTTTAAAACATTTCTTCCTTTCTCTCTAGTATTTTGCCTTGTGCCTATATTAACAGCTGGTGTACCTATAAAGGCTCCGTCCCTTATAGCAGATGAAGAATTGCCTATAAGGCAGCTAGCTTTATCCATTAGCAAAATGTAATCATTAGAAGGAAGATTTTTAATATAAAAAAAATTTAAATCTAAATTTTTTTCTCTAAATTTTCTTATTCCTGAAGATAATTGACTGGAACCTGCATCTGGATTAGGCCACATAATTATTGCATTCATACCAGTTTTTTTTACAGCTTTTAAGGTATTTACTATTTGATTTGCACTTTTATTGTATTCCGTTGTAACGGGATGCTGAAGCACAAGTAAGAATTTATGACTCAATGTAAATTTTTTTCCTATTCCAGTGCTAAAAACTTTTTTTTCAAGTTTTTGTATAGTTATATTATTTGAGCTCAGCTGATTTTTAATCAAATCTATTCTAGGACAACCCACATTAAAAATATTTTTCTTTTCTTCTCCTAATTTAAATATTCTATCTGCAGATTGTTTTGTAGCTGGAAAATGGATGTGGGCAAATTTGGTATTTGCATGTCTAATACTTTCATCAATAGTTCCTGTTACTTCTCCTCCCATAGTATGGGCAATAGGTATGTTCATATACGCTGCGGCTAATGTTATAGCAATCGTTTCAAACCTATCACCAATAGTAAAAACTAAATCAGGCTTAATAAGATCTAAACATTTTGTAATTTCTATTAATGCCAGCCCTGTAGATTTTGACATTGTCTCTGGATCTTCTCCATCTAAAAGATTTTTAAGTAAAAAATTTATCTTAAAACCATCTTTTTCAATAATTTTAAAAACTGATCCATATTTTTCTGAAACAGCTGAAGAATATACTATTAGAAAAATTCTAAATTGTTTTGATTTTTTTGTTTCTAACATAACAGACTTAATTGAAGAATAATTTGCCCTTGAGCCAATAACAAAACAAATATTTTTCATATAATATCTTTCCATTTAATTATTGTATTAATTTTTTTGTTTACTTTTATTCTTTTATTTAATATTTTTTTGTAGTCTGATGAATTTATTCCAGTGCCAGGTTTTTTAAATGAAATTTTGTCTAATGTAATTATATCACCTTTTTTAAGATTTACTTTTGTTACTATACTTTTTTCAAAAATATCTTTCATTTTTTTTATCTGATAACTAATTTTTTTATCAACTGGATTATCAATCATAGACCAAATTTCTTTTATCCCTCTAACAAATTGAGTAAATTCCTCGGGTTCCATTGCATTTTTAGCATCGCTCCCATACATTAATCTGGAAAATGTAAAATGTTTTTCAATTATGTTTGCGCCTAAAGCAGTGGCAGCAAAAGATGCAGCAAATCCTAAGGTATGGTCTGAAAAACCAATATCTATTTTGTACCTTTTTTTTAGCTTTTCTATTACATTTAATCCAACATTTTTAGGACTACAAGGATATTCAGAAGTGCATTGCAAAATTGATAAATTATTATTTTTTAAAATTTTAAAAGCATTATCTATTTCATTATAATTACTCATGCCGCATGAAAGAATAACGTTAACATCTTTTTTGGAAGAGATAGCTTCAAGCAAACTAATGTTACTAACTTCACCAGAAGGAATTTTAATATTTTTTATACCACAGCTATATAATAAATTAAAAGACTCAATACTGAAAACACTTGAAATAAAAATTAGTTTTGAACTTTTTGCTAAATTTTTTAATTTAACCCATTGTTTTTTTGAAAAAGAAGTCCTTACAAAATAATCATACCTGTTTTCATCTGTGAAGTATGATGGATTAGGAGCATTTTTCAATGTTTCGTGTTCAGCTAAATGAGTTTGAAATTTTATAGCATTAGCTCCAGTATTTTTTACAGCTTCAATTAACTTACAAGCATTTCCAAATGAGCCATCATGAACAGATCCTACTTCAGCTATAATTAATCTTTTAGAGTTCATAATGAATTATAGTTACTTTCCAAAAATTATATATATAAGTAGCGTTATGTTTTTAAGATACATAAAAAAATTTTATAAAACATATACATTAATAAAGAGCTGCCACCAATAATTAAAATGGCAAAGATCGCAATAATATCAAGAGGTCCTGTTGGACCAGATTTTAATGGTGGAGCAATGTTAGTTTGGGGATTAGTTAATGCACTAAAAAAATACAAGGATATTGAAATAGAACTTATACTATATTTCCAAGATCTTAAAAAACATAGTGATATTGATACAACTATAAAATACTTAGATAGACTAAATATTAACCCAACGATCTTAAAGATTGAAGAAAAAGATAATGCATTTGTATTTTTTAAAAATTTTTTTAGATTTAATTATAGTTATTTTTACCAGACATATAAAATAAAAAATCAAATCTTAAAAAAACTTAAAGTAAACAACTATGACTTGATAATTACATATCATTTTGATTCTTTGACATTAATAAATAATCAATTCAAAAACAAAACTATTGCAATGCTGGGAGATCAACCACATGAACCTCGAATATTTAGAAGGAATATTCTTAAAAAAAATAAAGTTAAAAGGTATATATTAGATTCAATCGATAATTTTTATTATAAACTTGTTGAGTATCAACTACTTAAAAATATAAATTTAGTTTTCTATTTTGCATTTTATTATTCTCTTAAAAAAACTTTTTATAAAAATTCTTATTTAAATACTCCATTGGATGATAAATTTAAAAATGAGGATATTAAATCTTTTTTAAAACTAAAATATTCTCAAAAAAATAATGATAAAAATGATATATATCTATTAGGAGGTTTGCATGGTACGGTAACCATATCAGGTTTAATTTTTTTAAACCAATATCTAAAAACTTCGAAAAAAAATTTAAAATTCAATTTCAATATTATTGGACAAGGTTCTCTAATAAAAGAATTAAAAAATTTAAAAAATTTTAGCAATGTAAGCTTTATTGAAAGAATTGATGATTTAAACGAAGTATTTAAAAATAAAAAGTTTCTTCTTGTACCTAATACCATTGTTTTAGGCACTAGAGTTAGAATTATAACAGCACTGATGTATGGTTTGATTGTAATTACACATAAATCTAATTTGTCTGGAACGCCTGAATTAGAAACTGAAAAGAATTGTTTAGTTTTTGAAAATCAATATGAGTTTGAAGAGATTCTGGAAAGAATAAGAGATAATAAGATAAACCTACTCAAAATTTCTCTTAATGCAAGAAACACATTTGAAAAATATTATGAGAACTCAATAGTTATTGAAAAGT
>CACBAT010000022.1 GCA_902537325.1 uncultured Alphaproteobacteria bacterium | reverse complement strand
TTGTGACTTTTAGTCCTTTTGATTAAGTATCTTTCCTAAATATTTTTGCTAATAGAGATTATGTATTTTTGGTATATTTTCGGATCTTATTTTGCAGCTTTTCTTTTAATTATTTTGTTATTATTTTTTAGTTACTTAAAATTTAGTAGAATAAAAAAGTAAATGAGTTTACGATTTCAAAGATTGCTGCTTATATTACTTACTTTGGTAATTATACTAAGTGCAGTCTTGCTTATTTTATATAATACAAGAGAAAATGTGTCATATTTTTATACGCCATCAGAGATTGATAAGCTTGATATCGTAATAAATGAAAAAATAAGAATAGGTGGTTTTGTAGAAAATGATAGTTTTAATAAAATTTCTTCAAGTTCATTTAGATTTAAAATTACTGATGAAAAAGCATCTATACTTGTTACTTTCAATGGCATTCTTCCTGATTTATTTAGAGAAGGGCAAGGCGCAGTGATAGAGGGTGCTTTTGTTGATAAAAATATTTTTAATGCAACTAATGTTTTTGCAAAACACGATGAAAATTATATGCCAGCATCAATAAAAGAAGGTCTTAAAGATACTGGTTATTGGAATAAAAAATATAAATGAGTTCATCAGTTGGTTTTTTAAGCTTAGTTTTTGCAATAGGTATTAATTTTTACTTATTTTTATCTAGATACATATTTAAATTTCAAAAACAAAAATTTAATTTATTCATCCGCTTTTCATCCATATTAACTTTGTTATCTTTTTTTTCATTGATGTATGCCTATGTCGTATCTGATTTCTCAAATTATAATGTCTTTCAAAACTCTCACTCAAATAAACCACTAATATATAAAATTTCAGGTACTTGGGGTAATCATGAAGGTTCGATGCTTTTGTGGCTAAGTATATTATCTATCTTTAGCTTCTTTTTTTCTTTTACTAAAAATATAGAAGATAACTTTCAAAAATTAACTTTAATTATTCAAGCTTTTCTTCATATTTTGTTTGGTCTATTTATAGTTTTTACCTCTAATCCTTTTCTCGTTAATTCAATATTAGTAAACGAGGGTTTAGGTTTAAATCCTATTTTACAAGATCCTGGGTTGGCTGTTCATCCTCCAATTTTATATGCAGGTTATGTTGGTTATTCTATAGTTTTCAGTATTGCAATAGCTGGTTTATTTCAAAATACAGATGATGAATGGCTTTATGTTGCTAAAAAATGGTCATTAATTAGTTGGACTTTTTTAACTGGTGGAATAGCTCTAGGTTCATATTGGGCATATTATGAATTAGGATGGGGTGGTTGGTGGTTTTGGGATCCAGTTGAAAATATTTCACTGATGCCTTGGATTTCTGGACTTGCATTAGTTCATTCACTCATGATGGTAAGAGGCGAGCAAGCTATTAAAAAATGGATAGTTTTTTTATCAATTCTTTGCTTTTCACTAAGTGTTTTTGGAACATTTTTGGTAAGATCTGGAATCTTAACAAGCGTACATTCATTTGCAGCAGATGCATCCAGAGGCATATTTATATTACTAATTTTTTTTATTGTAACAGGATTTGGTTTTTTAGTTTTTTTGTTAAAAGAACCAAAAAAATCAAATACTTTAAACTTGTTATTTATCAATAAAGTTTCAGCACTTGTAATAAATAATATTTTAATGATTATAGCAACCTTAACTATTCTTTTAGGAACTATATACCCAATTATAATTGAAGTTTTATATAATAAGAGAATATCGGTAGGAGGTCCTTATTTTAATGCAACAGTAATTCCTATAATGATTCCTGGTTTTTTATTAATGAGTATTGCGCCAATTTTATCCTGGCAAACAAATAAGATAAATAATTCAAAAAAATATGTTGTAGCTTTTATTATCTTAAGTGTTTTAGTTATACTTCAATCATATTTTTTGGATTTTAATACATGGGGTTTTGTTGGGTTACTTTTAGGTTTTTGGATAATATTGGCTTCAATTATTGCTATATTTTCTTCGTATAAATTTAAAATTAACATTAATTTCTTCAAAATAATTAATCCTCATATAGCGCATATTGGTGTTGGTATTGCTATAATTGGTATCACTTGTTCTAGTGTTTTTCAAAATGAGCTAGATTTTAACCTTAATGAGGGAGACAAGTTTAATGTAAATGGAAAAACAGTTTTGTTTGAAAAAATAGAAACAACTAATGAGATTAATTTTCAATCTTTAAGAGGAAAATTTTTATTTGATACTGAAAAAAATCAATCAAAAGAAATAGAGGCAGGAAAAAATTATTATCCGGTGTCAAAGATGATTACTTCTGAAGCTGGTATTTTACATCAGTGGAATAAGGATATATATTTTATCCTTGGTGAACAAAAAAATAATGAGTGGTTTGTAAAAGTTTTAATTAATCCATTTGTTAGCTTTATATGGCTTGGAGTGATAATAATGATGTATTCAGGTTTAATAGCAATTTCTAGAAGATGAACAGGATATTTATTTTAACACCATTAATAGTACTTTTAATCATATGTATTTTTTCACTAGTTTATTTATTAAGTGGTAAAGATCCTAATAAACCACCGAGTGCACTCTTAAATAAAGATGTTCCTATTTTTGAAAGTAGTTCTTTGTATAATGCAAAGGATATAATCAAAACAAAAGATATAAAAAATAAGAAGACCTTAATTAATTTTTTTGCTTCTTGGTGTAGTCCTTGTAAAATAGAGCATCCACTTTTTTTCGAAATTCGTAAAAAATATCCTGAACTATATTTATTGGGATTTAATCACAAAGATCCAATTTCTGATGCAAAGAAATATTTGAAGGATGATGGAAACCCATACGATTTTGTTGGTGTAGACTCTGATGGTTTAATTGCATTAGAATTTGGTGTTTTTGGTCTACCAGAAACATATTTAGTTAATGAGGATGGTAAGATTATCTATAAATTTATGGGTCCAATAACAATGGATGTTTTAAAAAATGAAATTGAGCCACTTTTATAAATTTTTAAATATAATAATTTTAAGTATTGTGTTTTTTACTTTTAAAATATTTGCAGTTGAAAATATTGATGAGAGAGTAAAAAATTTAACATTAGAGTTGCGATGCATGACGTGTCAAAACCAAAGCATTTATGACTCAGATGCTGAATTCTCAAATGATATCAAAAAAATAGTTAAACAAAAATTACAGGAAGGTGAAAGTGAGAGAGATATCAAGATATTTTTAGTTGAAAGATATGGTGAATACATTCTTTTTAGACCGCTTATGAATTATAATAATATTTTTCTATGGAGTTTTCCTTTTATATTACTAATAATTGGCTTATTTTTTGTATTAATTAAGACCAAAACAAAAAAGGTTTGAACAATTTATTTTGTTTTTTTTTATTTAGCTTATATGGTTTCCTTATAATTTAGAAATACTTCTTCAAGGAGGAAACGTGAAAAAATTTATAATATATTTATTATCGATTGGTATTTTTGGAGTTGCATCAATTGCAAATTCGCAGACAATAAGAATTGGTACAGAAGGTGCTTATCCACCATGGAACAATTTAAACTCTGCTGGTGAACTAGAGGGTGCAGAAATAGACTTTGGTAACGAAGCTTGTGAAAGAATGGGCGTTACATGTGAATGGGTAACTCAAGATTGGGATGGAATAATACCTGCCCTTCTTCAAGGTAAATATGACATTATTATTGCTGGAATGTCTATTACTGAAGAAAGAAAAGAAAAAGTTAATTTTACTACTGGATATATGACTGATGGTGCAAGATTCGCTGTTTTAAAAAATAGTGGTTTAGCAAATTTAAATATTGCAGGTATGGCTAAAGTTAATCTTAATAATGCAGGTGGAAAGGAACAAGCTGCAATAGGTCAATTAATTGCTGCAATGGATGGTAAAACTGTCTGTGTTCAATCTTCAACAATTCACCAAAATTTCTTAGAGAAACATATGTCAGGTGCTGTTGATGTTAAACTGTATCAAGCAGTTGACGATCACAATTTAGATTTAGCTGCTGGAAGATGTGATGCTGTTCTTGCTGATGTAGGATCAATTATTGATTTTATGGAATCTGATGGTGGTGTTGATGTTGCATTTACTGGACCAACTTTTTCTGGTGGTGTCTTCGGAGATGGTGTTGGTGGAGCAGTTAGAAAAGAAGATGCAGATATCTTAGAGATGTGGAATGCTGCAATTGCAGAAATGTCTAAAGATGGAACTACTGCTGAAATAACTAAAGAATGGTTTGGTAGAGATATCTCAATGTAAATCCAATTTTATTATAATAAAAGCGGTCTTTCAGACCGCTTTTTTTTGATTAAATTACAGCCATAATGCATAATAGATATTAAATAAAAACTTATAATGAACTCACTTTTGTATTTAATTATTCAAATTTTAAACTTATTTCAGTTTGTTCTGATAATTTATATTGTTCTAACTTGGCTAGTAAACTTTAATGTGATTAATACTGGTAATCGATTTGTTTATAGTATCCTTGATACCTTATACCGGTTATGTGAGCCAAGTTTAAATTTTGTAAGAAGATATTTGCCTACTTTTGGTGCAATAGATTTATCTCCAATCGTGGTTTATCTTGGTTTGTGGTTTATTAAAAGTTTATTAATTGAATATTGGCCTAGATAATTATGCCACATATATTGGATGGAAAAAAAATAGCAAAAAATTTAAAAGATCAATTAAAAATTGAGATTGAAAACATAAAAATAAAATCCAACCGTGTACCTGGACTTGCAGTTATACAAGTAGGAAATGTTGCTGCAAGTAGTGTATATGTAAAAGCTAAAACAAAAGCTGCAAAAGAAGTTGGGATTGATGTAATTGATCATCACCTAGAAGAATCTGTAAATCAAAACGATTTAATCAATTTAATTAATCAATTAAACAATAATGATGATGTAAATGGTATTCTTGTCCAACTACCTTTGCCCAAAACTATAAATGAAGAAGTGGTCTTAAATAGTATAGCGCCTGAAAAAGATGCTGATGGGTTTCATCCTTTAAATGTTGGCAAACTTTCAATAAGCCAAAAGAATGATGAAAGTCTAATGATACCATGCACTCCTTATGGCTGTCTGTTACTTCTAAGAGAACTTAATATTAATTTAGCTGGTAAAAATGCTGTCGTTATCGGAAGATCAAATATAGTTGGAAAACCTATGGCACAATTATTATTAAAAGAGTCTTGTACTGTTACGACAGTTCATTCAAAAACTATAAATATTGAAAGTATTTGCAAGAAAGCCGATATTTTAATAGCAGCAATTGGTAAGCCTGAGTTTGTAAATAAGGATTGGGTTAAGGAAGGTGCTATTATTATCGACGTGGGTATTAATAGAATCAAGATAAATGAAGAGAAATCAAAATTAGTAGGTGATGTTTTGTTTAGTGACGTGGAACATAAAATAAGCGCAATTTCTCCAGTACCTGGAGGAGTAGGGCCAATGACAATTGCATGCCTTTTAAGAAACACAACCACAGCATTCAAGTTAAAATTTTTAGACTAAGAAGAACTAATTTTATAAATATGTTCTAAGAAAAGATTAACGGTTATCACTTCTCTTGCTTTAGAACAATGTTCGCAAAGTTTTAATTTAACTCCACAAGGTGATTGTTTATCTTCATAATAAATATTTTCATGAAATTCATAACCTATTACATCAGGTGATATCCATCCGCCAAAATATAGAACTGCTTTTTTATTTAATGCTGCTGCCACATGCCCAAAACCTCCTTCAGGACCAACGTAAAAATCAACTTCTTTTAGTAAGGCACAAGCAAGTCTAAAATCCAATTCTTGAGGTATAAATGTTCCATCAATTTTTTTTGTTTGAGTATGTTTTGATTGAATAATCAAATAATCATTCTTTAATTTGTTTATTAAGCTAATCCAATTCTGAATACCCCAATCTTTATTTTGATGTTTAAAACTGAATTGTTTATCATTTATTTTAGTTGATGAAGTTTCAAGAAAAATTATATTTCTAAATTTTTTATTATGATTATCCATCCAAAATTTTTTTGCCTCAGAAACAATTTTATTAGCTTCAATTTTTTCTTGGTCTGAAAAATATATTTCACCAGGAATGGGTTTAAAGTTTCTCCAAACATAATTGTTTGGGATGCTTTTATCATAGTCAATATATGGTCTATTTAATTCATGATAATCTATTAGATGAATGGGTTTATCATTATCTAAATTTCTACAGTCTGCTATATTTGGATTATTCTCATAAATTGGAGAATGAAATGCATGATTTTTTTCTGCAATACCAATAACAATTTGTCTTTCTGGAAACTGTTTTTTAATTTTAGCTGCTAAGGAAGTTACAAGTAAATCATCACCGTAACCCATAAAATATTAATTATTTTTACGAAGTCTAATTGAGTTTATTTTAATGAAACCTTCTGCATCTTTTTGATTATATTCACCAACTTCATCAAAAGAAACTAATGAATTGTCATAAAGAGAGTTACTTGATCTTCTGCCTAATATAATTACGTTACCTTTATATACTTTAATTTTGACATCACCGTTAACTTTGTGTGACATTGAATCTATCAATTTCTGCATTGATACTCTCTCAGAAGAAAACCAAAAACCATTATAAACTACTTCAGCATATTTTGGCATCAATTCATCTTTAAGATGAGCTTCGCCTTTATCTAAAGTAATACTCTCTATTGCTCTTCTAGCATCTAATAATATTGTTCCACCTGGTGTTTCATAAACCCCTCTGGATTTCATTCCAACAAATCTATTTTCTACAATATCTATTCTTCCTACTCCGTGACGTCCAGCTATAGAATTTAATCTTGTAAGAACTTCGTGAGGTTTTAGTTTCTCTTCATTTATAGAAACTGGATCGCCGTTTTCAAATCCAATTATTATAACCTCTGCTTTATCTGGAGTATCTTTAATAGATTTTGTTCTTGTAAAAATATGCTCAGGTGGCTCAAGCCAAGGATCTTCAAGAAGTTTACCTTCAGAAGAAGTATGAAGAAGATTTGCATCTGTACTAAATGGGGGCTCACCCATTTTATCTTTAGGTACTGTTATTTGATTTTTTTCTGCATAATCTAATAAATCATTTCTAGATTCAAATTCCCAATCTCGCCAGGGTGCTATAACTTCGATTTTTGGATTATTTGCATAGTATCCAAGTTCAAATCTAACTTGATCATTACCCTTGCCAGTAGCTCCATGCGCCACAGCATCTGCTCCTACAATTTTAGCAATTTCAATTTGCCTCTTTGCAATTAAGGGTCTGGCTATAGCTGTACCCAACAAGTATGTTCCTTCGTAAAGAGCGTTAGCTCTAAACATTGGAAAAACATAATCTTTAACAAATTCTTCTTGTAGATTTTCAATAAATATTTCTTCTACACCTAAGCTTTTTGCTTTTGTTTCAACAGGTGAAAGTTCTTCCCCTTGACCAATATCTGCTGTAAAAGTAACTACGGGGCATTTATATTTATTTTGAAGCCACTTGAGAATTACACTTGTATCTAATCCGCCTGAGTAAGCTAAAACAATTTTCTTAGGCATCTAACAATCGTTTATTAACTGATTATACGCTGCAGTAAATCCGTTAAGAGTATAAATATCATTGGTAATTGTGCCTCGTGAAGACTCGCCAGTAACCTTAAGCTCTAATCCTTTTTTCATAGCAAAAATGACTTTTGAATCTTCTTCTGTCCAGGCCGCTGTTGGCAAATCCTCAGTTGTATAAAATTTGTACTCTCCATTATCTATACTTATGATAATATCAGAGGGAACTTTGTAGCTATAACCAGCCTCTATTTGAACTACGGTCTCTGGATTACCTATATTTTTATAGACTAAAACATAGAAGTTTCCTCTTTTTTTATCACTTGGTAAATCTGTTTCTGTGGCTAAACTACCAATATAACAATACTCATCAGTCTCAACAAAAGACCATTTACCTACTTCTAAAGCATTAAGAGCACTAGGAAGTGCTACATATAGCACAACTAAAAACTTAAGAAAAATTTTCATCAATTACTTCTTTTAGTATATCTTATGCAATTAGTTAAGAGCGTTTAAGCAATGTTGAAATCTTTTTAAATTATGGAAAAATCAAACCTAAATAACTTAATGAATAGGATTCAAAAATACCGCGACGAAATGGCTTTTTCGGAAATCTTTGATTTTTTTGCCCCAAAAATAAATGCTTATTTTATACAAAATAGAATCAAAATTGAGAGTTCTGAGGAATTAACTCAGGAGGTTTTAAGTACTGTTTGGGTAAAATCAAACCTATATGATTCAACAAAATCAGCTCTTTCTACATGGATATTTACTATTGCAAGAAATAAAAAAATAGACTTTTTCAGGAAAAATTCAAAAATAAATTTCCAAGAAGAAGATATACGAGAGTTTTTATACCAAGATAGAGAAGTTGATCCAATTGAAGAAAATGAATCAAAAAAACAAATAGAAAGAATAAATAATGAGCTCGATGAACAGCAGAAAATAATGATAAAAATGAACTTTTTCGAAAATAAAAGTCATAAAAAAATTGCAGATGAGCTTGAAATTCCTTTAGGGACAGTTAAATCAAGAATAAGGCATATTTTAACTAAAATGCAGGGATTTTTAAAATGAATGGAACAGTAGTAAAAAATCAACTTATTTTCGATTTTGCGTCAGGAATATTAGGTCCAGCAAAGTCCCTATTTGCATCAACATATCTGCAACTAAATTCCAATGCTTCTAAAATTAGCAGTGCATTTGAAAATTTGCTGGGTGAAAATCTAATGGATAACGAAAACATTCATCCTAAAAATTTGACGTATACAGACTGCATTAATGGTGAAAATATTAAATCTGCTTCAAATCTTAAGGATCCAGTAACTAGCTTCTTTGGAAACTTAAATAATTTAGATTGGAAACAAGTTTATAAAGGTTTCAAAGAGTACACTGCATCGATTGATGATAAAGATGAATTAAAATTAATAAAAATGGACCCTGGAGTTTCTGTACCTCTGCACTCCCATGGCGGAAAAGAATATATTTTAGTTTTAGAAGGTAGCTTCTGTGATGAATATGGTGAATATTCAAAAGGCGATATTCAAATAAATGATCAAAAAATTAAACATACGCCGATAGCATCTAAGGAAACAGGCTGTTTATGTTTGAGCATAACCGAAAAAGATGTAATATTTTTTGGTAAGTATGGCTCTTTCTTAAATTTATTTACATTTATTAAATCATTTTTTAAGCAAAAATAATATCATTATTGTATAACATTATACGTGTCTAAAATTCACGTAGATTTCATTAGAGGTAAAGAGGTTGAGAGTAGTCATCAAGTTAAAGTATTAGTAACAAATGCTAATGGTAAAACTCTATTATCTACACACAATGATAATGAATTTTTTTTCCCACGATCATCAATAAAAATATTTCAAGCTATTCCTTTTGCAATGTCAAATGCAATCAAAAATTATAGATTAAGCAATAAACAGATAGCCTTAGCCTGTGCTTCGCACAAAGGAGAAAAATTTCATATAAGAGAACTAGAAAAATGGATTTCAAAAATAAATTTAAAAACAAGTAGTCTACAGTGTGGTATTCATGCTCCACTAGATAAAAGGGCTTCTGAAAAAATAATATATTCTAGAAAAAAATTTAATGAACTACATAATAATTGTTCTGGCAAACATTTGGGAATGTTAACAAGTTGTTTAGTCAATAATCATAACATTACAAACTATCTTGATTATAATCACACACATCAAAGAAATATTAGAAAAATTTTAAATAAATTTACAGAAACTAAATTATCAAAGAAAAATTTCTCTCTAGATGGTTGTAGTGCTCCACAATATTCATTTAAGATTAAATATATATCAAAGGCATTAAATAATTTGATTAAAAGTTATAAAAATAATTATCATTATACTGAACAGGTAAAAATCTTGGTTGATTCAATTTTAGAAAATCCTGATTTCATTGGTGGAACTGCAAGTTTTGATACAAAAGTAATAAAAGCTTCAAAAGGAAAAGTGTTTTGTAAAAGTGGAGCTGAAGGTGTTTTTTTATTTGTTGATATTCAGAAAGAAATTAGTGGTGTAATTAAAATTACAGATGGAAATGAAAGAGCTATTCCGATTTCTATAATAAATATTTTAAAAAAATTAAAAATTATGAATGGGGAAGAATTAAAAAAATTAGAAAAAAAAGAAAAATTTGAGCTACAAAATCATGCAGGTAGAAAAATTGGTCACATCAGGCTTACAATGAAATAAGAAATAAAAATATTATTATTAAAACCGTTAAAGGTAGTCTAAGATAGTAAAGTACCTTTTTATTTGTTTCGTTTGCAAATAAAATAATATAATCGAAAAATAACTGAGTTAACAAAAGTAAAATTATTAAAATAAAAATTATTAAAATATCAATTTTAAGAAGATTTAATATAATAATTATAACAGCAAATAAGCTAGGCAAAAAACCGTATACAACTATATGCGTGGGAGGATTATTTTTTAGATTCCAGTTTATTGATCCAATAAAAACAATTATAATTAAGCTGTAGTAAGTGATAAAGTTAAGTAGATCCTCTTCCTTAACTATTAAAAAATAGTATTTATCTAAAAAAATTAAAACATATGGTATTAATCCTAAATATGAAATTAAGAATTGAAAATTAATTTTTTTGGACATGTAGTATGGTTGATCAAAATATCATTTTAGAAATTGAAAAACTTTTAGATAATAAAAAAATTATAGATAGCAAGTTATTATCAGACTCTTTTGGTATTAATTGTTTAAAAATTGTCACAAATGATAAAAAAGAATTTATTGTTAAATATTATTACAAAAATAATAATAAATTTAATGCTATAAAATCTGAAACAGATAACCTGCTTTTTTTTAATAGACAAAAGTTTAGTCAGTTCCCAAGTATTATTAAATATAATAATAATTTATTAATAATGTCATTCATAAATAATGATGATGATCAACCAAACCAAACAAATGGTGATTTATTAAATTCTATAATTACTCTTCACTCCAATAAAAGTGAAGATTACGGTTTTAGTTTTGACACGCAAATTGGTGGTTTGAGACAGATTAATTCAAGTTCTAAAAATTGGCTAGAGTTCTATAGAGATAAAAGACTAAATTACATATTTGACTTAGTTAACAAAAAACAACCTATGGATGAAACTATTAACACTAAAATTGATTTATTAATTAAAAAGATAGATAATTTTATACCTAACAAACCAATATCATCTCTATTACATGGTGACTTATGGGAAGGTAACATACTTTTTAAAAATAAAAAATTTGTTGGATTTATTGATCCAGGATCCTTTTATGGTCATAATGAGCTAGAAGTATCTTATTTGAGATGGTTTAACCCCAAATTTATCGACGAACATTTTTTAGATAAATACAACGATCACATTAAGATTGATAAATATTACTTAGAATATGAACCAATTTATCAATTATATTATTCACTTTTAAATGTTTATTTATGGGATAGAAGCTATATTGAAGATGTAAGTAAACTGCTGAAAAAAATTAAAATATAATGTGTGGAATTAATGGAATAATATTTAAAACATCTAAGACTGATGTTTCAAAAATCCTAAAAATGAATGCGCTTCTAGATCATAGAGGACCAGATGATAGTGGATTTATTAATCATAAAAATCTTTTACTTGGTCATACTAGGCTATCTATTATCGATACATCAAATCTTGGTTCTCAACCAATGTCTGTAGATGGAAGATATTGGATTATTTATAATGGAGAAATTTATAATTATAAAACTTTAAGGGAAGAACTAATTCTAAAGAAATATAAATTTTATTCAAATTCAGATACTGAGGTTGTTCTTAATGCATATAAGGAGTGGGGTGTGGACTCATTTCAAAAGTTTAATGGAGAATGGTCTTTTGCAATACTAGATAAAAAAAATAATGAGGTAATAGTTTGTAGAGATGGTATTGGGTATAAACCTTGTTATATATTTGATAATAATAATTTTTTTGCATTCAGTTCTGAAATAAAAGCATTTTATGCATTAGAAAATAAAATTGAGTTTGATAATAATAATTTAGGAATAAATTCTACTACTCTAAATAATTGCTCTAAGACAATATTTAGAAATGTGAATCAACTTACCCAAGGAAGATATTTAAAAATAAATTTAAACAATTTAGAAAAAAAAATATTTAGATGGGATTATCCACTTAAAAATTTACCAAAAATCAATTCAGGATTTAGAGAAAATGTTAATGATTATTTTGATCTTCTGTATGAGTCTACAAAATTAAGATTGAACAGTGATGTTAAAACTGGAACTTCACTTAGTGGTGGTTTAGACTCCTCCTCTATCTTCACATTAATGAATTTGATAGAAAAAAAAGAAAATTTGAGCGAAGATGATTTAGATTTGAACCCAATTATAATGGATTATGAGGAAATGAAAACTAAAGAGGACGCAGTTCAATTATCTCAAAAATTTAAAAGAAATTACCAAATAGTTGATTTTAAAAAGATGACCGCTGATAAAACAATGGATCTTGTTTCATCCCTCGAGGTAGTAGAAGAATATTTTATGCAGTTTGAGCTATATAAAAAACAAAAAGAAAAAGGAATTAAGGTTAGTCTTGATGGTCATGGGGCTGATGAGTTTTTAGGGTATCCAAATTGGATACCAGAATTATCTGTTGATATTTATAATAGCATTGCTAATAATTTTAAAACAATAAATAGATTTGGGAAAACCCAAAATATTAATAAATTTAAAAGATTATTTGGTTTAGGTGAACAAGAGATTACACCCATATCTTTCAGATCAGTACCAAACTTAAATTATAGTTTTGAAAACTATCTTTATACAGGTAATTTTGATGGGAGTTATCAGATTATTAATGATGATTTAGAAGATTTAGAAAATTTTCCGTATGAAATATGTTTTACTTATTTGATGTCTTATTGTGGTTGGTTTCAATTTTTTTTAAATAAATGGGATAGGGCGTCAATGTCAAATTCAGTTGAGGTTAGAATGCCTTTTTTAGATAATAATGTAAGATTATTTGGATTGGCATTAAGTGGTTCAAATAAGTTGAAAAACGGTTTTACAAAATCAGTATTAAGAGAAGCTTTTAAAAATTATTTTCCTAAAACTATGTATACTCAACAATTTAAACAAGGCCTAACTATACAAAATGTTGATTATGATCAAAATACTATAAATTTGATTTCTGAAATAATTAATGAAAATGAGTTTAAAGAAAGTAATGTTTACAATTTTAAGAACATTAATGATGATTTTATTAATAATAAAAATTTAGATAAAATATGGTTGCTTTGTAAATATTTCTTAATGATAAAAGGATTCAAAAATAGATATGATTCTATTAATATCGAT
>CACBAT010000021.1 GCA_902537325.1 uncultured Alphaproteobacteria bacterium | reverse complement strand
TGTTTTAGATCAAAATCTTGAAATTCAAGAAACGGTAAATCTTAAAATTAAAAATATTAATAAAGTTTATAATTATCAAAATAAAATTTTTATAAGTACTGAAAAAGGTATTACTTACATTTATTAAAATGAACATATTAATTTTAGGTATGCCAAATGTAGGCAAAACATCACTTTATAATTTAATTACAAATAAAAATAATAATATAATTCATGATACCATTGGAACAACAAGAGATTGGCATGTATCACCTCTTAAATCAAATAGTAATATTGATGTATATGATACACCGGGAATAATTAATCAAAAAAGTTTAGTAACAAAGAGTGTCAGTAACATAATAAAGAAAATAGATATTTTTGTTTATGTTATTGATTATAAAGATGAGAATTACTTTATAGACAAAGAATTGATAAATGAGTTAAGAAAATTTAATAAGGAAATATTAGTTATTATTAATAAAGATGATAATTTTAAACAAGATAAAAAAATAGACAATCTTGGTATCAAGAATATTTTTTTTATATCATGTTCACATAATATAGGCATTCAAGGTTTTTTAGATTTTTTAACAAAATATGATACTAAAGATAATAAGTTAATAAATTATGATTTTTCATTAGGGTTATTTGGAAAAACAAATGTAGGGAAAAGTACTCTCTTAAACAAATTAGTAGGATTTGAGAGATCAATTGTTAGTAATAAACCAAAAACTACAACTGACATTGTTTCTTCTTCGTATAATTTTAAAGGTAATACCTATTCTATTAAAGATACTGCAGGTTTAATAAAAAAAAATAAAATTTATAAAAATAGTCTTGATTTTTATGTAACTAAAAAAACTCTATCGATTATCAATGAAATTAATTTAAATATTTTTCTTATTGATATTGAACAAGGCTTTGATACTCAATCTAAAAAAATATTTAATTTAATTTATCAAAAATCTAATATTTTATTATTTATAATTAATAAAACTGATTTAGTTAAAAAAAATAAAAAGAAAGTAATTAATGAATTAATTAAAGATATAAATTATGAATTTTCTCAATCTAAAAATATAATTATTATACCAATTTCAACACTAAATATAAAAGATATTTTATTTTTAAAAAATAAGATTCGTGAACTTACTTTAGAAATTAATAAAAATATATCAACTTCACAAATTAATAAGTGGTTAAATCATGTTGTTGAAAATAATTCTCACCCAAGAATAAATGGAAAAGAAGTTAAATTTAAATATGGTACGCAGGTATCAAAAAATCCGTTAACAATAAAAATTTTTTCAAACTTTTCTAAAGAAATATCTAATTCGTATAAAAGATATTTGCTAAATAGTTTTTATAATTTCTTTAAAATTAAAAGTAGAAATTTAAAAATTTTATTTTCTAAATCTAAAAACCCTTATGATTAGCAATTATTGGTCTGTATTCGTATAATTCTCAATAATATTATTATTATATTCAGAAATTTGCAGGAGAATATTTGAATTTTCTACAAAAAATAAATGAAAATTTTTCAATATCTCAAAATCATTATTATCAGTTAAATATAATACACTACTGTAAATTATATATGAAAATAGTATGCCATATAAGATTCCAAACGATTTATCAAATATCACTCCTAAAATTTGTTTATCTAAGTCACTATTTAAAAATTTTCTTATTCTTTTTAATATAAATAAACTAATTAAGAAAATTATTGGTATTGAAATAATTATACTTATAACGCTTACAAACTGTTCAAACCTTTGTAAAAAATTAATATTTAAGAGTTGTTCACTTAAAAAATCTGAAAGATATTGATAACTATAAATGGTTACAAATACAGAACCAACCCATGTTAATAAGCCTAAAATAGAATTAATGAAACCTTTCCAGAAACTAAAAATAACAATTAATGCAGTTAAAATTAATACTACATAATCAAAAAATATTAATTCAAAGTTTAAAAAGGTCATTTTTGATATTTCAATATTGATGGTAAAGTAATTAGTACTCCTATCATAGCAAATATCATTGCTAAACTTGTAAATAGACCAAAATAAACTGTAGGAACAAAGTTTGATAAACCAAGAGTAAGGAACCCTGCAGTTATTGCAATAGATGTAATTAAAACTGCATTACCTACAGTTAAATGTGTTTTTTCAATCATTTCACTATGATTTCTACCTAACTTTAGATTTTCCTTGTAACGATATATATAATGTATTGTATTATCAACGGCTATACCAATAGATATTGCTGCAATTGTAATTGTCATTATATCAAGTGGTATTTTGAGTAATCCAATTAAACCAAGAATAAAAGTTGAAGCTAAAATATTTGGAATTATGCCAATTATACTTAATTTAAAGGATCTAAATAATATTAAAAACATTACAAAAATAGCTAAAATTACAAAACCCAAGGATTTTATTTGTGAGCTAAATAAAGATTTTAACATGTTATTATATAATACTAATAGGCCGTTAACTTTAAATTCTTCCAAGTTATCAAATTTATTCATTAAAAAAGAATTAATCTCATTAATAAGATCATTTCTTTTGATATCTTTTGAATCTTTTACTCTTGTAGAAATTTTTATCATGTTGTTTTCAATATTTAGATAAGGATCAATTAAATCAGTTTTATAATCATTAGGTATTTCATTGTATAATACTGATAATTCAAACATTGATAAATCATTTTTGTTTACTTGATTTGCAGTGTCTATAAGTGAATAAATTGAAGTAACTTTTCCAATCTCTATTCTACTTTCTAAATATTGATGAACAGATTTAATTGTTTCAATTTTTTCATTTGTGAACCAAATATTATTTTCTTCTCCAAAAAGATCATCTGAGAAAAAATCATCTTCAATTTCTAAATCATCATCTTCTTCAGCTTTTATTGTTGTATCAATTATTTCATAATCATTTTTGAATTTAAGAATAATATCTAATGGTGTAGTTCCGCCTAATTCATTATCTATAAGATACATTCCTTTATAAATTTCTGTATTCTTTTTAAAATATTTTATAAATGAGTTTTCAACATTCAGATTGGTAATTCCATATACAGATATGATAAATATTAGAATGTTTAATCCAAGAATATATTTACTATTCTTATTTGCAAAAGGATAAAAAGATTTTAAAAAACTTAAATTTAGAGAATAGCTTTTTTCCTCCTTTGAAAAGAAAGAAACAATTAGAGGTAAGATTACAAATGATGAGATTAAAACTATTAATAATGCTATTATCATTATAATTCCAAAATCAATTACAGGTTTAATATCTGATATTACTAGTGATACAAAAGCAACAATTGTAGTTAGAAAGGTATAAAAACAAGGCCAAAACATCATTCTAAAATTTTCAATAATTTTTATATCTCTTTGTAAATAATTATTCATTATATGAACATTCATAGAAATAGATAAAACAAACATTAAGGATAAGAAGTTTGCCGAAACTGCTGTAACTTCAAAATTAATAAAACCAGCTAAACCTATTGACAAATAAACTGCACTAATTGAAGTAAATAAAATAGCAAATACCCATTTGACTCTTCTAAAAATTATAAAAAGGATTAAAATTATAATTAAAAGTACAATAAAACTGAATGTTAAAATATCCTTCTTTACATAAGAAATAACATCACTTGATATCATTTCTACCCCACCTAAATAGTATGTAAAATCTTTATTGCTATTAGTAATAATATTTCTTATTTTTTTAATTAATTCATTTCTCTCTTTGTCTATTTCTGTTTTTATGCTGTAATATTTTCCTTGAGATAGGTATAAATTTTTGTTTTCTTTAAGATCAAGTGCTTTATTGTTTTCATTAAGGAAAATTATAATAGAAGTTATATTTTTAATCTCATTAATAATTTGATCACTATAGATAGGACTCTTTGCAAACTCATTCAAAACATCTTTTATTTCTAAATTTGTATTTATTATAGTTTCATAATTATCATTTGCTAAATCTAAAAGATTTGTATTATTTAAAAGAAGAATAGGTGCTTTATTAATATTAAAAACAGAGTAAACTTCTGGTAAAGCAGATAATTTTTTGCTTAACTTTTCAATTTCGACTAATAATGATTTATCTATTTCATCATTACTTTTGATAGCAATTACAAGACTGTTTTTTGTAGGAAATAAATTCTGATAATAAGAAAAATATTTAAAATCTTCATCGTTTTGTGATACCAAACTATCAGAAGATGCATCTATTCTAAAATCTTTAATATAGAAGCTGGCAAAAAATAAAGATAGTATAAAAAAAGTAAATAATAATAATTTTAATTTTTTACTCATAATTTCTATAAACTCTATTACCAATTGAAGTCAAAACTTCGTATGATATGGTTTTGCATTTTTTAGCAAATTTATCTACTTTGTGTTCTTCATTAATAATATCTACATACATTCCTACTTTTAAAACATGACTACATTTTGATATATCTATTGTAAATGAATCCATTGAAATTCTTCCAATAATTTTAAATCTATTTTTTCTAAAATAAACAAACCCTTTGTTGCTCAATGACCTAGGTATCCCATCTTCGTAACCGAGACCAATTATTGCCACTTTTGTCTTAGTTTTTGTTTTGAATGTGCGATTATATCCAATGTATTGATTTTTTTGCAAATCTTTAATTTGTATTATCTTTCCTTTAAAATCGATTACATTTTTAATTTTTTTTTCTAATTTTTTATTTTCATAACAACCATAAATACCTATGCCAGGTCTTATCATATTATATAAATATGTTTTATCTAGAATTGAGCCGTGAGCATTAGCTAAACTGAAAATAACACCTTTGGGTTTTTTGTTAACAAAATTATTAAAAAGTTTTTTTTGTTTAATGTTGTAATTTATCTTGTATTCATCAGAGCTTGACAAATGACTAATTATTAATTTGATATTTCGATTATTCAGATCTAGCATTCCTGCATCTTTTAATGAAATGCCTAGTCTATTTATACCTGTATCTATATGAATAGCATAATCTATTTTAGCACTCTTTATTCTGTAATATTCTTCAATAGTATTTATGACAGGTATTAAATTTGCATTCGTAAATTTATTTAATTTATAATTTTGTAATCCATTAAGAACATAAATTTTTATTAATTTATTTTTATTATTTAATTTTAATCCTTCACTTAATGTTGCAACAAAAAAATGTTTACATCCTTGATTTAATAAAAGTTTATAAATTTTTTTATCTCCTAACCCGTAAGCATTAGCTTTTATCGTTGGAGCTACTATTAGGTTTTTTTTAAGTTTTTTAAAAAAATTGTAATTATAAATTATGTTTTTTGTATTTATATTTAGAATACCACTTTCGTTAATCACTCAATAATATTATCATAATCTTTCGTTGTTAAGTCACTGAATTTTGTATAATTGGCATCAAAATGCATTTTTATTGACCCAATTGGCCCATGTCTTTGTTTTGCAATAATTATTTCAGCTTTATTATAATTATCATTTGTTAACTGCTGCCATCTAGATACTCTTTCATTATATTTTAAATCATCTTCCTCAGATTTTCTAATTGGTTCTAACCTTTCTAAATAATAACTTTCTCTATAAATAAACATTACAACATCAGAATCTTGTTCAATTGTACCACTTTCTCTTAAATCAGATAATTGTGGTCGTTTATCCTCTCTTTGTTCAACTTGTCTTGAAAGTTGGGATAAAGCAATAATTGGAATATTTAATTCCTTAGCGATAGATTTTAGTCCTCTAGTTATTTCTGATATTTCCTGAACTCTTCCATCGTTTCTATTATTTGATGAAGATGACATTAATTGCAAATAATCAATAATTATTAAGTTTATGTCATGTAATCTTTTTAATCTTCTTGCTCTTGCTCTTAGAATAGGAATCGTTAAGACAGGATTATCATCAATTATTAAATTTAAATTTTCTAATTCTGCCGAAGATTTAGCTATTTTATTAAAATCATCTTTGTTTAATTCTGCTTTTCTCATTTTGTCACCGGAAATTTTTGTTTGTTCTGCCAATATTCTCGTTGCAAGTTGCTCTGAAGACATTTCTAAAGAAAAGAAAGCTACTTTACCCCCATCTATTATTTTTTTATTTTCAAATTCATCTTTTTCTTCTTGATATTTAAATGCACAATTAAAAGCAATATTAGTTCCCAAAGCTGTTTTTCCCATTGAAGGTCTTCCAGCAATAATGATTAAATCAGATTTATGTAACCCACCTAATTTCTTATCCAAATCTTTAAAACCTGTTGGAACACCAGCTATTTTACCCTCTCTTTTGTATGCCTCACTAATAATATCAACTGCTCCTTGAAGAGCATTACTAAAATTAATAAAAGATCTATCTGTATTTCCAGATTGGGAAAGGTTATATAAATCATTTTCCGCATTCTCAATTAGATCTTCAGCTAAAATATTATTTTCTGAGCTGGTTGTCTGAATAATATTATGAGCTACTCCAACTAAATTTCTTTTAATATATAAATCATAAATTATTTTTGCATAATTATAAGTATTCTGAGTTGAAGGAGCACTGTCTTTAAGTTGATTTAGGTAATTTAGCTTATTAAAATTACTATTATCATCGGGAAGATAATTTTTAAGTGTTATTGGTGATACAAGTACATTTTTTTCTAATAAGTTCTTTATTGTTGAAAAAATAATCTTATTTGTTTCGTCTACAAAATGATTTTCGTTAAGAAAATCTGATACTTTTTCATAGTTTCTATTATCCCATAATATACAACCTATTAGTGCTATTTCAGCTTCTATGTTGGAAAAATTATTTTCATCTGAAGAATTCTGTTGAGAATTTATTAATTCAACTGACATTTATACTAATTAAACCATCTAAAAAAATACAACAAGTGTAAGAAATAAAATTTAGTTAATAAACTATTAATTGTGTGAATAATTTAGTTTTTTACTACTTCTATAGTGAATTCTTCAGTGATATCTTCGTAAGGATTAATCTCTATTTTGTGCTGACCTATGCTTTTAATTTGATTTTTTATTATTAGATCATCTGACTTAATCTTTAAATTATTATTTATTAAATAATCAATAATCTCTTTTTTTGAGATTGATCCGTATAGCTGATCCTTTTCATCAGCTTCTCTATTAAAAGTTATTTTAATTTTTTGAATATCATCTATAAGTTTTTTTGCTTCATTAAACTTAATTTCTTCATTTTTTTTCATTTCGTCTTTTATTTTTTCGTAATAATCTTTATTTCTTTTATTTTCTCTAAGAGCCATATTATTTGGAAATAGAAAGTTACGCGCATATCCAGGTTTAACTGAGACTATATCACCAATCTTTCCTAATTTTTTAATTGTAGTTGTTAATATAACTTTCATGATGAGGTATATGATTTATTAGTATAAGACATTAGTGATAGGAAACGGGCTTTTTTAATTGCCTTGGAAAGTTCCTTCTGTTTTTTTCTTGATACACCTGTAATTCTACTTGGTATAATTTTTCCTTTTTCTGTAATATAACGAGATAAAAGTCTGACGTCTTTGTAATCAATTACTGGAGAGCCAGGTTGACTAAATGGACAGAACTTTTTTTTATTTTCAAAGGGGGAATTGGATTTTTCTTCTCTTCTATTTTTTTTGTATTTATTTTTTTTCATAATTTAGTTTTGTTGGAAGTTCTTGATGTTCTTTAACTTTAATAAAAATATAACGTATTAAATTTTCTGACTGATTTAATTCTCTGTTTAAGTCTTTTACAATTTGTCCAGAGGCTTCTATTTGGAAAAAATTATAAAATGCTTTCTTAAATTTATTTATTGAATAACTGAGTTCTCTAAGACCCCAATTTTCTTCATTAATAATTTTTGCCGAATTAGAAATTAATTTATTTCTAAAGGCCTCTATTTCAGAGTTAAGTGAATTTGTGGCTAAATCAGGATTAAATATTAATACTACTTCAAATTTATTCATAAAACTCCATGGTTAATCTTATATAATACAATACAAGAGAAGTTGATCTTGCATATATTAAATTTTTAAAATAAATCAAGATAAAATGACATCAATTGTATTTCCTGGTCAAGGCAGTCAAACTCAAGGTATGGCTAAAGATTTTCATGATAATTTCAAGATTGCAAAATTATTGTTTGAAGAAATAGAAGATTACTCTCAAATTCCTATAAGAAAAATAATTTTTGAAAATGATGAAGATAAATTGAATTTAACAAAATATTCACAGATATGTATCTTCGCTTGCTCATATATTATTTTTCAAACATATATAAACGAAAAAAATGTTAGCATTGATGATTTAAATATAATGATGGGACACTCTCTTGGAGAATATACTGCTTTAGCTTGTAGCAATAAATTAAATTTAAAAGAAAGCTGCTTGATTCTTAAAATTCGTGGCCAATTAATGAATGATGCTATAACTCCAAATGAAACTGGTATGGCTGCTTTAATTGGTAAAGACTGCAAATATGTTGAAAAAATCATTAAAGAAAATAAACTTAACTTAGAAATTGCAAATGATAATTCACCAATTCAAATAGTTATTTCAGGCTCTAAACAAGAAATTATTAAAAACAAAGAATTGTTTTTAAAAAAAAATATTAAGAAGTTTGTTGAGTTAAATGTTTCAGCAGGCTTTCATAGTAAATTTATGACAAAAGCTCAAGAAAGTTTAAGTAAAGAAATAGAAAAATTGAATTTTTTAGAAAACAAAATACAAATTATTTCTAATTATAATGCAAATATGCATAATGATTCAGAAAAAATTAAAAAAAGTTTACAAAATCAAATGGCTAATAAAGTTAACTGGACTTCCAGCATAATAAAACTTGAGCAAACTGGTGAAAAAAATATTATAGAAATTGGACCAGGTAAAGTTTTAAGCGGATTAATAAACAGAATCTCAAGGAATTTTGTTATAAATTCTATTAATAAAATATCAGATTTGTATGAATGATATAAAAAAAATTTTTATTACTGGAGCTTCAGGAGGTATAGGATCAGCTATTTGTAAAAAGTTTACTAGCCATAATTTTTCTTTAATACTTACTGCATCTTCTGACGATAAAATTCAGAAATTAAAAGAAATTTATGGTAACACTAATTCTTATTATAAGATTGATTTATCAGATTCTGAAAATCTTCAAAAATGTCTGAATAGAATTTCAAATGATCATAAAGATATTTCTGTAATTGTTAATAATGCTGGATCTACGCAAGACAACTTAATATTACGAATGAAGGATGAGCAATGGTTTAAAGTCTTACAAACAAATTTAAGTTCAAATTATCAAATTATTAAATCTCTACTTCCTAATATGCTATCAAAAAAATATGGAAAAATTATAGGAATATCATCGATAGTTGGATCTACAGGAAACCCAGGACAATCAAATTATGTTGCATCTAAAGCGGGGATGGCGGGTATGTATAAATCAATTGCAGCTGAAGTAGCTAAAAGAAATATAAATGTAAATCTTGTATCTCCAGGTTTTATATCTACTTCAATGACAGAAAAATTAAATGTAGATCAAAAGGATGCTTATTTATCTAGAATACCAATGTCAAGATTTGGTGAGCCAGAAGATGTAGCTAATATGGTATTTTTTTTATCCAGTGACGATTCTTCATATATAACAGGACAAAACTTTCATGTTAATGGTGGAATGTTCATGGTTTAATTTGTTGACATATATTCAAATAATAATCTAAAAGTAGTTTTAAGGAGAAAAATATGAGTGAAATTCAAGATCAGGTAAAAAAAATTGTAGTAGATCATTTAGGAATTGATGAATCAAAAGTTGTTCCTGAAGCTAAATTCATTGATGATTTGGGTGCGGATAGTTTAGATACTGTTGAACTAGTAATGGCTTTTGAAGAGAAGTTTGGAATAGAAATACCTGATGATGCAGCGGAAACCATTCAAACAGTACAAAATGCAATAGATTACATTCAAAGTAAAAAATAAATTCTCAGTTAATTATATGAGAAGAGTTGTTATTACAGGTATGGGTTTACTTTCATCCTTAGGTAATGATAAAGATTCTACTTGGAAAAATTTAATAAACTGTAAGTCAGGAATAAAAAATATTAATCACTTTGACGTTTCTGATTTACCAGCTAAAATTGCTGGTTATATAAATAATGATCCAGAAAATGACGAATACTTCAATAAATTATCTTTATTGGATTCAAGAGATATAAAAAGAAATGATAGATTTATTCAGTATGGTCTAGTTGCTGCTAAAATGGCTATTGAAGATGCAGGTATATTAAATTTGAGTGATCAAGAAAAGCTTAGAGTCGGTGTTTCTGTCGGATCAGGAATTGGGGGGTTAGAAACAATCTATGAAGGTTCTTTAACTATTAATAATAATAGTCCTAAAAAATTATCACCTTTTTTTATACCATCTTCATTAGTTAACCTTTTGTCCGGGCAAATTTCAATCAAGTATGGTTTTAAGGGGCCAAATCATTCAGTAGTAACAGCATGCGCAACAGGTGCGCATTCTATTGGTGATTCAGGTGAAATGATAAAAAGAGGAGCTGCTGATATAATGATTGCAGGTGGAGCTGAAGCAGCAGTTTGTAAACTTGGTTTAGCAGGTTTTTGTGCAGCAAGAAGTTTAAGCACTTCTTTTAATGAATTCCCACATAAAGCTTCAAGACCTTGGGATAAAGACAGAGATGGTTTTGTTATGGGTGAAGGATCAGGCATAATAGTGCTTGAAGAACTAGAATATGCAAAAAAAAGAGGAGCTAAAATTTATGCTGAGTTATTAGGTTATGGCATGTCAGGTGATGCACACCATATAACAGCACCAGCTGAAGACGGGGACGGTGGGTTTCGAGCTATGAAAGAAGCTTTAAAAATGGGACAAATTTCATCCGATCAAGTTGATTATATTAACGCTCATGGTACATCAACAATTAAGGGAGACGAGATTGAGTTAAATGCTATATCAAGATTATTCAATCATAATTTGTTTGTTAGTTCAACAAAATCATCAATAGGACATCTACTAGGCGCAGCTGGCAGTGTGGAATCTATATTTTCTATAATGTCAATAAATAAAAATATTTTACCTGGAACATTAAATTTAGATAACCCAATAGAAACTAAAAATATTAATCTTATACCAAAAGAACCAATAGAAAGAAAAATAACTCATGCTCTTAGCAATTCATTTGGGTTTGGAGGAACGAATACTGCATTATTATTTAAAAGTATTTAGTATAATCATTTTTTTCTTATTACTTTTTTGCTCCCTATACATTTTTTACGTTCTAAACAAAAATATAACCTTCAAAAACAATTACATAAATATTGAAAAGGGTGAAAAATTTGAAAAAGTTTTGAATAAAAATTTTACCAATATTTCTAAATTTGATAATTTTATCTCAAATAAGTATTATCAAATTAATAAATTATTATCTAATAAATTTATTCATTTTGGCAATTTCTATTTAGAAGAAAGCATGTCAGTAATTAAATTATTAGAGATAATTACTAAGTCGAGTAATGTATTTTTTAAAATAACAATTATTGAAGGTTGGTCAAAGCAAGATTTAGAAATAGAACTTTCAAAGCATTTTAAAGATTATTATAAAATTAATTATCAAGAAATAATTGCTGATACATATTTTTATCAAAATAAAAACAACTTTGATTTATTTTTTGATAAATTAAAAAAAACTAGAAATGCATATTTTAAAAAATATGAAAATAATCAAATCTATAAATTGTTTTCTGAAAATGAAATATTAACTATAGGTTCATTAATTGAAAAAGAAGGTTTAGATATTGATGATAAAAGAAAAATTTCATCTGTAATTATGAATAGACTAAGAAAAAAAATGAAATTACAAATAGATGCTACAGTACTGTTTGCTATAACTAATGGTCAATTTAATTTAGATCGTAAGTTGCTATTAAATGATTTAAAAGTTGATCACCCATATAATACATACCTAAATTATGGACTACCACCTCAACCAATTTCTTTTGTAGGAAAAAAAACATTAGATGTAATATTTGAGAATTATGAAACTGATTTTTTGTTTTATTTTTATAATAATTCTTTAAAGAGACATATATTTTCAAAAACATTTGAAGAGCATAGAAAAAAATTAAATGAATATAGAAATAGCAAATAAAATAGTTATTATTTCATCTCCATCAGGTGCAGGCAAGACTACACTTTGCAAACTATTGATAAAAAAAATGAAAAATATTAGCTTGTCAATTTCCTATACTTCTAGAAATAAAAGACTTAATGAAATTGATGGTAAAGATTATTATTTTGTAAGTAAAAAAAAATTTCAACATCTTAAGAATAATAATTATTTTATTGAAACTGCAAAAAATTTTAATAATTTATATGGTTCTCCATTTAAAAATATTAATAAATCAAATAAAAATAAGCAACATATATTATTTGATATAGACTGGAAAGGAGCAAGAAAAATAAGACGATTCTATAATAATAAAAATATTATTGATTTTTTTATTTTACCACCATCTAAAACTGAACTGAAAAGAAGATTAGTAAAAAGAGGAAGAGATAACAAAAAAGAGATTAATTTAAGACTTTCTTATGCAATTGATGAAATGAAACACTATAGAGAATATAAATATGTTTTGATCAATGAAAATGTAATAAAAACTGTTAATCATATAAAAAAAATAATTGAATATAATGAATTAGTTGAAAATCAAAATAGTATTTTAAAATCTAAATTAAAACAAATTATAAATATGAAATAAATCTTCAATTGTTAATTGATTTACCCTTTTATTTAACAAATCATCTACTTTATTAATCTTTATATTATTGTTTATTTTTTTTCTAACATTTTTAAAAATTAGTTTTACAAATCGATTTGCATTATCTAAGTCATATTTTTTTTTATTAAATAAAAACTTTACAACAGTTGATTTAATTTTTGGTTTAGGAGTAAAAACTTTTGAAGAAACTTCAAATATTCTAATATAGGTTGCAACAGTGTAAGTTAAAAATTTATATTTATTCATTTCTGCTAAATTATAATCAAATTTTAATGCAACTTCTTTTTGAATCATAAAAATCATTTCATTTATATTTTTACTAAAATTATATAGGTATAAAATAATTTTTGTACTTATGTTGTAGGGCAAGTTTGAAATAATTATTAAGTCCTTAAATTTATCAAAGTTATATTTCAGTATATCAGCTTCAATTATTTTTACTTTTTTATTTTTTTTATACTTTTCTTTAAGATAGCTTACTAAATTTTTATCTTTTTCAATTAAAATCAGTAATTTTGGTTTTTTTGAAATAATAACATTTGTAAGTGAACCATATCCGGGTCCTATTTCTACAATTATTTTGTTTTTAACTTTCGTTTGTTTTATTATCTTTTCACAAACATTTTTATCAACTAAAAAATTCTGACTTAAAGATTTCTTAGCTCTTATCATTTAAATTTCTGTTATTATAAATCCTTTTTACTAATTTAATACAGTTTACTAATGATTTATTTGATATCTTTTTAGACTCTATTAAGTTGTATGCAGTGCCATGATCAGGAGAAGTTCTTATAATATTTAAGTTACCAGTATAATTTACACCACTAAATTGACTTATAAATTTAAATGGTATCAAAGCTTGATCATGATACATAAATATAAAACAATCATAATTATTTAAATTATTTTTAATTAGCATACTATCAGCAGACATTGGTCCATTAATGCTTATTCCCTTTTTTTTAATCTGTTTTATCACAGGTATTATCGTATCAATTTCTTCTTTTCCTAAATTTCCACGCTCACCTGCATGAGGATTAAATCCTGAAATCATTAGTCTTGGATTTTTAATATTAAAGTCTATTTTAAGTGTATAATATAAGTTAATAATTTGCTTAAAAAGATATTTCTTATCTTTTATTATATTTGGAAGTTTTTTTATTTCAATATGAGTTGTCAATGGAGATACTATTATCTTTGAATTATAAAGTATCATATTAGAATGATTTTTTTTATTTATTTTTTGAAAAAATTCAGTTTGACCAATAAATTTTTTGTCAATATTTTTAATTATTAAATCTTTTCTGAGGGGTAGTGTAATTATACCTATACAAATGTGATTTATACAAAGTTTATAAGCAAATTTTAGAGACTGATAGGTATTATGTTCTGGTGATAGGCTATTGTATGAATATACATTTAGTTCTTTAGAATTGTAATTAATATTTTTATTTATATTAACTTGATTTAATTTTATTTTTAAATTTTTTCTACCAATATATTTTTTTAAATATTCAATATCTGATAGTAAAATAAAATGTCTAAATTTTTTTTTAATCCACAAATCTAAAAGTATATTTATTCCAATACCGTTTATATCACCAATTGTTACTGCTATTAATTTAGGCATCAAATCTAATTAAATCATATATTTTAGAATATTTATTAATAAATTTT
>CACBAT010000020.1 GCA_902537325.1 uncultured Alphaproteobacteria bacterium | reverse complement strand
CTTTCGCTCTTGTCTTCTCTTCAAGTGCGTTCGCAAACACTATAGGAGTTGTTTATGACTCTGGTGGAAAATTTGACAAATCATTTAACGAGTTAGCATTCAATACAGCTGAGAGAGTTGTTAATGAACTTGGCTGGGGTATGATTGAGTTTGAATCTGCAAACGACAATCAGATCGAGCAGGGTATGCGTAAGATTGCTGATAGAGGAGCAACAATGATCGTAGGAATGGGATTTGCTCAAGCTGATGCAGTTGCAGCAGTTTCAGCTGATTACCCAGATATAAAATTTGTTGCAGTTGATGTTTGTTGGTTAGACGATCCAAATAATAATATTTATCAAGCTTGCTATAAAGAACATGAAGGTTCGTTCTTAGTTGGAATGATGGCTGCTATGGCTTCTAAAAGTGGAACAATAGGTTTCGTTGGTGGAATGGATATTCCTCTGATTAGAAAATTCCAAGGTGGTTATGAGCAAGGTGCACAATATGTAAATCCAGATATAACTGTTTTAGCTAATATGACTGGAACTACAAACGAGGCATGGAATAACCCAACAAAAGGTGCAGAATTAACAAAAGCTCAAATTGATGGTGGTGCTGATGTTGTATACCAAGCTGCTGGTGGAACAGGTATTGGTGTTCTTCAAGCTGCGGCTGATGCAGGCATTATGGGTATTGGAGTTGACTCTAATCAAAACTGGATGCACCCAGGTAACATGTTAACATCAATGTTGAAGAGATTAGATCTAACAATTTTTGAACAAGCTAAAAATGTTGAGTCAGGCAGATTTGAATCTGGCATAAACATTCTTGGTCTTTCAGAAGGAATGGTTGGTTATGCAACTGAAGATGGAATGGTAACATCTGAAATGGCTGCTGCCGCAGATGCTGCTGCTGCAGATATTGCGAGCGGTGCTCTAGTTGTTGCTGACTGGTCACAAGAGTAGATACTAAAATAAATATTTGGTGAGACCAAAGATTAATAAATAATTCATGGTCTCACCTATCTTAGAATTAACGAATATAAATAAATCATTTGGTCATGTTCAGGCCAACAAAAATATTAATCTCAAAATAAATAAAGGAACAATTCACGGCATAATTGGAGAAAACGGAGCAGGTAAATCTACTTTGATGAGTATAGTCTTTGGTCTTTACCAAGCTAATTCGGGTTCAATTAAGATTAATGGAAAAGAAATTAATTTAAGATCACCAAGAGATTCAATAATAAATGGCATTGGAATGGTTCACCAACATTTTATGTTGGTAGAAAACTTTACTGTGCTAGAAAATATAATTCTTGGTTTTGAAGGCGAAACAGTATTTGGAGAAAAATTACAAAAGGCAAAAGAAGATTTAGAAAAATTATGTCAAACATATAATTTTAATATTGATCTTGATGCCACTATTTCAGATTTATCTGTAGGTTTTCGTCAAAGAGTGGAAATATTAAAATCTTTATACAGAGGAGCAGAAATTTTAATTCTTGATGAGCCAACAGGAGTTCTTACACCTCAAGAAGTTGATGAGTTATTTAAAATTCTTCGTTCATTAAAAGATGAAGGTAAAACCATAGTATTAATTACACATAAATTAATTGAAATAATGGATTTAACAAGCGAAGTATCAGTGATGCGTCAAGGCGAAATGGTTGGGCATACAAAAACTGAAGATACAAGCAAAGAACAACTAGCTGAAATGATGGTAGGAAGAAGTGTCTTACTTAGAGTTGATAAAAAAGAAATAAAAAAAGGGGAAACCATATTCAAAGTTAATAATCTTTCAGTTAAAGACGATCTAGATGTAACGCGTGTAAAAGATGTAAACCTAGAAATATGTTCAGGAGAAATTCTGGGTATTGCTGGTGTAACTGGTAATGGACAAACTGAATTATTAGAAGCACTTTCTGGGATTAGAAAAGTAGAGTCTGGAAGTATTGAATTATTTGGTGAAAAAATTTCTGATCAGAATAATTTCCTAAACCCAAGAATGCTTAAAGAAAAAGGTTTAGCGCATGTACCTGAAGATAGGCAAAGAATGGGTTTAATAAGTGATTTCAAGGCTCATGAAAATTTAATTTTTGGTTATCATGATCAAGAGCCATATTCAAAATCTGCAATTTTGAACAATAAAGAAATTACTGAATATTCAAATAAGGTTATGCAAGAATATGATGTTCGACCTAATTCTCCAAACTTAATAACATCTAATTTTTCAGGAGGTAATCAACAAAAAATTATTTTGAGTAGAGAGCTTAATGAAAATCCAAAAGTTCTTTTAGTGGGGCAGCCAACAAGAGGTGTAGATATTGGAGCAATCGAATTTATCCATCAACGTCTTATAGATATGAGAGATAAAGGTGCAGCAATACTATTAGCATCAGTTGAGTTAGATGAAATCTTATCCTTATCTGACAGAATAATTGTTATGTTTGATGGAAAAATTGTTGGAGAAAAGGAAAACAAAAATGTTACTGATCGTGAGCTAGGATTGCTAATGGCTGGTGTTGCATAATGAGTAATATTGTAGTCGATAAATCAAAAGTTCCATGGTGGGTCTCTAATGTTATTGTTCCATTAGTAAACTTAACATTAGCGTTATTAGTTTCAGGACTTTTTGTTTTTATTGCAGGTGAAAATCCAATAGAGGCTGTTAAGTTAATTATTTATGGATCATTTGGTTATATCCAAGGATTTGCTTATACACTTTATTACACAACAAATTTTATTTTTACTGGACTAGCTTTTGCTGTAGCCTTTCATTGTAGACTATTTAATATTGGGGGAGAAGGTCAAGCATACATAGGCGGGCTAGGTGTTTTTTTAGTAGCTATAAATTTAAGTTTTCTTCCTGTTCCAATCGTTTGGCTTTTAGCAATCTTTGGTGCATTTTTATTTGGTGCAGCATGGGCTTACATTCCTGCTTATCTTCAATCAAAAAGAGGAAGTCATGTTGTTATTACAACAATAATGTTTAATTTTATTGCTTCATCTTTAATGATTTTCTTACTTGTAGATGTGATTAGAGATACAAATCAAATGGCACCTCATACGGTGAAGCTACCAGAAGAAATCTGGTTACCAAGCTTTGAAGCATTCTCTGGAATTCTTGGAATAAAAATAAGATATTCACCACTTAACCTGACTTTCTTATTAGCAATTGCATCATTGTTCTTTGTTTGGTTTTTAGTTTGGAAAACTAAATGGGGTTATGAAATGCGAGCAGTAGGACACAATACTCAAGCAGCAATATATGCAGGCATATCACCTCATAAAAATATTATCATCGCGATGTGTATTTCTGGAGGTTTAGCAGGTCTACTTGGCGTTAATGAAATTCTTGGTGTAAGCCATAAAATTCAAGCAGGCTTTCCAGCAGGATATGGATTTACAGGAATTGCAGTTGCACTAATGGGCAGAAATCATCCGATTGGTATTTTACCTGCAGCATTTTTATTTGGAATTTTATACCAAGGAGGTTCAGAAGTTACATTCGAAATGCCAAACATAACTAGATACATGTTTGTTGCTGTTCAGGGATTAATAATATTATTTAGTGGTGCATTAGAAAATCTTTTTAGACCACAAATAGAAAGCTTTTTTGTTAGAAGACTTAATAGAGAGGTAAATGTGTAATGGAATTTTTATCTGATATTGCTTCTTTAATTAATTCTACATTAAGAATATCTACACCTTTAGTTTTTGCAGCAATGGCTGGTATATTTGCTGAAAGATCAGGGGTAATAGATTTTAGTTTAGAAGGTAAAATGCTTATGGCTGCATTTGTAGCAGCTGTTGGTTCTTACTATTTAGGTAACCCATGGTTAGGTTTATTATTAGCTATAATTGTATGTGTGTGTTTATCAATGTTACATGGATTTGCTTCGGTAACGCACAAAGGCGATCAAGTAGTATCATGTGTTGCTATAAATATTTTAATTATTGGTTTAACAACTGCTTTAGCAGCTGCCTGGTTTGGGCAAGCAGGTCTGACGCCAACATTAAATGAAGATCAGCGTTTTTTAGAAATTCACCTTCCTTTTTCTGATGCACTGAGAGATATTCCGGTTATTGGAACACTTTATAGTGATATATTAAGTGGTCATTACGTTTTTGTTTATTTAGCTTACCTTTCTGTTCCACTAGTTTTTTGGATAGTATTTAAAACTAGTTTTGGTTTGCGTCTTAGAGCAGTTGGAGAAAATCCAAGTGCTGTTGATACTGCTGGAATCAATGTCTTTACTATGAGATATAAAGCGCTAGCAATCAATGGAGTGTTAATTGCTTTTGCGGGAGCTCATTTATCAACTGCTGTTAATGCAAATTTCTTCAGAGAAATGTCAGCAGGAAGAGGATACTTAGCACTAGCAGCAATGATCTTTGGAAAGTGGCATCCTAAAACAGCTTTAATTGCTTGCTTACTCTTTGGATTTACAGATGCACTTCAAATTAGATTGCAAGGAGTAGAATTACCTGCGATAGGTGAAATACCAGTACAGTTAATTCAGGCAATACCATATGTATTAACAGTTGTTTTACTTGCTGGTTTTGTTGGTAAAGCGATAGCTCCTAACGCTATTGGACAACCTTACATTAAAGAAAGATAATTAAATACTTATTTAAAAAAAATTCCTATATACTTTATTTTTACTAGGAGAAAATATGTCAATACTAGAAAAATACATGAAGGTTTTTAATGAAAAAGATGAAGCAGGAATGAACGAAATTATCCATGATGATTTCAAATTTACAATGCATTCTAGTGGTAATGTTTTATCAAAGTCTGACGTTATAGGCTGGGCTATGAGTGACGACATTAATGATGATAAGTCTAGAATTGTATACGAAAATGACGAGATAGGGATACATCATTCTTTCGTTACTTTTAAAGATGGCAACACGCAAGCTGTGATGGCAGTATACAAATATAAAGATGGCAAAATAATTTCATTAGAAACTGGGGCAACCAATATGCCAAAATAAAAAAAGTGGAACTCTAAGTTCCACTTTTAAATTAATTTAAATTATTTTTATTGTTCTAAATCGAAGCGATCAGCATTCATCACTTTGTTCCAAGCTTTGATGAAGTCTTTTTTCATTTTTTCTTCACTATCATCACTTGCATAAAGTTCTGCTATTGCTCTTAATTGAGAATTAGATCCAAAAACAAGATCTACTCTAGATGCAGTTCTTACTTTTTCTCCTGTAATTTTATCTGTAGCTTCATATGAATTACTTCCAGTTGGCTTCCAACTAACGCTCATATCTAAAAGCTTATCAAAAAAATCATTTGTTAACTTACCTTTTGTATCAACAAATAATCCTCTTTGATCAAAACTAATACCCATAGATCTCATACCACCAACAAGTACCGTCATTTCAGGAGCAGTTAGTCCTAATAATTGTGCCTTATCCAACATTAATTCTTCAGCAGTAACATCATAATTCATTTTTAAATAATTACGAAAAGCATCTGCTTCTGGCTCTAAAACTGCGAATGAATCAATATCAGTTTTATCTTGAGTGGTATCACCTCTACCTGAAGTAAAAGGAACTTCCATTCCAGTTGCTTGTTCCACACCCACATTACCAGCAAGGACAATTACATCAGCTACTGAAGCTCCTGTCTCATTTGCAATAGGCTCAAGAATACTAAGAACTTTTTTTAATTGCTCTGGTTTATTAACTTCCCAATCTTTTTGAGGAGAAAGTCTAATTCTTGCTCCATTAGCCCCACCTCTCATATCTGATCCTCTAAATGTAGAGGCACTTGCCCAAGCAGTCTCAACCATTTCTTGGGTGGTTAAACCACTACTTAAAATTTTAGCTTTTACTGTTTCAACATCATAGTTTGAATGACCTTGAGGCACAGGGTCTTGCCAAATCAATTCTTCTTCTGGAACTTCTGGTCCCATATATCTAGTTTTTGGACCCATATCTCGATGTAGAAGTTTAAACCAAGCTCTAGCAAATTGATCAGCAAAATATTCCGGGTCTTTGTGAAATTTTTCTGATACTTTTCTGTAATCAGGATCTTCACGCATTGCCATATCTGCTGTTGTCATCATTGTTGGAACTTTTATTGACGGATCATCGACTTGAGGAGCCATGTGTTCCTCTTTTTGATCAATCGCATGCCAGATTTGAGCACCTGCTGGACTTTTTACTAACTTCCATTCGTAACCTAGAAGCATATCAAAGTATCCATTATCCCACTGAGTTGGATTAGGTGTCCACGGACCTTCTATACCACTTGTTGTGGTATCACGACCAACACCTGAACCGTGCAAGTTATTCCAACCTAAACCCATTTGTTCTAAAGGAGCTCCTTCTGGTTCTGCTCCTACTAGAGCTGGATCACCAGCACCATGTGCTTTACCAAAAGTATGTCCACCTGCAGTGAGAGCTACAGTTTCAGTGTCGTTCATTGCCATTCTTGCAAAAGTTTCTCTTATATCTTTTGCACTAGCAAGCGGATCAGCTTTTCCATCTGGTCCTTCAGGGTTTACGTAAATTAATCCCATTTGCACTGCTGCAAGTGGATTATCTAAAATTCTATCACCAGTATACCTTTTATTTTGTAGCCATTCTTCTTCTACACCCCAGTAAATATCTTCTTCTGGTGCCCAAATGTCAGGACGACCACCACTAAATCCAAAAGTTTTACCCCCCATAGATTCAATTGCAACGTTACCTGTTAAAATAAATAAATCAGCCCAGCTAATTTTATTTCCATATTTTTTCTTTATTGGCCAAAGAAGTCTTCTTGCTTTATCTAAGTTACCATTATCCGGCCAACTGTTTAACGGAGCAAAACGTTGAGCTCCTGTTCCACCACCACCACGGCCATCACCAGTTCTATAAGTTCCAGCAGCATGCCATGTCATACGAATAAAGAAACCACCATAATGACCATAATCAGCTGGCCACCAATCTTGAGAATCAGTCATTAGATTATGGAGGTCTTTTTTTAATGCAGCATAGTCTAATTTTTTGAACTCTTCTCGATAGTTAAATCCAGCTTCCATTGGATCTGATTTACGATCATGTTGATGAAGTATGTTTAAGTTAAGTTGATTAGGCCACCATTCGCGGTTAGATGTACCTTCTCCCATATTTTTTGTAATTGCTCCGTGCATTACAGGGCATTTACTCTCTGCATCCATTTAGAACCTCCGTTATTTAATACTAATATATAAAGAATTTAAATTAAAGAAAAGTGAAAACTATAACTCAATTTTGAAATTTTCAGGTCGCCACGTCGCAGGTGCAAGTTCAAAATCATCAAAATCAAAAGAAGGTGCGACAGTGCATCCAATTAAACTGAAAGCACCAGAAGATTTCATAGCAAACCATGTGTTCGCTGTTACGGTGTAAATATAATTATGATCTGACCCTAAAGAAAAAACTTCATAATTAACTCCGTCATTTGATGTGAAAACTTCTAGAGGATCTCCAGAATAAAAATGTAATATTTCATTTTTAGTTAATCGATGCCAATGTGATTTTTCGTTCCTCTTTAATAAGTAATAAATTTGACTAACATTTTCGTTCTTAAAATTTTCAACATAATGTCCTCCTTCAGGATGACTTATCATATTGAGTTTTTTTATTATATTATCTGCTTCCACTTAGATTAAATGACCAAGTTTACTTTTCTTAGTTGAGATATATTTTTCATTATACTTATTGGTGTCTGAGAAAATAGGAATTCTTTGATTTACTTTGATACCCATATCTTCAAGCGCTTTTATTTTTTTTGGATTATTAGTCATCAAATCTAATTTTTTGATTGCTAAATATTTTACCATTCCGGCAATATTTTCATATGTTCTCTCATCATCTTTGAAACCCAATTGATGATTTGCTTCAACGGTATCTAGTCCCTTATCTTGTAAACTATATGCTTTAATTTTGTTTGAAAGACCAATGCCTCTTCCTTCTTGTTGAAGATAAAAAATAACCCCTCTTCCATTTTGAGCAATTTGTTTTAATGATTCAGTTAGTTGGAATCTACAATCACATCTCATACTAAAAAAAGATTCCCCTGTAATACACTGCGAATGAATTCTTGATAAAACTGGCTCATCGGTAAGCAAGTCACCCATACATATTGCTAAATGATCTTTAGATTCATTTTCATCTGTAAAGGCATGTACAGTGAACTCCCCAATATCTGTTGGAAGTTTACTAGTCTCAATAAACTTTAATTTGTCTGACATTATAGTTTAGTAGGATTTGGGGAACCTTTATATACTTCTTCAGGATCAAAAACTTTTTCTTTCTCTTCAAATTTAAGAACAACTTTAGAGCTAGAATTATCCAATGGAATACTTCTATAAAAACATGATCTATATCCTACATGACAGCTAGCACCACCTTTGACATCAACCCTTAACCAAACACAATCTTGATCATCATCAATTCTTATTTCTTTTATCTTCTGGGTTAATCCACTTGTTTTACCTTTGTGCCAAAGGGTATTTCTACTTCTAGAAAAATAAACAGCTTCACCCAAACTTATAGTTTTTTTAAAAGCTTCTTCATTCATATAACCTTGCATAAGTAGTTCACCAGATGAAAAATCTGTTGTTACAACGGGTATTAGACCATTTGAATCAAATTTCGGAGCAAGCTCATTTGACTCTTCAACTTGTTCTATAGATTTTCTTTTTTCAAATTGAATGTTATTCATTTTTTAATTTTTCAGCAGCTTCTAATGCAAAGTAAGTCAGTATACCATTTGCCCCAGCTCTTTTAAAAGATAAAAGAGATTCCATTACAACTTTTTCATTAAGCCAACCTTTATTAATTGACTCTTTTATCATCGAATATTCACCAGATACTTGATAGGCAAAAGTTGGAACTTTAAATTCTGATTTTATTCTAGAAATAATATCAAGATAAGGCATACCAGGTTTAACCATTACCATATCTGCGCCTTCACTTATATCTAATCCAACTTCTCTAATGGCCTCATCACTGTTTGATGGATCCATTTGATATGTTAATTTACCATCTTTACCTAAATTAGAACCAGAACCTATAGCATCTCTAAAAGGTCCATAAAAACCTGAAGCATATTTTGCAGCATAAGAAAGTATTAGGGTATCAGTTAAATTATTTGAATCTAATGCACTTCTTATTCTTCCCACTCTTCCATCCATCATATCTGATGGGGCAATTACATCACAACCAGCATTCGCTTGGATTAGAGCTTGTTGTTCCAAGATCTCCAAAGTTTTATCATTATCTATTTTATCATTTATAACTAAACCATCATGCCCATGGTCCGTAAAAGGATCTAATGCAACATCACATACGATACCAATATTTGGAAAATCTTTTTTGATACTTTTAATAGATCTGCACACCAAGTTGTTTTCATCTACAGCTAAACTTCCCTCAGAATTTTTAAGACCACTTTCAATTTGCGGAAAAATTGCAATAGCAGGGATATTAAATTTAACAGCTTTTTCTACTTCGCTTAAAAGTTTATCAATAGAGTATCTGCTTACACCAGGCATCGAATTAATAGGATCATCAATCTTGTTTCCCTCGCATACAAATAGAGGCAAGATTAAATCATTAACACTAAGTGTATTTTCAGCAACTAAACGGCGAGAGAATTCTTTCATTCTATTACGTCTAAGCCTTGTACTTGGAAACTTACCTTGCATGTTATTCATTTTTTATTCTATTGGCGATTTTGCTTCTTTAGATAAGCTAGTAACAATATCTTCTAATTTAAAGATCTTTGTTTCAGTAGATCCAATTCTTCTAACAGACACTGTTTTATCTTGAGCTTCTTTTTTTCCAACAGCAATAATTGCTGGAACTTTACTATTACTGTGTTCACGTATTTTATAACCAATTTTTTCATTACGTGTATCTATTTCGGCCCTAATTCCTTTTGATACTAATACCTTTTGTACCTCATATGCATACTCATCAGTATCAGATGTAATTGTAGCAACTACAGCTTGCAATGGTGAAAGCCAAAACGGAAGATGGCCTGCATAATGCTCAATCAGAATGCCAGTGAATCTCTCTAAGGAACCAAATAGAGCTCTATGCAACATGACTGGTATTTTTTTATTACCATCTTCTCCAATATATGTAGCTCCCAATCTTCCAGGTAAATTTAAATCTACTTGCAGTGTTCCGCATTGCCAGTCCCTGCCAATTGCATCTCGTAAAACAAACTCTAATTTTGGACCGTAAAATGCACCTTCTCCTGGATTGAGTGTATACTCAAGACCTGTTGCTTCCATTGCTTGCATTAATGCAGCCTCAGCTTTGTCCCAAATAGCATCATCCCCTACACGTTTTTCAGGACGGTCAGAAAATTTAATTCGAACATTATCGAAACCAAAGTCCTTATAGATACTAAGTATCAAATCACATACCGTTTTACTTTCTTGTGTAATTTGATCTTCTGTACAAAATATATGTGCATCATCTTGTGTGAATGCTCTTACCCTCATTAATCCATGAAGAGCACCAGACGGTTCATAACGATGTACTTTTCCGAATTCAGATAATAGAAATGGTAAGTCTCTATAACTTTTTAATCCTTGTTTAAAAATTTCTACAGCACCAGGGCAATTCATTGGTTTGATAGCATAAATTTTATCGTCTTTTGCTTCAGTTCTAAACATCATGTCACTAAATTTGTCCCAGTGACCAGACGTTTCCCATAGTGACTTATCCATCATGTCTGGCGTATTAGTTTCTACATAACCTGCTTTGTCTTGTCTGTTTCGCATATAATTTATTAACGATTGGAATAATGTCCAACCCTTAGGATGCCAAAACACCGCTCCAGGAGCCTCTTCCTGAAAATGAAATAAATCCATTTCTCTTCCTAGTTTTCGGTGATCTCTTTTTTCTGCTTCTTCAATTTGCAAAAGGTGTTGTTCAAGATCTCTTTCTGTTGCCCAGGCCGTTCCATAAATTCTTGTTAGCATTGTATTAGATGAATCACCTCGCCAGTAAGCACCAGCAACTTTCATTAATTTAAATGCTTTACCAATTTGTTTTGTTGAAACCATATGAGGGCCTCGGCACAAGTCTAACCAATCACCTTGTTTGTAAATACTAATTTCCTCATTATCTGGCAGATCATTAATTAGCTCAACTTTATAGTCTTCACCTTTGTCTTTAAAATATTTTATCGATTCCTTTTTAGACCACACTTCTCTTATGAAATTTTTATTTCTTTGAATGATATCGTGCATCTTCTTTTCAATTTTTGGAAGATCCGCAACAGTAAAAGGTTCATCTCTTGCAAAATCATAATAAAAACCATTTTCAATTGCTGGGCCAATTGTAACTTGCGTTCCAGGGAATAATTCCTGGACAGCTTCTGCCATTACATGAGCACAATCATGTCGAATTAATTCAAGTGCTTCCTCGCTATCTCTTTTTAAAATCGCTACAGATGCATCACCATTAATAGGTAAACTAATATCTTTTATCTCATTATTAATTTTTATAGCAACTGATTCTTTAGCAAGAGATTTAGAAATTTGCGATGCCAATTCAAGACCATTGATGCCTTTATCAACTTCCTTTTTATTTCCATCTGGAAATGTAATTATTATCTTTTCACTCATCTAGATTTCCGCCAAATCGTTCCTTTATCAGTATCTTCTATTTCTATGCCTTTATCTTTTAATGTGTCCCTAATAGTATCTGCCAAATTAAAATTTTTACTGCGTCTAGCTTCATTACGTTCATTTATCAACCTTTCAATTTCTTCAGTATTTTCAGTATCTTTTTGATTATAACCTAACCAATTTCCTGGATCATCTTCAAGAATACCTAATATTTTACCGGCAGAAAGAAGATTTTTTTTGATTTCTTTTTTTCTTTCATCAGATGCAGATGAAGCATCATTTGCTTCTTCATTAAGTTTTGCAATAACTTTAGGTGTATTCAAATCATCTAAAAATGATTCCATTATAGAATCAGAAGGTAAGTTATAATCTATCTCAACTTCTGACAGCTCTAATAGAACTCTATAAAGTCGATCTATCATTTTGCTATTTTGTTCAATGATTTCTTCTGTCCAGTTCAATGGCTGTTTGTAATGAGCTGACAACAATGTTAATCGCAAAACCTCCCCCTTATATTTTTTATTGAGATCATGAACGAGTCTAATATTGCCAATCGACTTCGACATTTTTTCTCCCTCAACATTAACAAATCCATTATGAAACCAATAAGTTGCAAAATCTTTAGGATCTTTATTTTCAGATATGGAACAAGTTTGTGCTATTTCATTTTCATGATGCGGAAATACCAAGTCAATACCACCGCTATGGATATCAAAAGGAAGACCTAATGATTTTTCTGACATAACGGAGCATTCTAAATGCCATCCTGGTCTTCCAAATCCCCAAGGTGAATCCCACCCAGGTAAGGGTGAAGGAGATGGTTTCCATAAAATAAAATCTGCAGGATCTTTCTTGAAAGGTGCCACTTCAACACGGCTTCCAGCTATTTGTTCATCTCTATTTCTTTTTGAAAGAATTCCATAATTATCAAAACTAGGTACATGAAATAAAACATGACCCTCTTTTTCATAAGCTTTATTTTCATCAATTAATCTTTTTATTAATTCGATCATTTCTTTAATATGATCAGTTGCTCTTGGTTGAATATCAGGAAGATTAACACCGAGTGCGCTCATGTCATTATTGTAAATTTCTGTATATTTATTTGTGATAACACTTATGTCCTCACCTGTTTCTTTAGAAGCTTCTATAATCTTGTCATCAATGTCAGTGATATTAGACACATAGGTAACTTGTTTAAATTGTGTTTTTAATACACGGACTAATAAATCATTTACAACTGCCATACGCGCATTACCTATGTGCGCAAAATTGTAAACAGTTGGACCGCAAGCATATATTCTTACATGATCTGGATTAACTGGTTTAAAAAATTCTTTTTTACCACTTAATGTGTTTTGTAACTGTAATGACATAATAATAATTTTTAATAATTAAGTTCTATTACCACGGGTTCGCCATGAACTAAAATGATTGCGGCTTTTTCAAATGATGGAGGACCTTTTGGTTGATAATTATTACTAAAGGCAAAACCTTCTTTTGGTCTCCAGAATAATCCAGTCTTTAATTTTCCATCTGAATCTTCATCGTGATAGGCAACAATTGCTATTTTTCCTTCATGTATCTTACTCAAAGGAACTACAACCTCACCCTTTTGAACTCTTTTTCTAACGCTCTCAATTGCTAATTCTTCATCCAAAAAGCTCTCTTTTGAGTCATATATCTTAACATCAATGTAGCCATCACCATGTTCTACATTTGGAAAAATGATAGTTCCATGTGCAAAAAGACCTAAAGACCATGTGACTGTTAAGCCAAAAAAGAATATTTTAGTAAAAAAACTTTTCATATAAGTATCCTAATTATAATAGAATCAAGTGCTGAACAATAAAGAATATCTAAATAGACTATATCAATCAGATAAACCTCTTATAATTTATAAAACTGATAAGGGTTATGACATCTATACCGATTTTTCTAGAAGAATTATTATTAATAAAAAAAATCTAAAATATTTTCTTAATATCCAATCAAAATCAAAAAAATCTAAGATTGAAGAATTGAATTGTTATGTTGGTTTCTTTGGTTATAAACTTCTTTGTGAAAATATAGGAATAAAATTTCCAAAACAGCGATCTAAAAACTTTCATAGCGGTGTATTTTACAAGCCACAAACTAAAATTAGTATTGGTAAAAAAATAATAATCAAAAGTATTAAACCCGATTTTAGAAATATAAGTATCAATACAAAAAAATATTTACAGTTAAATAAAAAGTTTAATCTTAATTTATCTTTAAAGCAGTATTCTAAGATATTTAATGATTTCTCTAAAAATATTAAACAGGGAAAAACTTATCAAATTAAAATAGCTCAAACATATTCGAAAAAAGGTAATATCAATTCTATTGATCTTTTTTGGAAGCTAATGAAAATGAATGAATCGCCTGAAAGTTTTCTTATCAGGGAAAAAGACTATAATATCGTAAGTTGTTCACCAGAGACACTCATATTGAAAAAAGATAAAACAATTAGAACTAAACCTATTGCTGGAACATTAAGAAAAACAAAGCAGTTAAATAAAAATAAAGCTCTCACATTTTTTAGAAGAAATGAAAAAGAAACCAAAGAACATAATATGATTGTTGATATGGAAAGAAATGATCTGTCTAAAATTTGTAAAACAGGATCTGTAAAAATAGATAAACTAAAAAAGGTTGAGGAATATCGAGATCTTTTTCATTATGTTACGACAATCAAGGGAGTTATAAAAAATAAAATGAGTAACTATGATATAATATCTTCTTTAATGCCAGGTGGTTCAGTCATTGGTTGTCCAAAAATTAGTACTATTCAACTTCTAAATAGAAAAGAAAAATTTGACAGAAATATTTATACAGGCAGTTTTGGAATTATACATTCAAATGGTGATATGCGATTTAACATAATGATTAGAACACTACTTAATTTTAAAAATGATATTGAATTATCAGTTGCTAGTGGTGTGATTTTAGGCAGTACTGCAAAAAAAGAATATAATGAAAATTATATTAAAGCTAAATCACTTTTAGACCTATTTAACTAATGATTTATCTCATTGATCACGAAGACTCATTCACATACAATTTAGCTCATCTACTAGATAGTATTGAGCCAACATTTGTTTCAAATTATTATGAAATAGATCAAATAAAACTAGAAAAATCTTCGACCATTGTTCTTTCACCAGGCCCTGGTGAACCAAAAGATTATCCATTAACAACTAAGATTTACAATAAATATAAAGGAAAGAAAAAAATATTAGGAATATGTTTAGGTTTCCAACAAATAGTTTTTTGTGAAGGAGCTAAAATAGTTCAACAAAAAAATATTCTTCATGGTTATCAGAGTCATATTAAAGTTACTAACGATAAATCAATTTTTAAAAAAAATTTTAATTTCCTTGGAGGTCGATATCATTCCTTAAAAATGGCTGAACCATTTGTTTCTCAATCAATGATAATTACAATGCGTTGTGTAAAAACAAATGTAGCAATGGCGGTTGAAGATGATATTAATAAAGTCTATGGATTACAGTTTCACCCAGATTCATTTTTAACTCCACATGGAAAATATCTTATTAAAAAAATCCTTTCACACTAAGAATTTTAAATTTCTTAAGTTCAATTCTCTTTGGGGATACAAGGGCATCTTTACAACCATTAGACTATTTGGCAAAGAGCCAAATTTTATCTTAGCTGATCAGCATTTAAAAAAACTAAATAAAGATTTAAGATACTTTGGCATTGATGTTAAAATTTCAAAAAATTTTTTAACTAATTTTTTAAATAAATATTCTAAAATTAAAAATTATGACCACCTATTAAGAATTGCAGTCACAAAAAAAATAATCTCATTATCTGTACGTAAACGAAATAAAGATCATAAGTATTTTACTGCAAAATTTTTTAGATTCCAGCGTGCATTACCTAACTTCAAAAACTTACAGTACAAAAAAATAATTTCTTTACAAAAAAAAATTAATTTACAAAAAGAAGAGATTCTTTTTTATTTTAACAATAAAATTTTAGAAGGCGCGACGACTAATTTAATTTTTGTAAATGGTAATAAATTATTTATTCCAAAAAATTACTATTATTATGGAATTACTCTAGAATACTTAATTAAAAATCTACCTTATAAAATTTATAGAACAGATATTAATATTTCTAGCTTACATCAATTTAGTGAAATACTTTTAGTTGGCTCTGGTAAAGGCGTGGTTAGTATTTCTTTTATTAAACAATTTAATTGGTATAGGTCTTCAATGAAAATATATAATTTTTTATCAAAAAAATATTCAAAAATATTATTGAAATGAAATTAGGGAAATATAATTTTAAACTAACTAGCCCAACGGTAATGGGAATATGCAATGTTACCCCTGACTCTTTTAGTGATGGTGGAAAGAGTTTTAAAAGTTTAGATGCACTAAAAAATATTAAAGAAATGGTCAAAAATGGAGCAAGTATTATTGACATAGGGGCAGAAAGTACAAGACCTGGCTCAGATCCATTGACACACAAAGAAGAAGTTAAAAGATTAGACCCAATATTAAAAAAATTGCCAAAAAATAAATTTGTCATATCGGTTGATACTAATAAAATTGAAACTCAAGAATATGCATTGAATATGGGAGCACATATTATAAATGATGTCTTCGGCGGCTCAGAAGATTTATTCTTTTTAACTAAAAAATTTAAATCCGGTTTAATTTTAATGCACACACCTGCACCACCTAAAACTATGCAAAAGAAAATACACTCATATAATAATGTTGTACAAGATATTAAAAAAATATTTCTTCAGAAAATTAAACAATTAGAAAAAATAAAAATTCCTTCATCCAAAGTTTGGTTTGACCCAGGTATTGGTTTTGGTAAAAATTTAAAACAAAATATAGAAATTATGCAAAAAATTAATCAGTTTAAGTTTAAGGGATATGGATTATTATTAGGATCATCTAGAAAAAGCTGGATCAACTTCATAGATAAGAGTGAAACAAATCAAAGATTGGGAGGCTCAATCGCTTCTGCATTATATTGTTATCAAAAGGGAGTTGATATATTTAGAGTTCACGACATAAAAGAAACATCTCAATCATTAAAAATTTTTGAAAAACTATGTTCAAAGTAGAAATTAAAAACTTATCCATCAGTGCAAACATAGGTATCACTGCTCAAGAGCGAAAGAAAAAACAGTTATTAAGGGTAACATTAGAATTTAGTTATCCTGTTAAAAACTCACTAGATTTAAATAATATAAATAATGTGAAGGATTATTCATCTATTACTAAATATTTAAAAACTTTCATAAAGGAATCTCAATCACATACTCTTGAGAATTTAATAATAAAAACATCCAATGCTCTTGAAAAAAAATTTAAAATAAAAAAAATTAAAATTACAATTAATAAAACAGCTGTAGCAAAAAAATATGGAGCTGAATCACTAAGTGTATCAAACTGAAACAATAATCGCACTTGGCTCAAATCTAGGTAATACTATATTTAATTTACGCTCTGCCGTTAGAGAGTTAGAAAATGTTGGTAATATAAAAAAAATTGCTAATATTTATATTTCTTCTCCTTATGGATACAAATCGCAAAGTAATTTTTTTAACACCGCAATTAAACTATTAACCAATCAGCAGCCATTAGAATTAATAAATAATATTTATGAAATTGAAAAAAAATTAAAAAAAAATAAAAAAATTATCAATGGTCCAAGAATTATTGATTTAGATATTATTTTTTTTGGCAAACAAATATTTAATAAAAAAAATTTAATAATTCCTCACCCAAGAGCAGCTGAAAGAGACTTTGTGTTATATCCAATACTTGATATTGATCCTTTTCTCAGACATCCGATCGAAAAAAAATCAATAAAAGTATTATCGAAAGAGTTGCAAAATAAATATATTATTAAAAGATTATCCTACCGAAATTTGATTTAAAAAATCTTTGAGTTTTGATTTAGAAATTAAATTTCTCTGATTTTTCAAACTTCTAGAAATATC
>CACBAT010000019.1 GCA_902537325.1 uncultured Alphaproteobacteria bacterium | reverse complement strand
TGGATCTTATTCCAATGTTGCATGTTTAAGCCCAAATGGCGCTGTTAAAATTTGGGATTTAATTGAGAAAGATTATGAAAAAGCAAAACAACTAGAAGCAAAAGTCCTAAACTTTATGAAACAACATATTTTACCTTTTGCTAATAAATTATCAAACACTGGTTTAGATAAATTACTCGCTTCTGTTGGTGGATGGGGACCAGTATCTGAAAAAGTTCTGTGGCCTTATGACGGAGCAACTACAGAAGATGTAAAAAAAATAAAAATACATGCAAATAATGAATTAGAAGAAATACTAAATGTCTAAAAATATTTTTCTCTCAGGTATATATCATGAAACCCATACATTTTTAGGTGAACCAACTACTTTAAAAGATTTTATTATTTTTCATGATGAAGAAATAATTAATGAAAACACTGGTAATGGATCTCCAACAGATGGTTTTATAGAATATGCTTCTGGTCAAAATTGGAATATAGTTCCAGGAATTCAAATGTCAGCCAGACCTTCAGGTACTGTTGATGAAGAATCAGAAAACTATTTTAAAAAAAATTTCTTTGAAAAATTAAAAGTTTCTTGTCACAACATAGATGCTATTTTCTTAGTTTTACATGGAGCTATGGTAAGCACTAACCATGATGATTTTGAGGGAGATTTTCTCAGAGATATTCAAAGTTTTTTATCAAAAGAAAATATATCTATTCCTATTGTTGCTGTTTTAGATTTACACGCCAATGTTTCAGAAAATATGATTAAGTATAGTACATGTGTTTATGCATATAGAAAAAACCCTCACAGTGATTCTAGAGAAACAGCAGTTAAAGCTGCATCAATTTTAAATGACCTTTTTCTAGATCCTAATGTAAAACAAGTACATCTGGATACAAAATACATTTTACCTCCAACAGGTGTTGGTACAGTAAATGATCCAATGAAAACAATTTTAGAAGAAGCTTTAAAAATTGAAAAGAAAGACCCAGAGATCATATGCATTAATGTTATGGCAGGATATTCATACGCCGATATTCCAGATTGTGGTTTTAGTATAAATTGTTGTACCAGAGGAAAAATTAGTAATGCAAAAAATTACCTAGATAAATTGGCCAATATACTAGAAGCAAAAATTAAAGATGGTTATCCAAAAGAAAATTCTCTGGATGAGGCTCTAAATGTGATTGATAATATTACAGAAATTAAAAAACCTATTTTACTAATTGAGCCAGCTGATAATATTGGTGGAGGAACACCAGGAGATGCTACTGATTTATTAGATCGATTATTACAAACTAATCATACCGGGATCGTTGCTATCATTAATGATCCTGAAGCTGCAGATGCTTGTCATAAAGTTCATATTAATAATGAAGTTCAGCTACATATAGGTGCAAAATTTGATGCATTTCATGGCAAACCTATTTTTATTAAAGCAAATTTAGAAAGAATTTCTGATGGAAGATTTGAACTTGAAAATAAACAATCTCACCTAGCTTCAATGATGGGAACAAAAATTAATATGGGCCCTTCAGCTGTATTAAAAAATGATCAATTAACCTTATTGTTAACTTCAATTAAAACACCACCAATGGATTTAGGTCAACTAACTTCACAAGGTATTAATCCTAGAGATGCAAAATTAATAATAATTAAAGCAGCTGTGTCTCATAAAGATGCTTATGATCCAATTGCATCTCTGAGTTTTTATATTGATAGCCAAGGTCTTTGTACAAGTAATTTAAAAAGATTGCCTTTTAAAAAAATTGGAAATAAAATTATATCTTTAGATTAGTTTAATCGTTTAAAACCATTATGTGCAATAGGGCCCTCTAATAAATCCATAATATTTCTTCCATCCTCACACTCTTTTATCGTTTGAAAAATAGGGCGTATATTTTCAATGTAACCATCAATGATATCTTTTGTGTGTGCAGTACAAACATAGACTGCAGTTGCAGCAAGATAACCTTTTTTAAGCATTTCTTGAGTAATAAATGTTTTATAGGCCAATGCATTTTCACTTTTAAATGAAAATGTTGTCAGTGCCGCTAATCCACTAATAGTAATTGGAAGATCAAATTCTTTAGACAAGTTCATCCACTCACTATTTACGTATTCACCAATTTTTGTAATTTTTTCCCATGATTTTTCTTTATCCATAACTTTTAGTGTCGCAAGACCAGCACTAGATCCAATTCGTTCAGTCCAAAAGGTGCTACTTATAAAAGATTTTTCTGCTGCTTGCATTACCTCTCTTTTACCAAGGACTGCAGTTACAGCATATCCATTTCCAAGAGCTTTTCCAAACATTGCAACGTCAGGCTCAACATCATAAAGCATATGCAAGCCACCATAATTTTTTCTAAATCCTGATGTACATTCATCAAATACTAAAACAATATTATTATCGTTTGCTAATTTTCTAACTCTTTGTAAAAAATTATTTTCTGGTTCTTTGTTTCGGTAAACTTCCATTTTGATAACGCCTATATTTTTAGTTTTGACTAAGTTTTCTAGTTTATCAAAATTATTATATTCGAATGGATATACACTTCCTTTGAGATTTTGTGGTACACCATGAGGATCTAAACCGGGCAGTAGGTGACCATCTAACCCTTTTGAGTCAGATAAATTTGAAGCTAAGTACCAGTCGTGCCAGCCATGATATCCACAAAATGCTACATTGTCTCTTCCGGACGCAGCTCTTGAAAGACGAATAGCGACTGAATTAGCTTCACCCCCTGATCTTGCAAATCTTGCCATATCAGCCCATGGATGTAGTTCAACTAATCTTTCCGTGAGCTCAACTTCTTCCGGAGCATTTAGAGAAGACATATTTCCATTCCCGACTGTTTCTTTGACAGCTTCATCGACTTCTGGATGACTATAGCCAAGTGAATTAGTTCCTGGCATCATCAAGGTATCTATGTATTTATTTCCATCGAGATCCCATACTTCACAACCTCTTGTTTTAGTAAAATAAGCAGGCCAATGTTCAGGTAAAAACATTTCAGGTCTTTTTGATAAAAGCATATTTCCACCAGCAACAATTTGCTTTGCTTTAGTATATAATTTTTGTCCTTTTCCCATTTTAATTAACCTATGCAATTTTCATTAAAAGCACAATCAGTTTCTTGTGTTTATAGCAAAACACCCATTTTTGATGCTTTTACTCCAAGAGATGACTTTACTACTTTTACGTGAAACAATTTAGGTTCTTTTTTCAAATTTTTTTTTACGAGCTCTACATAACCTTGAGCCATTCCAATACTTCCACCAAGAATAATTATGTCTATATCAAATATAGCTTTCAAATTTGCACACAGTTCAGAGACAGATTTGGCAGATAGATCGATTATTTCTTTTGCCCATTTTTTATTTTGAAAACTAAGCTTAAAAATTTCTTTAGCACTAATATTTTTATGACCTTTTTGTTTAGCAATTTTACTCATTGCTTTACCAGAAGCGATACTTTCAAAAGTTCCAATTCTACCACTCCCACATTTTGTTTTTGCTAACGTTGAAGTTGTAAATCCTAAATGTCCTGCTAATCCATTTTCTGAGAGAAGAGGTTTATTGTTTAAAATTACACCAACTCCTATACCACTTGAAATTGTAATGTATCCCACACGTTTGTATTTAAAACCTTTTCCATAATTTGCTTCTCCCAAAGCTGCAGCTGTTGCATCATTTATTATTGTAGAAGTTGTATTAAATTTTTTTTCTATAAGTTTTTTAAGGGGTATTTTGAAATATCCTAAATTTTCTTTATTTACTGGATACCAATTTCCGTATTGGTCAACCCTTCCTGTAATAGCAATGCCTATTTTTTTAGATTTAGATATATTTAAGTTTTTAATATTTTTTTCAATTTGTTGAATGTAATTATTTGCTATTTTATGTATTGAAGTTGGCTCAGTAATAGTTTTTTTAAACTTTCCTTTAATTATTTGAGATACTGATATCTTAGTTGCTCCAAAATCAATTGCGATACCTGATTTATTAAATATTTTTTTATTCATTTTAATTTTTAATTTTTTTTACAAACCAACTCGTAATATTATCAATACGCGTAATAGCACTTCCAATTGTAACTGCATCTGCTCCTGCTTGTATAGCTTGCTTTGCAAGCTCTGGGGTGTTGTAACGCCCTTCAGCCATTACAAAGCAATTAAGTTTTTTAAATTCTTTAACTAATTTTATATTTGGTTTATCCATATCTTTCACTTGTTTACCAACATAGCCGGCAAGTGTTGTTCCAATAATATCCGCACCCTCTAAAATAGCATTTTTAGCATCATCTAGATTAGAGCAATCTGCCATAGCTAAACGATTTGCTTTTTTAATTTTTAAAATAATTTCTTTTGTTGGAAAAGGCCTTTTCCTATTTGTGGCATCATACGCTATTATCTCTGCACCACTATTAATTATTTTATCGACATCCTTTAAGAGAGGCGTAATTCTAACTTTATAGTTATCTAAGTCATTTTTTATTATGCCAATTATTGGTAAAGAAATATTTTTTTTAACTGCCCGTATATTTTTTTCTCCTTCAATTCGCACACCACCACAACCTCCTATAATTGCAGCTTCTGCCATTGAAACAACAATAGACGTCTTGTCTTGAGGCCCGCCCTCATTAGGCTGACATGATACAATGATTTTATTTTTTAATTTTTTTAAAATATTTTTTTTCACAAGGTTAATTACAATACTTTTAAAAATTTTATTTCTGAAAGATCATTTTCCGACATTAATTTTTTTAAATCATCTTTTATTCCCTTTTCTATCTCTGTATTGACAATACTTGAAAAAGGTTTTCTTACATACCCTGAATCAATTCCCATCCAACTTAATCCCATTTTAATAAATGGATAACCTGATTTTTTTAAAGCATACAAAATGATCATATTGACTTTGTCTTGTAATTTTTTTGCCTCAACAACATTACCATTTTTCATATTTTGAAAAATACCTACAAACATTTCTGGCATTAAATTATAAAACGATCCAATCATACCATCAGCACCTGATATCAGACCAGAAATAGCCATTTCATCCATACCAGAATAAATTTTAAAATATGCTCCAATTTCTTTTTTTATTTTCTCAAAATTAAAATGAGTTGCTGCCGTATATTTAACTCCTTTAATATTATCTATAGCGGCCAATCTTTTTAACATATCAATGTCCATCAAATTTGCATGACTAATGTTATATATAATAATTGGCAAATGTGAGGATTGAGCTATGTCACTATAATAATTATAAATCTCTTCGTTAGAAAAATTGTAATAAAAAGGTGGCAATGCTGATAATGCGTCGACTCCAGCATGAGTGGCATATTTTGCTAGATCAGTTGTAATTTTAGTTCCAATAGATCCAACATGCGCAATAACAGGAACTCTACCATTTACTTCTTCAACAATAATATCAAGCACTTCTTTTTTTTCGTCTGGTGACATTAAAAAAGTTTCACCTGTACTACCAGTTACGTATAAGCCATTAACATTTTCAGCTATTAAATAATTTATTATTTTTCTTAAGCCGTACTTGTTTATAGTTTCATCTCTATTAATCGATGTGATCATGGCAGGCATAACACCATTTAGATCTTTTGGATCATATTTAGACATTTAGCTAATTTCGGGTAAATCAATTAAGTGGCAAGATGCATAGTGTTCATTACCATTTGTTGAATATTTTTTTAATGTTGGTACCTCAGTTTTACAAATGTCAGTTGCTTTAGGACATCGAGGATGAAAAGGACAGCCTTTAGGTGGATTAACTGGACTTGGCACATCTCCCTCCAAAACAATTCTTTTCGTTTGTTTGTCAAGATCTGCAACTGGGATAGCTGAAATCAAAGCTTCAGAGTAGGGGTGAAGAGTATTATTATATAGATCTTCAGAAGCACAAAGTTCAACAATTCTTCCAAGATACATAACAGCAATTCGATCACATAGATATTCTGTAACACTCAAGTCATGAGTAATGAAAAGGTAGGTTAGATTTTTTTCTTTCTTAAGTTGCATTAATAATTTTAGTACTTGTGCCTGAATTGACACATCAAGAGCACTAACCGCTTCATCACAAACTATAAGCTCTGGCTCAAGACATAAAGCTCTGACAATACCAATTCTTTGTCTTTGTCCTCCTGAAAATTCGTGAGGATATCTATCCATGTATTCTCTGCGCATATTTACTGCTTCTAGGAGATCACCAATAATTTTTCTTCTTTCCTCTTTTGATTTTATACCAAATTTTTTCAATGGATCTTGAAGAGAGCCAAAAATTGTAAATGAAGGATTAAGAGAAGAGTGCGGATCCTGAAAGACTATTTGTAACTTCTTTCGAAATGGATCCATATCTTTTTTTTCTAAAGATGTTAATTCTATCTCATCATCATCTTGTGAAATATATTTTACTTCTCCATCTGTAGGTTCTACCAATCTTAGGATGGCTTTACCAAGAGTTGTCTTTCCACAACCACTTTCTCCAGCTAGACCTAAAACTTCCCCTCTAAAAATATCTAAATCCACACCGTCAACAGCCAAAACATGACCTACAACACGGTTAAAAACACCTGCTTTTACTGGAAAATGTACTTTTACACCGCGTAATTTAAGAATCTCTTTTTTCATTTATATTTCTCAAAAAATTGTTCGTACTTGTGACATCTTACTTGGTGAGTTTCATTTATTTGTGTGATTTCTGGCATCACATCACAACTTTCAGTTTGCCAATTGCACCTTGGAGCAAATTGACAACCAATAGGTCTATTATAGGGATCAGGTGTTGATCCTTTAATAGGATTAATATCTTGATTTTTTCCTCTTCCAAGTACAGGTACTGATTCTAAAAGAGCTTTAGTATATGGGTGTGTTGGTCGTCTTAAAACATCATCTGCTGTTCCAGCTTCAACAATGTTTCCCATATACATGACTGCAACATTATCAGCTAACTCAGCAACAACTCCCATATCATGCGTTATAAGAATAATAGCTGTATCATTTTCTTTTTTTAATTTATCCATTAGCTCAAATATTTGTGCTTGAATTGTAACATCTAGAGCTGTTGTCGGCTCATCCGCAATTAATATTTTTGGATTACAAGCCATGGCCATTGCTATCATTGCTCTTTGCCTCATCCCACCAGAATAACTGTGAGGATATTCATCAACTCTTTTTTCTGGAAGTGGTATGCCCATGTCATTGAGAAGAGAAATACACTTTTCCCTTATTTCTTTTTTATTGAGATTAGTATGATACTTAAGATTTTCACTTATTTGAAATCCGACTGTGTACACAGGATTAAGTGCTGTCATTGGATCTTGAAATATCATTGCGATATCTGATCCTCTAATCTCCCTCATTTCTTTTCCATTTTTTTCTAATTTTTCAATATTGATAATTTTATCATCTTTTTGAAATTTAATTTCACCCTCTTCAATGCGAGAGAGTGTTGGAAGCAATTGCATAATTGTAGCTGCGGTAACACTTTTACCACAACCACTTTCACCAACGATACAAAGTGTTTTACCTTTTTCAACATCAAAGGAAACTCCATTAACTGCTTTGTTGCATCGATTATTCGTATAAAAAAAAGTTTTAAGATCTCTAACTGAAAGCGCTATATTATTTTTATCTTCCATTACTAACCTTGTTGTGATGGATCTGTTGAATCTCGAAGACCATCTCCTATAAAATTAACACAAAGAACAAAAACTGAAATAACAATTCCAACTGGTCCCCACATCCACCAATAGTTTTGTAAAATTAAAATATCTTGTGCAACATTTAAAATATTTCCCCATGTAGGAATATTTAACGGTACCCCTAAACCTAGAAAACTTAGTCCTGCTTCTGTTAAAATAAACATTGCCGTTGATAGAGTAATATTGACCATTATGGGACTTAATGCATTCGGCAACATATGTTTGTAGCATATCGTAAATGTAGATAAGCCAAAACTTCTTAGTGCTTGAACATATTCTTCCTCTCTTAAAGACAGCATTCTAGCTCGAGCAAGCCTGTACATACCTCCCCAACCTGTAAGGATAAATATGGCCATTAAATTAAATAAACTTTGACCTGTGATGGATACGAGTAATAAAACTAAAATAATTTGAGGGAAAGACATAAATATTTCAGAAATTCTAAGAGCAATAACATCAATCCAACCACCTTTATATCCAGCATAACAACCAACCGCTATTCCCACAACAGCTGATAGAATAGCACTTCCTAAACCGATAAATATTGAAACTCTGCCTCCAAATAAGACCCTTGTAAACACATCTCGACCTGTACTATCTGTTCCAAACCAATGATCAAATGATGGTGGTTGTCTCATAGAACGTAAATCTACTCGCATTGGATCATATGGTGAGAGAAGAGGAGCAAAAATAGAAGCTAAAATAATTATTGTAAAAATGATTAAACCTAAAACCGCTAAACGGTTATTTAAAAATTTATTAACTATTCTACTTCTTTTTTTTGTAGAAAAAGTTTTTTCCTCTTCACGTTTTCTTATTTGATCAAATTTCTTATCTAGTGAAGACTTTGCCATTATTCTTTTCCTAACCTAACTCTTGGGTCAATTAACGCTGTTAAAACATCTATTATTAAACTTGCTGTAAGAACAACAAAAACATACATTAGTGAAATTGTCATAACTAAAGGATAATCAGAAGCACGCACAGAGCGAATAAACATACTCCCAATGCCTGGCCATTGGTAAACTTGTTCGATAATAGTTGATCCCCCTATAAGTAAAGGTAGACGAAAACCAATTAGTACAACAACTGGTGTTAGGGCTACTCTAAATCCGTGTAATATATTTACTCTCCACTCAGGCATTCCTTTTGATCGAGCAGTAGTAATAAATTCTCGTGCTAAAACATCTAACATTGATGAACGTGCATAACGCATAGCTCCTGCAGTCATCATTAATGCCAATACTAATGAGGGTAGAACAATATTTGGTATACGATCCCAAAGTGTCTCATAATGAGGTAGTAATCTACCTCCAACGGGAAGCCACTTTAATTCGATTGCAAATAAAAGAATAGCTACAAGTCCAAAAAAAAATTCAGGTATAGAAACTCCAGCCATTCCAGCAACCGTAAGAGAATTATCAGTACCAGAACCTCTCTTAAGGGCACTAATAACTCCTAAAGAACAACCTAAAATTGTTGAGAAAAATAAAGCTACCATAGATAGCTCTAAAGTTGCAGGAACTGTTTTTACCATTATCTCAGAGATAGCAACACCGCCAGCCATGGAATAACCCATGTCTCCTTGAACCATACTGGTTAACCAAATCCAGTATCGTGTAAGGAAACTTTGATTTAGTCCATACGCTTCACGCATTGCATCAAGTTGTTCCGCAGTAATTGTTGATGCGAGTTCAGGACTGATCATATGTGAAACAGCATCGCCAGGTGATAATTCTAATCCTGAATAAACAAGAAAACTTATGACAAGCAACATCGGAAAGAAAATGAATAAACGTTGAATAATATAAGTGGTCACTTTTACTTTCCGTTATTATTAAAAAAAGAAAGCTGAGGCGTATGCCTCAGCTTTAATGATTAAATCAACTATGGTTTTGGATACTGCATAATCCACATCATACGAGTATAAGGGATATCAACAGCTTTAGTTCCCATGTTGTCCATAGCATCTAGTGCAGCAACATCGGCTACGTTTTTAGTAAATCCGTAGTCCATTTTTCCTGCAGCAGCATTCTTAATTAAGTTACCATCACCATCATAACTTGGGTAAGCAATGATATCAAAACCAGCTTTACCGCCATGATAGCCGTCAAAAGGTTCGAACTTCGCAAAGTCGTTCATTTTAACTTCAGTAATTTTGAATGCTCCAGATCCTATTGGCATTTGCCAGAAATCACTTTGTTGGAATTTCAAAGGATCAACATCACCTAATAAGTGCTTAGGTAAAATAGCAAATTGAGTGAACGTAGTTAAGATGTTAGGATCAATTTTTGTTAATTCTAACGTAATAACTCTGTCTGCAATGTTGTATTTAATACCAGAAACATCATCAGTTGAGCCGTCTTTAAATGCATCAGCACCTTTGATTGATCCAACAGTGTTTCCAATTAGAGCGTGCATTTGAGGTGCTTTCATAGCAGTACGAATACTCCATGCTACATCCTCAACAGTTACATCGTTTCCATCATGGAAAGTAAGACCATCTTTTAGTTTAAATGTTAGACTTAAACCATCAGCAGCTAACTCATAACTTTCACAAGCTGAACATCCAACTGGTTGTAACGCACCATCAGCAACTAAAAGTCTATCGAATACAACTTTGTTGTGTATCCATAAACCAAGGTTGTACCAAGGTTGTTCAAAGAATTCAACAGGACCAGTGTTAGTTTGTAATGTACCACCACTTACGTTCCAATCAGTAATTCCCCAGTTATAATTGTACTGAGCGTTACCATATGCTCCACCATTTCTATCAACTTTATTACTCTCATAGATGAATAATTTTTGATAGTACAATGGACAAATGTTAACTTGCTCCATTTGATATTCTTGTATTTCAAAGAAAGCAGGTTTTAGAACTTCTGGATCTGCACTTGAATTGATCTTTTCAATTAGCGCATCCATTTTTGGATCACCAGGAGTTTGTGGGTTTAGACCTGTTTTAAAAGTATTGTAATACTCTTGCATTGCAATTGCTGCACGAGCACCATAACCTAAGTCATAGTCAACAGCAGCTGGTCCGTTCACACCATCATCAGGAACTGAATTTAGTTGTGCACCAACATCACCCTGTAATAGACGGTAAGACATTTTTACACCAACATCAGCAAAGTATGCTTGAATTGCTGCCATAAAGTCAGCTGTTAGCTGATCTCCATAATAGAAAACCATATCAAGTTCTCTATTAGAGTCCCAATTTGCTTCTGCTAACAGTTGACGAGCCTTTTCAGGATTGTAACTGTAATCAGGTAGATTTGGAGACTTCATTGGACCGTTTGGTAATAAACTATCCGCCATTATGATTTGATCTTCAAATAATGTTTCACCGATTGTTTTCATGTCAATAGCCATACACAAAGCTTGTCTAACACGAGGATCGGATAATTGGTTACTGTTTGTAGGTTGAGCTGAAGCTGATGAAATAAACATCAGATGAGCTAACACTGCAACTATAACCACATATAGTTTTTTCATATTTCCTCCTATTGAGTAAAATACGCTACTAGCTAGCATATATCAGGTATATAAACATAATGTGGAGATATAGACAAGGTATAATATACCCTAAATTAAAGATAACTAAGTTATTGAAAATATTGATTTAAGTTAGTTTTTTACACTAACTCTTTTAAGCATTTTTTCATGCATTTCTTTTGATCCATCATGATAAGTTCCAAACCATTGATCAAAAGGAATCATAAGATTTCCGTAATTTACCTCAAAATATTTATGATGAAGATAATGATTATAATTACTGAGATCTATTGCTCTCTTATCATTGATCATCATTTGCTTAAAACCTATGTGACCATTCGCTGATCCTAAGCCTGCATGAAATAAATGATAAGTGGCATGTAGTGGATGTGAGAGAATAACCCAATGAATGATAACGCCAGAAAAATATAATAAATGTTCAATAGGATGCATTGATAGGCTAGACCAAGGTCCAGGATTAACATTTCGATGATGCACAGAATGAGCAATTTTGTACATAAATTTGAAATGCAAGAAACGGTGAATTAAATAAAAGTGAGCATCTCTAAATGCTGGAATCAGCAAAAGAAAAATAAAGAAATAAATCGGAGCTTCACTGAATTGAATAAAAGGCACCAAACCAGAAGCATAAAACCAAAAAGATAAAACCTCGTAAGTTGTCCAAATAGGAACACCCCAAAACAAACTCCAAAATAAATTATCAAATATTTGTTTATTAAACGTAAAAATCTTTTGAATTTTTTCTGGCCAGTTTGGATTAAATTTAAATTTAATTCCCTGAGATTTTTTTACATAAAGAGGTATATGTATTAAACTAAAAAAGATTGTCCCTATTACATAGTTCCGAATTAAAATTTCAGAAATCCAACCTGGGGAAAGATTTTTCATTTCAGAAAGCGCAGGTGTAAAAAAATAGTAAGCGATAAAAGCAACAGCTAAGTAAACAAGATTCCAAGAAAAAATATACGAAAAGATAAACCAATCTAAAATTTTCTTTAAATTAAAAGGAAGTATCCATATAGGATTTTTATCAGCCGCTTCTTTAGGAACGAAGTGACCTCTTTTATCTCTATATCCAAAATTTTCTTCTTTGATCATCTTATTTAATTTTTTACTATATTTAATATTTAATGCAATATTTTGATAATACCATTTTAACTCAGCTTAAATTCTTTTTTAAATTCACTAATTGTTAATACCTCATTAACTGGTTTGTCCCAACGAATGCGGTGTATTCTTGGGAATCTCATTGCTACGCCCGACTTATGTCTAGTACTCGGAAACACATCATCGAATGCTACTTCTAGTATAATCTCTTTTTTTACTTCTCTTACAGGACCAAATTTATTGATAGTATTATTCCTAATAAATTTATCTAACACTAATAGTTCTTTGTCAGTGTAACCGGAATACGCTTTTCCTATTGGAACTAATTCACTCTCTTTCCAAACACCAAAAGTAAAATCTGAATAATATGATGATCTTTTGCCATGTCCTCGTTGAGCATACATTAAAATAGCATCGACTAGTTTTGGATTTTTTTTCCATTTGTACCAATACCCCTTTTTTCTCCCTGGTAAATATTCACTATTTTTGAGTTTAATCATGACTCCTTCATTCAAATCATCATGAAAATTATTTTTATATTTTGTTAGTTCTTTCCAGGTTGAAAAATTAATGATTGAAGATAAATCAATTTGATTGGTTTTATTTTCTTTTTGAAATTTTTCTAAATATTTTCTTCTTTCAAGAAGAGAAAATTTTCGAAGATCTTTTCCTTTATAAAAAAGGATATCATAAGCTCGTATGAAAACAGGAAACTTGTTTTGAAGATCTTTTGATGCTTTTTTTCTATTTAACCTTTGTTGTAGATCATTAAAACCTGAGGGTTTAAAATTTCTCCCTACAAGTAATTCTCCGTCAATAACCGCATCACCTTCAGTAGCTTCAATTATTTCGGGGAATGCAGATGATATATTATCACCTGTTCTTGAGTATAGTGAAACACTTTTTGATGAAACCATAAGCTGAACCCTAATGCCATCCCATTTATATTCTGCTTGAAATTCATTTGCGTCTAATCTTTTAAAATCTTTTTCCTCATCAATGGGGTTAGCAAGCATCATTGGATGAAATAATTTTTTAAAATCTATTTTTGGTTTTGATATTTCATTTTTTAACCATTGAAATAAATTTTCATATGGAAATTCTAGACCATGCCAAATTTCTTCAATCTCATTTACAGATTTGTTATACAGATCAGCTAAGGCCGTTTTGACTAATCTTTCCGAGACTCCAATTCGCAATCCACCTGTGCAAATTTTAATTAAAGTCCACCTTTCGTTATTAGATAGTTCACTCAAAATTTTACTAAACTCAGTATTAATTTCAGACTTTTTTATTTTTTTTATATTTTCTATTAAGGTAGATAAATTTTGTGATTTACCCTCTTTTTTTGTCGGCCAAATTAATGATATTGTTTCTGCTAAATCACCAACATAGTCATATGAGTAATCAAATAAATGTTGATCTACTTGTTCATAGACAAGCTCTCTAAGTTTAGATGCTTTAATAAATTGAAATGAAAGTTGGTCAGATAAAATTGCAAGTGCATATGCACGGTTGATATCAAGTTTATTAAAATAATCTTGAAGTAATTTAATTTTGGTATTTCGACTTGGTGTTAAAATCAAATTGTGAAGTAAGGAAGAAAATTTTTTCATTCTATTTCCTCATCACTTCTTCCTTGGATGGAAAGGGGCTTTGAAACAAGATTTTGTTTCTTACAATAATAAACTAAAGCATCTTCCTGACCGTGTGTAATAAGAATATTTTTCGCTTTTGATTTTTTAATTGTATCTAATAATTCATTCCAATCGCTATGATCACTAATAACTAACGGTAATTCAATACCTTGTTGTTTTGCTCTTTGCTTAACAGTCATCCATCCACTTGCCATGCAAATAATAGGATTAGGAAATCGTCTTGACCAACGATCCTTTAAAGCTGAAGGAGGGGCAATAATTATTTTACCCTCATAAAAGTTTTTATCTTTTGAAGAGACTTTTTCAAACTTTCCAATATTAATTTTTTCTTTTGAATAATATTGGCATAACTTTTCTAGAGAGCCATGAATATAAATTGTTTCATTATATTTCTGCTGGCGTAAAAGATTCATTACTCTTTGTGCTTTGCCAAGAGCATACGCACCAACAATATGACAATTATTTTTATTTATCTTTACAGATCGTATGAGTTTTTGAATTTCATCTTTGGGATCTGGATGTTGAAATATGGGTAATCCAAATGTTGCTTCGGTAATTAAAGTATCACATTTAACCAGTTTGAAATTTTTACATGTTTCATCTTTTCCTACTTTATAATCACCTGTGATGACTAAACGATGATTATTTTTTTCAATTAAAACTTGAGCACTCCCTAAAATATGTCCTGCAGGGTACAATGTAAAATCATAGTTTTTAATTGAGTATTTTTGTCCGTATCTAAGAGGAGTAAATTTCTTCGCACATTTATCTCCGTAGCGAATTTTCATTATGTCTATTGTTTGCCTAGTAGCAATAACATGATCATGTCCAAATCGGGCGTGATCTGCGTGACCATGTGTAATAATTGCTGTTTTTTTCGGAAATATTGGATCTATATGTACATTTATATCTTTGATAAATAGCTGATGGTTAATGAAATCCATATGAATATAAATAAATCGAATCCCTTATTATTACACCCCTTAAACAAGTGGATGAAGAAAAAAAATTGGTCCTGGTTTCCTCATCAAATTGAAACCTTTCATTATGTTCGAACTGGGTCTGATGTTGTTGTATTTGCTCCTACTGGTGCTGGCAAAACGTTAACAGGATTTATTAATCCAATAGATGATTTAATAAAATTAAAAAAATTTAAAGGTCTTCATACTCTCTACATTTCTCCATTAAAATCTCTTGCCAACGATATTGTGAGAAATTTAGAGAAACCTATTAAAGAGCTTGATTTAAATATTTCATTTCAAGTAAGAACAGGAGACACAACACCATATAAAAAACAAAAACAAAAACAAAAACCTCCTAATATCCTTATTACAACTCCAGAGTCACTTGCATTGTTAAATTCGTATGAGAATGCAAAAGAATTTTTTAACAATCTAAAATATATAATTATTGATGAGATACACACTTTTTTGGATAATAAGAGAGCTGATCTTCTAAGTTTAAATATTGAAAGACTACAAACTTTCTCTCCAAATTTACAACGAATAGGTTTGTCTGCAACTCTCAAGAATAAACAAGACGCCAAAAAATGGCTTTGCCGCAAAAAACCAAAAATAATTTCTTATGAAAATTCAGTTTTACCTAAGATTAAAATTCTAGAATCAAAAGAACGTATTCCTTGGTCTGGTCATATGGCTACGTATTCTATTAATGAAATTTATAAAGAAATAATGAAATCAAAATTAACTATTATTTTTGTTAATACGAGGGCGCAAGCCGAATATATGTTTAAAAACTTATGGCTAATTAATAAGAAAAAATTAAAAATTGCTGTTCACCATGGTTCATTAGAAAAAAACCTACGTTTAAAAGTAGAAAATAACCTTAGCAAAGGATTAGTTGACTGTGTTGTTGCTACCTCTTCTTTAGAGCTTGGATTAGATTATGGAGATGTCGAAAAAATTATTCAAGTTGGAGCACCTAAAGGAATTAATAGATTATTACAGCGTGTAGGAAGATCAAATCATAATTTAAATACACCTTCAAAAGCAATTTTAGTACCCACTAATCGTTTTGAATTTATCGAAGCAAAAGCTGCTATTGAAGAAATAAAAAAAAATAACTTAGATAAAATAGATTTAAAAGAAGGAAGTTTTGATGTTGTAGCTCAACATATTTTTGCAACGGCTTGTGCGGGGCAATTTAATATCAATGATCTCTACAAAGAAATTATCAAAGCATATCCATACAAAAAATTAAAACTTAATGATTTTAAACAATTGATTAATCTCATACAAGATGGCGGATATGTTTTAAAAAATTATGATCAATTTAAAAGAATCTTCCAACTGAGAGAAAATAAAAATATTTATAAGTTAGTAAATAAAAGAGAAACACGAAAATACCGCATGAATGTTGGAACAATAATTGAAAATCCGATGTTAAAAATAAAACTTGGAACAAAAACGCTAGGGAATATAGAAGAAGTTTTTATTCAAAATCTTTCTCAAGGTGATTCATTTATATTTGCTGGTCAAGTACTAGAATTTCAATCAATGAAAAATAATTTGGTACAAGTTAAAAGAAGTAAATCTTTAATTTCAAAAATTCCATCATACTCTGGAGGCAGAATGCCATTATCAACAAATTTGGCTAACTCAGTTAGGGCTTTGTTGGCAAAAAGTAATATGTGGGATTTATATCCAGAGCAAATTACTCAATGGTTAAAAAGACAAAAATATATATCTAAAATTCCTAAAAAAGATGAATATCTAGTGGAACAATTCCCTCGAAAAAAAAATTTTTATACTGTTATCTATACTTTTGCAGGATGGCATGCCAATCAAACACTAGGATTTTTATTGCTGAGAGGCTTTAAAGGATTTAACTATAAACCTCTAGGTTTTGTTGCTAATGATTATGCTATTGTTTTATGGTCTTTAAAAGAAGCAAAAGAAATTAAAACAATTCTAAATTTAGGATTATTAGATAAACATTTAGACAATTACCTTGAAGAAACTTCAATAGTCAAAAGATTGTTTAGAGATAATGCAATTATATCTTGTTTAATAGAAAGAAGGTTGCCAGGGATGGAAAAAACTGGAAAGCAAGTTTTATTTAGTTCTGATCTAATTTATACAGTTCTCAAAAAAAATGAACCAGATCACATTCTTCTAAAATCATCATATGAAGACGCAAAAAAGAATATGATTGATTATGATAGACTTAGAGAAATCTTAAAAAAAATTGATAAAAAAATTATATTAAAAAAACTCACAAGTATCTCACCATTGGCTGTTCCAATTATTCTTGAAATTAATAGAGAAAATTTATCAAAAAAGGAAATTGATGAATATATTTTAGAGGATTTAGAAAATGAAATATTAAAAGAGGCTAATGTTTTATCAATTAATTAATTTTGGTAATGAAGAATTTCATGCTTACCCAGATAAATCTCTTTATTGGAAAAGACTAAATACCCTTATAGTATCAGATTTACATATAGGAAAATCTATTAGTTATGCAAAAAATAAGCAATTCTTACCTCCGTATGATACAAAAGAAATATTAAACAAAATTTTTGTTAGTTTAGATAAGATTAAACCAAGTAATTTAATTATAGTCGGTGATTTATTACACGATGTTTTTTCAACTTTGAGTTTAAAAGATCAAGATCATAAAAATCTTAGTCAATATATGAAAAATACTGATTTCATATGGATTAAGGGTAATCATGATGAAAATATACAAATTGAAGGTTTTAAAAACCTAACAAATTACAAAATTGATAAATTTTTATTTACACACATACCTATCAAAACATCTTTATTTCAAATTTGTGGTCATTATCATCCAAAGGTAAAAATTTCACACAGAGGTAAAACTATTTTTAAAACATGTTTTGTACATAATGAAAAAATATTCATTTTACCAAGTTTTGGAATTTTAACGGGTGGATTGGATATCCATTCTAAACAAATAAGTGATGTTTTAGGTAAGAATAATTTGAGTATTTATCCTGTGGGACAGGATAAGGTTTATAAATTATAATTAAAGTAATTGATAATTACGATGCTAACTAAAATAATAAAATTCAATAAAAATAATAAAACAGAAAGCAAATGCACATATTTAAAATTAGATGATGCTTTTTCATCACCTTCTAATTCTTTATCTCTAAAATTATTAATTTTGGGTGTTAAATAATTTCTATTAATAATAAAACTTACAGCCACTATTACTAATAAAATAGAATTTAAAATATTACCTGAAATATAACTAAGAATTAAAGATAAAAAAGTTATTATAAACCCAAATAAAAACATTCGAGGAAAAATTGTTCTTAAAAATTTACTGCTGGCGTTAGTACTTAATGTGGCAAAGACTGAAGGTGAGACAACAGCCATAAAAAAAATCATAGACCCTATTAGGATTGTTACTAAAAAAATAAGGGTATAAATTATCATCAGTTAAAATTGCTCTTATATAAAGAGCAATTGTTGTATTTATGAATTATCAATTGCTGTTTTTAATTTTCTATATTCCATAGAATTAGTTCCAGCAATTGTTTCTAATTTTAATAACATTTCATTAGCTTTATTCATATTACCAAGGGTGATGTAAAGTTCTCCAAGATATTCATGTGCTCCTAAATGTTCTGGATTTGCTTCTAAAGCAATTCTATATGATTCAAAGGCCTTATCTAGATTTGGCTCACTATGCTTTCTGTAACTAAAACCAAGTAGGTTATATACATCAGCTTTTTTTTCACCTAGGTCTTTACGCTTAGCTATTTTTTCAAGTAGTTTAATAGATTTATCAAATTTCTTGTAATAGACTAATTCATAAGCTTTATCGTATAATTTTGTGACTTGTTCACTAGCTGAAATGCTAGTTTCACTATCATCTGAACTAGTACTAGCGGCAAATGATGTGGAACTTATAAATAATAATGTAAGTAATATTCTAATCATCATCATGAAATATGTTGGTTTAAAACAAATTCAATATTCGTTTGTGAATTAATTTAATTAATGGCAGGCAATATTATATTTTTTTAATCTGTAATAATTATATGGCCACGGCGTTAGAAAGCCTGCAAGAAGCATTATAGGTATTACCCACCATACAAGTTTAGCGCCACCCATAATGATCCAGTCAACTGCATTCATAGCTATTTCCATAGACACCATTGAAATTAAACTCATTCCTATGGCTATTTTAAAAGCTTTGCTAATATTCATTTGTCTTGATAAAACGACAGTCTCTAAAATGATGCTAGTAATAATACCATTAATGATTGCTAGGATCATAATATAAAGAGTAGGCCAAGGAATTCCAGTTAATTGAAAATAGAGTATGGTTCCAAAATCACCAATACTACATCCTAGCAAACACCAAGCAGTATTTTTAGCACTTCTTCTCCATGTATGTTTACATTTCCAATGAAAACTTGGAGCTGGTTTTTTTAATGTTTCAGCAACAGACATTAAATTATATTCCTTGTTTAAATTCAAATGTATTATTTATATCATTAATTTCATAACTATCAATTGTACCATTCGTCCATTTGATTGTTATATTTTTAATGATTTCACCTTCACGTAAACCGTAATGTGCTACTGGTTCCATTTGACATAAATATCCTGAGCCTGCATCAATAGTCTTTGCATGATTTCTTAAATTTGTATGTAATGTTACTGTTGCACCTCTAGCTGGAGCACCAAAAGTGTTGAGAGGTTTGATTCTAACATAATTGGTATTTAATACATTTGCTTTAAATAAACTTAGTGGCTGAGCACCAGATTCACCATGAGAAATAAGTAATTCTAAAATTCCATCTCCATCAATATCAGCAACAGCAGCACCAGTTCCTAGACCTTGTGCTTCAAGTGCTGCATCTAATTTAATTTCTTCTAGGTTTCCTTCAGCAACAATGCGAAAGAGTTTATTTGGTTGACCTATATTATTTAGAAAAATTTCATCATAACCATCATTATCAAAATCAGCAGATATAACTGTTCGTATTCTACTTGGTGATCTAAAATCTAATGAAGACATATCAAGAAAAGATTCTTTTTGTTTTACAAAAATACGATGATAACCTTCCCAATTACTTGTTATAATATCAAGTTCGCCTCTATACAAAAAATCTGTTAAAGCAGTTCCACGACCATTTTGAAAAGTATCTTGAACATTTTTTTCAATAGCAACATCATTAAAATTACCATTAATATTTTTATATAAAAAATTTGGACCTCTCTCATTGGCTGCGAATATGTCCATGTTATCAGAAACTATATGTCCTGAAATTACAGCTCTTCCTCCAGTTATTTGATCAATTCCAAGATTTGGTGCCAAGTCTTCAACTTCATTTTCTTCAATTTCATAAAATCTAGTGGGTCCGCCATAATTAGCAACATATATACCGTATTTCCCTGATCCATTTCTGTCTACACAAACAACTGATCTACCCGCAGTCAAATTTAAATTTTCTAAATTTTTTTCTAACTCAAAATAATCAAAAATTTTATTATTGTTATTATCCAACAATCTATCAGAGTATTTTTTTTCTCCACTATACGTATCAGTATTTAAGAAATATATTTCTTCAAAACCATCCTGATCTATATCACATGCTGATACACCAATAGTACTCCTATCTTCATCAATGAATAAAGGATCTTGTATTGTATTAATTAGTTTTCCTTTTTCATAACTAAGAGCTAGATTAGAGTAACCAAAACCTGCAACAATAAACTCGTAATTTCCATCTTTATCAAAGTCAGTTACTGAAATCCCATAACTTAATCTATCATTATTATTTTCAATTATATTTGAAATATTAGAAAAGAATTCTGCTTTAGCCATACTAGACATTAATAAGATAAAAATAAAAATTAACTTACTCATTTCAAGTATTTTCAATTTGCCAATCTAATAAAAATGTCGCCCATTCCAAAATTAAGTTCTTCAAGAGGCATACTATTTCGAGCTTCACACATAGGGCCAGTTATCTGGTCATTTTTTATGTAATCAATATCGTAAGCATCACATATTTTTGCATTATGCAATACTCCAATAACAAGTTTATTATCTACTGAGTATGTATATTCTTTATTTAATTCATTACCTTCGCAAAAATAATCTCTATTAACAAGTTCGGGAAAATCATTTTTATTGCATGGATTATCAATAACGATTGTATATATGTCTTTTGATTGATCTTTAAAATCAATGTTGATTTTTTTTGTTTCTGAATATTTCATTACATCGCATAAGCAAGGCCAACAACATTTATAATATTGACCACAAATTTTTTCGTCATTTTCTATATTAGTAAGAAAAATTTCATCTGGTTGTGCATCTGGAGGAATCAGGGAACCTGAAACAGCACAGTATAACTTGTTAAATTGCATAAACTCTTCATATTCTAAGTTTTGATCTAAAATATATTTAAAAAATCTTGGTCCTGCTGCATTTCTATTTCCATCAGGAAAAATTGTCGACCAATCCTTAACAAGTCTTTCGTACAATTTTTCTGTATTCGCATTAGCCTTAGTCATGGATATTAAAATTAATAGTAAAGAAATGAAAGTAAGTAATCTTCGCATAAAATTTAAATAGGTTTAGCTGTAAAAATGTAAATCCCTTGATTTGAATCAATCTTGAATCAATACTGACCACTTTTTCTGCTTTTTGTTCCTTTTTATGGTAATGTCGCACTTGAAGAATTTGACTTATTTTATGCTAAATACTAGAGAGTAATCGTAATTTGGGGCGTCGCCAAGCGGTAAGGCACCGGTTTTTGGAGTCGGCATTCGTAGGTTCGAATCCTACCGCCCCAGCCAAAGTTTAATATTTTTTTTGTATTTCGTTCAAAAAATTAATACTTTTCCAATATAAATCTTCAAAT
>CACBAT010000018.1 GCA_902537325.1 uncultured Alphaproteobacteria bacterium | reverse complement strand
ATAAATTAAACTGGTTTAATTTTTTTTCCAATTCTGCTATTTCGTCCAAATCTTCGTTTTCACCTAATTCTTTTTGAATAGCTTTCATCTGTTCATTTAAGTAATATTCTTTCTGAGTTTTTTCCATTTGTCTTTTTACTCGACCCTTTATTTTTTTTTCTACCTGGAAAGAGTCAATTTCAGATACTAAATATCCATAAATTTTATTAAGTCTTTCTTCTGTGTTTAAGATTTCTAAAACCTCTTGTTTTTGAGCTAAAGTAATGGATATATTAGAAACAATTATATCAACAATTTTATCAGGATCATTAATTGACTTAACATTATTAATTACATCAAGAGAGACTTTCTTATTAATTTTTTGAAACTCAACAAATTGTTCTATAATTAGTTTTTGCAAAGCTTTAACATTAGAATTCTTTTTTGATTTATGATTAATTTCTTTAATCGAAGCGGTAATGAATTCTTTATTGAAGTTTATTTTTGTAACCTTTGCCCTTTGCAAACCTTCAACTAATACTTTAAGAGTTCCATCAGGAAGTTTAAGTAATTGAATTACTTTTGCTATAGTACCAAATGAGTATAGATTTTCCTTGTTAGGATTGTCAATTTTGGAATTTTTTTGTGAAAGTAAAAAAATCTTTTTATCAGATGTCATTACATAATTTAAAGCGTTAACAGATTGTGCTCTACCGACAAAAAGAGGTGCGACCATATTAGGAAAAACTACGATATCTCTTAGAGGGAGTACGGGGAAATTGTTTTTAACCATAATATATAAATGTCTATATGTTTATTAAAATCAAGAGTTATTCGACATTAATTTTTGACTATTTTCTTTATTTGAATAAATCAATAGAGGTTCAGACTTTTTAGCAATCACTTCTCTATTTATAATAACTTTATATAAATTTTTTTGATCTGGGGCTTTATACATAAGATCCATAAGAGAATCTTCAATAATTGATCTTAATCCTCTAGCTCCGGTATTTTGAGAGACAGCTAACTTTGCAATTTCCTTAAGTGCATCCTCTTTAATTTCTAATTTTACACCGTCCATTTTCATCAAAGACTCAAACTGTTTAACAATAGCATTTTTAGGTTGTGTCATTATTCTAATTAACATGTCTTCATCTAGCTCACTCAATGTTGTAATTACAGGAAGTCTTCCAACAAACTCCGGTATCATACCAAATTTAAGTAAATCTTTATTTTCTAATTTTCTTAGAGATTCACCAATATTTTTTTTGGATTTTAAATCTAATTTTGAATTAAACCCTATTGCTGTTCCTTTTAATCTATAATTTATAATTTCCTCTAAGCCAGAGAAGGCTCCACCACATATAAAAAGTATATTTGATGTGTCTACTTGTAAAAACTCTTGCTGAGGGTGTTTTCTCCCACCTTGAGGTGGAACACTTGCAATTGTACCTTCCATAATTTTTAAAAGTGCTTGTTGTACACCTTCCCCAGAAACATCTCTTGTTATGGAAGGGTTGTCACTTTTTCTACCAATCTTATCAATCTCATCAATATAAACTATGCCTTTCTGTGCTCTTTCAACATTATAATCAGAAGCTTGCAATAGTTTAAGGATTATATTCTCAACATCCTCTCCAACATATCCTGCTTCAGTTAAACTTGTTGCGTCTGCTACTGTAAAAGGAACATCTAATATTTTTGCAAGAGTTTGCGCTAATAATGTTTTGCCAGTGCCAGTAGGTCCAACCAAAAGGATATTGGATTTTGATATTTCAATATTGTCGTTTTCTAAATTTGAAGATAGTCTTTTATAATGATTGTAAACGGCAACAGATAAAATTTTCTTAGAATCTTTTTGACCTATTACGTAATCATTTAAAAATTTATTAATTTCAGATGGTTTTGGTATATCTTTTTTAATCTTGAATTTATTATTTTTATTATCTTCTTTAATTATATCCATGCATAATTCTACGCATTCATCACATACAAAAACAGTTGGGCCAGCTATTAATTTTTTAACTTCTTTTTGATTTTTACCACAAAAAGAACAAAACAATGAATCTTTGTCATTTTTTTTATTCATTATTTTCTTGCCTGCACAACTTTGTCTATAAGACCAAATTTAATAGCTTCATCAGCAGAGAAATATTTATCTCTTTCCATGATACTTGATATTTCTGATATTTTTTTTCCTGTATGTTTTGAATAAATTTCATTTAATTTTAACTTTGCTCTCTTTATTTCATTAGTTTGAATTTCAATATCAGTTACCTGACCTTGATAACCTCCACTTGGTTGATGAACCATAATTCGAGAATTTGGTAGTGAGAATCTCATGCCATTTTCTCCAGCTGTCAAGAGAAGGGAGCCAGCAGAAGCAGCTTGACCAATACAGATAGTCATAATTTTTGAAGAAACATATTGCATAGTGTCATAAATAGCCAATCCAGACCAAACAATACCTCCTGGTGAATTAATGTAAAAAGAAATTTCCTTTTTTGGATTTTCGGACTCTAGAAACAATATTTGAGCACATATTAGACTTGCAACATTATCATCAATAGGTCCAGTAAGGAAAATTATTCTTTCTTTTAACAATCTTGAATAGATATCATAAGATCTTTCACCTCTTGAAGATTGTTCAACGACCATTGGAATTAGATTATTAGTTATATTATCTATTGGATCTATCATTTTTTTCCATCCTTAATATCAAATGTTTTAACTTCAAGTTTTTTATATTCATTTTCTTTTAATTTTATAACATTTGCTTTCGATTTGGAAATAATCGAATCAATTACTTTTTGTTCAATAAGAGGTGCTCGAATCGTATCAAGTGATGATGGATTTTTTTCAAAATATTCCATAATCTGCTTTTCTTGACCAGGATATTGACTAGTATATTCTAATATCCCTTTGTTAATTTCTTCTTCAGATACAGCAACTTTTTCTTCTGAAGCAATATGTTGCATTAATAAACCAAGCTTAACCCTTCTCTCTGAAATTTTTTTATATCTTTTTTTAAGATCGTCATCTTTTAATAGCTTATCATCCTCATCTAAACTACCTTCTTTTTTAGCCTGCTCTAAGCGATTCCATATTTGATTAAAATCATCTTCTAGTATTCCATCAGGTAATTCAAATTTATAATTTTTATCTAAAAGATCCATCAATTCTTTTTTTTCTATTTGTTTTATTCCTTGTTCATATTGACTTTTAACATTATTCACTAGAAACTTTTTAAGATCTTTTTCTGTTTTAAAACCATTTTTATCTAAAAACTCTTTTGTAAGTTCAAATTTAATTTTTTCTTCAATTGAAATTATTTCAAAATGAAAAGTCGTTTTTTTAAATTTATCATCTTTAAGAATTTTGGACAAATTTAATTCTAAGTCTAATTTATCACCTACTTTTACTTTTTTAGAAATCAATTCCTTGTTTAAGTTTGGAAGTATTCCATCATCAAACTCCAAATCAATAGGAAAGTTTTTTTGAGATTTTAAATATTCCGGTAGGTCTTCATGAGTAGATTCAAAATTTACAATAACCTTGTCAGAATTTTTAACTTGTCTCGAACTTTCAATTTTTTTAAAGTTTTTTTGTGAAGCAATAAAACTCTTAAACTGATTTTCCTCTGCTTTTTTATCTAATTCAATTTCATATTTATTTATTGTAAGATCTTTAAAATCTTTGAGTTTAATTTCAGGTTTTAAATCAAATTTTAAACTTATAGTTATTGGTTTATTTTTTTCATAGTTATGAAGCTCAACCTTTGGAGCTCTAAAAAGTGAAAATTTTTTTTCTTCAATTAATTTTTTTGTATTTATATCTATTACTTTTTGAATAACTTCATTTAAGACATTGTCCTCATATTTTTTTTTGACAATTTTTAAAGGTGCTTTACCCTTTCTAAACCCAGGTATGTTTACTGTTGGTAGTATTTGATTTATTTTATTATCTACTTCAGAATCAATTTCTTCATATGGAATTTCCAAAGAGTATTCTTTATAAAGTTTTGTAGATTTTAATTCTTTTGTATTCATAATTCATCATATCTAATGGTAGGCCGGAAAGGACTTGAACCTTCACACCTCGCGGCACTAGAACCTAAATCTAGCGTGTCTACCAATTCCACCACCGGCCCTATTATTATAAGCCTTTTATGTACAATAAATTAAAAAACAATAGAGAAAATTAACTAAATACAAATTGGGGCGAACGATGGGATTCGAACCCACGGCATCAGGCACCACAAGCCTGCGCTCTAACCAACTGAGCTACGCTCGCCATATAACTTAATTAAAAGTTTAATTTTTATATTAAATCGCTATATCAAAAATATGGAAGTTTCAAAAAGAATATTTAATCTGGAAACAGAAACTGCATTCTCTATTCTTGCTAAAGCTAATAATCTTGCTGCTAAAGGTAAAGATATTATTAATTTAGGAATAGGACAACCGGATTTTCCTACGCCAATCAATATTCAGGAAGCTGCCATTAAAGCAATTAAAGATGGCCATCATGGTTATACACCATCAAATGGGATACCTGAATTACGAGAATCAATTTCAGAACTAGTATTTAACAAATACAAATCAAATATTAAACCAGAAAATGTTTTAATAACTCCAGGAGGTAAGCCTGTAATTTTTATTTCAGCATTATTGTTAGGTAGTGAGGATAGAGAAATAATTTTTCCTGATCCAGGATTTCCAATTTATAGATCTATGATTAAATACAGCGGTGCAAAAGCTGTACCAATAAAGCTTTCAGAAAAAGATAATTTCGAAATTAATACTCAACAATTAAAAGAATTAATTTCTGATAAAACAAGTTTGATAATAATAAATAATCCAAACAATCCAACAGGATCTTATATGAATAAGAAAAAAATTACTGATCTTGTTAATTTGTTAGAGCAATATCCAAACGTCTCCATTTTAAGTGATGAAATTTATAGTAATATTATTTTTAATAATGAGCAAATGCCATCATTATTAGAATACGAAAGTATAAAAGATAGATTGATAGTTCTTGAAGGATGGAGCAAAACATATTGTATGACTGGATGGAGGTTAGGCTGGAGTATATGGCCAGAAAATTTAATTGAACATGCTAATAAAATATGTGTCAATTATAATTCCTGCGCTACCTCAATTTCACAATATGCGGGATTAGAAGCGATAAAAGGTTCTCAGAAAGAAATAACAAAAATTGTTAGTGAATTTCAAAAAAGAAAAGAGTACGTTTTTAACGAATTGAATAAATTAGAAAAAATTTCTTGTTTTGAACCAGGTGGTGCTTTTTATGCATTTCCAAATATTTCAAAAACTGGATTGAGCGGAAATAAATTTTCAGAAATTGCACTTGAAGAAAAAGGTGTTGCATTAGTTCCAGGCTCTAGCTTTGGAGATAATGCTGGAGAATTTGTTAGAATAAGTTTTGCTAATTCTCTAGAAAACATTAAAGAAGCAATTAATAGGTTATCAACAATATGAAAAAAATAGAAGCAATCATTAAGCCATTTAAACTTTCTCAAGTTAAAGAAGCTTTACATGAACTTGGAATATCCGGGATGACATTAGTAGATGTAAAAGGTTTCGGTAGACAAAGAGGGTCAACTGGTGGAATTGATCCTAATGATGGGTATGATGATGAATTTTTAGCCAAAATGAAACTGGAAGTAATCGTTGAAGACAATCAAGTAGATGATGTTATTGAATCAATAAAAACTAGTGCTTATTCAGGAAAAATCGGCGATGGTAAGATTTTTGTATCGAATATTGAGCAGGTAATTAGAATAAGGACTGGTGAAAAAGACAGTGATGCTGTCTAATTTTTCTTTACTTTTATATAAAACCTAGTAATTAACCAATAATCGTTCAACTCTTTTAGAGTCGGAAGTAGGCATTGTGCCGAAGGAACGCATGCAAAAGTTATAAATCGTTCAACCTATTATAAATAGGTCGGAAGTAAGCCATAAGCTGAAGGAACGCGCATCAAAAGCAGATTTCATAACTAGAGCATGATTTAACCGGGTAACGCTGGATAGCATACCCTTTTGTTGAAGTAAGGAGATAGATATGAAATTAAAAAGCTCGACTCCAAAAGATTTAATGTCTGAAATTAAAGATATGGACATTAAGATGGTTGATATGCGCTTTACTGATATACCAGGAACAACTCAACATTTTACAATACCAATTAAATTTTTAGACGAAGATATATTTTCTGACGGACTTGGTTTTGATGGATCTTCAGTAAGAGGTTTCCAAGAAATTCAAGACAGTGACATGATTGTTTTGCCAGATGCAACAACAGCCTATATTGATCCATTTTTTTCAGAAAAAACTTTGGCATTACATTGTAATATTAAAGATCCTGTAACTTTGGTTGACTATAGTCGTGACCCAAGAAATATTGCTAAAAAAGCTGAAGCCTATTTGAAATCATCTGGTATCGGTGACACAGCATTTTTTGGTCCAGAAGCAGAATTTTTTGTGTTTAATAATGTTCAGTTTGACTCAGGATCAAATTTTGCATTTCATGAAGTTGATTCAGTTGAAGGTACTTGGAATAGTGGTGCTGATGAAAACCCAAACTTAGGTCATAAGCCTAGACATAAAGAAGGTTATTTTCCTTTACCGCCAGTTGATACACTTCAAGATGTAAGAACTGAAATGGTAATGACAATGCAAGATATTGGTCTTACAGTTGAAGCACATCACCATGAAGTTGCAACAGGTGGACAATGTGAAATTGATTTAGAATTTTCGCCTTTACTAAAAATGGCTGATGATATGATGAAATATAAGTATGTTGTTAAAAATGTTGCTAGACAACATGGAATGACAGCTACATTTATGCCTAAACCTTTATTCGAAGATAATGGTTCAGGTATGCACGTTCATCAAAGTGTTTGGAAAGACGGTGACACATTAATGTATAAAGAGGGTAACTATGCTAACCTAAGTGATTTAGCTCTAAATTATATTGGCGGTATACTTAAACATGCACCTGCTCTTTTAGCTTTTTGTGCTCCTACTACTAATTCTTATAAAAGATTGGTCCCAGGTTTTGAGGCTCCAGTGAACATTGTTTACTCTCAAAGAAATAGAACTGCATCAGTTAGAATTCCTGCTTATTCTCAAAGCCCTAAAGCAAAAAGAATGGAATTTAGATGTCCAGATCCAAGTGCAAATCCATACTTAGCATTCTCAGCAATGTTAATGGCAGGATTAGATGGGATTAAAAATAAAATTAATCCAGGTGATCCAACAGATATAAATCTCTATGCTGCTAGCGATGAAGTTTTGTCTAAAATTCAATCTACGCCTGGATCTTTAGCTGAATCTCTTGAAGCTCTTGAAAAAGATCATGCATTTTTATTAGAGGGTGATGTATTCACCAAAGATGTAATTGAAACTTATATAAGCTATAAAAAAGAGAGTGAGGTTGACCCTATCAATATTAGACCTCATCCACACGAGTTTAAACTATACTACGACGTGTAGAATTATACTTGTCTCTATAAAGAAAACCGCCTTAGGGCGGTTTTTTTTATGTTTTTAGAACAACACTTTTGATAAGAAATATTTGTGGCTAATAAATCTACTTATAATGCCAAAGATATTGAAGTACTAGAGGGTCTTGAGCCAGTTCGTAAAAGACCGGGTATGTATATTGGAAGCACAAATCAAGATGGTCTTCATCATTTAGTTAACGAAGTATTAGATAATAGTATAGATGAAGTTTTAGCTGGTCACGCTACCGATATAAGTTTTCAATATAAAAAAGATGGTTCGATAAAAATAAAAGATAATGGAAGAGGTATTCCTATTGATTTTCATCCAAAATATAAAAATAAAAGAGCACTTGAAGTAGTTTTAACTACACTTCACGCAGGTGGTAAATTTAACAGTAATGCTTACAAAACTTCTGGTGGATTACACGGGGTTGGGATTTCTGTTGTAAATGCATTAAGTTCTTTATTACAAGTGCAGGTATTCAAAGATGGAAAAGTGTATAGACAAGATTACTCAAAAGGAAAGGTTAAGACAAAAATAAAAATTGAAAAATGTAGCAAAAAATTAAAAGGTACAGAAATTTCTTTTATCCCAGATGAAAGCATATTTGAAGAAACACAATTTGTTCCAAAAAAATTATATAATTTTATAAATATGAAATCAGTATTAGTTGGAGGCACAACTATCAACTTTGAAATTGATAAAGAATTAATAAAAGATAAAACCCCTAACAAAAAAAGTTTTTTTTATAAAAAAGGAATAGAAGATTATTTTCAATTAGAATACACAAACAACTCTAAATTATTTGAAAAAAATTTTTTATTAAAATCAAAAATTAAAGATAATGAAAATTTTGAAACTTTAATTTCATTTAATATAAATGAAAATTCAAGTTTAATGTCATATTGTAACACTATTGAAACACCAGATGGCGGTTCTCATGAAAATGGTATTCGTAATGGAATTCTAAAAGCTATAAAACTTTATGGCCAAAAAAACCAATTCTCAAAAATCAGTAATATCAATCACAGTGATATTTTTGATTACTCTAACGTCATTATTTCAATCTTTATAAATGATCCAAGTTTTGAAGGTCAAACTAAAAAGAGAATAATAATGCCAAATTTACAAAAAGAAATTGAAACAAAAACACAACAAGAATTTTTATTATGGTTAAATGCTAATAAGAAAAATTCAAAAATACTTTTAGATAATTTAATTGAAAGAGCTCTTCAAAGAACTGATTTATCAAAAATTAAAGAGTTAGATAGAAAAAGTATTAAAGAAAGAAATCGTCTTCCTGGTAAATTAGTAGATTGTTCAAGTAAATCTATAAAAGATTCAGAGATTTTTATTGTTGAAGGCGACAGTGCTGGAGGCTCTGCTAAGCAAGCAAGAAATAGAGAATTTCAAGCAATACTTCCTTTGAGAGGAAAAATATTAAATGTTTATAATGTTGGGTTATCTAAAATTGCTGATAACAATGAAATACAAAATCTTATTCAATCATTAGGTTGTGGTATTGGAAAAAATTTTGAAATTTCAAAACTTCGTTATGAGAAAATAATACTAATGACTGATGCAGATGTGGATGGTTCACATATTGCAACTCTACTTATTACTTTTTTTTATAAATATATGAAAAGTTTAATTGATGAAAACAAACTATATCTAGCAATGCCTCCTTTATTTAAAATTTATAACAAAAATAAATCTTTTTATGCATATGATGAAAAAGAGAAAGATAAATTAATTGAAAAAGAATTTAAATTTGACAATTATAACATTACAAGATTTAAAGGTTTGGGTGAAATGCCAGCTGATCAATTGAAAGAGACTACAATGGATCAAAACAAAAGAAATCTAATATTGATAAACTCTGAAAAAGCTAAGAAAAATATGAAGAATACTGAAAGTTTATTCGAAACCTTAATGGGAAAACAAGCAGAGTTACGTTTTAAATTTATTCAAAATAATGCTAACTTCATTAAAAATTTAGACGTCTAATTTATGAAAAAATATTTTTTGGTAATAGATCAAGGAACAACAAGTTCAAGAATTGTACTGTATAATAAAAAATTTGAAATATTTGATTTTGTCCAAAAAGAATTTAAACAATATTTTCCCAATGAAGGATGGGTAGAGCATAATGCAACAGAAATTTGGGATGATGTTAGAAATTTAATTTCAAAAATATTAAGAAAAAATAAGTTAAATTCAAAAAATATAATTTCAATTGGAATTACCAATCAAAGAGAAACAACAGTTTTGTGGAATAAGAAAACTGGGAAACCAGTTTACAGAGCAATAGTCTGGCAAGATAGAAGAACAGCTAATCTTTGTGAAAATTTAAAAATAAAAGGGATTGATAAAAAAATTCAAAAAATAACTGGTCTAGAGCTTGATCCATATTTTTCAGCTACTAAAATTAAATGGATTATTGATAATGTTAAGGAAGTAAATACGAATGTAAGGAATAATAATTTACTTTTTGGTACTATAGATACCTGGTTATTATGGAATTTAACCAAAGGAAAATCTCACCTAACAGATATATCAAATGCCTCAAGAACCATGATTTTTGATTCTCAAAAAGAGAAATGGTCAGACGAAATTTTAAAAATATTTAATATTCCAAAAAAAATTTTACCAACTGTAGTTGAAAATGCATATGATTTTGGCTCTACTAAATTATTTGGTGATTCAATACCAATTGGAGGCATGGCTGGAGACCAACAGTCAGCAACAATTGGTCAAGCTTGTTTTAAAAAAGGGCAATCAAAAAGTACCTATGGTACAGGCTGTTTTCTACTTATGAATATTGGAGAAAAATTTAAATTATCTAAAAATAGATTACTTACAACAGTTGCTTTTAAAATAAATGGTAAAAAAATGTTTTGCTATGAGGGAAGTATATTTGTGGCAGGTTCTGCCATACAATGGCTTCGCGATAATTTAAAATTTATAAAAAATTCTAGTGAAACTGATAAATTGTATAAAAAAGCTAATAAAGATGAAAATTTATTTTTTGTCCCAGCCTTAACTGGACTTGGCGCACCATATTGGAACCCTAATGCGAGAGGAACATTTTTTGGAATCACTAGAAATACATCTAAAGAAGATATCATCAAAGCGACTTTGGACAGCCTAACTTTTCAAACTTATGAATTAATTGAGTGTATGGAAAAAGATTCTAAGACAAAGATTAGTGAGATACGAGTTGATGGAGGTATGGTCAAAAATAATAGCTTTCTACAAAGTTTAGCAAATATTTCTCAAATTAAAATTATTAGACCAAGTAATGTTGAGACTACTTCACTTGGTGCAGCATATCTTGCAGCAATTCAATCTGGATATTTAGAAAATACAAGCCAAATAAGTAAACTTTGGAAAAAAGATAAAACAGTAAAAGCAAATATTAGTAAATCCATGTCCTCATCTAGTATTAGCAAGTGGAAATCAATTATTAATGTAGTTAATAATTTTTATTAAGATTTAACCAATTTGAAATTTCTAAAGAATGGATGTCTTCATCAACTACATCATCATATATTTGTAATTCTTTTTTTTCAAGATTATCAGAATTTTGCAAAATCGTCTTTTCACTTTCAAATTCTGATAAATTTTCATATACTTTTTGTTCCAACAAAAGATCTCTTCTCATTTCCATAAGTCCAGCCATCCATTTTGGATTAAATTCTGGGTGGTATTGTACTGCCCAAACAGTTGATTGATTTGCTTCAAAGCTTATAGATTGAAATTTACTGATCTTATTTGAAGCTAGGACTTTGGTTTCTTTTGGAAGATTTTCTGCTTCATCATAATGCCAACAGAGTGCATTAAATGATTTTTTTTTATTCTTGTACATTGGGTGAACTACACCATCTTGATTTAATGTAATATTTTTAGCCAAAACTGCTTCAAGTCCATTTGGATTTTTTCTTACTTTACCTCCTGCAGCAGTAACTAAAACCTGAAGCCCCCAACAACTTCCAAATATTTTATTTTTTCTTTTAAATAATTCTTTAGCTAGCTCTATTTGATTTGTTATAGACTTTGTCTCATTATATATATTTAGCAAACTTCCTGTCCAAGCAACTGCTTCGAAGTCATCAAGACTTATGCCTAAAGGAAGATAATTATTATGAACAGCAGGATGAATTGTTGTAATATTGATAGTTGAACTAGAATATTTTTTTAAAATTTTTTCATATACTTGAAATTGAGTATCCATACCCAATTTTGTATATCGATCAGAAGCTTCTTTTTCATTTCCATCAACTAATAATATGTGCATATTTATCTTTATTTTTCATCTATCATGAAATATGTAAAACTTCATGAAAATTAAACTTGGTATCGCGCCTATTGCCTGGAGCAATGATGATATGCCAGAACTAGGAGGTGACACTCCTATTGAAAAATGTTTAGAGGATGTATGCACATCTGGATTTTCAGGTATTGAATTAGGTGGAAAATTTCCGAGAAATCCTGGAATAACAAAATATCTTTTAGAAAAATTTAATTTAAAAATGCCAGGTGGTTGGTATGGCGCAATGCTTAAAGAAAGAAGTGTAAAAGAAGAATGGATAGCACTCCAAGATCATTTAAATTTATTAAAGTTAATTAATGCGGATGTTTTTGTTTTTGCCGATATATCTGGATCAATTCAAGGCGATCAATCAAAAGCTCTTAGTAAAAGACCAATACTTGAAAAAGATGAATGGGAAAGCTATTGTAAAAAAATCAGTGAATTATCTGATATGCTGATAGATGAAGGAATGCCAATGTCGTATCATGAGCATATGGGAACTATTATACAGTCCGAGGAAGATGTAGATCGATTTATGGATATGACAAATCAAAATACATTTTTGCTTTACGATACTGGACACTTAATGTTTGCCGAAGCAAATTACGAAAGAGTATTAAAAAATTATATTTCTCGAATTAACCATGTTCATTGTAAAGATATTAGAAAAGATGTTTTTTTAAAATCTATTAACGATGACTTAAGTTTTAGAGAGTCTTTTTTAGATGGTGTTTTCACTGTTCCAGGAGATGGTTGCATCGATTACGATCCATTAATTAAAATACTATATGAGGCAAATTATCAGGAATGGTTAATTATTGAAGCTGAGCAGGATCCTAAAAAAGCAAACCCTCTTGAATATGCAAAATTAGGACATAATTACTTGCATAATATAATAACAAAAAATGGGTATATTCTTTAAAATAACGATAAGTACTTTAATTTCATTCATTCCTTTATATGTTCTAGCTCATAAAGTAACTTTAGAAGACAAATCGTTAGAAAAGATTGTTAACGAAAGAATGGCAATAATGCAAAAAATTAAAAGCACATCATCGAAACTTTACAGATTTATAAATTCAGATCAATATGAGGAAATGTTAGAACTCAATGAAACTCTTCTTCACTCAGCATCTGAATTTAAAGATTTTTATCCTGAAAATAGTCAAGCAGAAGGAGCTAGTGATAATATTTGGAGTGATCGTGAGACATTTAATGAATATAACCAAAAGTTTGTAGATGATATCGAAATGATATCTTTAAGTATAGAATTAGAAGATAAAGAGATGATAAGTGATGCTATTAAAGCAATGTCTGCAAATTGCAGCACTTGTCATAAAAAATTTAGAAATTAATTATTTAATCTTAAGTGCGGATTATATTTCCATTCTAAGTACTTAACAAATTGAACCATTAGAAAATTTAAAAAAAGATAAAGAATTCCAGCAGCGATAAATGCTTCTACTGGTGCAAATGTTTTAGCCATTATCTTTCTAGCAATACCAGTCATTTCCATGTAGGTTGTCAAACTAACTAAAGAGGTTGCTTTAACCATTAGTATTAATTCATTACCGTAAGATGGTAGAACTTTTCTTATAGCAATAGGTAAAATAATTTTTCTTAAAAGTAAAAATTTACCAAACCCAAGTGATAAACCTGATTCAACCTGACTTTTCTCAATTGATTGAATGCCGCCTCTAAAAATTTCTGCGCCATATGCAACAGTATTAATTGTAAGTGCTATTACCCCGCACCAAAAAGGTTCTTTTAATGCGTACCATAAAAAACTTTCTCGAATAAATTTTACAGAACCTAAACCAAAATAAATTAAATATATTTGAACAAGTAAAGGAGTTCCTCTAATGACAAAAATATAACTAGCAATTGTTCTTGATAATAATGTAATTTTAGAAACTCTTCCCAGAGCAAATAATAATGCTAAAACAAAACCAAGTGGTAGTGAAATTAATAATAATAAAATTGTATTATCTAAGCCAGATAGGACCAAAAAGAAATTTTTATAAATAAGAGAATTTTGAATACTATTTAACAATTCAATCATGTCGAAAATCCTTTTGAATAATTTACTTCTAGCGTTTTAAAAACCCTGCCAGAAATTGTTGTTAAACATAAATACAATATTGCGGCTGTTATTAAGAAAGTTAAAGGTGAATGCTCAACATTAGAAGATATTCTGGATTGACGCATAATTTCAACAAGGCCAGTTACAGAAATGAGGGAAGTATCTTTAAGAGTTATTTGCCATACATTCCCTATTCCTGGTAAAGCATTTCTTATAACTTGAGGCGAAATAACTTTAAAAAAAATACTAAATTTATTCATACCCAGTGCTCTTGCAGCTTCTATTTGACCCTTAGATATAGCCAAATAAGAAGCTCTTAAAACTTCACTGGAATATGTTGCTGATATTACTGCAATGGCTATTGTTGCAATTGTAAGTGCGTTTAGTTCTATATATTTATTATATCCAAATACTCTAGCTATACTCATAACAACAGCATTGCCACCAAAGAAAATTAGATAAATAACTAATAATTCAGGAACACCTCTAATTACTGTCGTATAAAAATTTGCAATAAATCTTGTTATTCTGTTTTGAATTATCTTTGCCCAAACTGTAATAATTGCTAAAAAAAGACCTAAACCCATTGATAGAATACTTACTAGCAGAGTCATGAGAGTTGCTATAAGAAATTCATCGCCCCACCCTGCATCTCCAAATACTAGTTTATCAAATTTGAACATATAATAATAAACAAGTAATGATGAAAAATATACTTGTCTACCTTCTAATATATGAAATTTTAAATCAGAACTTTTTCTATTTCTTCAATAACTCTAGAGACAGGTATTTTATTAATATTTTTTGAGTTAAAATCACTTGAGGATATTGAAAATAGATTTGGATTTTCAGGAGTAAATTTTTTTGAATCTTTGGGTCCAAAAAGTTTAATTAATGGGCAATATCCAGTTGATAACATATGACTAACACCACTATCGTTCGATATGGCTAATTGTAAATATTTGGTGGTAGCCATAATAATTTCTACATTTTGAAATCCAGTAATATGATCCTCAATAAATATTGAGTGAGGATAAAGATTTTTTAATTTTTCTTTTAAATATAGTTCATCAGGTCCAATAAAAAAAACTATAGTCTTATTATTTACTTGAAGATAGTTACATAACTCGATGTATTTCTCTAAAGGCCAAATCTTATTTTTTTCTCCAGCACCAGGTGCAATTCCAACATAGCTTTTATGTTTTAATAAAATATTACTTATTACTCCTTCAAGATTTTCACTTATTGGAATTTTAAAATCACTTCTATTTTTTTTAATAACTATTAAATCTAATAAATCTAAAATGTAGTTTAAATAATATTTTCTTTTCTTATTAATTTTAATTTTTTTAGAAGAAAAAAAACCATTAGCTGATCCAGAAATAAAATTTTTATGCTTGATACGTTTTAATGCTATAGTTCTTATTACTGATTTTTGTGTATCTAAAATATAATCGAAAAATTCATTTTCTAATTTATATCTTTTTGATATTTTATTCCAAAAAAATGGATTAAGTTCTGATTGATCAAGAATCTCATCAATATAATTACTTGCAATGAATTTAAGAGTGCTTGAATAAACTGTCTTACCCTTATTAGTAAGCCAATATAATTTATAGTCTGGAAGTCTTGTTTTAATTTCGTGAAGAAGTTGTAATTTAATTATTCCATCTCCAATTTTTTCACCATTTGAAAAAACTAAAATTTTTTTAGTCATATTAGAACACTTTAACACAAATTTTTTAAGAGTCTAATTTTGAAGAATTGTAGGATTAAATAGCGTAAATAAAACAAAACATTTCGAGGGTGATTAGAGGTGACATTTACGACCAAATTAAGTAACCAAAAATTATCAAAACTTAGACTTTTCTTTAATAAAAGCTGTCTAGTTTATCTTTGCAAAAGCAAAAAAGTTACCTTCAAATAAAGTAAAAAAAAGTGGTGCCCAAGGGCGGAATCGAACCACCGACACGAGGATTTTCAGTCCTCTGCTCTACCAACTGAGCTACCTGGGCACAAGACATCAGATAAAGTATTTATAATTAAATTCAATTAAAAATAGGATAATTAATCAGATTTTATTTGCAGCCCATGTTCATCAGTTAGCCATTTCATCAAATCAAGACTAGCGCATTTTTTTGAACAAAAAGGTATAAATGGTTCCTTAGAAACCTTTTTACATGTTGGGCATTTAGATTTTTTTTTTAAAGAAATAATATTATTTTTTTTAGATTTTTTTATTTCCATCTAAAAGTAATTCTGCCTTTTGTTAAATCATAAGGTGTCATTTCTACTGTCACTTTATCACCAGCTAATACTCTTATTCTATTTTTTCTCATTTTTCCTGATGAGTGAGCTAGAATTTCATGATCATTTTCTAATTTTACCTTAAACATTGCGTTTGGAAGAAGTTCTAATACAACTCCTTGAAATTCAATCGATCCTTCTTTTGGCATATTTTTATAAGCTTATAGTAAAAATTATTTCTTTTGTCTAATTTTAACTGAAAATTTATGTCCATCTAGACCTTCAAGTCCTGACATTTTTTTAGTATCTTCCGAAAGAGCATTAAAAGATTTTTTATTCATATCAACAACAGAGGTTCTTTTCATAAAATCTAAAACACCTAGACCTGATGAAAATTTTGCCGCTCCTGATGTTGGCAATACATGGTTAGTTCCTACAATATAATCACCAAAAGCTTCGACAGAGTATTCACCTAAAAATATACCGCCAGCATTATTTATATTCGATAATAATTTTTTATTATTAGAAATGTGAATATGTAAATGTTCTGGTGCAACAAAATTTATGATTTCTGAAGCAAGTTCTATATTATCGACCAAAGCAATAATTCCATTATTATTTAAACTTTTTTCAATTATTTTCTTTTTTGATAAATTTTTTTTAATTTTTTTAATTGAACTTAAGACTTTAGTTGCAAAATCTTTACTATCCGTAATTAAAATTGATTGTGCATTTTCATCATGTTCTGCTTGAGCTATTAGATCTGAAGCTACCCAATCTGGATTATTATTGTTATTTGCGACAACTATTATTTCAGATGGTCCTGCTAGTAAATCTATACCTACTTTTCCATACAATTGTTTTTTTGCCTCTGCTACATAAGCATTACCAGGTCCAAATATTTTATTGACTGGCTTAATAGTTTGAGTGCCAAACGTTAGTGCACTAATAGCTTGAGCTCCTCCTACAAAATATGTTTCTTTAATACCTAATTCCCTTATTAATTTTATAAAATATGGATTAATTGATTTAGTTGGTGGTGTGATACAAACTATTCTTTTTACTCCAGCTATGATTGCAGGTACTGCATTCATAATTAAAGATGAGGGATAAAAAGCCCTTCCTCCAGGTACGTACAAGCCAACTGAGTCAATAGGTTTCCAAACAGATTTCAATGTTGCACCATAATTAGTATAGATGATATTTTTAGGTAATTGTTTTTTGTGAAATGATGAAATATTTTTTATAGCTTTTTTAAAACTATTAAATATTTGTGACTCAACTTTAGATTGTATTTTTATTTTAGATAAATCTAAACTAAGATCTTGTTTGCTAATTTTAACTTTATCAAATTTTGCTGCATAGTTAATTAGAGATTTATCACCATTTTTTTTAACATCATAAATAATTTTTTTTACATCTTCTTGAATTGATTTACTTGATAATGAATTTCTTTTTTCAATCTTTGTCTTAAATTGATTATAAAAATTTTTATTAAATTTTATTATTTTCATTTAACAAAAGTACCTATTTCAGAAATAATTTTTGAAACCTCATTCATATTTGTCTTATAAGCTGATCTGTTGACAATTAATTTAGATTGAATTTTCATTATTTCTTCAATTTCAGTCAAACCATTTTCTTTTAATGTTTTACCTGTAGAAACTAAATCTACAATTCTCCTACACATATTTAAAGAAGGGGCTAATTCCATTGATCCACTTAGTTTTATAATTTCTACTTGTATTCCCTTATTATAAAAAAATTTTTTAGTAATATTTGGGTATTTAGTAGCAATTCTAATATTACTCCAGGTTTCTGGATCCTCTTTTTTTAATAAAGATTTCAGAGCAGCTATAGAAATTCGACAATGACCAATATTTAAATCAAGTGGAGCATATATTTCTGAGTAATCAAATTCATTAATTACATCCTCACCAGCTATTCCTATTTGTGCAGCTCCAAATGCAACAAATGTACATGCATCAAAGGCTCTTACTTTAATATACTCAATGTTTCTTTTTTTAGATTTGAACGTTAACTTTCTTGTATCTTTGTCAAATAGTAGAGGATCAGGGGCAAAACTTGTTTTAAGTAACAAGTTTTTACATTCTTTTGTTATTCTGCCTCTTGGTACTGCAATAACTATTTTGCTCATAAATTGCAGGCTTTTATATCGTGATCAAAGAAAAAACTAGAAAAAGTTAGTTTTTCTGTCTTTTTATTTTTGCTCCCAAACTACCTAATGTTTTTTCAATATTTTCATAGCCTCTATCAAGATGATAGACACGATTTAGTGTCGTTTGACCATTTGCATTCATAGCAGCTAACACTAAACTTATACTAGCTCGTAAATCACTAGCCATTACCTGAGCTCCTCTAAATGTTTGATCACCTATTATTGTAGCAGTATCTTTTTCAACTGTAATATTCGCACCTAATCGATTCAGTTCAGGAACATGCATGAATCTATTTTCAAAAATTGTTTCTTTAATTTTTGACTTCCCATCAGAGATACACATAAGAGACATTAACTGAGCTTGTAAATCGGTGGGAAAACCTGGATATGGACTAGTTGAAAGACTAGTAGATTTTAGTTTTGATCCTTTAGAGACTTTTATCGAATTTTTACTTACTTTTAATTTTGCACCCATTTTTTTTAAAATATCAATTAAGGATTTTAAATAAATAGTATTAAAGTTATTTATTTCTAAAGCTGAATTTAACATCAAAGCTGCAATTATATATGTGCCAGCTACAATTCTATCAGCAATTATCTCATGCTCTGCTTTTTTTAAATTTGTTACACCTTGTACAAGAATAGTTTTTGTTCCATGACCTTCTATTTTTGCACCCATTTTTATAAGACATTTTGACAAATCTTCTATTTCTGGTTCTCTTGCGGCATTAGAAATTTTAGTTTCACCTTTTGCCAATACTGAGGCCATTAGTATATTTTCAGTTGCTCCTACACTTGGAAATGGTAATTTAATTTTATTTCCAATTAATTGTGATTTAACACTGCCTACAACAAAACCATTTTGAATTTCAAAATTAGCTCCCAATTTTGATAAACCAGCAAGATGTATATCTATTGGCCTAGTTCCAATGGCGCATCCTCCTGGTAAAGATATTCTAGCCTCACCAAATCGAGAAAGTAATGGACCTAGAATCAATATAGAGGCTCGCATTTTTCGCACAACATCATAATCTGCTACTAGGTTCTTAATTTTTGAGGGATTTATTTTTAATTTATTTTTTTTGTGTTCAATTTTTACACCATAATTTTTCAGTAATTTTATTAAATTTAGAACATCAACCACATTAGGTACATTTGAGAGTTTTAAAATTTTTTCAGATAAAAGAGAAGATACTATTATTGGTAGTGCAGAATTTTTTGAACCATGGACATTAACTGAACCAGAAATTTTAGAACCTCCCTTTATTATTAATTTATCCATTTTTGCTAATAGCTTTTTTTCTTTTTAAAATATTTGATTTGAGTTTTTTTTCTAACCTTTTTAATCTCGTTAAGCGTATTTCCTTTTTAGAATCATCTTTAGCTTGATGTGTATCTTTTTCTTTATTTAATTTATCTGTCACAAATAAGATTTAATTATCGTTATTATTTTTTTTTAATCCATTTTTAGAGCATTTCTTCGAACAATATAAAACATTTTTCCAATCTCTTTCCCATTTTTTTCTCCAAGAGAATGGCTTATTGCAAACAATACAAACTTTAGATGGTAAGTTTTTCTTCAAGATTTTACTCAAATAGGTAAAAATATCCGTAGGCAACAACTAATGCAGGAATTGCACTATAAAGGGTCGCTAAAATCGCAGCTTTTGGGGCAAGAGCAATTGCTGGGAATAAAGCATCACCATCATTTGAAATAGCATTACCAAGCTCTGCAGAAAGAGGGATATAGCCATTTAAATAAAACGTTGCTACAACAACTTGCGGTCCACAACCAGGTAAAAAACCAAATAGAATTGCTGCCAATGGAACAAACGGTAGCCATAAATCAAAAAAAATTTTTAAATCTAAACTTGTAAAATACATAAAAATTTCAAAGACAAGAAAACCACTAATGACCCAGGTGGTTACAAAATTAGTTGTATCTACTACTCTTGATAATAATCCTCTACTTTTGTCAGTTGAGCATTGAAAATCACTTAATGGATTTAATGACCACATAAATATTGAAAGTATTGCTCCTGCAGAAGCTACAAAAACTAAAAGTGAGTTGTAAGCTGGTGAAAATTCTATCTGGAATGCAACTAGAATACCTAAAATAAAACCAGGGATAAATAAAAAAAGCCAAAAAAAATTAAAATTCGATACAAAAGTTTTATTTATTTTTTCAAATTCAACTTTTATTTTTGTCTCTGATTGCATAAAATTTATGCCATGAATAAAATCAATTATATAACCTGAAATTGATCCAACAATTATTCCAATACCAAATATTAAAAGTCCGGTTGTGGGCTCAATAGCAAGTATTAAAAAAGCTGCATCGCCCATTGTTGCTGTTAACACAGCGACTAAGGACCCAAAAGAAATACGGCCCTGAATATATTGCGTCACAACTATTATAGCTCCACCACATCCAGGTATTGCACCTAAAAAAGCAGCTATACCGACATGGAACTTTTGTGTCTTAGATAAAAAATTCTTTACATCAAACTTTGTTAAACTGTCCAATCCAATAAAAACAAAAAGAGTAAATCCTACAAAAACAGATACCTGGATATAAGCATCTATCATTGATGATCGTATAACTTCTCCAAACTCTCCTCCTTGGAAAACAAGAGAAAGTAATAATAAACCAAAGAAAGATTTCTTTAATAACCTTCCATCATTCTCAAGAATGATCTTTGTTTTTTCATTAATAGCGTTAATTAGTGCATTCATTAAATATATATATAGCTAATAAATATAGCTATGGCTACATTTTCTGTTAATTTTTATTGATTATTATGTTAAAAATAAGGATGTCATTCAGCAAAGTCCGAAATGCTCATAAAACAGAAAATACTGAAGATTATTTAGAACTAATTGCAGAACTTTTAAATTCCAAAGGGGAAGCTCGTATAGTTGATATTGCTGAAAGCTTGGGTATTGCACAAGCGACAGCTAATAAAACAATACAAAGATTACAAACACAGGGTTTTATTAAAAGAGAACCTTATCGATCAATTTTTTTAACTTTTAAAGGTCAAAAAATAGCAAGTGAATCAAAAAAAAGGCATAATATTGTATACAATTTTTTACTAAACCTAGGTTTAGACAAGAATACAGCCTCTGAAGATGCTGAAGGAATAGAGCATCATGTTAGTGAAAAGACACTTCGAAAAATGGATAATTTTAACTCAAAGAAATAAATTTAATTTGTTGCCAAATCAATTTTATCTAGTGTATAAAAAAAGAAGGGACACGGCGAATATCCCTTCTTTTCATCTTTGGTTTATGGATAGAAAATAAACCTAATTAATAAATACCCGATTCTCGGTTTTGGCTCAAATTTTTAATTTAAAAGCCTAATTGTTTAATATTTTTGTAATAAAACAATTTTTATTTTTATTTTATCTTTGAAATCATTGTTCAAAGGTAAATAATTTAAAGATCTAGAAATTTTATTGATTTTTAATGACTTTTGATGTTTTTTTAAAATACTTAAAAATTCCTGTTTCTCCCATAAATCTATTCTATGGGTAAATAGTACAAAGCCTTTTTCTTTAATATTTTTATTAATATTAGAAAAAAATTTGTCAAAGTCTTTGCAATAAGTCATTGAGCCAATCAAAGAAATAAGATCAAATTTTATTTTATAATGATGTAATTGTTCAAAGTTTTTTATTTGCAATTTTTTATAAATTTTTTTTCCTGATGAAATTTTCAGGCTTTTTTTTGAAATATCTGAACCATAAATATGACTTTTTGGATAAACTTTTTTTAATTCAGCACCAAATAAGCCAGTTCCACATGCGAGGTCTAAGATATTTTTTGGTTTAAAATTAGTTATTTCTTTTAAAAATTTAATGCTCTTTTTAGGTGCTTGATAATTCCATAACTTGAGTGTTGCATCATAACTTTCTGACCAATCATCATAATATTTTATTGTTTTACTCAAATTGCCAACGCCAGAAACTAATGATTTAAAATTACTCATATTTTAAAGAAGGAATTTTTTTTCTTATTTTATTTACATCAGAAATATTAATAGTTGAGTTAATAATTGCAGGTTTATTTTTGGTACGATTTATAATATTCCCCCATGGATCTACTAAAAGGGAATATCCATAGGTCTTTCTTTTCATATGATGTTTTCCACACATACCTGTTGCCACAATAAATACATTATTCTCTATAGCTCGTGATCTATTCAAAACCTCCCAATGATCTTTTCCGGTTGGTCTTGTAAAAGCAGCAGGAACTAAAATAATTGAACAATCTTTTTTAGCAAGTTGCCTATATAAATTAGGAAATCGTAAATCATAACAAATTGTCATTCCTAATTTAATATTATTAATTTTTGTAAAAATTATTTTATTGCCAGCTTTGAACAAAGATGATTCGTGATGTTTTTCTTTGTTATTAATTTCAACATCAAACATATGTATCTTATCATATGTTTTTTTTATGACTCCATAATTGTTTATAAAAAAAGATCTATTAACCAATTTGGTTTTGTTCTTAATTTTTAAAAGCAAAGAGCCTAGATTTATATTTACTTTATTTTTCTTAGCAAAATCTTTTGCCATCTTCAAAACCGGGCAGGTATTTTGGTAGGGTGCATTTAAAATTAAATAACTTTTATCATTTGTAATGATATTCGAGCATTCCGGTGTGCAAATTAAGTGAGGTTTAAATTTTAATGTATTATTAAAACTTTTTTCAATAATTTTTGCATTTAAAGCTGGGATGTGACTTGCTTGAAATTGAACCTGAGATATTTTTAATTTATTCATTAAAATTTATTTAAACTTTAGTAAAAAAACAACTCCAGAAGTAAATACTATAATACACAATAAATACATATTTAAAGTAAGGGAAAAAGTTTCAGCTAAAAAGCCAATTGCTGCTGGCATAATCATTGTTGAGGATAATCCAATTGTAATAAGATTGGTAACTGTCAAAGGAATACTCTCTGAGGACTGTTTGACTGCTTGTCTAATCACAATTGGAACTAAATTAGCTATGGCAAATCCATAAAGACTTAGAACTGCAAGAATAATATAAAAATTATTAGTTAATAAGGATAAAAACAATATTGATGCTCCAATCATTACAAAATGGCAACCAACAACTTTTTCTGTAAATAATTTAATCAAAGAATTTGAAAATAGATTAGCAAAAATACCTCCAATACTGAAAAATATTAATCCCATACTAGCTAAGTAAAGAGGAGCATTTAAATCTTTTGATAACCATAATGTTGACCAATCCATAATTATTCCACCTGAACCGAACACAAAAAATAATAAAAATCCAAATAAAAGAACATTAGTCTCTGGAATTTTAAATTTTTCTCCTTCACCTCTAAAATCTAAATTTCGAGGTAATCCGAACAAATATACAAAAATAGAAACAAATAGTGATAAAAAAGATAGAATTCCAAAAAATAAATAAGGCTCATAATTATTTCTCATAATTATACCTGCTAATGAACCGCCAACTAAAATACCTAAATTGAAACCCATAGCATAGTAAGGAGTAATAATTTTTTTAAAATGTTTTTCAATTAATTGACTATGTATTCCTCCAATTGGTCCAGAGGCTCCCCATCCAATTCCAGCTGGTATAAATGTTAATAAAAAATAAAAATATGATGAAGAAATAATAGCTAAAAATGTAGAAAAAGTAACTAATGGAAAAGCTAGAGACATAATTAATTTTGTTCCATACTTTGGTACAAGTATACGACCTGCTATCTGATTAGAGATAATAAAGAAGACACCAAAAAGCAGTATCGCAAAACTAAAATCAAATTCATCTATGGATAATCTATTAAAAATCCAAGGCGTTACACCAAAATAACAGCCAACAACTATCATGGGATAAGTTGAAGTGATTACTGAAGCAAGCGTTGCCCTTCTAAATATTTTAATTTCTTCTGACACAAATATTTTTACCAACGATGATGAACATCATCAAAAAAATATTTTGTGTAAACACTATTTATTTCATTCATTAAAGAAGAAATATTATCTAATTCTGAAGAAGAAGTATTCAGACCTACATGATCTTTATTTTTAGCACCAGGAATGACAATACTAACAGCATCATGCATTAGAATCCATTTAAGTGATAACTGTGATAATGTAATCCCTTCTGGTAATATATTTTTTAATTCATCAACAGCTTCTAATGCCTTATTAAAATTTACGCCTGAAAATGTTTCACCTACATCAAACGCATCTCCATTAATATTGTAATTACGATGATCATCAGTAGCAAATGATGAATCTTTATTAAACTTTCCAGTTAATAATCCACTTGCAAGGGGTACTCTAACAATAATTGCAACTTTTTTTTCTTTTGCAATTTTAAATAATTTTTCAGCAGGTTTTTGTCTGAAAATATTGAATATAACCTGAATAGATTTTGTATTTGGTCGTTTGATGCATTCAAGAGCCTCGTCAACTGTTTGAACACTAAAACCATAATTTTGAATTTTACCTTTACTCACTAAATAATCTAACATTTCAAATGTGTTGTCAGATGAATACACTTCTGTTGGAGGACAATGCATTTGTAAAAGATCAATCGTTTCCACATTAAGGTTTAATAAAGATTGATCTACGTAAGACTCCATTAAAGCTTTATCATAGTATCCCTCAGCAACATGGGGATTTATTTGTCTTCCTGCTTTTGTTGCTACATAAATTCTATCAGATACTGATTTAAGGAAATCGCCTACAAATTTTTCACTTCTACCCATTCCGTAGACATCAGCTGTATCGAAGAAGTTTACACCATTTTCATACGATGATTTTAAAATTTCTTGAGCACTGTCTTCAGTTACATTCCCCCAATCAGCTCCTATTTGCCAACAACCTAAACCAACTTCGGAAACATTCCAATCCAGTGAGCCAAATTTTCTATATTTCATAACTTATTCTACAATGACTTCATCAGTCACCATAGTTCCATCTTCAACAATTAATCCCATAGCTCCATTTTCAAGCACATCAGAATTATCAGTGAACTCTAAAACAACTTTGTTATCAAGATAACCAGACAATTTATTATCCTCGACTTTAAGAGATAATTTGTAATCTTTATAATATTCAAGATCAAAATCTATTTCTTTTAACACTTTTGGCTCATTAATTACTTTTATTAATTGAAGTTTATTTGATGCACTAATCACTAAACCATAATATCTATTTAATCCTTGCACTCTCGCAGCAAGACCGCCTGTTTTTACTCGCTGAATTGCAATATCGGAAGTAACTTTATAGTTTTTCCATAAATCAGTTCCTGTAATTAACATTCCTCTACCACGATCTTTACAGACTCTAAAAGTTCTCTCTCCACTATCCCATTTATCTAGAGCATCGACCCAACTAGCTTTCCACATTTTAGCATTTGAAAATTTAACACCCCTTTTATGTTTTCCAATGTGCTTAGGTTTAGAAAATTTACAATTTGGCTCACCAGTGAAAGTTAAATAATTTAAAATTAAACTTCCAGAATTTGCTTCATCTGATTCTGTAGAAAAACCAACTTGTGTAATAGGATTGCCTTCTGTTGAAGGAATTTTCCATTTAAGTTTTTGTGATTTATCAGGAAAAAGCACAACGCTTTCAGAATTTATTCTTTCATAATTATCCTCTTCTCCAAAAACATTGATAAAACATGTAACCGTAATTGGTTTTTGAGAATTCGACTTAAAAATGATTTCACTTTCTATATTTTGTCCTGAATATAAAAGTGGACAGGAAATAAAGTTATAACTTTGAAAAAATCTTTCTCTTGCAGACCCTGTTAACTCATACAATTCCTGAGGAAAAAAAGTATCAACAACAGCCTCAGAACAAACACCAGGCGCGACTCTGTCAAATTTAATTTCTAATGCTCTTTTTCCTATACCACTCTCATACTCAGTATTTTGGACAATAGTTGAAATATTTTTGTTATTTTTAAAACTTGATCTCCAACCTTGAACAGAACCAGGCATTTCAAAATGAAATCTTGAACCATTTTTAGGCTCAACAGTTTCTTCTTTATTCATTTTTTTAGCAGTATTAATAACCTTATAAGCTTCTGTTAAGGCATCAGTTTGCGTTTCACCTCCATTAGCAGTCGGACAATACATTCTGTCTTGTATAGGTGTTAAATAATCTGGACCATTCCTTAAGCCTTCAAGACCATTTTTAATGCCCATAATGCAACCAACGTTACCAGAATTACAATCAGTGTCATGACCAGCGGTATTTACTATCATAAGAGTTTTTTGAAGATCATCATCACCAAATAATAGTGACAGTATAATTATTGCATGATTAGGTATCATATGACATCCGCCAAGATATTTGTCATATCCATATGTTTCAGCTTGAAACTCTCTTGCCTGCATCCAATCATTATTACCAGCTCTCATATTTTGAAGTTCACCAATCAGTTTATAAATAAGAGAACTATTTGGGATATATTTTTTTGACTCATCAATAATTTTGTTAATATCAGTCTCAACAAATGCTAGTGACTCCATAGCTGCAACCATCTGAGCACCATAGATTGCTTCCCCGTCATGACTGACACTTCCTGCTCTTCTTGCAAGATCTGCTGCTTTTTCTGGATCACCAGGAGTGACTAAAGCCCAACCATCAATAAATATTTGAGCACCTATTTGTTCCGCAACTACTTTACCATTTGTTTCTATTGATCCACTCATAGGAGCTTCTATTCCAGCTTTTAAATTTTGATATGCAGTATCTTCAGCTGAATGACCTCTTCCTCCCCACCATAAAACTGTTTTGTTCTCAATTAAATTATTAAGCCAAGACTGACCAATTTGTTTTGGACTTATATTAGGGTCATAATTATTTTCTCTTAGAGCACGGAGAAATGTAAATGTTCCAGTTATATCATCATCTGTTACAACTAATGGTACATTTAATTGCTCATTAACATAGTAATTAATTTCACCTAACTCTTCCATAATCCTTTCATGTGACCACTGCTCAAAAGGACGGCCTAAATACACACCAATTAATTTACCGAGCACTCCAGCGTATACTTTTTCTTCATAAGTCTTATCTAGTTTCATAACGCATCCTTTTTTAAATTAAAATTTATTCTATTGAAATTGATTCACTCTGAATAGCTCCATTTTCAGTTATGAAACCAATCATCCCTTGTTCAAATGAATTTTCATTATCTTCAACCTCAATCATTAAATTATCATCGACAAAACCTTGTAAATGATTGCCTTTAACTTTGAATTTTAAATTGTAATCTTTAAAAAATTCTAAATCAAAATCTATTTCTTTTAGAGTTTTTAATTCATACTCCATTTTATTTATTTTTAACTTTTTGTCAGAAGTGAGCTCAAGAGAATAATATCTTTTTAAGCCTTGAGATCTTAGTATCAGACCAGCAGCAGATGCAAGTGGAATGGATATCTTTGATGAGATTGTATAATCTTTCCATGTCTCACTTCCAGTCATAATGTGGCCCCTTCCAATA
>CACBAT010000017.1 GCA_902537325.1 uncultured Alphaproteobacteria bacterium | reverse complement strand
AATATTTATAACGTTCTTGGTGTTTTAGGTATAAGTTCGTTTTTTGGAAATTTTGGAATGCCAGAAATTTTAGCAAGACAGGATTTATATTTTATGCTGTTTATTACTTTTGTTATTTTAATTTTTATGTTAATTTTTAAAAAGCTTGGTAGGTTATACGGAAGTGTGGGTCTAATATTATATTTAGGCTACATTTATTATATTTTTATCTAACAAAATATGAATTTAAATAACGAAGAAGTTATTTTAGATATTTTAAATATTGCCATAGATGCAGGTAAAGAAATATTAAAAATATACAAAAAAAATTTTAATGTAGATTTAAAAGCAGATAATTCACCAATCACAGAAGCAGACATTAATTCTAATAATCTCATAAAAAAAAGATTGATAGAAATAGAAAAAAATATTCCTATTCTAACTGAAGAGAGTTTAGTTAACTGGGAGATAAGAAGAGTGTGGAAAAAATATTGGCTTATTGATCCACTTGATGGAACTAAAGAATTTATAAATAGAAATGGTGAATTTACTGTGAATATTTCATTAATTGAAAATAATTTACCAATTTTTGGAGTTATCTATGCACCAGAAAAATCTATATTGTATTATGGAATAAAAAATAATGGTTCCTACAAATTGATTACTCAAGATAATATAAATACACTTAGCGAATTTAAAAAAATTAATATTAATAATAATACCACTTCAAATATTAAAATTATTGGAAGCCGTTCACATTCAAATAAAGATTTTCAAATTTGGGTTAAGAAAAATTTTTCACAATATGAGCTAATTACAATTGGGAGCTCATTAAAACTTTGTTTTTTAGCAGAAGGAATTGCTGATATTTATCCTAGATTAGGCCCAACCTCTGAATGGGATATTGCAGCAGGTCATATTATTTTAGAGGAAGCTGGTGGAAAATTAAAATCATTTGATAATACAGATATTTTATACAATACTAAGGAGAATATAATTAATCCAAATTTTTTAGCTTACGGGAATGTTTCTAAACTAAATTAATATGAAACTATCACATATAGATAAATTAGAGTCTGAAAGTATACATATAATAAGAGAGGTTGTGTCGGAATTTGATAATCCTGTAATGCTTTATTCAATTGGTAAAGACTCGTCAGTAATGCTTCATTTGGCTCATAAAGCATTTTATCCAAGTAAAATTCCTTTCAAGTTAATGCATATTGACACAACTTGGAAATTTAAAGAAATGATAAACTTTAGAGATGAGACTGCTAAGAAGTATAATCTAGACTTATTAGTTCATATTAACAAAGAAGGAGTGCGAAATAATATAAATCCCATTTCTAGTGGCTCAAAAATTCATACAGATGTAATGAAAACACAGTCATTAATTCAAGCATTAGATAAATATAAATTTGATGCTGCATTTGGGGGTGCTAGAAGAGATGAAGAAAAATCACGAGCAAAAGAAAGAATTTTTTCATTTAGAGATAAAAAACATCGCTGGGATCCAAAAAATCAAAAACCAGAGCTTTGGAATTTGTTCAATACTAAAATAGATCAAGGTGAAAGTGTTAGAGTTTTTCCATTATCTAATTGGACTGAAATAGATATTTGGCAATACATTTATCAGGAAAATATTCCACTAGTTCCTCTATATTTTTCCAAAATAAGACCAATTATTAGAAGAAATGATATGATGATCATGGTTGATGATGATCGTTTAAAAATTAAAGAAAATGAAAAAATAGAACAAAAAAAAGTAAGATTTAGAACATTAGGTTGCTATCCATTAACTGCTGCTGTGGAATCTGATGCAACTACTGTTGAAGAAATTATTATTGAATTACTAGAGTCAAAATATTCAGAAAGGCAAGGAAGGCTTATTGATAATGATCAAATTGGATCTATGGAGAAAAAAAAACAAGAAGGTTATTTTTAATGGACATAGAAACTTTTTTTCAAAATCAAAATAATAAAAAACAATTAAAAATTTTAACTTGTGGTTCCGTAGATGATGGTAAATCAACACTCATTGGCAGACTATTATTTGATTCAAAAAATATTTACAGTGATCAGTTAAGTCAAACTAAGATTGAAAGTGAAAAGTATGGTACACAAGGTAAGCAAATTGATTTAGCATTATTAATTGATGGGTTACAAGCTGAAAGAGAGCAGGGAATAACTATAGATGTTGCTTATCGTTATTTTGAGACTGAAAAATGTAAATTTATTATTGCTGATACTCCTGGTCATGAGGAATACACACGCAATATGGTTACAGGAGCATCGAACTCAGATGTTGGTATTATATTAGTTGACGCAACTAAAGGTATTCTTGACCAAACAAAAAGACACACATTTATTTTATCTCTTCTTGGAATTGAAAATATTATAGTTGCAGTAAATAAAATGGATTTAATCAATTATGATGAAATAAAATTTAAAAATATAATTGCCTCTTTTAAAAACTTTGCAAGAGAATTTAATTTTAATTTACAAAAGTTTATTCCAATATCTGCTTTAGTTGGTGATAATGTATTTCAAAAAAATACAAACATATCTTGGTACAATGGAAAATCTTTAATTAATGAGCTTGAAGAAATTAGCTTAAAGGAGCCTTTAGAAGAAGAAATTTTTTCATTACCAATACAATTTGTTAATAGATTGAGCTCTGAATTTAGAGGATATAGCGGTACAATCACTTCAGGAAAAATAAAAGTTAATGATGAGTTTCACGTCTTTTCAAGCAAAGAGAAAATTAAAATTATTAAAATATTAACTCCAAAGGGAGAGAGTGACTTTGCCGTTAAAGGGCAAGCGGTGACACTAACATTAGATAAAGAAGTTGATATTTCTAGAGGTGATTTATTATGCTCTGTTAAAAATCATAATTATTTTTTATCTGATCAATTTGCATCCCATATTATTTGGATGAATAAAGAACAAATGATACCTGAAAGAAATTATATTTTTAAATTTATAAACTTTCAAACAATAGGAAAAATTACAGATTTAGTTCATAAAATAAATATTAATTCATTCGAAAAAATTGCTTCAAAATTTTTAAACTTAAATGAAATTGGATACGCCAAAGTTGCATTAAATAAAAATACAATTTTTAATCCCTATAAAAATAACAAAAAATTAGGAAGTTTTGTCATAATTGACCAATTCAATAATCAAACTGTAGGCGCAGGTGTTATTGAACATGAGCTGAGAAGAGCATCAAATATTTCATGGCATCAAATGTCAATAAATAAAAATTTACGATCTTCTATAAACGGACAAAAGCCATGTGTTTTATGGTTTACAGGATTATCAGGGTCAGGAAAATCTACTATAGCTAATATAATCGAGCAAAAGTTGCACAAACTAGGAAAGCACACTTACTTATTAGACGGTGACAATGTTAGACATGGATTAAACAAAGATTTAGGATTTACAGATGTAGATCGTGTTGAAAATATACGGAGAATTTCAGAAGTATCCAGATTAATGGTTGATGCTGGACTAATAACAATTGTTTCTTTTATTTCACCTTTTAAATCTGAAAGAAAAATGGCTCGTGAATTAGTAGAGATTGATGAATTTATAGAAATATATGTTGATACCTCAATTGAGGAGTGTGAAAAAAGAGATCCAAAAGGTTTGTATAAAAAAGCTAGATCTGGCAAATTAAAAAATTTTACAGGGATTGACTCTAATTATGAAATACCGTCATCACCTGAAATTATTTTGGAAACAAATATAAAATCTGCAGAAGAATTAGCAGATGAGGTCATCCTTTATTTAAAACAATATAATAAAATTTAATTTTTTAATTTTGAAGCTGGTTTTCCATACTCAATATTAAGACCACCATATCTTCTCGCTCTAACATTACATTGTTCAGCGTGACCAATAAATCCTTCAAGGTGTGAAAGTCTAGATCCATATTCTCCAATAAGTGTAGCTGCTTCATCGGTCATAATCTTTTGATAAGTATGGGTTTTAATGAACTTACCAACCCACAAACCACCAGTATATCTTCCAGCTTTTTTAGTAGGAAGAGTATGGTTAGTGCCTATGACTTTATCACCATTAGCAACATTAGTTCTAGCACCCAAAAATAGAGCTCCATAAGATGTCATATTTTCTAAAAACCAATCATCTTTTTTTGTCATAACTTGAACGTGTTCTGAAGCTATTTCATTTGCTTTAGATAACATCTCCTCATAAGTATCACATAAAATCATTTCTCCATAATCTCTCCAGCTTGTACTTGCTGTTTCTTTAGTAGGTAAAATTTCTAAAATTCTATCAATTTCTTTAAATGTTTCTTCTGCAAGTTTTCTTGAGTTTGTTATCATCACAGCAGGAGAATTATATCCATGTTCAGCTTGTCCTAATAAGTCTGTTGCACATATTTCACCATCAACAGTTTCATCTGCAATTACCATTGTTTCAGTTGGACCGGCAAATAAATCGATACCAACTTTGCCATACAATTGTCTTTTCGCTTCAGCAACAAATGCATTGCCAGGTCCAACAAGCATATCTACAGGTCTAATAGTTTCTGTACCAATAGCCATAGCACCAACTCCTTGCATTCCTCCCAAAACATAAATTTCGTGAGCACCACCCATTTTCATTGCTGTAACGACAGCTGGATTTGGCTTACCTTTAAAAGGTGGGGTAGTGGCAACAATTCTTGGAACCCCAGCAACAGAGGCAGTAACAACTGACATATGAGCAGAAGCTACCATTGGGAATTTTCCGGCAGGTACATAACATCCTACTGCTTGTACTGGTATATTTTTATGACCAAGAATCACACCTGGATGCGTTTCTACTTCTAATTCACTTAAAGTTTTAAGTTGTGCTTCCGCAAATGATCGCACTTGTTTTTGAGCAAATTTAATATCTTCTTTGTCATCATCAGAGACTTCACTCATTAATTGATTAATTTGATCTTCACTTAATCTAAAACTATCTGGAGAATAATTATCAAATTTTTGAGATAACTCTCTAATATGTTTATCGCCTTCTGATTCAATTTTACTTAACGTTTCCTCAACAATTTTTTTTACTTTATCATTATCTTCAATTCTTTGTTTTTCGTCTAAACCTTTTTTTAAATATTCTATTGCCATAATTATTTTTTATGAATTAATTTAAATATATCAATGCCTATTTGATCTAATATGTGTGCTATATCGATTGGTACCCAATTTTCTCTAATTAACCCTTCATGATGTAAATAAAAATCCATTACTCTCATTGTTATTTTTTTTTGAGTAGGTTTATATCCTAGCCAATCACTTGATCCATGAACACACTGAATACTATGCCAGCCACCAGTCATAGAATAATTTCCATCTCCAATTTCAATATAATGACCGATTTTCCAATAATCTCTGTCCTTGAATGTAAGTCTAAATGGGAGCTGATGATGATCAACAAAACCATCTAAACCTCTAGCTGTACCTATACCACTTGGCCCATACCACATCATTTTTGGGTGCCAATAATCTTGTTGAGGATGATTAATTAATTTCTCCCTTATTTGATCTTTTGATAGACCTGGCTCAGTCTCAGGTTTAATATTTAAACTTCTTTGCATGGTTAAATCTTGATTCAAAGATCGAAGAGACAGTTCCTTATCTAAATTTTGATTATTTTCTCCATCACCTGTGATTGGACTAGGCCACATGCCTTCTACCCCAAGAGATTTATTTATAGGCCAATATCCAGCCTGACGGATAAAATCTACAGTATCAATTAATGTATAGGATTTTATTATTTTGTTATTTGTAATCTGATGTGCTTCACATGTTCTAAGATAAATTGTTTTGTTAGTCGGTTTTACGCCCAACCACTCATTTTTAAAAGTTCCAGTTAAATGACTAATAAATGAAACAAAAACTTTATCTCTAAATGCTCCTCCAATAACTAGATTATTTCTTCTTTCGAGATCGGGGAACGCCTTCTTTAGAGGTATTAAATATTTATTTTTAATTTCTTCAATTCCTTTAATTTCATTAATTGGATGAAATCCATTAAACTCAGCATCTACGTGATATAAATTTTCAAGATTTTCTTCTAAATTATCTAAAGAGCACTCGGCAATTTTTTTTAATAAATTTTTAAAATATATTTTGTTTTCAATATTTATCTTTGGATCAAGATCTAAATGAATTATGTTTGAGTTATCTTTCTCACCTGTATCAAAGTTTTGTATTTTATTTGCCATAATAATTTAATAACACTATTGTTAAATAATAATTGATTTATTCATTATTTTGAATAATATTCAAAAAAAATGAATAAAAGATCATTATAATATGTCAATTAATATTACATCTAGATTAGCCAAATTCGATGAACTTATTCCTAGCAATATACCATTTGTTGAGGGAAAACTAAAAGGACATCAAGATAGGAAAAATTACTCAGTTATAGGACCTGGTGTAAGTGAAGATGCTAAACAAAATGTTAAAATAGCCGAAGAACATGGCTTTAATATTGGTGCTGTCAGTGCCGCGCCAATGAATGGCTCTGGATTACATAGTCACACAACAGCAGAAGTTTTTATAATTCACTCAGGTGCCTGGCGTTTTTATTGGGGTGTTGATGGCACAGAAGGAGAAGTAATACTAAAAAAAGGTGACATCGCTTCTTTTCCCACAAACATGTTCAGAGGTTTTCAAAATGTAAGTGATGAAGAAGCTTTGATGTTTGTTGTGTTAGGTGAAAATGATCCAGGTGTTATTACTTGGACACCTAAACTTTTAAAAGATGCAAAAGAATCTGGCATGGTATTAATGAATGATAATTCTTTAATCGACATAGAGAAACAGAAAATAACAGATGAAACTAAAATTATTCAGCCACTAGAAGATAATGAATTAGAGAGTTTCGATCATTACTCTTCAGAAGACATAGAAAAGTTTGTTATTCGATTTAATGATAAAGATAAATATTTTGTCGATGATGATCACTATCAATCTAATAAAATTATCAACTACATTGATCAGTTTCAAATTCATGATAAATCTTTTACCCCTAATATACCACATGCAACAGGTTTTAGCCTTTCACTTCTTAATGGCAAGAGTGCTCATATACATGAATACAAACTGGAGAAATCAGAAGTGTATCATTGTTTATCTGGTGAATGGGAAATAGATTGTGATGGAGACAAAGTTGTAATCAAAGAAAAAGATACATTTTCTGTTCCAAAAAATTCACTTCGTTCAATAAGACAGATAAGTGATCATGATGGTAATTTATTTATAATACGACAAACTAATTAAATATTAATTATATGAAAGGATTTGATTCACAATTCAAAGATTTTCCTGATTATATTTTAAAGATCACATATCAAATTTGGGAAAAAAACGATGTTGAAGCAATAAGAGATTATTATGCTGATACTCCAAATGTAAGCCTCCCAACACCTACAAGATCTCCATCTGGAGTAATTTATGGTGCAGACCCAGTAATTGAAAGTACCTATGCTAGTAAAAAACTATTTCCCGATAGAACACTTTTAGGTGAAGATGTAATTTGGATAGGAAATGATGATGAGGGATATTTTTCATCGCATCGCATTTTATCAACCTCTACTCATTCTGTTGATGGGATGTATGGGAAGGCAACAGGCAAAAAACTATATTACCGAACTATTGCTGATTGTGCATGCATGAATAATCAAGTTTATGATGAGTGGCTTGTGAGAGATCAAGGAGCAATTGTGAGACAAATTGGAATTGACCCCAAGAAATTTGCAAGCAATCTTATTAAAGATGAGGGTGGTCCTGAAAAAGCTAGTAAACCCTTTGATGAAAATACACCTGTTAAATCAATTTATAAATCTCCTATTTTAGCATCTCGTAACATTGGAGAATTATATGCAAATATCTTAAACTCTATTATGAACATCAATTTAGAGAAAACAATAAATGATAGTTATGACAGAGCCATACAGCAATATCAACCAGGAGGAAATACTCACTATGGTAGAGATGAGGTAATAAAATTTTGGAAACAATTAAGAGATGCTTTTCCTAACGCATTGTTCTCAGTTGAGCACATTGCTTTTACAGAAGAAAAATATGAACCTAAAAAAGTTTCAGTTCGATGGTCTATGGTAGGTAAACATGAAGGAGATGGTCTTTTTGGGAAAGCCACTAATTCGAAAATTTATATAATGGGTATTAATCATGTTGAATTTGGAGAAAGAGGTATTAAAAATGAATGGGTCCTCTATGATGAAACTATGATCTGGAAACAGATTTTATTAAAAACAGGTTAATTTAATGTCTAATATTTTAACAACACATGTTGGAAGCCTTCCTAGATCAAAAGAACTTTCAGAATTTTTATTTGCAAAAGATAAAGGAGAGAAATTTAGTCAAAGTAGTTTTGATCAAGTATTAAAAAATAACGTGGAAGGTGTTGTTAAGAGTCAACTTGATGTTGGAATTGATTTTGTCAGTGATGGGGAGATGAGTAAAATTAGCTACGCTACATATATTAAAGACAGAATTGATGGGTTCTCAGGTGAAAGCGAAAGAAGAGCACCTGCTGATCTTGATGATTTTCCAGAATACAAAGAAAAGATTGCAAAAAGTGGTGGCACGCCAACTTATACCAGACCATGTTGTACAAACGAATTAAAAGTAAAAGATGAAATGTCTCTTTTACAGGATATAAATAATTTTAAAAATTCACTTGATAAACTTAATCACCGACATGCATTTATGAACTCAGCATCACCTGGCGTCATAAATGTTTTTATGCCAAACAAATTTTATAGTACCGAAGATGAATATTTGGATAAATTATCTAATATTATGGCTAAAGAATATGAGCTAATAACAAAATCAGATATCCAAGTTCAATTAGATTGCCCAGACCTTGCTTTAGCAAGACATATGAATTTTAAAAATTTATCTGAAGATGAGTTTATTAAACGTGCAGAACTACAAATTGAATGCCTAAACTCAGCATTATCTAATGTAGATGTTGAGCAAACTAGAATGCATATATGTTGGGGCAATTATGAGGGACCTCACACACACGATATTGCTCTAGAGAAAATATTACCTATAATTTTGAAATCAAAGGTAAAATACTTTCTCATTGAATCTTCTAATCCTAGGCACGCACATGAATGGAAAGTTTTTCAAGATATAAAGTTACCAAAAGATAAAGTCTTAGTACCTGGCGTAATCGACTCAACCTCTAATTTTGTTGAACATCCAGAAGTTGTTGCAGATAGATTAATTCAGTTTTCTACGGTCATTCCAAAAGATCAATTAATGGCAGGGACAGATTGTGGTTTTAGTACATTTGCTGGTTTTGGAAAAATTGATGAAAAAATTTGTTATGAAAAGCTTCATGCATTAGTTGAGGGTACTAAACTTGCCTCAAAAGTTATCTAATTACTGATTTAAAAATTTTGCTCTTTCTAAAAGATCCACTCCTAGTTTTTTTAAAAAATGTAAATGATCAATAAAGATCCAGTTTTCAGCTAGTTTATCTCCATCTCTTCGATATAAATCTACAACTCTCATTTCTGATTCAATATCACTTGCATTTGTTAATCCTAAATATTCTCCTTTAGGTTTCATAATTAAATTTGGCCAACCAAACCAACCTCCAAGATCATCTTCAGAACTACTAAGTATGTGTCCATTGAAACGAACAAACTCTAAACCATCTTGAAATGGTTTTGTGTGACCTTTTTGATAACCATCAATAGTATATGAAGCCCCTATACCTCCTGGTCCCCACCAAATCATGTCATTATGCCAATCTAATTCTAATTCTTCTTTATAAGATTGCATTTTGGATCCTTTAACAAGTCGATCGCGCATTCTATGAATTAAATCTAATGTTTTTTTACTTTCACTTTCATTAGAAATATCAAATTTTAAACCTTTATGATTCATTGGTCCAGGTGTTACACAAATGAGACCAGTAGATTCAGGCATTATAGAAAGACCTAGTTGCTGCATTAAATTCATTACATCTAAAAAAATAACTCCTTCAGTAATTTTGTTATTTTCCACTTTGTAAAATTCTGCAAATCTTAATAAAATTGATTTATTATTTGGTTTAAGGCTTAAAAACGGCTTATTGAAAACACCCATGAAATGACCCATACTGGATATCCATTTACCTTTATTTTTATCTAGTGAATTTATCCCAGCATAAAATATATCTAATCGACGTTGTATAGGTGAAAATGAATCTTTAATTGGCTTCCAAAGATTATTAGCAACAAGATCTATACTACTTAGTTCGTTGAATGGATGTGTGCATTTCATAGCAAAATCTTCTGATGTGTACTTAGATATAACATCAGATAATGAATCAATGTTGCAACTATCTATTTCATTGAAATAATCTAATACTAATTTTTTTTCTGCTTGGAGATTAGTCATTTCATTTTGATTATATTAATAAATTAAAAAAGACAATATTCATTTTTTTGAATAAAATTTCATTGCTTTGAAATATTTTTAAATGTATCTCATTACAAATACAAATTATGAAATTTAATAAAATTACAGATAAAAGACCAGAAGCCCTTCAAGATCATCATATGCCTAAGAGTTATGATATTTCATTAAAAGCATACGGTGGTGGAGGAACAGCTAAATCCTTAAATCCAAAACCAAAAAAACTTAAACATCAATCAATGAAGGGGTTTGAGGATCAGTATAAAAATATAATCGATTATATTGTAAGGATTACCTATCAAATATGGGAAGAAAAAAATATTGGCTACATCTATGACACCTACAGTAAAGATTGCAGAGTTTGGGATGAATTTGGTTTACAATCTGGATCTGAAAAAATAGTAGCTGATACTGTACACACAAACAACGCCTTTCCAGATATTCGATTATTTGCAGATGAAGTTATTTGGGCAGGAGATGAAAATGCAAGTTTTCATACTTCGCATAGAACAATTATTACTGGAACAAATACGGGATTTAGCAAATTTTCCAAACCAACTGGTAAAAAAGTAAGATTATTTTGTATTGCTAATTGTGTAGCCAAAAATAATGAAATTTATTACGAAAATGTTGTCTACGATACAGCAGGTTTAATTAAACAACTCGGATTAGATTTAAATCAGGTTGCCAAGCAACTTGTTGATGAGGGAATTGCAGGGCCCTACGCTCCTCATTTCAAAAACTCTAAGCCAACAAGAAATATTACTAAATTAAAACCAATTAGTTTTGATATTCCAGATAAAATCAAAAATGTAAGAGAGTTTGTTCATGCAGTTTATGATACAATTTGGAATAGACGAAACTTTTCTGCAATAAATAAAGCATACTCTAGTAATGTAGAATTTGAAGGTTCAACTGGTCGTAAATTTAAAGGAGTTTTGCAATTAAGAAAATTTATAATATCAATTTTAGCTTCATTTCCTGATCTTGCACTCAGTATTGAAGATTTATACTGGATGGGAAATACAAAAGATGGTTACTTAGTATCGGTTCGTTGGGGTGCTGTAGGAACGCATAAAGGTAATGGCTCATATGGCCAACCAACTAATAGAGAAGTGTACTTGTGGGGAATCACTCAGTGGGAAATTAAAAATAATAAAATTATTAAAGAGTGGACTGGTTTTAATGAGCTTGCAATTCTGATGCAAATTTTAGGAGATAAAAAATGACTTTAGATGAAAGTAAAAAATTATTAGCTGATATGTATGATGCACTTAATGCTCAAGATCTAGAAGCACAACACAAGTACTGGCATGATGATATGGTCTGGCATGGTCCTCCAGGTTTTGGTGATATCCATGGTATAGAAAATTTTAAATATAAAGTTCTAAAACCTTTTTATGAAGCATTCCCAGATTATCATGTAAAAAATGATATTGTGGTTGCAGAAGGTGAGTGGATTAGTGCAACTGGATTTTTAACAGGTACACATAGCGGAACATATCTTGGAGTAGAGGCAACAGGCAAATCTATCAAAATGCAATTTTCAGATTTTTGGACTATTAAAGATAGAAAGTTTTTAGATAATTACGTTATGGTAGATAATCATGGTGTTTTTGAACAGATGGGATTAAAATTTAAATAAATTATTTTGTAGTTTTTCTTTTTATAAGTCTTCCCTGTACAATATGATTTATAGGTTCAAAATCTGGATCCTTAATAAATTCATTTATTAATTGAGTTGCTAGTTTTGACATTTGTCTAATAGGCTGTCTGACAGTTGTCAGGTTATATGATTCCCAAGATGACATAGATATATCGTCATAACCAATAATTTCTAATTGAGAAGGTGTTTTTAATGAAGTATTTTTTTTAATATAATCTAAACACCCAAATGCCATTGTGTCATCAGCGCAAAATATTGCACTTATTTTTTTATTATAAATTTTTTCAGTTGCTTGATATCCACCTTCATAAGTAAAAAAACCTTTTTCAATATTTAATTTAATTTTTTTATTATTTTTAAGATAATTTTTAAAACCTTTGCATCGCTCATCGCTAACAAAAGATCCTTTTGGCCCTTCAATGAGGCCGATATTTTTATGGTTTTTCTTTGTAAAATATTCTGCAACTATTTCTCCTCCATTACGATGATCACACGCAACGGAACTTATTGTTGGTATATTCCAACTTCTATTATAGGCAATAAACTGTATTCTTTTTTGATTGCAGTCTTCAACAAATTTTTCAGTAGGTTTTGTGGCTGATATTATTGCAATAAGTTTTTCTTTTAAGTATGGCTGTATTAATTTTTCATCTAATTCTTCACCATCATCAGTCGTAATTAATAAAATTCTAAAGCCTCCATTCCTAAGTGCTTCATGTAACTCAATTAAAACTTCTGGATAATATCTGCTTGTAACGTAAGGTAAAATGACAGCCACTAATCCGCTATCATCATTAGATACTGAATTAGAAGATATATTAGGTGCTTTATATTTTAATTTTCTAGCTGCTTCCAAGACTCTCAACTTTGTCCTGCTAGAAATGCTTGCACCTTTAGTAAAACATCTGGAAACTGCTGATTGGGATACTCCTGCTAATTTTGCTACGTCCTGTGATGTCGCAGTCTTTTTAAAAGTCATGAATTATCCCCCCATTTCAATATTCAAAATCTTGAATATCAATTCATATTATTGCATTATTTTCTAATACCAATATAAAGGATTTATACTTAAATGTGAATTTCACACTTTATTAATAAGGGGGAATATATGAAAAAACTATTAATAGCTCTATTGTTCACATTTGTTAGCACAAGTGCATATGCCGGCGGGCATTCACCTTGTGGAGTAACAGATGGATCAATAAAGATTCTAGCAAACGAATTTACAACATACAGAATTTTCATGGATGAAGTAAAAAGTTGTGCAGGACCTAGTGCAGATTTTTCTGTAACTCATTCCGTTGATCATAATAAATTACAAGTTGCAGCCCTATCAGCTAACCCAGCTGAATTCTCTGCTAAACTTGTAACTAATGGTTCAATTACAACTTTAATGAATGATAACTTAATTCGTCCACTTAATGATTTAGTTGCTAAATACGGAAGTGCATTACAAGACAATCAAAAAATCGTGATTGATGGAAAGATCTATGCAATAGCTTTCATGGCTAATGCTCAGCATCTTTGGTACAGAGAAAGTATTCTTAATGATTTAGGTATCGCAGTTCCTTCAACATATGAAGAAGTAATTGCAGCTGCAGAAAAAATTAAAGCTTCTGGTAAAATGGCTAACCCATATGCTGGTGCTTTTAAATCTGGATGGAACCTAGGTCAAGAGTTCGTAAATATGTACCTTGGTCATGGAGGTGATTTCTTTAAAGCTGGAACAGCTGAAGTTAGTGTAAATAACGCTAAAGGTGTAGCTGCTCTTAACATGCTTAAAAGATTAACAGAAGTAAGTAACCCTGATTTCTTAACTCAAGATACAAATGCAGTTAAAGAAGAATGGGAGTCTGGTAATGTAGCATTAATGCATATCTGGAATTCAGGTGCAGCTTCATTGTTAGATGATGAAGGTGATCAAGCAATTAAAGCTGATACTAGATTAGCTCCTTCTCCATCTGTAGGCGGTGGAAGTAAACCAGCAACAACTCTATGGTGGGATGGATTTGGAATTGCAACAAATACTTCTGATGAAAATGCAGAAGCATCTTTTAGAGCTCTTTTAGGTGCAGCAACCTCAACAGAAATGGCAAATGCTAACCCAAATGCAACAATTTGGTTGATTGATGGTTATTCGCCTGGAGATACAGCAGGACCAGTTGTTGATGCTGCTAACAGAGGTGCAACACCTTATCCAAGCTTACCATACATGAGTCTATTACATGGTGCTTTGAGTACAGAACTTGTTGAATTCCTTCAAGGAAATGAGTCTGCTGAAAAAGCATTAGCGGATGTAGAAGCTGCTTATGTAGCAAAAGCTACTGAGCAAGGTTTTCTATAAACCGTATAATTATTTATGATAAAGTGGAATATTATTATGTTCCACTTTTTTTTTAGCAAGAAATAGATGCCCCACAGAACATTTTTTTGGTTCTTCTTTCCAAGTGGATTGGCAATGCTATTATTTATTGGCCTTCCAATTATTTCTAGTTTTTTTCAATCTCTTCACATTGAACCTGAACAAATTTTAATGGAAGTAGAAAAATGCGATCCATTTGGATGTAAAACTGAAACTAAAGTAGATATTGAGGCCACTACAAAATTACAAGAAGAACAACCTCTTGGAAGATTTAATGGTTTAGGAACATACGGCGATAGAAATCATTTAGCTTTTGATGAAATTAAAGAGGCTTGGACTAATTCCTCATCGATAGCTGAGTTTACAGATATCTTACTAAATTTACCTTTTTACAAAGCACTTTTATTTACACTTACATTTTGTTTTACAGTTACGCCACCGGTTGTAGTTTTAGGTTTCATTGTTGCTTTAAGTGTAAATACAATTACAAAAAGCTTAAAAGGCCCAACCATTTTTGGTGTTATACTGCCTATGATTGTAACACCATTGATTGGGTCTCTCGTTTTATTTTGGATGATAGATGCTAAAGGAATATTAGGTTCATTCATTCAATTCTTATTTGATGATCCAAATTTATCTCTAAAGTCTTCAAGTCAATTGACTTGGATTACTCTGATTATTTATGGGATCTGGCACAATACACCATTTGCTTTTGTTGTCTTTTATGCTGCATTACAAACTGTTCCTCAAGATCCAATTGAAGCAGCGATCATAGATGGCGCCTCAAGATATGAAAGAGTCAGACACATTGTGATTCCACATCTTTATCCGGTAGCAACATTTATTATATTAATTTGTCTAATGGATAATTTTAGGGTTCTTGAGCCAATAATTGGGTTCGCTGCTGAAGGAGTTGCTCAATCACTTTCTTGGATGATTTATAACGACTTAAGAAGTGAAAACAAAATGTTATTTGGGTCTGCAGGAGCAACATCTATGTTGACTATTATTGGTGTAGCAATTCTATTAACACCAGTACTTATAAGAACATGGAGAGAATTTAGGACAGAAAGATAATATGGAATCAAAAATTAACAGATACTCAAAACAACTAATTTTAATAAATAGTTTTTTTATTCTTGCTTGGTTAATTGTTTCTGTGTTTCCTTTTATATGGACTTTTTGGGGATCATTTAAAGTAAAAGCCGACTTTTTCTCAAGAGCTGATTGGATGTTTGCAGTCACAGGAGTTAATACTTTGATAGAAACAGGAGATACTTCTACAGTTAAGGCATATGTAGAGTCTTGGACTGAAGGTGAATTTTGGAAAGCAACAATGAATACAATTATTATCACTGTTTCAGTTGTTACGATCTCTTTATTTTTAGGAACATTAGGTGCTTATGCCTTGTCTAGATCGACATATAAATATACTTTTTGGATTTTAATAGCTGCCTTGATTTTTAGAGCGATGCCACACATTACATTAGTTTCTGGTTATCTGTTTCCTTTCTTCCAATTGAACGTTTGGGGCATACTTCCAACTACCATAATTGTTTTAGTTGCAATCAATCAACCCTTTACATTATGGTTACTTTATTCCTTCTTTAAAACAGTTCCTAAAGAGTTAGATGAAAGTGCACTAATTGATGGCTGTTCATATTTTCAAGCTTTTCGCTTTGTTATAATGCCTGTTATGTGGCCTGGAGTTGTTACAGCAGGTTTATTCAGTATGATGTTAGCCTATAATGATTTTACAGTTACTTCACTTCTTTTAAATCAGCAGAATTATACTATGGTTCCTAAAATTAATGCTTATTTGGGCACAATTGAACATAGTGGAAATTATATGTGGGCAGTCTCAAGTGTTGTTTCAGCAACTGCGCCACTTTTTATGATAATCATGTTTTTCCAAAGACAATTAATAAGTGGTTTAACTGCTGGAGCAGTAAAAGGTTAATAATAAATTTCTAATCTTATGAAATATAAAGCACTTATATTTGGATCTATCGGGACACTAATTGAATCTTCTAACATTCAACGTAACTCATTTAATGAAGCTTTTAAAGAAGCTGGACTTGATTGGTATTGGGATGAGCAAGATTATAAAATTTTGTTAAAAAAATCTGGTGGGACAAAAAGGGTAGAAGATTTTGCTGAAAAAAATAATACTAATGTAAATGCTTCACAAATTAGAAATAGAAAAACAGAAATCTTTAGCTCGTACATTATTCAGAATAAACAAAAATTAAGAAAGAGCGTTGGTGAAATAATTAAGTATACAAAAGATAATAATATTAAACTTGCTTTCTCAACTTCTACAACTTTAAATAATGTTGATGCAGTATTTGAAAGTCTTTCGGGTCAAATTTCAAAAGAAGAATTTGAATTCATTGGTAATAAATCATTTGTTAAAAATGAAAAACCACATCCAGAAATATACAAAGTCACATTAGATAAATTAAATTTACAGCCAGAAGATTGTCTTGCAATAGAGGATACTGAAGAAAGTAGTAATTCTGCTGTAAACGCTGGAATTAAATGCATTGGGTTCCCAGGTGATTACCATTTAGAAGATAGTTTTCAAATGTGTATTAAAAAAATGAATTTATTAGATCAATCTATTTTTTCATTGTAAATAATCAGATCAAATGTTTCTAAAAAATTTTAATATAAAAAATAAGACTGCTCTTGTGACAGGGTCAGGCAAAGGCATAGGTAAAGCATGTGCTATAGCATTAGCAGAAGCAGGCGCAAATGTAATAATTCTTAGTCGTACAGAGAAAGATCTTTTAATTGTTCAAAGCAAAATTAAAAAACTCAAAAAGAAATGTAGTTATTATTTGTGTGATGTAACTAATTTAAAAGAAATAAAAAAAATATTTTCTGAAATCAATAAATTAGACATATTAGTAAATAATGCTGGCACAAATAGACCTGAATATTTCACCAAAATTAAAAGAAAAGACATGAGTGAAGTGGTTGATCTTAATATTAAAGCATCATTCGATATTGCTCAATTAGCTACAAAAGTTATGCTTAAATCAAAAAATAGAAAAAAAATTGGTGGATCAATAATAAATATCTCTTCTCAGTTAGGTAAAGTAGGAGCTCCTCTTAGAAGTGTTTATAATATGACTAAGTTTGGTGTTGAAGGTCTTACCAAAGGGATGGCTATTGATTTGGCTAAGCACAACATTAGAGTTAATTCCGTTTGTCCTACATTTGTGGAAACCCCAATGGTCAAAAAATTTTTCAAAGATAAAAGTTTTAAAAAATCTGTTATTGAAAATATACCTTTAGGAAAAATAGCAACAGAAAGTGATATTGCTAGTGCAGTAGTGTATCTTGCTTCAGATGCCGCATCAATGATGACTGGTTCATCCCTAGTAATTGATGGAGGGTGGACAGCTAAATAATCAAAAATTAATTTTCTTTATTTATAAAATAAGTTGCTACTATTACAATCATACCACCAATAAAAGTAATTAAAGTTGGTATTTCATAAAAAATTATAAATGTTAACAAAATACCAAATACAGGAAATAAAGCGTAAAATGGAAATATTCTATTAACAGGATACATCCTATATAAATAGAACATCGACATGTGAGCAGCGATTGAAACAAAGATACCTGAATGCAATATTAATAACCATGACTGATAACTAATATTTTTTATTTCATTTAATGTTTGTCCTTCAAATATTGATGATGAAATAATTAGTAATACAAATCCAACTAGTCCCATTACTGCATTTGTGAGAGTGACTTCTAAATCTTTTAGGTACCTAGAAAATACTTGTGCACTAGCATAGAAGAATGCCATTAACGTAATTAAGAATAATGCAAAAATTTCATTTCTTATTAATGGATCAAAGCCCAATAAAATGATGCCAAAAAAAGAAATAAATATTAGTACCCATTTTTTAATACTTACTTTCTCTTTTAAAAAAAATGAGCTTAATAATATTGCAAATGGCACAGCCAATTGAGAACCAATAATTATTGGAGAAACTATATTTGCTTCATTTAAAGATAATGTCATAAAAACATTTGCTAAAAAACCCATAGCAATTGAAAAAAAGAGAAGTGGTAACCAGTATTTTTTTTCAGGAATTCTAAATCGCCAAAAAGGCAAAAGACATATGAAAACCACTAACATTCTTAAACTTCCCATTAATAATGGAGGTACATTTTCATTAAAAATAACTTTCTGAACAGGGTAGGCACTTCCAAATAAAAAAGTGATTATTAAAATTAAAAAGTAATGTCTTAAAAGCATTCGAGCTAAAATTTATCTACTAATTAGTTATTTGCAGCAACTACAGCTGCCATAATTGATGCAAGTTTAGAATTTTTACTATCTGCTCTACTAGGAACCACAACTGGTACTTTACCACCAATTACTATTCCTGCCGCACAAGCACTCATAAAATAAACCATTATTTTAGATAAAGAATTTCCAGTTTCTAAATTAGGCACTAATAGTATATCAGCATCACCAGCAACATTATTTTTGATTCCTTTTATTGTAGCCGCTTCCTCAGAAACAGCATTATCAAAAGCAAGCGGTCCATGAATAAAAGCATTAATTTTTTCTTCTAACGCAAGTTCCATAACTTTTTTGGCATCAATTGAACTTGGCATACTGTCAATTGGATCTTCTGTGCCTGATAAAATTGCTACTTTTGGTTTGCTGATGTTTAATTTATTACAAAACTGAACAGCATTTTTGAGAATCTGTAATTTAATTTCAACTCTTGGTAAAACATTCAGGGCGCCATCAGTGATAAAAAGGGGTTTTTTAAGCTGCGATGTAGTCATATGCCAAATATGACTTAATCTTCTACCATCAAGTAAATTAAATTCTTTTTTTAAATAAGAGCGCATTAAAATATCAGTATGAAGATTCCCTTTAATTATGATTTTACTTTTATTTTCATTAGAAATTTGACAAGCAATTGAAGCACTATCCTCTTCATCTTTAGCCTCTACAATATTAAAACTTGCAATATCCAAACTTAATTTTTTCGCTGTTTCAGCAATTAAACTTTTATTTCCAATTAAAGTTGGATCGATGAGGTTCATATTCTTACCTTCAATTACAGCTGATAAGATGCTTTCTTGATTGGGGCACACAACTGCTGCTGGTATGTTGGGAGTCTCTAAAGCTTTACTTTTAAGATCTTCTGGTAATGTGCTCATATTTGGTATTCTCTCTATACCACTGCTACAATTTTTCCTATGATATTTCTTTATTGTGTAAGAAATATTCTTTGATTTATCGATAATTTCATATACTCAATCTCTATTAAGAAAAAAATGGACTTAGAAAAAAGAACTGAAATACCTAATTCATTAGAAGAACATTGGATGCCATTTACATCTAATAGAGACTATAAAAATAGTCCAAGATTAATGGTTAAGGCAGAAGGTGTTTATTATACTGATCATTATGGAAATAAATTAATTGATGCTAGCTCAGGATTATTTTGTAGTCCAGCCGGTCATTCAAGACCAGAAATAAGAGAAGCAGTATCAAAACAATTAGAGCAATTAGATTATGTTCAACCTTTTCAACAAGGTTTTGGTGGTTCATTTGATTTAGCTAGAAAAGTTTCAAAACATACACCTGAAGATTTAAATAAAATATTTTTTACTATTTGTGGTTCATCAGCTGTTGAAACAGCAATTAAAACAGCCATAGCATATTTTAAAGCAAAAGGAGAAGGTCATAGATCTCATATAGTAGGAAGAGAAAGAGGTTATCATGGAATGAATATTGGAGGAATTTCTGTTGGCGGAATGATTGCTAACAGAAAAACTTTTTCAAATATTCTCATGCCAAATGTACATCATCTAAGACATACTCATTTACCTGAAAATTTATTTGTAAAAGGCGAACCTGAAACAGGTGCTGATCTAGCAGATGATCTTGAAAGAATTGCTGGTAACATAGGTGCTGAAAATATTGCAGCATGTATTGTTGAGCCAGTAGCAGGATCAACAGGAACTTTAGTTCCGCCAAAAGGATATTTAAAAAGACTAAGAGAAATTTGTGACAAACACGGAATTCTTTTAATTTTTGATGAAGTTATTACTGGCTGGGGTAGAATGGGCGCTCCATTTGCAGCTCAAGCTTTTGATGTATGTCCTGATATTATGACAATGGCTAAAGCAATTACTAATGGTGTCGTACCTTTGGGAGCAGTAGCTTCACGTGATCATATCTATGACACTATTGTTGATGCTTCACCTACAGGGGCTATAGAATTTTTTCATGGTTATACTTATTCTGCTATACCTGTTTCAATGGCAGCAGGTTTAGCAATGCAAGATATAATAGAGAAAGAAGATTTATTTAATAGAGCAAAAGATATGTCTCCATATTTCTTAGATGGTTTATTTACTTTGAAAGACTTAGATATCATTACTGATATAAGAGGATATGGAATGATGGGAGGAATTGATATTAAAATGGATGAGCGTTTAGGCAAAGCTGGATATGCGTGTTTCAAAAAATTATTTGAAGCGGGCTTAAGCTTGAAAGCAACAGGTGATTGTTTAATTGTTGCACCTCCATTTACTTGTAAAAAAAAACATATTGATGAGATAATTGAAAAATTAAGAACAGGTATCTCAAATTATATGCATGACAGATAATGAAAATAGGTGTTCCCTCTGAGATTAAAGCTCAGGAGTCTAGGGTTGGGCTTACTCCGCAAAGTGTTAAAGAATTAGTAAAGAATAAACATACAGTACTAATTCAAAAAGATGCCGGTATTGGTGCTGGATTTTCAAATAGTGATTATGAATTATCAGGTGCAAAAATTGTAAATTCAGCTGAAGATATTTTCAATGATTCTGAATTGATTGTAAAAGTAAAAGAACCTCTAATGAATGAAGTATCAATGATAAGAGAAAACCAAATTTTGTTTACTTACTTACATCTTTCAGCAGCTCCAGAATTGACAAAGGGTTTAATTGATTCAAATTCAATTTGTATAGCTTATGAAACAGTAAGTGATCATAATAATAAATTACCACTTCTTGCACCTATGAGTGCTGTAGCCGGTAGAATGTCGATTCAAGCTGGTGCGTATTCACTTGAAAAACATAAGGGTGGAAGTGGTTTACTCTTAGGGGGTGCGCCTGGGGTTCAACCTGGAAATGTCTTAATTTTAGGTGGAGGTGTTGTAGGTGAAAATGCAGCAATAATTGCTACAGGTATGCAAGCAAAAGTATTTATTGTTGATAAATCAGAAAAAAGATTAGAAGAATTACAAGAAAAATTTGGTGATAAAATAGAACCACTACATAGTGATAAAATAAATCTTAAAGATTATATTTCTGAATGTGATTTACTTATTGGCGGCGTACTTGTTCCAGGCTCTAACGCTCCAAAGATTATAACTAAGGATATGATAAAAGAGATGAAAAGTGGATCTGTAATTGTTGATGTTGCAATTGATCAAGGTGGTTGTGTTGAAACTAGTAAACCAACAACTCATGCAAACCCTACATATGTTGTTGATGATGTTGTTCATTATTGTGTTGCAAATATGCCAGGAGGAGTTCCTAGAACTTCCACTCTTGCTTTAAATGCAGTGACTTTGCCATTTATTCAAAACTTAGCTACTAATGGTTTTAAAGATGCGTTGAAAAATGATAAAAATTTTATGAATGGTTTAAATATTTTTAAAGGTGCCGTTACATATAAAGCTATTGCTGATGATTTAAATTATGATTATGCTAATCCAGAAACTTTAGTACACTAAAAACTATTAGAAGCTTCTACCATTATCTTTAATTTTATTTTTGCCAAATCTCGAGGTAAGTGACCAAGGCCACAATCAGGAGCGACAATTAATTGTTTCTTATCAATAAACCTTAATGCATCATTTATTCTTGAGACAATTTCTTCTTTAGTCTCAACTTGAGAGCTTGCTATTTTTACTAAACCAAAAATAACTTTTGTTTGTTTAAAATCTTTTAAAAAATTTAAATCATTATATCGATGAGCATCTTCAATAGAAACTGTATCTATAATTGACTCATCTAAAGCTTTACTAATTTTACTGTAAGAATCTAAAGGCGCTTTCGGATAATTTACTGCATCTAATTTATCAGGATAGCCACAACAAATATGAGTAATTTTTTCAATACTTTGATTATTAATATCCTTAAAACATCTCTCTAGGTTTTTGATACCAAAATTAAGAGCATTTTCTGGTTTTCTAGCAAACAACGGTTCATCGACTTGAATATATTTGCATCCTGCATCAACCAATCTTTTAATTTCTATATTAATAGCATCAGCTAAGTCTTCACCCATATGTTCATCTGAGTCATAAAATGTATTTGCTATGGTGTCTGTTATAGTCATTGGTCCAGGAATAGTAATTTTTAAATCTTTATTGGTTAAGCTCTGATTTTTTTTCCACTCTTCAACTAAAAAAGATTCTTTTGCTTTAACTTTTGAAGTTATTGTTGGTAACCAGCATTTATAATTCCCTGTCCTAGCAACTTTTTCTGTGAGATTTGCAAAATCAATTCCTTCTAAATATCTACAATGATAGTGAATATAATTTTCTCTTCTAACTTCACCATCGGTTAGGATATCAATACCGCATTCTTCCTGATCACTAATTATTTCTTTGGTAGCTTTATTAAATAACTCTTCAACATTATCGCCCATTTTTTTTATTTCATCTTCATAAAATTTAGTTGGATATTCTGTATCTGTACCACCAGAAGCATTAAACCAATCAGTTATTTTTAAGTAGCTTGGTTTTGGATAGGCGCCTATAACAGTCGTTAACATATCTTTATTATTCCATTTTTCTACTAAATGGTCCAGAATTTGTATTAACGCCTGAACTAGAAAGTTTAGTATTTGATAATTGTCGCTCCTGATGAATCATGCGGTGACTTAACAATTTTGATACTAGTTTATGTTTTATATCTTGAAATTCTCTTAAGTCTGATAGATCATTTATTTCCTCAGGATCTTTTTCTAAATCAAATAATAAACATGGTAATGAAGGAAAATGAACATATTTCCATTTATTATTTCTAATGACAGATAGATTACATTGTTCGGGTGCTAATTTTTTATCTTTAACAAATGAAGTACTTTCTCTAAAATCATAATCAAAAACCACATATTCTTTATTAGGTGATTTTTCGTATTTATGATTGATATTGTGCATCAGTGATTGACCATTCCAATCAATGGGGATGTCACCACCAAGCCATTCTAAAATTGTAGGAGCAACATCTACAGATTCTGTTAAATGGTTAATTTCTTTTGGATTGTTTTGAGGCACATAAATAAATAATGGAATTCTATAAGAAGAGTCCCACCAACCTAATTTCCCCCATAAATTATTTTCATTTAACATCTCTCCATGATCACTAGTAAATATTATCATTGTATTCTCTTCTTGCCCTGATTCTTTAAGAGCATTCAAAATTTTACCAATATTAAAATCAACTTCAGCGCACATAGCAAAATAGACACTCATAATATTTTTGATATCTTGATCTTTTAAAAGATCATAATTAATTTCAGAATAATTTTCTTTTAATAAAAATTTTTTACATAACTCTTCAAGTAGTGGATGTTTTTTTGATAATTCTTTCAGTGAAATATCATTTTGAGGTAATTTAATATTATCAGGATTAAATTTACTAAACCATGGATCAGCTACATGAAAGGGTGGATGTGGCTTTAAAAAAGATACATGCATAAAAAATGGATCTTTGACTTTTTTTAAATCGTAAACAACTTTGTCTGCTAAAAATGCGGTGTCTGAAAATTCAGTTGGAATATAATATGGTTCATAAATATACGCTTGATCATCTTTAGGCTTTCTTCCTTTGTACAAATCTTCTGCTTTATTAATTTCAAAACCATTTTGATTAAGATGGTTAGCCCAGAGTTCTGGTTTTCCTCCTGGTAAAACACAACCATCATCAAACCCTTCCATTGGTGATTCGTAAGTAAAATTTTTTTTATCTTTTGGATCCAAATATCTTGGATCCCAAGAGGTATCAGTGTATCCGTAAAGTCTTGGATTATAATTTAGTTTACGAACTTCTTTAGCGATATTTGTAAATCTTTTATCAAGAGGAGCACCATTATATACTGAACGATGTATAAATGGATATAAACCTGTAAGCATAGTAGTTCTAGATGGACCACATGGAACAATACCTGCAAAGTGTGATTTAAAAATAACACTTTTTTTTGCTAATTTATCCAAATTAGGAGTGAGAGCAAATTCATGATTTAAAAAACTAAAGCAATCGAAGCGCCACTGATCAGCACATATAAAAAGTACAGATTTTTTGATTTTCTTCATATTTTACTAAATACTAAAGTAATTAAAAAGAAATACACAATTTTTTAAAAAAAAACGTAATAAATTTGTCAATTATTTTTGCTAAAAGCTTAAATTTGTATAAAAAAAATACATACGATAAATTTATCTTATAGGAGAAAATATATGTTAAAAAAAATACTCGTAGCATTGGTATTTTCTTCCGCAATGTTTGTATGGAGTGGAAGCTCTTTTGCAGGCGGTCATTGCGTAGGCTCAACCATGAGCGATGCATATACTGGCGGAAAATATCCACAGCAATATGAGTTATCAGAATACGAAAGTGCAGCTAGTTGTACGATGAAGTTTTCAGAGAACCCAAGTATTGCTAGTATTAATGCAACAATTCAAGGGAACCCGGGAAGCCTACCTCCAGTTGAGGATAGATTACCTGATGAACCACTTGTTGTAGTGCCATATGAATCAATTGGTAAATATGGAAACACTATTAACTTCTTATCTAATGCAACTGAAGCTGGTACTTCAGATATGCTTTCTACTCGACATGTTAACTTAGTTCGTTTTGCTGATGACTTGTCAACTGTAGTTCCAAATGTTGCAAAAGATTATGAATGGAATGATGATTTTACTACTTTAACATTCATGTTACGTAAAGGTCACAAGTGGTCAAATGGTGAACCTTTTGTAGCTAGAGATGTAGAGTTTTGGTACGAAGACTTGATGATGAATCCAAAAATTCGTGAAAAACCATATCCATATCTATTAGTTGGTGGTGAGCCAATGACTGTTGATGTAATTGATGATCAAACAGTAAGATTTAACTTACCATCTCCGTTTCCTGGTTTACTTGCTACTTTAGCTACATCTTATAACCAAGCTTTTATGCCTTCACATTTCCTAGAACAATTCCATCCGGAAATTGATTCAAATGCTGATGCGAATGCACAAGCTTTAGGTTTCGCAGATGGCTGGGATGCTTTAGCGGCTTACTATGGTAACTCAGGTTGGACTGATACTCCTACTCCGTTATTAAGAAATCCAGAGTTAGTAGATGGTTTACCATATGCTGCTTATCCTTCTTTAGAAGCTTACATGACTATTGAAGATACTACTGAAGGTAGAGTATATGCTGCAAACCCATACTTTTTCCAAGTTGATACAGCTGGGAATCAATTACCATACATTGATTATCAAAATGAGAGATATATCAATGAAAATGAAATAAGATTATTGAAACTTGTTAATGGTGAAGTTGATTACAAATCTCAATCTGTACAACTTGAGTCTGCGCCTCAATTATTAGATGGAGCGGAGTCTGGAGGCTATAATATTCAAATTAACCCAGGTTGTGGTGCAGCACTATTTAGCTTCAACGTCACTCACCCAGACTTAGAAAAACGTAAAGTTTACGGTGATATTCGTTTCCGTCAAGCAATGTCAATTGCTCTAGATAGAAATGAAATTAACGATGTTGCTTACTATGGTATGGGTGTTGTAGAGCAGTTCACAGGTATGTCACCAGCTCCTGATTTCGTACGTGAAGATATGAAAATGTATATGACTCAATATGATCCAGATGGTGCTAAAGCACTTCTAGATGAAGTTGGTCTTAAGGACGTTGACGGTGATGGCTTTAGAGAACTCCCTAATGGAGACCCTTTTGCTATGAACATTGACTATGCTACTCAAGGTATAGGTGGTGTAGAAGTTGAGTTAGTTGCTCGTATGTGGAACGATGTAGGAGTTAAAACTTCTTTTAAAGAGGTAACTCCTGATGAATATCGTGGTTCACAATCTTCAAATGCATTAGATGTCCATGCATGGGATAAAGGTCAACCATTAGCAATTATTGCAGGTGATCCTGAAACATTCAAAGCGCCTTTTGGAAACTACTTTAACCATACGCAAGGAATGTTGTGGGCAGCTTACATTGATAGTAACGGTGATGAAGGTGTAGAACCTCCTCAATGGGTTTACGATCTAAGTGATGGTATTGATAAATTTCAATCATATGCTTTAGGTACACCTGAATCAAATGAGTGGGGTGAAAAAATTACAACAATGTTAACAGAGCAAACTTTGTTAATTGGAACTGTAAAAGCACCTTTCCCAACATATCATAGAAATGCTTTGAAAAACTTTACACAATTCAAAACAACTTCTTATGAATATTATAGAACTTATCCATATTTAGCTACTCAGTGGTGGTTAGACGAATAAGTCAACTATAAATATACTTAAAAGCGGCAATTTTTTATTGCCGCTTTTCTTTTTTCTACTATTCTTAAAAATCAATTAAGAGAAATCATGCTATGATTAATTTTGTTCAGTTTACATTTACAAGAGCATTTTTAGCTATTGTAACTTTATTAATTGTTTGTTTCATAGTTTTTTCTTTAATGGAATTAGTACCTGGAACGTGTGCTGAAAGATATTTAGCTTTTAAAAATACTCAGGGCTCTCAAATTACTTATGAAGATATTGAAGCAGAAAAAATTCGCTTAGGCTTAGATAAACCATTCCTTTATAGGTATGGAAAGTGGATTTCTGACATTGTTATCAATCAAGATTTTGGTGATAGCTGTATTCTAAGAATGAATATTAATGAATTATTAAGTGGAAGATTTACTTTATCTCTAACCATATGTTTAGTAGCATTAATATTTTCATATTTAATTGCTATACCCGTAGGCATTATTTCAGCCACGACAAAATATGCATCATTAGATAACACTCTAAAGTTTGTTAGTTACCTTGGCATAGCATTGCCAAATTTTTTAGTAGCACTTTGTATAATGCTTTTTATGACAATCTATTATGGAGATACGATGACAGGATTATTTTCTCAAGAATATGAAAATGAACCATGGTCATCAGCAAAGTTAATGGATTTTTTAGGTAGAGCATGGCTGCCTATTTTTGTTTTAGGATGGAATGCAACTGCCTTTGCGTTGCAAACTGTCAGAGCTTTAATGTTAGATGAAAATGACAAGTTATATGTAATGGCGGCAAGAGCAAGAGGTGTATCAGGGATGAGTTTGCTTTGGCGATATCCAGCAAAGCATTCTTTAGGACCTGTAATAAATTCTATAGGATTTGATTTAAATAGAATTTTTAGTGCACTTCCAATAGTTGCTCTGATTTTAATTTTGACTGAGGCAGGAGCTTTATTAATAGAAGCTTTGGCTAGATCAAATGATCAGCAACTAGCTGGAGCAATAATATTTTTACTTACAGCAACAATCGTTTTTGTTAATTTTGTTACAGATATAATTTTAGCAATAATGGATCCAAGAATAAGAAAAGGAGTTATGGGTGGAGGTTAGTAATCAAAAAAAAGAAGCTTATTATACAGCTACACAGATGCAATTAGTAAGAACACGCTTTTTTGGAAATAGATCGGCAATGATTGCAGGTTCAATATTACTTTTCATGATTGTTTGTAGTCTATTCTCAGATTTTTTATCTCCATATGATCCTACTATTAATGGTCGGGACAAAGATTATGAAAATGGAGCACCTCAGGTTCCGATGTTTTGGGATGAAAATGGTTTTTCACCAAGGCCATTTTTACACACTTTAACAAAATATAGAGGAGCTGATACTAATTTTAGATGGGTCTATAAAACTGATACAGAAAAAAGAAGATATGTTTATTTTTTTGTTGAAGGTTGGGAGTATAAAGTTTTTGATTTTAATATAAATCTTCCAGGAAAAATTTTAGATTTTAAAATTCCAGGTTTTACATTCAATACTCATTTATTTGGAGTTGAAGAAGGTGGTATTCATATATTTGGAACAGATAAGGCAGGAAAAGATTTATTTAGCAGAACCTTGAGTGCAATTTATATTTCACTAGCTGTAGGGACACTTGGTGTTTTTATATCATTTGTACTATCCCTAATTATAGGTGGAATATCAGGTTACTATGGTGGATGGATTGATAGTGTATTGCAAATGTTTACTGATGCAATTCGAACGGTTCCGCCAATACCTCTGTTTATGTGTCTTGCTGCCTTTGCGCCATTAGAATGGAGTTCTGAATTACGGTTCTTTTTTATTTCCTGTTTACTTGGATTAATTTCATGGCCAACACTTGCTAGAAGAGTAAGAACGCATCTACTTAGTGAAAGAAGCCAAGAATATATTCTTGCTGCAAAACTTTGTGGAGCATCATCTACTCACATTATTATAAGACACTTGTTACCAAGTTTCACGAGCTATATTATTGTCGATTTAGTCATTAGTTTCCCATACATGTTATTATCTGAAACAGCTTTAAGTTTTATAGGACTTGGTTTGAGAGAACCAGTAAACTCTCTAGGTGTACTTTTACAAAATGCAACAAAGGCCGACGTACTTTTAAACTATCAATGGTATTTTATCCCTGTATTTTTCTTAGTCGTATTAATTTTAACATTTGTCTATGTGGGGGATGGATTACGTGATGCAGCTGATCCTCATAAGGTAAAATAATATGAGTCATTTATTAGAAGTAAAAAATTTAGATGTAAAATTTGATACTGATGAAGGTAGAATTACTGCAGTTGAAAATATCTCTCTTTCTGTAGATCAAGGTGAAGTACTTGGTATAGTTGGTGAATCCGGATCAGGTAAATCTGTGACTGCTAAATCGATTATGAAATTAAATCCAGGTAATACTTCTTATAATGAAGACGCAGAAATAATTTTAGACAACGAAAATGTTCTTCAATTTACCTCTAAGCAAGACTTAAAAAAAATAAGAGGTGGTAAAGTATCAATGATTTTTCAAGAGCCTATGGCAAGTTTTGCTCCAGCAATAAAAATTGGCGCACAAATGGTTGAGCAATTACTAATTCATAAAAATATTAATAAAGAGGAAGCAAAATCAATATCCATAAACATGCTAAAAAGAGTAGGCATAGCAGATGCAGGAAAACGGTTTAATCAATATGCATTTGAATTATCTGGGGGAATGCGTCAAAGAGCAATGATAGCTATGGCACTATCAACAATGCCTAAACTTTTATTAGCAGATGAGCCAACAACTGCTTTAGATGTAACAATTCAAGCTCAAGTAATTAACCTAATTAAAGATATTATTAAAGAATATCAAATGGGAGTAATATTTATTACTCACGATCTAGGTGTTATTGCACAGGTAGCTGATCATGTAGCGGTTATGTATTTGGGAAGTGTAGTGGAGAAAGGTCCAGTAAATGAGATCCTTAAAAACCCAAAACATCCTTATACAAAAGGGCTATTACAAGCTTTACCTGACATAAATAACTTAGACGCACCGTTATCTCCAATACCTGGAAATATTCCAAGTCCATTAGATAGACCAACAGGGTGTGTATTTAGAACTAGATGCCCCCATCATAATCCAGAAGGAAAAGATGGTAAAATAGAAATGAAATTAATTGAAGTTGAACCAGGTCACTGGGTTGATCAATGTGGAATTAAGTGTGGTCAAAATGGGTGATAATTTAATTTCAGTAAATAATGTTTCAGTAAATTTTGATTATCAAGAAAATTTTATTTCAAAAAAACAAAAAATACATGCTGTAAACAATATCAATATCAAAATTAAAAAAGGATCTTTTTTTGGTTTAGTGGGTGAATCTGGTTCAGGAAAAACTACTCTTGGTAGAGCAATACTTGGAGCTAATAAAATTAGTTCTGGAAATGTTATTTTTCATGACGATGAAAGAGATTATGATTTAACAGATATGAACAAACAAGATTTAAAAGAATATAGAAAAAAAGCTCAATTAATTTTTCAAGATCCTTATGCTGCTTTAAGTCCAAGAATGACAGTGAGGGATATTATTGCAGAGCCTTTAGAAGTGATGAAAATAACAAACTCAAGACAAGAAACTGATGAAAGAGTAAGAGACATTGCTTCAAAATGTAGATTAAATATTGAGCATTTAAGAAGATTTCCTCATGCATTTTCTGGAGGACAAAGACAAAGAATATCAATTGCAAGAGCCTTAGTAAGTAATCCAAAATTTATAGTAGCAGACGAAAGTGTTGCTGCTTTAGATGTATCAATACAAGCAGATATATTAAATCTTTTAAAACAACTTCAAACCGAGCTCAACTTAACTTATTTATTCATAAGTCATGATTTAAGTGTAGTAGCTCATGTATGTGATGTTGTTGCAGTTATGTATTTGGGGCACATAGTTGAAATGGGACCCTCAAGAGAATTATTTAAGAATCCAAAACATTCTTACACAAAGGCACTATTATCTTCTATTCCATCAATTGATCCAGAGAAAAGATCTGAAGCTATAGAACTAAAGGGAGAAATTCCTAGTGCATTAAATCCACCTCCAGGTTGTGTGTTTAGAACCAGATGTCCTAATCCTGGAGTAGATTGCAAAGGTGGAGAAATAAAAATGGGCCTTATTGAAGTTGAACCAGGTCACTGGGTCGATCA
>CACBAT010000016.1 GCA_902537325.1 uncultured Alphaproteobacteria bacterium | reverse complement strand
AATATTATTGAAGAGTAATAGTAGAAAAAATCTAAATAAATTCACAAAAAAAATTGTCGAAAAGACTAAATTACCTTCTTCTGTAAAGTTAATTATTGATGTCGATCCCTATTCATTTATGTAATTTACCCACAATTTTAAAAATATCTTCAATTTAACTCATTTGACGCACAAACTGACAGTTTACCTACTTTTTCTGATGTGTTAATAGCCTATCTCTAAACTTCTTATGAACATAATTTATGGCATCTAATACATTGTCTGGAGACCTAATATCTGAAAGGTACGGAGCAGCTCTCTATGATCTTGCTTCTGAAAAAAAATGTATTGATGATATTCTAAATGACTTTGAATTAGTGCAAAAAGCATTGAAAGAAAGTTCAGAATTGAGACAAGTAATTAAAAGTCCATTAGTAAATTCAGATGAGAAGCTTAATATTTTGTTAAAATTATTTTCTAAAGCAAATTTACATAATCTTACGACAACTTTTTTAAAAGTTCTTGATAACAATAAAAGAATCTCAAATATCGGTTTTATAATTTTACAATTTAAAAAAATAAACTCTGAAAAAAGAGGTGATATTACTGCTGACATAACATCAGCAAACATATTATCTGATGATGAAAAAAATAATATTACAAATCAACTTAAAAAATCTTTAGGTGAAAAATTATCTTTAAATTTTGATGTTGATGAAGACATTATTGGTGGTTTAATTGTTAAGGTTGGTTCCAAAATGATTGATACATCTATAGCTAATAAAATTAATAAACTTAAAATTGCAATGAAGGGGGCGTAATGGAAATTAAAGCTGCAGAAATATCTTCTGTAATTAAAGACCAAATAGCTAATTTTGAAACTAAAGCGGATGTTGCTGAAGTTGGAACAGTACTAAGTGTTGGAGACGGAATTGCACGTGTGTATGGTCTTGATCAAGTACAAGCTGGAGAGATGGTAGAATTCCCAGGCGGCATTAAAGGTATGGCTCTCAACCTTGAAATGGATAACGTAGGTGTTTCAATCTTTGGTGATGATACTGGAATTAAAGAAGGTGATACAGTTAAACGTACAGGAGAAATTGTTGACGTTCCTGTTGGAAAAGAATTGTTAGGACGTGTTGTTGATGGTTTAGGAAATCCTATTGATGGTAAAGGTCCTATTCAATCTTCTGAAAAGAGAAGAATTGAATTAAAAGCTCCAGGTATTATTCCTCGTCAAAGTGTATCTGAACCTATGCAGACAGGTATTAAAGCACTTGATGCTCTTGTTCCAGTTGGAAGAGGACAACGTGAATTAATCATTGGTGACAGACAAACAGGTAAAACTGCTGTTGCTATTGATACCATCTTAAATCAAAAATCTGTAAATCAATCAGATAATGAAAAAGAAAAGTTATATTGTATCTATGTCGCAATTGGTCAGAAAAGATCAACAGTTGCTCAAATTGTAAAAACACTAGAAGATAATGGTGCAATGGAATATACAATTGTTGTATCTGCAACTGCATCAGAGCCTGCACCGTTGCAATTTTTGTCTGCTTATACTGGCTGTACAATGGGTGAGTATTTTAGAGATAACGGTATGCATGCATTAATTGTTTATGATGATTTATCAAAGCAAGCTGTCGCTTACAGACAGATGTCTCTATTATTAAGAAGACCTCCAGGACGTGAAGCATATCCCGGAGATGTATTTTACATTCATAGTCGTCTTTTAGAAAGAGCTGCCAAAATGAGTGATGAACATGGTGGTGGAAGTTTGACCGCCCTTCCAATTATTGAAACTCAAGCAGGAGATTTATCTGCTTATATTCCAACAAATGTTATTTCCATTACTGATGGACAAATATTTTTAGAAACAAACTTATTTTTTGCTGGTATTCGTCCTGCTATTAACGTTGGTCTTTCCGTAAGTCGTGTTGGTTCTGCAGCTCAAACAAAAGCAATGAAAAAAATTGCTGGTCCTGTAAAACTTGAATTAGCTCAATATCGTGAGATGGCTGCTTTTGCACAGTTTGCATCAGACTTAGACGCTTCAACGAAACAATTACTTGATCGTGGTGCAAGACTAGTTGAAATCTTAAAACAAGGTCAGTATTCACCACTAACGGTTTCGGAGCAAGTTGTATCTATTTATGCTGGTGTGCGCGGATATCTTGATAAAGTTGCAGTAGGCGGTGTAGTCAAGTTTGAAGCAGAAGTTTTAAATGAGATTAGAACTAAGCATAGTGATTTATTAGATGCAATTGCCAATGAAAAAGAATTATCTAAAGAAAATGATGATAAATTAAAATCAATCTTAGATGATTTGGTTGGAAAGTTTGCAAGTAACTAACCTATGCCAAGTTTAAAAGATATCAAAACTCAGATCAATTCAGTTGGATCTACAAAAAAAATTACATCAGCAATGAAAATGGTTGCTGCAAGTAAGTTACGTAGATCACAAGAAAAAGCTGAAGCAGCAAGACCATATTCATCAAGACTAGAGGAGATGCTTTCCTCTCTTGCATCATCTGCTGCATCTGGGGAAGGTATAATTAAACTCTTAACAGGCACTGGCAATGATCAGAATTATATCGTAGTTCCAGTAAGTGCTGATAGAGGTTTATGTGGTGGATTTAACAGCAGCATAAATAGAGAAACTTTTAAGTTAGTTAAATCACTTGAGGGTAATGGAAAAAAAGTTCAACTAATGCTAGTTGGGAAAAAAAGTAGAGACTTTTTTAATAGAGTAATGAAGGATCAAATTATAGAAAGTTATGTCGACTTAAATGTTTCAAGTACTGGTTACGAGTCTGCATTAAATATTTCTAATAAGCTTCAAGAATTATACTTTGAGGGTAAATTTGATAAATGCATATTAGTTTTTAATAAATTTAAATCAGCTATTTCTCAAGAAGTAACACAACAACAATTAATACCATTAGACGTTTCAAATTCTGAAAAGGAAGAAGAAAAAGAAAATTCTTCAAATGCAATTTATGATTATGAGCCTGATGAAGAAACAATTTTAAAGGATTTACTTCCAAAAAATGTTTCTATTCAAATATTTAAAGTACTTTTGGAAAGTGATGCAGGGGAGCAGGGAGCAAGAATGGCTGCAATGGACAACGCAACCCGAAACGCAGGTGAAATGATAGATAGTTTAACGTTAAAGTATAATAGAACGCGACAAGCGTTCATTACAAAAGAATTAATAGAGATTATTTCTGGAGCTGAATCAATATAAAGGGGGATATATGGCTAACAATTTAACTGGAAAAATATCACAAGTTCTCGGAGCTGTTGTTGATGTAGAGTTCGATGGTGAACTTCCTGCAATTATGAACGCTCTAGAAGTTGACAACAACGGAACAAGATTAATGCTAGAGGTTGCTCAGCATTTAGGAGAGAATGCTGTTCGTACAATTGCTATGGATACAACAGATGGACTAATTAGAGGTCAAACAGCTACTGATACAGGCGCCCCTATTTCAATGCCTGTAGGCCCGGAAACTCTAGGTAGAATTATGAATGTTGTAGGAGAGCCAGTTGACGAAAGAGGCGACATTGGAACAAGTAAATCTTATCCTATTCATAGACCAGCGCCAGAGTTTGTTGATCAATCTACAGAAACTGAAGTTCTGGTAACAGGAATTAAAGTGGTTGATCTACTCGCACCTTATGCAAGAGGTGGTAAAATCGGATTATTTGGCGGAGCCGGAGTTGGTAAGACAGTTTTAATTATGGAATTAATTAACAACATTGCCAAGGCTCATGGAGGATATTCGGTATTTGCTGGTGTGGGAGAAAGAACGCGTGAAGGTAATGACTTATACCACGAAATGATTGAATCAGGAATTATTGACTTAAATGGAAAAGACTCAAAAGTTGCACTTGTTTATGGTCAGATGAATGAACCACCAGGAGCAAGAGCTAGAGTTGCTCTTTCAGGATTAACTCAAGCAGAATACTTTAGAGATGAAGAAGGTCAGGATGTGTTATTTTTTGTAGATAACATATTTAGATTTACCCAGGCAGGCTCTGAAGTGTCAGCACTTCTAGGGCGTATCCCATCTGCAGTTGGATATCAGCCAACACTTGCAACAGATATGGGTGCTTTACAAGAACGAATCACAACTACAAAAAAAGGATCTATTACATCAGTACAGGCAATATATGTTCCTGCAGATGACTTAACTGATCCTGCACCTGCAACATCCTTTTCACATTTGGATGCAACAACAGTTCTAAATAGAGCTATATCTGAAAAAGGAATATATCCAGCAGTCGATCCATTAGATTCCACTTCTAGAATTTTAGATCCACAAGTTGTTGGTGATGATCATTATAGAGTTGCTAGAGAAGTACAAAGAGTTCTACAAACATATAAAAGTCTTCAAGATATAATAGCTATTCTAGGTATGGATGAGCTTTCAGAAGAAGATAAATTAACAGTTGCGAGAGCTAGAAAAATAGAAAAGTTTTTGAGCCAACCATTTTTTGTTGCAGAAGTCTTCACAGGCTCTTCTGGAAAATATGTTGATCTTGAAGATACCATCAAAAGTTTTGATGGACTCGTAAAAGGTGAATATGATCATATGCCAGAAGCCGCATTTTATATGGTAGGTGGTATTGATGAAGCTATTGAAAAAGCTAAAAAATTAGAAGCTGAAGCTGCATAATGGCAACAATTTCTTTTGATTTAGTTTCTCCAGAAAACCTCATCTTTAATGATGATGTTGGAACTATTATTATTCCAGGCAAAGATGGTGATCTGGGTGTCTTACCTGGACATAGTCAAGTAATGTCCTCATTAAGACCTGGAAGAGTGATGGTTTATAGAGAGGATAAAAATTTAGTTAAATCATTTTTTGTATCAGGTGGTTTTGCTGAAATTAATCCAGAGAAATGTATCGTTCTTGCAGAAAGTGTAGTTGAACTAAATTCTTTAGACAAGTCTTCAATTGAAAAAGAAATTGAAGAATTAGGTAGTAAGGAAAGTAAAGAATCAGAAGAGCAACTGTCGATAGCCAAAGCTAAATTAGAAGCTATAACTGTAAGTTTTTATGATAAAATTTAATTTCTAGAATTAACAGAGTCTATTAAATTTTTTGCATTATTATAAAAAAGACCCTGCTTTTCACTTTCCGTTATTTTGCCATTTCGAATTCCTCTTTTCATTGCTCTTAATTGTTCGTATCTAATAAATGTCATTCGATCATCACAATGACTTAGAGTTAAATTATGATTATCAAAATTTATTGCAGACCAAGCTTTCCCAAAAGTAATATATTTCCCTCTCATTCTCCCTATCATATCATCAGATCCATACATTATTTTTTCAAGACCAACACCTTGATACAGAGCGTCAATTGAATCAGATTCACATACTGTAGAACAATCATACCAAATATTTTTTAAATCTCTAATTTTCTTAATTCCTTTTTCTAACGCCCAAGCAGAATAACTTCTAGCACAGTGAGCAAGTATCCATTTAACGTTAGGATATTTATCACTCAAATAAATTAGGTCATTAATATTATCATCATCGGCAATTGCATCCTTTTTTGCTAAATGCATCATAATAATAAGTCCAAATTTATCTGCAATTTCTATTTGCTCTTCAGTTATAAAATCTAAAATTTTGCAATTAATTGTATCCTTTGTTTTTGAATAAAATCTATATGGTTTAAAGCCTTTAATGTTATTTTTTAATAAAAGCCCTTCAATATAATTTTTATCCATATTTGGGTTAATTAAAATTAAGCACTTATTTTCAGTAAGTGTTTTAGTTTGTTCTAAAATATATTCATTTGAACCTTCAAAGTTACATGGATATTTGAATGGAAAAGGAAAACTTAACCTGTTTACAACTCTATTAGGCATAAGTAATTGATCTACTTGATCTGCAAATCTCATAGATACTTCACTAAAATATTTTCCTTGAAAATTTCTTTCACCAATATCTTTTTTAGGATCTTGATTAAAACTCCATTTATAAATATGGGTATGAACATCAAAAATATTTTGAGGAACAAAGTTTTCTAACTCTTCATCCCATATTTGTTTATCTAAGCTTGTGATTATTAATTCAGGATTTTCATTAAACATCTGTTAGAACTTTTTTAAATTCACTTTGAATTTTCTGATAAACATTTTTTTTAAATGGTACTGCATTATGAGTAATTTCGTCGTAATTCATCCATTTCCAATCACTAAATTCAGGATTTTCTGTTCCTACATTTATATCTCTATCATCTCCATTAAAGTTAAATAAAAACCATTTTTGAATTTGACCCATATACTCATTTCCCCAGGGTAAAGTGCTTAAAATTTCACTTGGTATGTCATAGGATATCCATTCTTTAGATGAAGCAATTAAGGATGCTTTATTAGTACCAATTTCTTCCATCATTTCTCTCCAAACTGCTTCTTCAGGATTTTCATTTTCATCAATACCACCTTGGGGCATTTGCCAATACCCGCTGGGATTATCTAATCTTTTGCCAACTAAAACCTGATTTTTTGTGTTGAGAATAATCATTCCCACACATTTTCTATATTTTTTTTGCATTATTATTCTTGAATTTCATTAAAGAGACTAACACCTTGTACAAGATCAAAGGCTCTACGAAGTTGATAATCAAGCTCTAAACGTTTTTCAAATTCACTTAATTCATTATCTTCATTATCTTCTAATTCTTCTTCGTTATTTTTATCAAGGGAATCTTTTAAATCTGACTCAGAAAATCTTTTATAATTAAAAGATTCAAATTCTCCTTGCTCAATAATTATATCTGGAACAATACCCTTACCCTGGATTGATTCACCTGAAGGGGTATAATATCTAGCTGTAGTTAATCTTATACCAGTTAGATTATCGCTATTTGAAACTTGAAAGGGAATTATTGTTTGTACTGATCCTTTACCAAAAGATTGTGTGCCTATAATGATTGCTCTTTTATGATCCTGTAGGGCGCCTGCAACAATTTCAGATGCAGATGCAGAACCTCCGTCAATAATTACAACAAGTGGTTTACCATTAGTTCTATCAGACTTCTTTGCACGATATCTTCTAATATCTTTTTTATCTCTACCTCTTGTTGAAACAATTTCTCCTCTTTCCAAGAATATATCAGTTACTTTAACTGCTTGAGTAAGAAGACCGCCTGGGTTAGACCGTACGTCTAAAACATAACCTTTTATTTGGTTTTCTTTTTCGATTTTTTTTATTGCATCAAGAAGGCCACTTTCTGTTTGTTCGTTAAAAGATGTTATTCTCAAATATCCAATATTATTAAGCACTTCACTTTTTACTGATCTAATTTTTATATAATCTCTAATAATTTCAATCTCAAAGGGTTCAGTATTTGCTCTCGAGATAGTAATTACTATTGGTTCACCTTTTTTACCTCTCATTAATTCAACGGCTTCATTTAGAGTTAGACCAAAAACAGGTGTTTCATCTATTTGAATAATGTAATCACCTGCAAGAACTCCAGCTTCATATGCTGGTGTATCTTCAATCGGAGCAATGACTTTTACAAAACCTTCTTCCATTGTAATTTCAATACCTAATCCCCCAAATTTACCCTCTGTATCCATTTGCATTTCTTGAAATACTTCTTCATTCATAAAACCAGAATGAGGATCTAAACCTGACAACATTCCATCAATCGCTTTTTCAATTAACTCTTGATCCGTAACCTCTTCTACATAGGATGATCTTACCCTATCGAATACCTGCCCAAATAGATCTAAATATTTATATTTTTCTTCATCTGAAGAAGATCCATATGTTTTAGGTGCAAGAAATATAATCAGGGTAAGCAGTAGTATTACTTTTAAAAATGCATTTCTTGAAATTATCATATATTTTAAGCTAGTTTAGTTTGTGAAGAATCAAAGCTCACTTCCCATAATTTTTCTAAAGCGTATAATTCTCTAATTTCTTGTCGAAACAAATGAACAATGATCTCACCTGCATCAACAATTATCCAGTCACATTGAGGTCTTCCTTCAGGATTCGGGCATTTTATCCCTGCTTTTTTTAATTTTTTTACCATTTCGTCTGCTGTAGCATCTGAATGTCTAGTTGATCTACAGGTAGCAATCACAAAGGCATCAGCAACGGATGATTTGTTTGATAAATCAATAATTTTTATATCTTCAGCTTTTGCATCACTTAGTATTGATACAATATTTTCTGTCAATGAAGTAATTTTATTAATATTTGCCTCTTAATTTATTTCTTTGATTTCTAATTTCAGATGATGAAATTTTAATTTCTTTATTTTGTATCAAAGTCCATGCAGGGGTTTTTTTTGAAACATGTTCTATGTCTTGCGCTATATATTTATGATGAATAAATTTTTTTGCTGCAACACTTTTCAAAGCATTTGTATTATATCCATGTCTTCTGAAAATAACAATAGAGATAATATGAAAAATTGATTGCCATTTTTCCCATTCGTGAAAATTAACTAAATTGTCTGCACCCATTAACCAAAAAAATTTAATATTTTTATAATATTGAATAAGAAATTTAATTGTTTGATAAGAATATTGAGATTTAATTTTTTTTTCTACTTCTAATATTTTTATAGGAAAATTTTTTGTAATTTGTTTACAATTTTGTAATCTTTCTTCGTATGTTGCAGGTTTTGAAATCTTCAAAGGGTTCTGAGGTGTAACTAGCCACCAAATTTCATCTAGATGTAATACTTTTTTAGCTTCATTTGAAATAAATAGATGCCCTCGATGTGGCGGATCAAAAGATCCTCCCAGAAGTCCAATCTTTTTCAATTAAGGTCTTTCTTGACCATTACCATTAACTACATATTTAAATGTAGTTAAATGTTTTGTTCCCACTGGTCCTCTTACATGTATTTTGTCTGTTGAGATTCCTATCTCAGCACCAAAACCAAATTCACCGCCATCCGCAAATTGCGTAGATGCATTTTTAAGTATTATTGCGCTGTCAATTTTATTATAAAATTTTTCAAAGGTTTTTTCACTTTCTGTAATTATACTTTCTGTATGACCAGAAGAATAATCATTTATATGCTTAACCGCTTCATCAACTCCTGAAACAATTTTTACTGACAAAATTTTATCTAAATATTCTAAAGACCAATCTTCTTCACTTGCAGTTTTAAAATCACTATCTAAAGACTGAATATATTCATCGCCTCTAATTTCACAGTTTACATCTTTTAGAGGTTTTAATATTTTCATTGCTTCGTCTTTAATTTTTTCATCAATTAAAAGTGTTTCTGCAGCACCACAAATTTCAGGACGCCTCATTTTACTATTAAAAACTACTTTTCCTGCAATGCTTAAATCAGCATCTTTATCTACATACACATGACATATACCGTCTAAATGTTTGATAACGGGTATTTTGCTTGCTGAATTAATTTTTTCAATCAAACCTTTTCCACCTCTAGGAATAATGACGTCAACATAATCTCTCATGCTTAGTAAATGATCAACCGCTTCTCTTTCAGGTGTATTAATCATTTGGACACAATGTTCTGGGAGGCCAGCTTCCGTGAAAGCATTTGTAATATTATTTACTAACTCCTTAGAGGAATAAAAACTATCGCTACCACCTCTTAAAATTATACAATTGCCAGATTTTATGGAAAGACAAGACGCATCAACAGTGACGTTCGGTCTGGATTCATAAATTACACCTAATACACCAAGTGGTGTTGAAATTTTACGAAACTGTAAACCATTAGGTCTTTCCCATTCTTCTAATGTAATACCAATTGGATCTGGTATTTCGATTATATCTTCAATTGATGTAATCAATCCATCAATAGATTTTTCAGTTAATGTAAGTCTATTTATTAAAGGCTTAGCTAAAGATTTTTTTTCACCATTTTCTAAATCTATTTTATTTGCTTCAAGAATTTTATTCCTATTTTTATCTAAATTTTTAGTGAGTTTTGTTAAAGCAAGATTTTTTTGATCACTGCTACAGACTTTTATATTTAGAGAGGCAGATTTTGCTCTTTTGCCTAATTCAATAATATTATTTTCAATACTCATGTAGAAAGCTTAACTAAATTATCTTTATGTACCACTTCCTCTCTTCCTTCGAAACCTAAAACTTTATAAATTTCTTTACTTTTCTTTCCAATAATTTTTTTTGCATCATTAAAATCATAAGCAGATATACCTATTGCTACCTTCTGACCATTCTCAACTAAGATAGATATTACATCACCTCTTTTGAACCTTCCCTTGATATCTATTACACCTGCAGGAAGAAGACTTTTATTTTTCAAAATTGCATTTTGAGCCCCTGTATCTATAATAATCGATCCTGATGGTTTTAAATGATTTAATAACCATTTCTTTTTGGACGAATTTGTAGAAGTTAAGGGATAAAAAATTGTTGAATTTTTTTTATTAATATTACTGATTGGTCTGTTTTTATCACTATTAGTGATTATTGTAGCACAACCGTTTCCCACACATATCTTTGCTGCTAAAATTTTTGTGGCCATTCCTCCACTGCCTAGTTCAGAAGATTGATAATTACCAAGTTCTTCAACTTTTTTATCAATTTTAAATACCTCTGAAATTTTTTTGACATCCTTATCTTTTTTTGGATTACCTTGATATAAACCATCAACATCACTTAATAAAATTAATAAATCAGCTTCAATCATTTGTGCTACTCGTGCTGCAAGTCTATCATTATCACCATAGCGAATTTCCTCAGTAGCAACAGTGTCATTTTCATTAATTATTGGGATTATGTTTTTACTTTGTAATGATGATATTGTATTTCTAGCATTTAAATATCGTCGCCTTTCTTCGCTATCTTCTAATGTTAATAAAATTTGAGAAACACCTATCTTGTATTTTCCTAGTTTATTTCGCCATTGATGGGCTAATTCAATTTGACCAACTGAAGCTGCTGCCTGTTTATCTTCTAATTTTCTTAACTTTGTATTTGAAATACTTTTCGCACCTAAAGCAATAGCGCCAGAACACACAATCACAATTTTTTTTGTTTTATTCAATTCCGCAATGTCTTTACATAAATTATCTAACCAGTTAGATTTGATCTTTTTTGTTTTCGAATCAACAATTGAATTTGAACCAATTTTTACAACTACTTTTTTATATTTTTTAATCATTTGTGATTTCATTATATTTGAATAAATAATCAATTAGATCATCTATACCTTCATTATTAAAACTTGATATAAAAAGAATATCAGCATTTAACTTTTGATTGATCTTAATTTTTTTTTCCTCTAAATTTTCATGAAGTAAATCAACTTTGGTTAAAACAATTATTTCTTTTTTTGAAGATACTTTTTCACTATATTTTGAAATTTCGTTTCTTACTGTAATATAGTTTTCGTACCAATTGTCGTCATTTATATCTACTAGATGAAGTAAATATTTACATCTCTCAATATGTGCTAAAAATTTATCTCCCAAACCTTTTCCCTCATGGGCACCTTCAATCAACCCTGGGATATCTGCTAATACAATTTCTTTATCAAAGCGCTTCACGGTACCAAGCACAGGATGTAAGGTTGTAAATGGATAATCCCCAATTTTTGGGTTAGCATTAGAAATTGCTGATAACAGAGTTGATTTACCTGCATTAGGTAAGCCTATTACTCCTATATCTGCAAATAATTTTAGTGATAACCATATCCATCGCTCTTCTCCTAATTCACCTTTTGTAAATTTTCTTGGAGCTTGGTTAACTGATGATTTAAAATGATTATTTCCTAAACCGCCATTACCACCCTTTAATAAAATGTATTCTTCATCAATTTTTGTTAGATCAGTTAGCAATACTGTTTTATCTTCATTGTAAATTTCTGTTCCAGGTGGAACTTTAATAACCATGTTGCTTCCATTCGCTCCTGTTTGATTTTTTCCCCTTCCATTTTCACCTTTTTTTGCTTTAAAATGTTGTTGGTATCTAAAATCAATTAGTGTGTTTAAATTATCATCCACTTTAAAAATAATATTTCCACCTTTGCCTCCATCGCCTCCATTAGGGCCACCAAACTCAATATATTTTTCCCTACGAAAACTAGCGCAGCCATCTCCACCATTGCCTGATGCAATATATATTTTTGCTTGATCTAAAAATTTCATAATAAATTTTTAATTAATTGGGATTATTGTTCTGTGGGAACAACTGATACAAAAGTTCTCACTCTTGTTTTTTTAAAAGCTACTTTTCCGTTTATTGTAGCAAATATTGTGTGATCTTTACCTATGCCAACATTATCACCTGGATGAAACTTTGTGCCTCTTTGCCTAATAATAATGTTTCCTGCTATTACGTTTTCACCGCCAAATTTCTTAACTCCAAGTCTTCGACCTGCCGAGTCTCTTCCATTCCTAGAACTACCACCTGCTTTTTTCGTTGCCATTATTTATCTTCTTTTTTAGTTTTAACAGTTTTTTTAACAGTTTTCTTTACTGATTTTTTCTTAGTAGGTGAAGCTTTATTTACTGATTTTTTTGCAACTGTCTTCTTTTTTGTAACTTTTACCTCTTTAGACTCAATTTTTTCTTTCGTAACTTTAGTTTCAGTCTTTTTAACTTTTTTTGTTTCAGGTTCAGCAGTGGACTTTTTTCCACCATAAGAAATTGATTCTATTCTTAATACAGTTAGATATTGTCTATGACCTTGTGTTAATCTGTAATTTTGTCTTTTTCTTTTTTTAAAAACTATTATTTTTTTATCTCTGATTTGATCAACAATTTTTGCTTCAATTGAAGCATCTTTTAGTAACGGCTCGCCTAAGCTATTTGTGCTTTGATCACTGATCGCTAATACATCAGTAATAGACACTTTATCACCTTTGGATCCCTCAAGTTTTTCTACTTTAAGTATCTGACCAGCTCTTGCTGAGTATTGCTTTCCACCAGTTTTGAAAATTGCTAACATATCTTTTGATGGCGGGGTTTATAGTGAACTATGCTAATAGTCAAATTAAAAATATGGCGTAAATACTGGAAATAAAGACCTTAAAAGCTATCCTTTGCTTTTCGCAAATAAGCAAATAATTCAAAGTCTGTAAAACCTAGCTCTTCCTTAATTATAGTACCTAATTTTGAATTTTGATTTAGGAATAAGTTATATTGTTTTTCATCTTCTAATAAAAAAGGTACGGATTTTCCTTTATTATTTAAATCATCATTAATTTTGTTTCTAACTGTCAAATAAGCACTTTCTTTTTTAAGTGTTTTCTCAAGAAAATTTAAATTGCCTATTGTATATTCATGACCACAATAAATAATTGTATTTTTACTTAACTCATTGATTTTTTTTAAACTGTTAAACATTTCATTTAATGTTCCTTCGAATACACGACCACAACCAAGTCTGAATAGTGTATCACCACAAAATAAAACACCATTGTTTTCATCATAGTAAATTATATGATCTAATGTATGCCCGGGTGTTTTTATTATTCTAAATGTATTTAAGCAGGAGTTGACTTCATCTCCATCACGTAAAACGAATCTTGTATTTTCAATCTGACCACTTGGAGAGTGTATATTAACTTCTGGAAAAGCATTAAGTATTCCTTTTACACCTGATGTGTGATCTTTATGATGATGTGTAATAAATATATCTTCTATGGTTAAATTGTTTTCAAGAGCAAAATTTAATATAGGATTACTATCAGCAGGATCTATAACACAGCTATTAAGTGTGTCATTATATAAAACAAAAGAGTAATTATCTTTTAATTGATTTATAATTTCAACTTTCATCTAATAACTAATTTGCAATAACAGAATTTTTTGCAAAAACTTTTTTTGATGATTTAATTTTTATTGGTTCATAATTTTTATAACTTAATAAAAAGATAGCTTCGTGAGTGAAAAAATTAACTCCAGTAACTGATTCACTTATATCAAATTGCCTACCTTTTGATGTTAAACCAATACTTTTTTCAATCACAATATTCATTTCATTACACAAATTCAAAAAATCCTTAATTGTAAAAAAATGAATGTTAGGTGTGTCATACCATGTGTAAGGTAAACTTTCTGTTACTGGCATTTTTCCAGATATTAAAAGCTGTAATCTTATTTTCCAATGTCCAAAGTTAGGAAAAGAAACTATTGCTTTTGATCCTATTCTTAATAATTCAGACAGAATATCTTTGGGCTTCATCATTGCTTGTAAAGTTTGACTTAAAATTACATAATCAAAACTATTATTTGAATATTGAGACAAATCTAATTCGGCATTTCCATGTACAACATTGAAACCTCTTGCGATAGCATTTGCAGCTAGATCTCTATTTAATTCAATGCCATGAGTTATCGCATTACGATTATTTTCTAATTGTTCCATAAGACCGCCATCACCACATCCAATATCTAGGATTTTTCTATCTTCTGCGATAAGTGTTTCAATAAGAGACCAATCTTTTCTTATGCTATTAATTTTATTCATCTATCTTCGCAAAGTTGTTTGTTAGAAAACCTTTTATTACATCATCTAACTGCGGTTCCTCTAATAAAAAACTATCATGTCCTTTATCAGTATCAATTTCTAGAAAGCTTACTTCTCTTGATAGAGAATTTAATTGATTTACAATCATTTTACTTTCTATTGTAGGGAATAACCAATCCGAGGTAAATGAGACAATTAAATATTTTAAATGGTTATTGGGATTATGACTAAACTCAATATTTTTTCTAAATGTTTCATCATGATCAAAATAATCCATAGCCCTTGTTAAATAAAGATATGAATTTGCATCAAATCTTTCAACAAATGATTTACCTTGATATCTCAGATAACTTTCAACTTGAAAATCAGCATCAAATCCAAAAGAAATAATATCTCTTGATTGAAGTTTTCTTCCAAATTTTCTATGCATCGCATTTTCGGATAAATATGTGATATGCGCAATCATTCTTGCTACTGATAGACCTCTTTCAGGCACTTCATTATTTTCAAAATACTTTCCATTTTTCCAAATAGGATCACTCATTATTGCTTGTCGCCCAACTTCATGAAATGCAATATTTTGAGCTGAATGTTTTAACGCGCCTGCAATATGTATTATATTTAAAATTTTATCTGGAAAATCGATTGCCCATTGAAGTGCTTGCATTGCTCCCATCGAACCACCAATGACAGAAAATAACTTCTCTATATTTAAACTTTCAATCAATAAAGATTGAGCCTTCACCATATCTTTTATTGTTATGGAAGGAAAATTACCACCATACGCAATATCACTTCCATTTTGTAATTCTTTAGGACCCGTTGAGCCAGCACAACCGCCGAGTACATTTGAGCAAATTACAAAAAATTTGTTTGTATCAATTGGTTTATTAGGCCCAACCATTCTAGACCACCAACCTTCTCTCCCAGTAATGGGATTATTCCCAGCAACATATTGATCTCCAGTTAAAGCATGGCAAACAAGAATAGCATTAGTTTTATCAGCATTTAATTTGCCATATGTTTTGAATGCTAGTTTAAAACTATCTATTATATCTCCTGATTCTATTTTTAAATTAATATTCTCGAAATAGGCTATTTCGCTTTCAAGTTTTGTGTCAGTAGTAAATCTTGTTTTCATATCTTTTAATTTTAACACTATTTGAAAGAATGAAGGAGGAGTGTAAACGCTTTAGCTGATTATTGCTCCACCCGCAAGCTGTCTCAAATCGGTGATAATCGGTCTTATATTTATATATCTTTCTAAGTCAATAAATCGTCATTTTTTAAATTAAATACTACTTTATTTTGATTTATCTTAAGATAGTTTGTAAAGAAACGTCCAAAATTATGAAAAATAAAGAATTAGACAATTTAAGAAGCAAAATTAATAACATTGATGATGAAATTTTATCTTTATTATCTAATCGATCTAAAATTGTTTTAGAAATAGGAAAACACAAAAAAGATAATTCTGTTGTTGATCTAGATAGAGAGCAAAAAATTCTCGACAGATTAAGCTCTAAATTTACAGGATCTTATCCGAAAGATACCATTGTTAGACTTTGGAGAGAAATTTTTCAATCTTCTGAAAAACTTCAGAAGTTAACTAAAGAAAATATTCAATCAAAAAGATCTATAGAAAACATTAATGTTTATAAAGGTGGTAAGGCAAAATTAAATAACAATAAAAGAGTTATAAAACTTTCTTCAAATGAAAATCCCTATGGCGCTTCACCGAAAGCAATTGAATTGTTAGAAACAAAAAATATTAATCATGATTTACATAGATACCCAGAAATTGATGGATCATCATTAAGAGAAGCAATAGCTAAAAATTTTTCTATTGATAGTAATAGAATTATTCTTGGCTCTGGATCAGATGAAGTTTTATTATTTGTCGCTTTGGCATTTTGTCAAGATGGCGATGAAATTCTCCACGCAAACCACGGCTTTGAGATGTATTCAATTGTGAGTAAAGTAGTTGGTGCAGTTCCAAAAAAAATTAAGGAAGATGTAAATTTCAATTTAAATATTGAAAATCTCATAGATCAAACAAATGACGCTACTAAAGTAATTTATATTGCATCACCTAATAATCCAACTGGAACTTATTTGTCTAGAGACCAACTTGTTAAATTAATGAATACTATTTCTAAAAATATTATAGTTGTTATAGACGGGGCATATGTCGAATATGTGCAAAAAGACGATTACGATAAAGGATTTAGTTTAACGGATGAATATGAGAATATTATTTTAACAAGAACATTTTCAAAAACATATGGACTTGCAGCTTTAAGAGTAGGCTGGTGTTATACTAGTCAAAAAATAGCTGATATAATTAATAAAATAAAACCTCCTTTTAATACGACAACTATTTCACAGTCACTTGCAATTAAAGCTTTGGAGGATAAAGAACATATTGAAAACTCTGTTAAATTAAATGCTGAAATTAAAGATTGGTTTGAAAAAGAGCTCAAACTTCTAAATATTAAAACCAGACAAACTGAAGGTAATTTTACTTTAATTGAAACTTCAGAAGAAGAAGCTGAGAAAATTAGTAATCATCTTATGAATGATGGCATTATTATAAGGCGTTTAAATAGTTATAATTTACCCAATTTTTTGAGAATTAGTATTGGTACAAAAGAAGAAATGAATTTGACAGTTGAAAGTTTGAAGAAATTTAATGTCTAAAATAACTTATGATTCAGCTCTGGTCATTGGTATGGGATTAATTGGATCATCCATAGCAAGGGCTCTGAAGGAAAAACAATTATCAAAAAAAATTTTTGCTATTGATAAGGACAGTGAGGTAATAAATATTTCAAAAAATTTAAATCTTGTGGATGTAATAGAGAGTGATTTAAATAAATATAATCAACAATTTGATATTATTTTTATTTGTACGCCTTTGAGTTCATATAGGGATATATTTAAGCAATTGAATAGCTATGTTAATGAAACAACACTAGTAACAGATGTTGGTTCAACAAAAGTAAGTGTTATAGAAGATTTTAAAGAATCAATTAATAATAAAAAAATTTTATTTGTTCCTGCCCACCCTATTGCTGGATTAGAGAAAAGTGGACCAGAATTTGGTTTCGCAAAGCTGTTTGAGAATAGGTATTGTATTTTGACCCCAACAGAAACTCAGAGTGAGATAACAAGATCAGTTTCAGATATTTGGGAGTCATTCGGAATGAATATAGAAATCATGGAACCTAAACGTCATGACAGAGTACTAGCTATGACATCTCATATTCCACAACTCATTGCATATTCTGTCGTAGGAACTGCAACAGAGCTTGAATCTCAAATGAAAGATGAAGTAATTAAATATTCAGCTGCGGGTTTTAGAGATTTCACAAGATTGGCAGGTAGCGATCCAGTAATGTGGCGTGATGTTTATGAAAAAAATAAAGAAGCCGTTTTAGAAATGCTTGGTCGTTTCAGTGAAGATCTACTTACTTATCAAAAAGCAATAAGAAATAATGATTTAAAATATTTGGAACAAAAATTTATAAAATCAAAAGAAATTAGAAAAATTATTGAAGAGATTGGTCAAGCAGGAACTTTTGACCCCACAGAAAAGAATTAGTTTTCCAATAATAAATTTGAAGCAGTTTCTATTCTATTTTGAACTTCGTTTAATAAAACTTTTTTATCTAAACCTTCATCAATTGTCGGTAAAAATTTTATAGTAATTAATCCTTTTTCTAATACCCATGATTGTTTTGGCCAACATAAACCTGAATTTAAAGCTACAGGAAGGATTTTTCTTTTTGTATGATTATAAATTCCAATAAAACCTGTCTTATAATCAGGTTTACTACCGGGCAGCTTTCTTGTTCCTTCGGGGAAAATAATAATTGAAGATCCAAAAGATAATTTTGATTGAACTTTTTGTAACATATCTCTCATAGCTTTTGTTCCACCATCTCTATTAATCGCAACCATATTAGACTTGAATAAATATTGCCCAAAAATTGGTATAAAGAAAAGCTCTCTTTTATGGACAAAGAAACAATCTTTTAAATAGTAATAGAGCGCGAGTGTCTCAAAAGTGGACTGATGTTTAGACGCAATTAAAACACTTTCATTTGGAATATTTTCTAAACCCTCAATTTTATGTTTAATATTACATATAAGATTAAGAAAAACAAAAATAACATGTATCCAAAGTTTCGTTGGGTATTTAAGTAAATAACTTGGTAATAAGAGAAAAGGTAAACATAAAATACCCATAAACACAGTCCATATAACCAAGGAAATATAAAATATTATACTTTTTAAAATTAACATACTTAATGATTTTGTTTTATATACTAGCCTGACTGATCTATATATAATTTATGTTCATTGTTTGCTCTAATTGTGAATTCAAGTATTTAGTAAATTCTGCAGATCTTAAACCAAATGGTAGAATGGTTGAATGCGCAAATTGTAATCATCAATGGTTTCAAGAATTAGATGATACTGACATTACATCATCAGTCCCGTCTACAAAAAAAGAAGAATTAGATCAAAATTTGAATAATAATAACCAAAAAGAAAAATTAGAAAAAGGTCCAGTCAGAAACTTACCAAGTACAGTTGTAAGACAAGAAAAACCAAGTGTTACTAATTCAACTATAGTAATTATTCTAGCTATAGTTGTAATTTTAGCAATATGGATTTATCGATCTTACGGTGTAAATACTTTTATTATTATTGATTTCTATATTAGGGAATTCTTCTTTAATTTAAATTTGATAATTTCAGACTTAGCTAAAATTATACACAATACTTTAAATTAGTTACAACCAGCTAGGAATAATATCAGCTTCAATTGTTTTCTCAATTTTCTCTGGAGAATAAATAATTGCATAATTATCATTGTGTACTAAAATTTCAGAGGGCAGTGGTCTAGAGTTATAATTTGAAGACATTACTTTTCCATAGGCTCCTGTATTTTTTATAACTAGTAGATTACCAATTTTTTGTTTAGCCATTTTAATATTTTTTAAAAAAACATCTGAACTTTCACAAATAGGACCAGCAATAGCATAATCCATAAATTCCTCTGAGTTTACATTTATCGCTGATATTTCATGATGTGCACCGTACATCGCTGGACGTATCAATGTATTCATACCAGCATCAACAATTAAATAATTTATACCTCCATTATTCTTAATTGTAAGAATAGAGGTAACTGTAACTCCAGCCTCAGCAATTAAATATCGACCAGGCTCAAACGATAATTCATAGTTTGTTTGCGTAAAACAATTATCAAGCTCTTCTTTTACCTTCTTGATATTAAAGTCAGGATCAGAATCTTCATATTTAACATGAAAACCTCCTCCCAAATCTACATGTTTAATATTAATGTCTGATTCAATAAATTTATCTGCAGCCATTTTCATTTGAGAAAATGTATTCTTATAGGCCTCATTTTTACTAATTTGACTTCCAATATGACAACTAATACCAATTAAATTTAAACTTTTGCAACTTTTAACTAATTTGATAATTTTATCTATGTTATCGAATTCTATACCAAACTTATCAGTTTTTTTTCCTGTTGAAATTTTACTTAAAGTTTCACCATCAACATCTGGATTAAGTCTAACACCAATATCAACGATTTTATTTTTTTCATTTGCTAAATTATCGAGAAGTTTTATTTCTTCTAAAGATTCAGTATTAATTAAACGTATATTTTTATGTATAGCATAGAGTAAGTCTTGATCAGATTTTCCAACACCTTCAAAAATTATTTTATTTGGATCGAAACCAGCTTCCAAAGCTCTTTTTAATTCACCAACTGACACTACATCTGCTCCAATATCTAACGAGTTCATTAATTTCAAAATAGCTTGATTTGAATTAGACTTAATTGAATAAAAAATATTGTTACCTAAAATTTCTTTAGTTTTATTAACTTGATTAATAATTTTTTGTTGTGAATACACATAAAAAGGTGTCTGACAAACTTTAACTAAGTCATATAAAGAAGTACCCTCAATATACGGGTCATTATTTTTATAAGTGAGCATTTATTCAGTGTTTATAATAACGGATTGTTGACGTTTTTTCTCTTCTTCTAATTTCTCTAAACAGGCTTCATCACATGGATATGTAATTACCGATTTGTCTACTTGATCTTCTGGTAAACTTAAAGGACCAACTTTACCACAGCTAAAAGTAAACAACAAAAATGATAATAATATTAATCTGATCATTATAAGTATTTTTTTATAACAAGTTTTATCATTTTTTTAGTAATTTCAGGAGCCGTACCCCCAAAACTTGATTTTGATTTAACACTGTTAGTAGTTGATAGCACTTTTTTTGCGTCAGCCGTTATATTTTTGTCAAATTTTTTTAATTCTCCAATAGATAATGAATCTATGTTTCTATCTAGTTTTGAACAATAAGAAACAATCTTTCCTGTAACAACATAAGCATCTCTAAATGAATATCTAAGATTTTGAACCAACCAATTTGCTAAATCGGTAGCGGTTGCATTTGAATTATCAATCAACTCTTTCATTCTAGTTTTGTTGAATGTAGATTTTGATAAAATTTCATTCATAACTTTTATACACAAAGAAACATTGTCGTATGAATTAAATGTTATTTGTTTATCGTCTTGTAAGTCTTTACTATAAGAAAGTGGTAAACCTTTAATAATATTAAGCATTGAACTTAAATTACTAATGATAATACTTGTTTTTCCTCTAACAAGCTCTGCACCATCTGGGTTTTTTTTCTGAGGCATAATTGAACTACCAGTTGAAAGATCATCTGGTAAATTGATAAAATTAAATTGTTGATTTGACCAAAGTACTATTTCCTCTGCTATTTTTGATAAATGAACAGCAATTAGTGATAGAACAAATAAAAATTCTATTACAAAGTCTCTATCTGAGACAGTGTCCATAGCATTTTTTGTTGGCTCTCTAAATCCCAACTCTTTAGTTGTATATTTTCTATCAATAGGAAAAGAAGTCCCTGCAAGTGCAGCTGCACCTAATGGGTTTTCATTAAGACGATATAAACAATCTTCAAGTCTTGTTCTGTCTCTACCAATCATTTCAACGTAAGCTAAAACATGATGAGCCAATGTTATTGGTTGAGCAATCTGTAAATGAGTGTAACCTGGCATAATTGTTTCAGTATTTTTTGTTGCAATATTAATTAAAGTTTTCTGAAATTTTTTTAGTTCACTATCTAAAATTTTAGATTCTTTTTTAACCCATAATTTTAAATCAGTTACTACCTGATCATTTCTAGATCTTGCAGTATGAAGCTTTCCTGCAATTTTTCCAATTTTCTTAAATAATAAACTTTCAATGTTCATATGAATATCTTCAAGTTTTTTTGAAAATACGACCTTGTTTTTTTCAATATCTCTTTCAATTGCTTTAAGTCCAGAGACTATTGCACTTTGTTCTTTTTTATTTATTATTTTTTGTTTGCCGAGCATTCTAGCATGCGCTATTGACCCAGTTATATCTTCTTTATACAGACGTTGATCGATATCTATAGACGTATTAATTGCATCTAAAATCTCACTAGGTCCTTTTGAAAAATGGACATTTCTTGAAGGATTTTTTTTCATTTTGCGCGCCTATAAGAGATATTTATATTAATTTCCACCCTTATGCTTAAATTATTTTCATACGGCAAATTTTTCTTATATAAGCTCACCTTTATAGAACTCACATGAATATTAAAAAAGTAGTAGTAATAGGATCTGGCACTATGGGCAGTGGAATCGCAGCCCAAATAGCAAATGCTAATATTGATGTTACACTTCTAGACTTACCTTCAAAAGAAGGATCTAGAAACCAAATTACAGAAAACGCTAAAGAAAGAATTAAAAAATCACGACCTCCACTTTTAGTAGAAAAAAACAAAGCAGAATTAATTAAGGTTGGAAATATTGAGGATGACTTCAATGAAGTTGCGGAAGCTGATTGGGTTGTGGAGGCTGTTGTTGAGAGAATAGATATTAAACATAACATTTATGATAAAATTCAGACTACAAGAAAGAAAAATTCTATAATTTCATCTAATACATCTACAATTCCATTGAAAATCTTATCTGCAAATATGTCAGATGAAATGAAAAAAAATTTTTGCATTACCCATTTTTTTAACCCAGTTCGATATATGGCATTGCTTGAGATAGTAACTGAAGAAGTTAATGACATTGAAAAAATAAATTTATTAAAACAATTTTGTGATGAAAAACTTGGTAAAGGTGTAATTATTTGTAACGACACTCCAGGATTTATTGGAAACAGAATTGGAGTTTATGCAATGCAAGTTGCTATGACTGAAGCTTTTAAAATGAAGATATCAATTGAAGAAGCTGATGCAGTATTTGGAAGACCAATGGGTATCCCGAAGACTGGAATTTTTGGGCTATACGATTTAATTGGTATCGATTTGATGGCTGATGTTTTAAAAAGTTTTATCAAAGAACTCCCAAAAGAAGATCCTTTCCACGAGGTTGCACAAGAAATTCCATTGGTCACAAAACTTATTGAAACTGGGTATACAGGAAGAAAAGGTAAGGGTGGTTTTTATAGAATGAATAAATCTGATGGTAAAAAAATTCTTGAAGCAATTAATTTAGAAACTGGTGAGTATCACCCAAGTCAGAAAATTAATTTAGGTATGGGAGATAAAATTGACATAAATAAACTTATTCAAAGAAAAGACAAATACGGTGAATATGCAAAATCAATTCTGACAAAAGTAATTAGGTATGCTGCATATTTAATCCCTGATGTATCATCAAAATATATAGACATAGATGATGCACTAAGATTAGGTTTTAATTGGACTGTTGGCCCTTTTGAAATGCTTTCAAATATTGATACAAAAAATTTTATTGATCAAAATACTGATATTAACTTCTTTAAAGATCTAAAGGGAGTTTTTGAATTTAATAAAAGACCTGGATATTTAGATTCAAGTATTGATAATTTAAGATCGTTAAATTTACAAAAAACTTTTGAGAACTCTTCTGCTAATATTAAAAATGCTACATCATATCAGGTTGTTGAATTTACTACTAAGGCAAACGCTTTAGATACTGACTCTATGTTAGCTTTAAAAGAAGCTGCTCAAAATAATAAAAGCACAATTGTGATTAATGATGCAATGCAATTTTCTGCTGGTGTAAATTTAAATTATGTCATGGAATTTGCTAAAAATAATGAATGGTCTAAAATTGAAAAATTTATAATTGATTTCCAACAAACGTGTAAAACAATAAAATATGCAGATAAGCCTTTTATTGCTGCGCCATCAGGACTTGCTATTGGCGGTGGTTTTGAAGTCGTATTGCATTGTGATTATAACGTTGCTCATACAAATGTTGTTCTTGGACTAGTTGAATCTTTAGTTGGACTCATTCCTGCTGGTGGAGGTTGTAAGGAAATGCTGTGGCGTTGGTTACAAACTCCAGAAGGTAAAGAAAATTCTGAACATGCGTCTATGAAAGTTTTTGATCTTATTGGTTATGCTATTACTGCTACCTCACCAAATGAAGCGCTGCCAAATCAATTCTTTTTAGAAAAGGATAAGGTGGTAATAAATAGAGACAGACAATTATCAACGGCTATCGATTTATTAAATAATATTGAGGGAGGTTATGAAAAACCATCTCAACCTAAATTCAATTTAGGTGGTAGTGCTGTCAGAGATAAAATGTTCGAAAAACTTGAAGAACTATATAATGAAAATAAAATTTTAGACCACGGATTAGAAGTAGGTAAGCAAATTGCTTTTGTGCTTAGCGGTGGAAATACAAATTTTGATAATGAATTAAGTGAAGATGATCTTTATAATCTTGAATTAGAAGCTTTTATGAGACTTATCCAGATGCCTAAAACTCAAGAGCGAATAAAACATACACTTGAAACTGGAAAACCATTAGTAAATTAAATTAATTTCTTGTAGTATTTGATCCTTTTACGAAACAGATGAGTAATTTTGATACAAACTTAGATAAAAATCCAGCCAATTTTGTTCCACTATCACCATTAAGTTTTATAACTCGCGTGAAAGATATTTATCCAAACTATGACTCTTTAGTTTATGGAAAAAGAAGTTACACTTGGCTTGAAACTTATAATCGATGCACCAAGTTTGCTAGTGCATTAGCAAAAAAAGGAATTACAAAAGGAAGTACCGTTTCAATCATAGCGGCAAATACTCCAGAATTATTCGAAGCACATTATTCTATTCCAATGACTGGTGGCGTTATTAATACGATCAATACCAGACTTGATGCAGAAACAATTGCGTATATTCTAGATCATAGTGATGCAAAACTTCTTATAACTGATACTCAATTTTCACCTACAATGAAAAAAGCTTTAAAAGTATATGGGAAGAATATTCCTATTATTGACATTCATGATGATCAGGCAGTTTTTAAAGATGGTGAGGGCGAACAAATTGGAGAAATGACATATGAAGAATTTTTACAAACGGGTGATGACAATTATAATTGGTCTTTACCTGAAGATGAATGGCAAGCAATCTCACTAAGCTATACATCAGGCACAACAGGTAAACCAAAAGGTGTTGTGTATCACCACCGTGGATCATATTTAATGTCTACAGGAAGTGTTACGGCATGGAACATGCCTAATAAATTAACATTTCTATATACTGTTCCAATGTTCCACTGTAACGGATGGGGTTACCCTTGGACAGCCGCTTTAATACATTCAAAGATTATTTGCTGTAGGTACATTGTTGCAAAAGATATTTATAATTTAATAGATAAATACAAAGTAACTCATTTTGGAGGTGCTCCTATAGTTTTAAGTTTAATTGCTAATGCTGATGAAAAAGATAAAAAAGAAATAAATCATAAAGTATATGTATTAACTGCTGGTGCTCCACCAACGAGTGCAATTCTTGAAAAGATGGATAATTTAGGTTTTGAAGTTATGCATGTATATGGATTAACTGAAACATACGGTCATATTCTTCAGTGTGCTTGGAATGAAGAATGGGAATCACAATCAAAATCTGAAAAAGCTGATATTAAAGCAAGACAAGGTGTTCGTTACCCAAATACTGAAGAAGTATGTGTTGCAGATCCAGAGACTTATGAAAAAGTTCCAATGAATGGAAAAACCATGGGAGAGATCTTAATTCGAGGTAATGTAGTAATGAAAGGATATTATAAAAATAAAGAGGCGACCGAAACATCCATGAAAAAGGGATGGTTTCACTCTGGTGATTTAGCCGTTGTCTATCCTGATGGATATATTCAAATAAAAGATAGATCAAAAGATATCATAATTTCTGGAGGAGAAAATATTTCATCTGTGGAAGTGGAAAATATTGTTGCAAAACATCCAGCTGTTTCCTTGGTTGCAGTAGTTGCCAAGCCAGATGAGAAGTGGGGTGAAACACCATGTGCTTTCGTAGAACTAGCCCCTGGAAAAAATGCCACAGAAGAAGAAATAATTCAGTTTTGCAAAGAAAATATGGCTGGATTTAAAAGACCAAAGCATGTAATCTTTGGTGAATTACCAAAAACGTCAACTGGGAAGATACAAAAGTTTGAGTTAAGAACAAAAGCAAAGGAGTTATAAATGGATCCAAAAACTTATAAATTTGACACACTAAGTCTACATGCTGGTTATCAACCAAGTAAAAACGCTGGCTCAAGGCAAGTACCAATTTATCAAACAACTTCATATATGTTTGATGATGTTGATCATGCGGCAGCACTTTTTAATTTAGAAAGAGGTGGTCATATTTATAGTCGTATGTCCAACCCAACAGTACAAGTTCTAGAAGAAAGAGTTTGTGCACTTGAAGGAGGAACAGCTGCTCTTGCAACTGCATCTGGAATGAGCGCAATATTTTTAACTATTATGACCCTTTGTAACGCCGGTGATCATATGGTTGTTTCTTCTCAGCTTTATGGTGGAACTGTAAATTTATTTAGATTAACGCTTCCTAAGTTTGGTATTAAAACAACTTTTGTAAAACCAAGAGATACAGAAGGATTTAAAAAAGCAATTCAACCAAATACTAAAGGTATTTTTGGTGAGCTTGTTGGTAATCCCGGTAATGAATTGATGAACATGCCTGAAGTTTCAAACATAGCAAAAGAAGCTGGTATCCCACTAATTATTGATAGTACTTATCAAACTCCTTATTTGTGTAGACCTTTTGAACACGGAGCTGACCTTGTTGTACATTCACTAACTAAATGGATGAGTGGTAATGGTTCTTCTATGGCAGGAATATTAGTTGAAGGTGGAACTTTTGATTGGATGCAAAATGATAAATTTCCCTCTATGACAGAACCTTATGAGGGCTATCATGGATTATCATTTGCAGAAGAATTTGGCCCAACAGCTTTTACAATGATGGCAAGAGCTGAAGGAATGAGAGACATGGGACCTTGTTTAGCTCCTCAAAATGCATGGAACATTTTACACGGACTTGAAACTCTTTCTCTTCGTATGGAAAAACATTGCTCCAATGCTTTGAAAATGGTTGAGTATTTATCTAATCATGACAGTGTTGCTTGGGTTTCACATGCTAGCGCACCAGGACACCCAGACAAAGAACTAGCAGAAAAAATTCTACCTAAGGGTACGGGGTCAATGATCGCCTTTGGAATTAAAGGTGGCAAGGAGGCTGGAGCTGCATTTATTAACAATGTTAAACTTGCATCTCATTTAGCAAATGTAGGTGATGCGAGAACACTAGTTATACACCCAGCATCTGCAACGCACTCACAAATGGATGAGGCAACTTTAAAATTTGCTGGACTATCTCATGATATGATTAGATTATCTGTTGGCTTAGAAGACTTCGAAGATATTGTAAACGATTTCGAAGATGGATTCAGAGCAGCAAAAAAACCTCGCTTAGTTGCAAACAAATAAATGAAGTTTAAAGTTTGTGGCATTGATACGTTTGCCTCCACCGGAGGCAGACCTTTTGATAAAAATAAACCTCTTATTATTTTTGTTCATGGTAGTGGACTAAGCCACATGGTCTGGGTTTTACAAACACGCTACTTTGCATTCCGTGGATACAGCGTTTTAGCAGTTGATTTACCAGGTCACGGATTATCTTCTGGTGAAAGTTTAAAAACTATTGAAGAAATGGGAAACTGGGTTGGCGATGTAATTGGTGCAGTTGGTTGTAAAGAAGCTTCACTAGTTGGACATTCTCAAGGATGTCTTGTAACAATGGAATGTGTTGCACAACACCCAGAAAAAATTAAAACCTTAACTCTTATGGGTGGCGCATCCGCAATTCCAATGAACCCTGAACTATTAAGACTTGCTGAAGAAAGTAATCCTAAAGCTGTTGATCTTATGATGGATTTTGCGCACGGTCCAGCAGGACATTTTGGAGGCCATCCTGTTCCAGGTTTATATCACCTAAATGTTGGTTCCATGATTGTTCAAAATAAAGAAATTAAAGATACTCTAGGTGTCGACTTTAGAGCATGTGATAATTATAAAAATGGACCTGAGATTGCTAAGAAATTGGATTTACCTACTCTTTCTATATTAGGTGCACAAGACAGAATGTGCCGTTTAAAAGATGGAAAAATTCTTGCTGATTATATTAAAGGATCGGAAGTAAAGATCATTGAAGATTGTGGGCATATGATGCTCTTAGAAGAAGCTGATCAAACATTAGAAATTCTAAAGAAGTTCATAGCTGAACATTATCCTTTACCCAGTTAGTAAATTTTATAAAATTTTAATAATTAATATTTCTGCTATTACTGATTTTCTTCTTTATCAGGTCTTGTAAGTTCTTCGAGTTTACGCATTTCCTCTTCCATTTTAAGCTTTTCTTGCTCTTCGCGTTTCTTCTTACGTTCCTCGGCCTTCATTTTCAGCTTAAGCTCTTTTTGCATTTTGCGGTCTCCCGCTCTTGATTTGTGATTAAAATGGATACCCATAATATGCGTGTATATACTAAAAATTTAATGATTTATCTAGACTCTAAATTTTAATTTCTTGCAAGCCAGACAATAACGACAAAAACAAATATGGCTATAGCTTGAAAAAGTACTCTTAAACGCATTAACTTATTACTATGATTTTTATTAAGTTTGCCATTTACAGCCATTGCTATGACCCCAATGACTACGACTGCTAGAGTTGCAGCCATAAATAAAACTAATACTATTTGCATTGTACCCATATATCTATCTATATAAAACTTTTCTTGAATGAAGCAAGAATTCATACATAAGGTCAATATGGACAATATATTATTAGGCCCATCAATATCAAAACACGATAAACCTAAGAAACTAATGGTAATGCTTCATGGTTATGGTGACAACGCTGCTAATTTTATTCATTTAGCAGAACCTTTAGATCAAGATGAATGGGAAATGCACTATGTAGCTTTAAATGCTCCAAGTATTATGCCTGGCAACCCAATGGGGTATCAATGGTTTGATTTATACCTGAACGGTGTTTATATCTCTGATGTTGATCCAAAAGAATTTGAAAATGTTAGAAATTTAATAAATGAAAATGTTAAAAAAATTTCTAATACTATATCTCTGCTTACAAATGATTTAAATATTGAGATGAGTGATTGTTTTGTTATGGGTTTTTCCCAAGGAGGAATAATGGCGTTTGAATTGGGTCAATCTCTTAATAAAAAATTAGCTGGCATAGCAATTATTTCTTCAAGAATAATTTCAAGAGAATTTGTTCCGAAAAATTCATTTTTAGAAACACCAATATTTATTTCACATGGTGGACTAGATAATGTATTGCCTGTTTCAAATTTTAATCAATCAGTTGAAATTCTAAAAAATTATAATTTCAAATTTGAATCTCATCTTTTACCAAATGATGAGCATACTATGTCGCAAGAAACAATAACTTTATTCCAAAATTTTATTAAAAAAAATATTTAAAGTAATCGAATCTTAATATTATATTACTATCTGAATAATATGACTTGGGTGAGTAGAAACTAAAATGAGTACTGCAGAAAATCCAGCTTTGGTTCTTAATGCTGATTTTCGGCCACTATCTTATTACCCACTTTCCTTATGCTCATGGCAAGATGCCATCAAAGCCGTTTTTCTTGAAAGAGTTTCAGTGATTGAAAATTATGAACATGAAGTTCATTCCCCAAATCTTACATTTAAGTTACCAAGTGTAATTGCACTCAAAGATTATGTAACGCCTCAAAGAAGACCTGCGTTCACTCGTTTTAATGTATTTTTAAGAGATAATTTTACTTGCCAGTATTGCACTAATCGTTTTCCTGCCAATGAGCTGACATTTGATCACTTAGTGCCTAAATGTTTAAATGGAAAAACTACATGGGAGAACGTAGTTTCTGCTTGTACGTCCTGTAATTTAAAAAAAGGAAGAAAATTAATTCACAATACAGATATGAAGCTTTTTAAAAAACCACTTCGACCATCTTCTATTCAACTACAAAACAATGGTAGGAATTTTCCACCAAATTTTTTGCATGAAACTTGGAGAGATTATTTGTACTGGGATACAGAATTAGAAAATTAAATTTTTTTTGAGATTGCAATAGCAGTTTTACATCCAAGCTCAATTACTTTAGACATAATTTTATAACCTGGCGCACTTTCTGCGTCATGCTCTATTCCTATGTCATGATGTTCTAGTTCATCATCTCGGAATTTAGAAATTGTTTTTTTTAAATCTTTATGATCATCACCTAAAAGATCCAGTTGTTCTTGATAATGTTCACCAATAACTTTTTCCACAGCAACAGTACACGCCATAGCAGCTTTTTCACCCATTAAGGCAGTTGATGCGCCAAGCGCGTATCCTGCAACATTCCATAAAGGAAGGAGAGCAGTTGGCCTAACTCTATGTTCCAATATTAATTCATTAAATTTATCAATATGCTCTTGTTCTTGGTCAGCCATATGTTGAATTGTTTTGCCAAGTTTTGAGCTTTTCCCAAATATTGCTATTTGGCCATCATATATTTTAGTGGCACCATATTCACCAGCATGATCAACCCTTATGATTTCTTCCAAAACCTCTCTATGAGTAGTTTTATTCAACGAAGATTTTTTTTTAGATGCTTTTTTCTTTTTTAATGCCATAGTATCTAAATAAATAAATAGCATTTAAAATAAAAATAACTAGTAAAACAAGCGTATTAATTGAAGCAGCAGAAATTCCAAAAAAACTCCAAATAATTTCATCACAACTGATTACCTGCTTTGATAATATCTGTGCTTTGAGATCTGAAGCATTCTCACTGTTTGTTAGCATTGCTGAACAACCTGCTGGTCCTTTAAGAATTTTATTTTCAACCCCTACGTGCCATATAGAATAAAATAACCCGTAAATTGATGCAAACTGTATTATTAAATAAAGCCAAATTTTATTAAAATTTTTTAATAAAAATATCAAAATCAAACATATTAAAATTAAATAATATGGATGTCTTTGCTTTAAACATAACTCACATGGCTGAAGATTGAAAAAATATTCTGCAATTAATGCTGATGATATTGAGATAAGCGAAATAATAAATAAAAGTGTTGTCCAATTACGAATTATCATAAAAATCTAATTATAAAAACACTTCCAACAAGTAAAATAAAAAACACAATAGTTAAAATATTAAAATATTTATCAATAATTAAATTAATTTTTTGACCAAAAAAGTAAAGAAGTATTGCTATCAAATAAAATCTTAATCCTCGACCAATAATAGAAACAATAATAAACAAAAAAATATTTAACCCAAATACACCGCTTGCAATAGTAATAAACTTATATGGAAAAGGAGTAATGCCAGCACCTAAAACAATTAAAATGCCAAATTCTTTGTAGTAATCTTCAAAAATATTAAAAGAATTTTCCAAATGATAAAGCTCAACAATGTAAATACCTACTGAATTATAAAAAAAATATCCTATTGCATATCCTAGAATTCCACCTAGTACTGAAAAGAGTGTACATATGAATGCGTAAAATAGAGCCTTTGCTTTGGAAGCTAATGCCATAGGTATCAAAAGTATGTCTGGGGGAATTGGAAAAAATGAGCTTTCTGCAAATGATATTAAACTCAAATACCACTTTGCGTTTTTATGTTGTGCTTTTTCTAAAGTCCAATTGTAAGTTTTTTTAAGAAAATTCATTTAATTTATTTTTATTAATAATTTGATTTATACTATTAATGATTTTAAATCTAAATTATCATAAACATTACTTAAATGGAAAATATAGAAACTAAAGAATTAAAAACTGCATTTTATGCAACCTTTTCACAAGGGTTCTTTGCAACACTTACCTTCAGTATGTTTATGGTAAATTCACCAATTCTTTTTGATTTGATTGATATGACAAAAATAGAATTTTCTATGGGATTTATTATTTTTGGTATTTGTAATGTTATTACAAACCAACTAACAACCCGTTTTTTACTCCCAAAAATAGGAAGCACAAATTGTTTAATAATTGCGAGATTATTGTACGCATTTATTCCATTTTCTATTTTTTATTTTTCTTCTTATATTTTTTTTATTTTTGTATCTATGTTGTGGGGGATTTCTATCGGCATACAAGCTCCAAATATTTTTACGCAAGTTGCAATAATAGAAGAGAAAACAAAAAAAATTCTTAATCCAATATTTAAATCATCCTTTAATTTTGGTTTTCTTTTTGGTGCTGGAATATCTAGTTTATGTTTAGGTTTAGAAATTGATCCTGTCTATACTACTTTTATTGTAGGTTTGTTTGTTTTTATGTCGACTTTCACAATGTATATTTTTGGATTGCATGTAAAGTATGATGTAGTTAACAAAAATCCAAGATTTTCAATTCCAAATTACAAAATTATCATGTTTGCATCAATTAACATGTGTATTATCGCATTTATGGGAATAATAATTCAATGGTCACCGCTATGGCTTGTTACCGATCTTTCTGCGCCAATCTTTTTAGTTGGTTCAATAGTTATTTTTTTTAATTTAGGTGAGATTATAAGTAATATTTTTGCGTCAAAACTAATTTCAAAATTTGGTGAAGTAATTGTAGGCCCATGTTTTGCAATGGTTGGATCAACAATATTAGTGTTAAGTATTTTTACTCAAAATATAATTATTATTTTTATAGCCATAACACTTTTTGGAATGTTAATTTCCAACGTTATGCCCATAGTATTTAGACAAGCAGTAAAAAATTCTCAAAATCCAATCCCAGTTACTATTTCTCATATATCAAGTATTGCTTTTGTTGGAGCTATATTTGGACCCGCTCTTGTTGGAATTTCAGCTGAAACTTTTGGTTTAACATTTAACATGTATGCATTAGGCATAATAATGTTTTTAATTGCTTTACTAATGTTTTTTATAATGCGTGAAGATAAGTTGGTAGGAGTAGAGGGAATCGAACCCACACCACCGAAGTGACCGGATTTTGAATCCGGCGCGTCTACCAGTTCCGCCATACTCCCA
>CACBAT010000015.1 GCA_902537325.1 uncultured Alphaproteobacteria bacterium | reverse complement strand
TTTGATGGTCTTATTTGTAAAATTACTAGCTTCAATATAATTTGCCATAAGATTTTAGGTAATTCGATTACTCTAGGGTCTGACAAAAATTGATTAAGATAAACTTTTAGTTCTTTTTTATTTGGAGCATCTGGAGTGCCTAGGTTAGTAATTAAAATACCAATTTTTTCTTTACTGCCGTGCTCATAATCTTTTTCACCTATATATTTAACCATATCTATTAGCTAAATTCTTTTCTGATATTTTCTATAAATAAATGAACATTTTTTTCTGGAGTATTTTTGTTAATTCCATGTCCAAGGCCACAAATCCAGCCATTAAGATTTTCAATTGATTTCATTTTTTTAATAAAATCTTTTAAATCATTAAGAAATATATCTGTTTCACTTAACATTAATTGTTCATTAAAATTTCCTTGAATAAATCCATGTTTTTGATTTTCAAACATAAATTTAAGATCTATTGTGTGATCATAGCCAAAACCAGCAAAGGGAAAACTGATGATAGAATTAAGATCTGTTAAACTCTTACCTCTTGAATAATAGCCAAGTTTATTTGGAAAAGAAATTGCAATCTCTTCCAAAAATTTTGAATAAATTTCATGAAAATTTATTTTATCTAAATCATACAAGGAGCTATCAAAAATCATGACAAGTTCAACACCTGCATCTAATTGTAATTGAATATTTTTCTTAAGAAGGGGTAAAAGAATTTTTGAAATAAATTCTAAATTCATTTTAGTGTCAATTAAATCAGAGTTATTATTTCCAAATGCATATTTTGATAATGTCCAAGGTCCACCAACAAATCCAATTAAACTTTTATTATTTGGCAATTTCTCTTTTGTTATTTTTATAGCTTCAAATTGAAATTGCATATGATCAATGCCACGATCAATATTATTATAATCATTAATGTTTTCTGAATTTATATAAGAATTAAATTTTGGTCCTGGGTCAAACTTTAATTCTAAACCAAGTCCCTCCAAGATAAATAAAATATCACTGAATAAAATTGCAATATCGTAATCAAACTCTTGTATTGGACCAAAAGCGACTTCTGCGGCTAAATCTGGAGTTTTACAAAGTTCTTCAAAAGTATATTTTTCTTTGAGCTTGCGATAATGCGAATGGTACCTTCCAGCCTGTCTCATGAACCAAATGGGTGGTGTTCTTTGAATATTTCTTTTGAGAGCATTTTCGAATAAAATATTTGTCATTTTTAGTCTTTTAGTAATTTTTTCTTCCAACTATCATAAGATAGCTCAACAAAAAGATTTTTATCATTACCTAATATTTTACTAATCTCATTGTAAGTATTTCCTGGGCCACAAAAATGATATTTTTCTATAATTTTAGGATATTTATCAACACTCGCCTTAAAAGCTGAACTGCTCATCCAATAAAAGTACTTCTTCTTTACTATATCTATTTCAAAATCGATAGACTCCAATTGATACGTTTCAATTTTATTTTTTATCGAGCTTTCAGGAGATTGAGAATGAGTTAACTTAACCCAAGGATAATTTGTAAGTGAGTTAATATCTTTATCAAAATCCTCACCCAAACCATCTGAAGTTCCATTAACCCAAATACCTCTTTCAGATAAATTTTTCCATGTTCTTAAACCACTAGTCCAAATAACATTATTTGATTGGATTTTTGACTTATCTGGGATTGAGCTAATTCGTGAAACATAAATACATTTATTTTGTAAATTATTTATATCATCGACATTTTCATTTAATTGTCTTCTAGAAAATATTTTATAATTTTTTAAATTTTCAGGATAAATTTCATCTGTTGTATTACTAGAAAAACTTATATCTTTTGGATCAATAAAATCCCAGCTCTCAAAATGATTGCCATTTTCATCTTCACCTCTTTTAGATACAACTAATCCTAATTTATGTGAGATGTAAGATACTCCTATTTTTTGGTGACATCCTCCTCCATAATTTTTTAAAATATTTCTTTCTTGAATAACATTCGAATAATCTTTGGAAAAATTAATATCATTTAAAATTTCGTTAAGTTTATTATCTTTAATTCTTGTTTCAATCGCTAGAGCTCCTTGTCCAGGAGAACAAGGGTTTATAGACAATGGTAAAACAGACCAAAGACATTTGTTAATATATTCTTTTAGAGTTGTTTTTAATTCATTAAATTCAGAATAATTATTTAAAAGTAATCTATCAATTGCTGCCTTAGCAACAATGAAACCATCACTATTAGGATCTTCCAAAAATTTCTTAAATCTAGTGGGAATATTACCCCTTATATTTTCAAAGCAAACTTCATCAAACTTTTGTGGAAGATAATTTTCAATAAAATTTTCTAAATTATATTGTCTTCGAGGTGATGAGCAAAGAATAGTAATTTTCTTACTATCCATTTTTTTATTTTTTTTTAAGAACAATATATCTCGTTTATCAGCACGTTTTAATGTAGCAGCAATTTTAGTTTTCTCTCCAACTTCAATCGGAAGATCCTTCCAAGAATGGACAATTAAATCACATTTATTATTTATTAATTCATTTCTTAAATCATTAGTAAAAACACCTTCTGTTGGCATTTCAGAAAGAGGTGTTTTTAGATCTTTATCTCCTGAAGTACTTCTTGTTAAAAATTCTATTTCTACAAAAGGATGTTTTGATTGCAAATAATCGGAAAATTCACGTGCTTGAATTACTGCCAAGTCACTTTTTCTAGATAAAATTCTTATTTTCATTACTTATATTTCTATAAATAACACTATATTGTAAAATTGGTAATGGTTGAATTTAAAGGTACAAAATCTTCGTGGGGCTTGGTTGCAAAACTTTTTCATTGGTCATTGGCACTTCTTCTTTTTTGGCAAGTTGCAACAGGGATTAGCCTTCATAATATGGAATTTTCTCCTCTTAAAATGGGTTTTATTATTACTCATAAATTTTTTGGCACCTTAGTCTTTAGTTTAGTTGTGCTTAGATTAATGTGGAAATACATATTTAATACTCATCCTAAATATGAAAATATTCCTTTATTTCATAAATTGGTTTCAAATTTAGTTCATTTTGTACTTTATGGTTTAGTTATTCTTATTCCTATTCAAGGTACCTTTATGACATGGCTTGGAGGAGAAGATGTTCATCTCTTGGGATTAATTAAAATACCACCTTTAATCGAAGAGAATTTTTTTTTATACCCTCAAGCTCTAGCTATACACTACTACTCAGCACTTATGTTAACAGCTCTTTTTTCACTTCATATTGCAGCGGCGTTGTATCATCGATTTATAATTAAAGATAAATATGGTGTCTGGAGGAGAATGTCTTTTAGTAGAAATAAGGTGTGACAATTCATTCAATTAAACACTTACAATTAAAGATTGGGTAAGATATCTAATAAAAATGCAATATAAAAATTTCTTTGAAACTGAAATAAAAAATTTAAAAGATCAAGGTCTTTATAGGGACTTTAGAAACATAGACAGACCTATAAAAAGTTTTCCAAATGCAGATGAAAGTTTCAAAAATAAAGAAAGAGAAGTCGAGGTTTGGTGTTCTAATGACTATCTTAACATGAGTCAGCACCCAGAGGTAGTAAATGAAATTGTAAAAACACTACTTGAATATGGATCTGGTTCAGGTGGAACAAGAAATATTTCTGGTACATCAACCTATCATACTGAACTTGAAAAAAAACTGGCAAATGTTCATAATAAAGAGGCGGCATTAGTTTTTGCTTCTGCTTATACAGCAAACCAATCTACTCTATGGACTTTAGGAAAAAAAATTAAAGATATTGAGATATTTTCTGATGAATTAAATCACGCTTCTTTAATACAAGGTATTAAGAATAGTGGTGCTAAGTGTCATATATTTAAACACAATGACATTGATCATTTAGAACAGTTACTAAAAGAGTCAAATGTAGATAATCCTAAGTTAATCGTTTTTGAAAGTTTATACTCTATGGAAGGTATAAGATCACCTATAGTTAAAATTGTAGAGTTAGCAAAAAAATATAACTGTATGACATATCTGGATGAAGTTCATTCAGTTGGACTTTACGGTGAAGAAGGTAAAGGTATTGCAGTAGAAATGGGAGTTGAAGATAAAATAGATATTATTAATGGAACTTTAGCAAAAGCATATGGTCAAATGGGAGGTTATATTGCAGCTAGTTCAGAAATAATTGATTATATTAGAAGTTTCGCTCCAGGTTTTATTTTTACAACTTCAATATGCCCATCAATTGCTGCAGGAGCAGCTAAAGCAATAGATATTGTTTCTCTGGCAGAACAACTAAGAATAAGAATAAAAGAAAATGCAGCTTTAATAAGAGAAAATTTAGATTCCTTAGCAATTCCTTATTTGGATACAAATTCTCATATTGTAGCAGTATTAATTAATGATCCTTTTTTATGCAAAAAGGTGTCTAAGGATTTAATTGATGATCATGGTGTTTATGCACAACCAATTTTTTACCCGACTGTACCAAAAGGTTTAGAAAGACTAAGAATAACTGTTACCCCAAAACATAGAAAAGAGCATATCGAAAAAATGATTAAGGGTCTTGATGCAGTTTGGTCTAAAAATAATTTACCAAGAAAAAATATTAATAAAGTTACAGCAAATATTTAAGTTTTAATATTGATATCAATCTGCCTAGCAGCAAAACCATAATAAACTACAGCTAAAGTTATTATGAAACCTCCAATTATTACAGTTGTACTTGGTACTTCATTAATTCCAAAAATAGGAAGCCAAACCCACAGAACTCCTCCAACAACTTCCATTAAAGATAAAAGTGCTAGCTCAGCTGAGGGTAAGTATTTTGCTCCAAGACTGTAAAGTATTAAGCCAGCTGCAACAATTATTCCATGAAGTATACTCAAATAACTATTTATTTCAGGCATCAGAATAAAAGGTTCAAAAGAGAAGCCTAAAATAAAGAACGCAAATATTGCACAAAATAGCCCCGCTAAAACAACTGTTGTGAATTTTGGTGTTTCAGGTTTCCATCTTATTGTTACAGTGTACAATGCAAAACCAGTTGCAGAAATAAATCCTATTATTGCACCTAAAGCAGTTCCAGAAATACTGTCATTTATAATCATTACGCAAACACCTATAAATGCTACAATCATGGCAATTAATGTTGATCTTTTTAGTATTTCGCCAAGAACAAAATAACCAACAATCGCTGCAATAAAAGGCATCGCTGCTAACATAAATAAAGTTACGGCAGCCGTAGTCATAGTAATAGAAAAAATGAACCCAGTAAAAGCTGTTGCTAGAAATAAACCTCCAAGTATAGATGGTATTCCTATTTTGAGAAAATTTTTATAAAAAGCAAATCCTTCCCGAAAAAATAAATATATAAGAAGTATAATTGAAATAGTTAAACCTCTATAAAATAAATATTGAAAAACATATTGATGACCATCCACCATATATCTAACAGTCAACGCTCCAAAACTCCAAAAAATTCCAGCAAGAAAAACTACACTAAAGGCATATAGATAAGAATTTTGACTCATTGTTTAAAGGTCAAATCACTAAATTTGATAAAAGTAAATTAATATTTTAGTTATTTATTTGAATACCAGTTTCTTTACTTCCTGAGATCTTAAAATTAACTTTATTATCATCATTTTTTTGTATTTCAGATACGGTTGACATTTTGCAACTATAAATAAAAAGAAATAAAAAAATTATTGGCAACTGCCTATAGAACCAAGAGCACATTTTTTACCATCTATCCATATAGCATTTGACAAATTTGCTTCATCAAACATTGCACCTGAAATATTAGCACCAAGTAGATTTGCCTCATATAGATTTGCACCTTTAAAAGTCGCTCCAAAGAGATTAGATCCCTCAAAGTTTACTTTTGCAAGGTTTGCATTATCAAAGTTAGCATTATTACAATTAGCTCCCTGTAAATTTGAAGCATATAAATTTGAATTACTGAAATTTGAGAAGATAAAATTACCAATAGATAAATTTGAATTATTAAGCTGGGATTTTTCAAAATTAGATAAAGATAAATTAACTCCTGACATTTGAGAGTTTGCCAAACCGGTACCAGAAAGATCGAGATTTTCTACAAAATTACAATTAGTCCAATCCACCTCATTTGCTGGTTGATCACTGCATGCAGCAAATACAGAATATGAACTAAAGAAACTTAAAACAAATAAAATTAAAAATCTCATATTTAATTTTTATGATCAGTTTATGTTAAATTTAAGGCAAATTAGCGAGAAGTGAGTTTTAATTCAATTCTTCTATTTTGCTGCAGATCACTCTCAGTTTCTCCTTCACTTATAGGGTAAAACTCTCCATATCCTGCCGATGCTAATCTATTTGGAGGAAAACCGAGGTCAAGAAGAAGTTTTAGAACTGTATTAGCTCTAGCTGAAGATAGTTCCCAGTTAGATGGATATCTAATTGTCTGTATAGGTCGTTTGTCAGTGTGTCCTTCTACCATTATAATCCAATCAATATCTGAGGGGATATCATTAGTAGTCTCTTTTAAAGTAAGGCCAATTTCACTTAACTTTTCTTTACCAGATAGTTGTAAATCTGCTGAAGCAGAATCAAATAATAGCTCTGATTCAAAAATAAATCTATCTCCTACAATTTTAATGTCTTTTCTATCACCTAAAATAGATTGTAATTTTCCAAAAAACTCAGATCTATATTTTTGGAGCTCAAATACTTTCGATGTAAGGGCTTTGTTTAATTTTTCACCAAGTACTTCAATTTCTAAATCCTTAATTAAAGCCTGACTTTCACTCGATTCTAAAGCGCTATTAAGTAAAGCTATTTCTTTTTGTAAAGTATCAATTTGATTAGAGAGAATTTCTACCTGTTCTAATGTTCTTGAAGCTTGTATTTCCATTTTTTCAATTTCTTCAAGTGACGTTTCCTTTTGTGTTTGATTCTCTTCTTCTAATGAAACAATTTGATTTTGGAGGAGTTCAAGTTTTTCAAGTTGCTGTTTTTGTTTTTCTTCAGACAAAGACAGTACATTATTTAATTCAGAAATTTTTCCACGAAGATTGAAAATGGTATTATCTTTCTGTAATAAGTCTTTATTTAATCTTGCTAGTTCTTCATTTTTAAATCTAATTGCATCAAGTTGCTCATTAAGTGATGCATCTTTTAAGCCAAGACTATCATTAATTTCTAAAAGATCATTCATTAATTGTTGATATTGAGATATTTGATTTTGTAATTCTTCATCTCTTGAAGATAATTCAATATTTGTTTTCTCTAATTCGTTATTTAAACTTAGTAGTTCCTCATTTTTGTTTTTTATTGCCAACAATTGCTCTTCAATTCCTCCATCCTCTAAACCCAAACTTTCGTTTATAGCCATTAAATTATTATTCTTTTCATTTAATTCTGAAATTATTGCTTTAAGAGATTTCTCGCTTTCTATTAGTTTAAAATTAGCATTATCTAATTCTTGATTAAGTATTTTAAGCTGATTAATCCTTGTTGCTAGTGCTTTATTAATTCTTTCACCTAAACCTTCAGTTTCGAGTAAAGCAATGTCTTGTCCTTCATACGTTTCTAGAGCATTTGCAACTATTCTTAACTCTTTTAAAAGATTGCTAATTTGCTCAGATAGTGCAATAATATTCTGCTCTTGAACAAATATTTCTGATCGTTTTTTTGCTACATCTGTTTGTAATTGTTCACTTAATAACTGTTCATTTTTTAAATTTGATTGCGTATCTTCAAGTTTTTTCTCTGTTTCTGAGAGGGTTGAAAGGGCTTCCTCTTTATCTTTAGTTTCAATAACTAATATTTTTGAAAGTTCATTAATTTGTGATCTTAAATCTTGTAGTGCTTTATCCCTTCCGGATATAGCATCACTTAAGTATATTTGTGAAACTGTAAAAACCATTAACACAAAGATAATTACAATTAATAATGTAGCTAAAACATCTACAAAACCGGGCCAAATATTTGTTGTATCAGCAAGTCTATTTCTTAAAGACCTAGTAGACATTATTATTTTTTAATTTTCTTTAATTCTTTTTCAATATTCTGAAAATACTCTTTAACTTTTTTTGCTTCTAATATTCCATTTTTACTTAGCGCTTCTGTTAAGTTCATGAGTGAAGACTGTGTATTTAACTGGGAAGATAAAAAATTTGATAGTTGTTTATCAAGATTGGATGAGTTAGAATTTATCTTAGTAAGTATTTCATTAAATTTATCTAAATTTTTTGAAATTTTAGTTTGATTTTCAGATGATTTTTTAAAAGCATTTAAAAGATTTTCTAAGTTATCATAAATTTTTTGAATTGCCTCACCAGTTGGTTTATCTTCAACTTTGGAAAAATCTGGAGATGAATTAGAATTGATTATTTTCTCAAAGTATTGACTAAATTTATTTTGCGCTTGTCCAAGATTTAGATCAAGTAATCCTAATATTAAAGAACCAGCTAAACCCAACAATGAACTACTAAATGCAATACTCATTCCTTCAAGTGGAGCATTTAAGCCATCTTTAAGAGAATTAAAAAAACCTGCAACATTTGTATCATCTATACCTAGGCCGCTAATAACACTACCAACAGATCCAATGGTTTTAAGAAGTCCCCAGAAAGTTCCAAGAAGTCCTAAAAAGACAAGCAGTCCAACTAAATAACGAGAAGTTTCTCTTATGCTAATTAAAGTCATGTCTGAATTTTCTATCAATCTATTTATTGATGAACTTTTAAAAACAAATTTTCCATTAAGATTTTTCAATTCAAGAGAAATATTTTTATCTTGCCCTCTTAAAGTAGAGAATGCTTCTATAGAATTTGTAATATTAAAGTTTGAGTAAGATATATATTTATAATTTAAATTAATGAGATGGAATAAATTAAATACAATTCCAACTAACAGGGCTAATAAGATTATAATATTAATAAAGATATTTGATAAAAAAGCATTTTGTAAAACTGGATATAATAAAACCACAATAACAAAAGTAGCGATTAAAAATATTGATGCTCTAATAATATAATTATTAAGTGATTGTGCCATAAATTAAAGATTATATCACCTATGTTTGAAATTCAATAAATATAAAGAGCTTAATTGTAGATATAATTTCTTGTGAGAGGCAAATTGTCAATATTCTTTGCTATTTGTATTTGAAAAACAACATTACCCATATTGACAAAGGAATACTTACTTGCCAAAAGATAAAACTCCCACATCCTAAAAAAACGCTGATCAAACATCTTTATAATTTTATCCTTATTTTTCATAACATTTTGATACCATTTGGAAAGTGTGTGAGCATAATGTAGTCTAAGCACTTCAACATCAGTAACATTTATATTTAATTTTTGTGTTTCATTCATTACTTCAGATAATGATGGAATATAACCGCCAGGAAAAATGTATTTTCTTATCCAAGGACTTGTAGCTGTTGGTTTGCCTCTTTGACCAATTGTATGTAAAAGAAAAACACCATTTTCTTTTAGAATATCATTAGCTTTACTTAAATATGTTTTAAAATATTTTACTCCAACATGCTCAAACATTCCAACTGATACTATACGGTCATATTTTTCAATCTCATTTCTATAATCTTGTAATGCAAAAGAAACTTTGTCATTCAGACCCTCTTTCTGCGCTCTTTCAGAAGCAGTCTTAAATTGATTTTCTGAAAGTGTAATTCCTTTTACTTTGGCTCCAGTGGATTTTGCTATTTCAATTGCCATTCCGCCCCAACCACATCCAATATCAAGTACATTCATATTTTCCGTAATTTGTAGCTTTTTAATTATATGTTGTTTTTTATCTTTCTGTGCTTGGTCCAAACTAATATTTGGATTATGAAAATATGCGCAAGAATATTGCATATCCTGATCGAGGAATAACTTATATAAATCCTCATTTATATCGTAGTGGTGTGCTACATTTTTTTTTGAATTTACAAGTTGATTAATCTGCTGAAATGGCATGAAAATAGAAGATAAATATTCATAAAATTTATAAAACTTGTTGTTAGAAATAAAGTCATCGTAACAATTAGTTATTAAATTAAGAAAGTCTTCTATTGTGCCTATTTCTACAACTAACTCTTCATTCATATATGCTTCACCTATATGCAGATTAGGGTTTAAGAATAGTTTTCTTTCAATAAATTTGTTTTTCAGCCTTATACAAACGTGAGGGTTTGAATTTCCAAATTTATGAGTCTTGCCATTAGAATCTATGATTTCTAATGTTCCATCAAAGTTAAGTTTTTTCAGTACACTGAATAACATGTTTTTTTATTTTAAGAAAAACGTCTCTTATGTCAATAACTCTAAATTATTAACATTTGATGGGAAAATAATTTGTAGAGATTGAATTAAGCAGCAATGCGACGATTTTTTTGAGCTTCTTTTTCTTTTTTAAGCTCTTTTTCGTCAATATATGCAACATCACAGTGACTCTGACAATAAGGCTTCCCGGTAACGGTATCAGCTTCACAAAAATGAAAATCTTTCTCTTGTGGATCTCCAATTGGCCATTGGCAACTTGAGAAAGTGTGCATCACACTGTTTTGTTTAAAGTAGTTTTTTAATATAGACATAATAATTTTATTAATTTCGAAGTAGTTTATATTTATGAAAAAACCAGTATTCAACATAAAATATAAAAAAGTTGTTAATTATCAATATGTTAGTATCTTAATCTATTTGACCTACTATATGTTGATACATAATTTATAAGAAAAACGAATCGGTTTATCGAAAAAATAAAATTATAAACAATAGTGCTAAAAAAAACAGATAGGATTTGATTATAAAACTTTTAGTTAATTTGGATTTAGGAGGTTTTCTCAGATATATAAAGAAAACAATAGTACTCCAAAATAATAAAAGTATTACCCAGCCTGTTAAAAATGCGTAATAAAAATCGACAGACATCAGTTACCTAAAGAATTAATCTATATAGCGCAGTGTAAACCTGTTTTTTGGATATATTTTTGATGATATTCTTCAGCTTTATAGAATTCCTTAGCTTCTGATATTTCAGTAACAATATTTAATCCAGCACTTTTAGCATATTCGTTTTTGGAATGAATAGATTTATTTTTTTGATCTTCGTTATAATAATATATCGCTGATCTATATTGTGATCCAATGTCGGGACCTTGTCTATTTAAAGTTGTAGGATCATGACACTTCCAGAAAACCATCAAAAGATCTTCATAAGATATTTTAGAATTATCAAATTCAATTAAAACAACCTCAGTATGATTTGTACTTCCTTGGCAAACACTTTCATAAGAAGGGTTAATAGTATCGCCTCCAGAATAACCAACTAAGGTATTTATTACACCTGGAGTTTTACAAAATGTTTCTTCCACACCCCAGAAACAACCAGCACCAAATAATGCTTTTTCCATATTTATAAATATATATGTAATATAAAATATATCAATTTTTATGAGCCCAAAATTTAAAATTATAGATAAAAAGAATATTCACAACGGTTTCTTTAAAATGAATGAGGTTACTCTTAAATACAAAAAATATAATGGAGACTGGAGTAATGAAATAAAAAGGGAGTTATTTGGTGGTGCACAAGTATCTGCAGTCTTACCATATGACCCTATAAATAATAAAATTGTTTTAATTCAACAGTTCAGACCAGGGACAATTTCTAAGGATAATGAGAATTATCTAGATGAAATAGTTGCCGGAATAATTGACCCTGGTGAAACTCCAGAAGATACAGCAAAGAGAGAATGCTTGGAAGAAACTGGATGTGTAGTAAGCAATCTTACATCTATACAAGGTTACTTTCCTGCTCCAGGATCATCCGAATCTTTTTATAATCTTTTTTTAGGTGAGGTAATTGCTCCAGATAAAGAAATTATAAGAGGTCTAGAGAATGAAAATGAGGATATATTAGTTAAAAGTTATAGTTTTGATGAGATAAAAACGAAGATGAATAAAAAAGAAATCTTAAATGGACTTACATTAATAGCATTACAATGGTTTTTTTTAAACATTGAAAGAACCTAAGTTCCTATACCTCTTTCATAAGGTTGAACTAATTCTTTACAAATTAAGTTCATATCTAAAGTCTCAACATTTTTATCTATAGTTTGATATTCCTGACACTCATATAACTCGTTATCCTTTTGGAGAACTGTAACAAATAAGATTATTGTTAAATCATTTCCAACCTCTATGTCACTTATAGCGTAGCTTTTTACTTCAAATCCTTCATTAATGAGATCTTTATAAGATTTCTCTGACTCTAACCATTGATCTATATTTGGATTAGCTATTGATAGATTAGAAAAAAACAAAAATACAGAAAATAAAAAAATAGTTAGTTTGCGTTTAGCCATTGTAGAACTTCCTTTATATGTTTGTTAGGAGGAAAAATAGGGTAGAATATTTTTTTAACAATATTTTTTTCCACAATAAGAGTTAATCTTTTAAAATAAATTTTGTTTTCAATTTCAAAATGCGGCATTTTTAATGAATTGAGCAAAATATGTTCTGAATCACTTAAAACATCATAAGGAATTACTAATCTATCTGTCATTTCCTTAATATAATCTATTGTTTGAGTCGATATTCCTATGGGCAGCGCATTTAGTTTGATTAATTCTTCATAGTTATCTCTAAAACTACAGGTCTCCACAGTACACCCAATGGCTCCTGGTGTTTGATTCCAATTTTTAGGTAAACTTTCATTGGGATTGCCTGTCATAGGATAAAAATATAAAATTAAACGAAAAGTGTCAGATCTTTTTATTTTTAATAGATTTCCCTGTTGATTTTTAAGAGAAATATCTGGCAAAAACTTATTTAAAAGATGATCAGCTTTTCCATCATTTTGCGGTTTAGGAAATTTGCTATAATCCATACTAATTTGTCTTGTATAATCTAACTCTATATACCATAAGATACTTTTATGACTCAAATTAAACCTCTATCTAGTATGGAAATTCCTCGCTTTGCTGATGTTGCTACTTTTTTTCGTTTACCTGTGGTGAAAGATTTAAATAAATTAGACTACTGTATTGCAGGTGTACCATGGGATGGCGGAACTACTAATAGACCTGGAGCCAGACACGGGCCAAGAGAAATTAGAAATGCATCGTCACTTGTAAGACTTTATCACCCCGTTTCACTTAAGAGCCCTTATGATAAATTTAATATTGCAGATATTGGTGATTGTCCTGTAAATCCAGCGGACTTAATTGATAGTTTGGATAAAATAGAAAAATTTTACTCAAATATTTATAATTCCAAAACAATACCATTATCATTTGGAGGTGATCATTTAATCAGCCTACCAATTCTTAGAGGTATAGCTAAAGAAAAACCAGTAGGTTTATTTCAGTTTGATTCTCATTCTGATACTTGGGACACTTATTTTGGAGGATTTAAATATACTCACGGCACACCATTTAGAAGAGCTATAGAAGAAAATCTAATAGATCCAAAAAAATACGTAATCCTTGGTCTTCGTGGGGCATTATATGATCCTGAAGATTTGAGTTGGGCTAGAGAACAAGGTGTAACTATTATTACTATAGATGATTATTATGATATGGGATTTAATAAATGTGTTGAAAAAATTTATGAAATTCTAGCTACTACAGATACTTACTTTACATTTGATATTGATGGAATAGACCCAACTTTTGCACCAGGTACTGGAACTCCTGAAGTTGGAGGCTTTAATGTGAGAGAGGCACAAACTATTATAAGAGCACTAAACAAAATCAATTTTGTAGGAGGTGATGTTGTAGAGGTATCACCACCATTTGATGTAAATAATATGACTTCATTAGTAGGAGCAACGATTGGCTTTGAAATGCTTTGTACTATGACAAAAGTAAATTAAAACTCTTCGAAATTTGACGTTCCAACACATAAAACATTTTTTAAATCTAGATATTTATTAATATTATCTTTATTGACCCCACCTGTTGGAATAAATTTTATATCCTTCAGAATGTTTTTAATTGATTGTAATTTTTTTTGCTCTCCATTTAAATTTGCTGGAAAAAATTTAATTATTTTATAACCTTTTTTATTAAGATGTATAAACTCACTAACTGTTTCGGCTCCAGGAATGTATGAGAAATTATTAATTTCTAAAATCTCATCAATAATTCCAGGAGAAACTAAAAAGTGAAAATTATGATCTTGACCCTTAATAAAATCTTCTTTTGTTAAAACTGATCCCAACCCAAATTTATGTTTAGTAAAATGTTTTTTCAATTCTAGTGCTATATCAAAAGATTGATTTTCTCTCAGTGTTACTTCAATAAATCGAATAGCTTTATTCTTCTCTAAATATTTGCTTAAGCGATCAATATCATTGCTTAAAGTTGTAGTATTAAGAATTGGTAAAATTTTTTGTTCTTTGAGTTTTAATTGTAATTCGCTATTTAACATCAACTATTGCTCCTTTTTGCATGATTATTTTCGAGCCCAGAAGACTTGCTTCTTTTAGAGCTAAAGCTGGATCATTATGAATAATAAAATTTGATACGTAGGCAGCATTAAATCCATCTCCAGCTCCTGAAGTATCAATTACTTTTCTTATAAATTTATTTCTTATTGTATATTTTTTTTTATTTTGAATTGAGTAAGTTAATTTAGCATTTTGTCTAAATATACTATGATCTATTTTGTATTTATTTATTAATTTTTCAAAAATTCTTAAACTATTGTCATTTTTCCAAAATTTTAGATCTTCACCTGACATAAAACAAATATCAACAAAATTTAAAATAGAATGCAAAAAATTGTTTAAATTTTTTTTAGTCCATCGATTAATTCTAATATTAAAATCAAATATAATTTTTATTTTTTTGTTCTTTAATAATTTTAACAAATCAACAAAATTACTTATTTTAGATGGTTCAATAATCGAAAGTGTAATTCCAGAAAAATATATATAATCAAAATTCTTCAAATTTTTAAATAATGACACAAAATCTATCTTATTAAAATAATTTTTTGCTGCACTATTATCTCTCCAATAAAAAAATTTTTTTTCTCCATTATTTTTATTCTTAATTAAATATAAACCAATTTCATGATTATTAACTTGCTTGATTAATTTTGTTGAAATTTTTTTTGAATTTATAAATTCCAAAACTGATTTGTTTAAACTAGTTTTACCAATTGCTGTAAGAAAAGAGACATCAAAATATTCTTTGTCAATATAATTACAAAAATTTAGCGTATCACCAGCAAATGATTGCTGAAAAATGTTATTCTTAGTATTGGCAATTTCAATCATACATTCACCAACTGAGCAAATTTTTGTTTTCATATTTAATTTTAGTCGTGATGAAAAACTTCTTCCATACTAGACCACCATTCTCCTTTTTTTCTATTTGGATCTGGAATTTGACATGGCCCACAAACACTCCACCACTCTTGAACTTTAGGGTTCGAAGCCATTAGCTTATTGTCTCTATCAAGATTGTCTCCATGATATTCAACATATCCAAAAAGAGTATTTTTATGCAAATATATCGAATAATTCTTAAAATTAAGATCTGTTAGATTTTCTAAGACTTCAGGCCAAACATTTGCATGAAGTTTTTTATATTCTTCTATTTTTTCCTCTTTAATTCCAAGAGTCATACCTAATCTAATCATTTATAAATATTCCTTTCTTGTTATTTTGAAACTATATGCATGCTCGCATGGTTTATTATCTGGTCTTGTTATATGGAGTCCATCTCTAGTATGTTTCCATTCTACTTTATCACTACTTCCTAATAATTCTACCCTTTCAATTTCATTATCAAAAAGTTTATAGATACTGTCTATAGTAAATTCTTTGCTAGGCCATCCTAATGCAGTTGCATACAAAAAATTATCTTTTGTAGTGAAACGAAAATCTTTAGCAGTATAAATTAGTTTTGCTCGGTTATCTGAAAAAGGTCCTGCTTCATTCATTTTAGTTGGGCCTTCTCCATATTGATCCCATGTTTCTGTTTCAAATATTGCTTCTCCATTTACATCAAGCCAATTTCCAATACCTTCTAAAAGATTTTTATCTTCTTCTGGAATTGTTCCATCAGGTTTTGGCCCAATATTTAAGAGCATGTATCCATTTTTACTAACATTATCTATTAAGTAGTGAACTAAATCTGTCGTGGTTTTATATTTTGAATTCTTCATATAAGCCCAAGCACTTCCATCGTGGACTGTAGTATCAGTAATCCAATCATAGTGAGTTAATTCTGACTCTCTTCCTAGTTCAAGATCTAATAATCCAGAACCGGGGGGAAGATCATGCCATTTATAAGATACGACTACTTCATTACCCCACTCAGTTTCTTTGTTATAATAATATGAAAGAAAATCTTTTTTATACTTTTCGTGAATAAATCTAATTCCAAAATCAAACCATACATAGTCTGGTTTATAATTATCTACTACTTCTTTTAACCTATTTAACCATCTATCATGAAAAGCTTTACTAGGCTTGTCTTGATGTTCATTTTTTCTACCCCAATGATCCGGATATACTGCCTGATTCCCTATTAAATCTAAATTGTGAAGTTCACCATATAAACTTTCATATTCCTTTTTTGATGTATCAAAATCATTATTCCAGTGTGGGAAAAAAAACCAGTTTTCAGCATGATGCATTGCTACCATATATTTCATTCCTTTATTTCTAATTGCTTTTTCAAGTTCTCCAACAATATCTCTTTTTGGCCCCATCTTGGATGCGCACCATTCGGTATCAGAACAATTCCACATTGGAAAACCATCATGATGTTCTGCTACTGGTCCAGCAAATTTTGCTCCAGATCGATAATATAAATCTGCCCACTCTTCTGCATTAAATTTTTCAGCAGTAAACATTGGTATAAAATCTTTGTATCCAAATTTAGATGGATGACCATAATGTTTACAATGATAATCAAACTGAGGACTAGGTGGCCTATACATCCAATAAGGATACCACGTAACATTGGGTCCAGCAGCTGGAACAGAATAGATTCCCCAATGCGCATAAATACCAAACTTTGCTTTTTTAAACCAATTTGGTGTTTGATGTTGTTTTATTGATGACCAAGTTGGCTCAAAATAGTTTTGTTTCATCACTTAATTAAATTTAAATTTATATAATCTTTTAAAGACTATAAAATTGAGTTGCATTTTGAGCAAATATTTTATTTTTTTCGTCTTCAGAAAAAGAATTGCAATAATTCATTGCTAAATCAAACCAATTTGAATAGTTATCTGCCATTGTTAAAACAGGCCAATCACTTCCCCACATTAATTTATCAGATCCAAAAGTATTAAGAATAAAATCAATATAAGGATCAAGCTGTTCTTTTGTATAATCTGGACCAACTTCAGTGAGAATTCCAGAGAATTTACAATAAACATTACTTGCATTTGATAGTTCAGTCATATCTTTTTTCCATTGGTCAATTTCAGACTTAGTAATCACGGGCTTAGCAATATGATCAATAACTATAGGAAGGAAATCATATTTTTTAACAAATTGTATAAGATGTTGAAGATGATTTGGTCGAACTAAAGCATCAAAAGTTAAATTTTTTGTATTTAAATAATTTATATTTTCTTTTAGGTGATCATTTAACATCCAAGCATCATCTTGAATATCATGTATCATAGGTCTAAAACCTTTTAAAAATTTATTCTCACACAGTTTATCAATGTCATCTTTAGCATTGTTACTATCTAAAGCAACCCAACCCACCACACCTACAATAAATTCATATTTAGATGCTAAACTTAATGTAAATTCTGTTTCAGCAACAGTGTCAGCAGCTTGGACAATTACTGTTTTAGTTATATTTTTTTGTTTTATAAGTGGCTCAAGATCTTCTGGAAAAAAATCTTTATATAAGACTTTCATATCTGGGGTCATCCATGAGTAATCTCCTCTTGAAAGTTTCCAAAAATGTTGATGACTATCTACGTACATTTATTTCCAATAAGTACCATTATTATAATCAAATTCATTAAGAGAACTATCTTTAATTTTTACAGAATACCCTGGATTTGTAGGCGTTACATATCCACCATCTTTAATTATTGCTGGATTTTCAAAATGTTCAGAACAGCTTTCTGCATATTCACTTAATAATAAATCATGATTTGAAATTATAAACTTGTTGATTAGATTTAAATGCTGAACATATTCACATAAACCAACACCACCTGCATGAGGTATAACGGGGGTATTAAACTTACTAGCTATTAAAAGAACTGGTAAAATTTCATTTATACTTGCTATTCTACAACTATCAATTTGGCAGTAATCTAAAGATTTGTGTTCTATAAATTGTTTAAACATAACTTTATTTTGTATCATTTCTCCAGTTGCAAGATTAACGTCAGGGTGTGCATGTTTAATTTTTTTAAAACCTAATACATCATCAGGGTTGGTTGGTTCTTCATAGAATAAAATATCGAACTGTTTTAGTTTTCCAATATTTTCTATAGTCTCATTTACACTCCAGATTTGATTAGAATCTACCATTAATTTATTTTTATTACCGATTAATTCTCTTACTAACTTACAACGATGGATATCCCTTTCTATATCTTGACCAACTTTCATTTTAAAATGAGTCCAGCCCTTAATTAAATTTTCTTCAACTATTCTTTTCATTTTTTCATCTGAATATCCTAACCAACCAGCTGCTGTTGTATATGCTGGAAAAATAGTGGAATTTAAATCGTCTAAATTTGAAGGTAAATTTGTTTTTTTCTGATCAATTATTTTAGCTGCTTCATCTTTAGTAATTACATCGTCAATATAAGAAAAAGAGAGTTTATCTAATAAATCTCTTGTTTCTAATTCTATTATGTATCTCCAAAGAGGTTTTTTATGAAATTTAGAAATTAAATCCCATATTGCATTAAAAAAAGCTGCAGCTGCAAGATGTGTTACACCTTTTTGTGGTCCTACCCATCTTAATTGACTGTGGTTTGTAATTTTTTCCCATATGGATGCAATATCCTTTTCTATTTCTTCAACATTTTTTCCAATTATAAATTCTTTAAAATATTCTATGACGGTACAACAAAGATCATTGCCTTTTCCAATAGTAAAGGTTAATCCAATACCAGTTAAATCTTTTTGATCAGTAAATATTGTAACATAAGTTGCAGAGTAGTCACAATCAACATGAACAGCATCAGTTCCCAAATTATCTTTTGATGTTGGAAAACGAATATCCTGAGTTTTAATATCAATTATTTTCATATTGGACATCTTTCATCAATTAGTTTTTCATTAAGTAAATCTTTCCACAAATCTTCAGGAATAGGAAAATTTAAAAATTCTAAGTTTTGCTCCACTTGATCAAGCCTATCCATGCCTAAAATCATGGAGGTGACAAGTTTATTAGTATAGCAAAATTGTATTGCTGCTGCCGGAACAGGCACATCATATTTTTTACAAATATTTGCAATTTTTAAGTATCGTTGTTTAACTTCTTCTGGAATTTTATCATAAAAATAAGTAATATTTTCACCTACACCTTTAGCTAAAACTCCTGAATTAAAAATTCCTGCAAGAATAATTCCTATATTATTTTTTTCAGCAATAGGGAAAAAATCATTAAGAGCGTTTTGATCCAATAATGAATATCTGCCTGCAAGAACCATACAATCAAAATCGCCTGCATTTGCAAATCTTGCACATATATCAGAGTCATTTACTCCTACTCCAATAGCTTTAATTACTTTTTCTTCTTTTAGTTTTTGAACGGCTTTATAGGCGCCATCCATTGCTAATTTAAAATAATGATCAACCTCGTCACCAAAATTAAATCGATCTACATCATGAATTAAACAAATATCTACTTTTGAAACAGCTAATCTTAGTAATGATTGCTCAAATGCTCTCATCACACCGTCATAAGAGTAATCGAGATTAGGAGAAAAATTTAAACTTCCTGCAAATCTCCCTCTATCTATATTATTTTTTTTTGCTGGTGTAAGATATCTTCCAACTTTGGTTGATAAAAAATAACTATCCTCATCTACAGTTTTTAAAAAATTTCCTAATCTATGTTCACTTAATCCATAACCATATAAAGGTGATGTATCATAAATATTGATTCCTTTTTCATAGCTTTTTTCAAGTATGTCATAGCAATTTCGTTCATCAAGATTTTCAAATAAATTGCCTAAGGGTGCTCCACCAAAACCAATAGCTGTTAAGTTTATATCAGTTTTTCCAAGCTGTCTTTTATTCATGAATATTACCCATAATTGATGAACTCATTTCTTCATAGTTATGATTATTGATAGTTTCACCAACTACCTTAAAATCTTTCATTGTTATAATTCTATCTGCTAAGCTAATCATTTCAGGCATATCACTGGTAATTAAAATTATTGATGTGCCTTTTAAAGATAGTTCAATAATTAATTCATGAAGGTAAGATTTTGTTTTTATATCTATACCAACTGTAGGTTCATCAATAAATAATATATCAGTTCCAGAAGCTAGCCATTTAGCTACACTAATTTTTTGCTGATTACCTCCAGATAAATTAGAAACGATTTGTTGGTATGAAGGTGTTTTTACTTCAAGTTGTTTCACATAAGGATCTACTTTATTGTAAACAATACTGTCATTTAAAAAGGATAATATTTTTTTCAAATTTGACCAGACTGTTATTCCAGCATTGGATAAAACATCATGCATTAGAATTAATCCCTCTTTTTTTCTGTCTTCACTTATGTATCCAATTTTATATTTTTCTAGTGCATCTTTTGGAGACTTAATTTTAATTTCTTTATTGTTGAGTAAAATCTGTCCAGAATTAATTTTATCTAACCCAAGTACACATTTTATTAATTCTGTTCTTCCTGCACCAACTAAACCGTATAATCCAAGTATTTCACCTTTTTTTAAATTTAAATTAATATTTTTATGACCAAGGTCAGTATTTATTGATTGTAAATCTAGTAAACTTTCATCTGTAAAATCAATATTTTTCTTAGATTTAATTATTTGTTCATCTCTACCAATCATTAATTTAACAAGTTTCTGTCTATTAAGATTAGTAATTTGTTCAGACTCACAAGCATTTTTACCATCTCTCAAAACAGTAACTTCATCACAAATTTCAAATACTTCCTCTAATTTGTGACTAACAAATACTATACTTACATCTTGTTCAGCAACTAATCGTTTAAGTAATGCAAATAAATTTTTTGTATCTTGTGGGGATAATGATGAAGTTGGCTCATCTAATAATAGTATTTTTGATTCTAAGGATAAGGCTTTAGCTATTTCACATAGTTGCATTTTTGCAACTGTTAAATCTGATACTATTGTATTTGGATCTATATCCAACTCCATAATATCGAGCCATTTTTTTGATTCTTTGGCAACAGTATTATAATCAATTAATCCTAAATTATTTTTAGGAAGGTTGGTTAACATTAAATTTTCACCAACTGAAAATCTCCTAATTAAATTTCTCTCTTGGTGCACAACTGAAATTCCAGCATTCATTGCTTCATTAGGCGAAGAAAAAGACTTCTCTTGATTATTTAAAAATAGCTTTCCTTCATTTTGATTATATACTCCTGTAATAATTTTAATTAATGTAGATTTTCCTGCTCCATTTTCACCAAGAAGTGCGTGGATTGATTTTTTTTTGAGTCTAAAGTTTGCATTATCAAGAGCTTTAACACCAGGAAAATTTTTTGTAATGTTATTGAGTTCTAAAATATAATCACTCATCTGAAAAAACCTTTGTTCTTCTCTCTTCTCTATATTCTCTGTATCTATTTATAAATACTGCTAATAAAATCATAAATCCTAAAAATATTTGGACAAAAAATGGATCAATTTTAAAAATTACTAAAGCTTGAGAAATTATAGAAACTAATATCACACCAAAGGCAGTAGCAATAACATCTACTTTTCCACCAGCAAGTATAGCGCCTCCAATTACCGGAGCAGCAAATGAAGGTAATAGCCAAGAATCACCTATATTGGGTGTCCCAAGTTGTAATCTACAAACCACTAACATTCCACCGATAGCAGCTAAAAGGCCTGATATAACATGAGCATAAATAACTATTTTTGTTGAAGATATTCCTATTAGTTCTGATGATTGTACATTATTTCCGTATGCTAGCATATACCTTCCAAGTGATGTTCTATTCATTAAAATCCACATCAGCACAGTTATAATAATTGGTATAATAACTAAGTAAGGTATAGGGCCAAAGATTTTTGCATTTCCAAAAAATTTAACAGCCTCAGGAATTTCATAAAAAGGTTGAGCCTCTGTTATTCCTAAATTCATTCCTTTAAAAATGTAAAGTGTAGCAAGGGTAATAATAAAAGCTGATATGCCAGTTTTAACAGTGATGTATCCATTTATAAAACCACAAGCAAGACCAATTAATAATCCAATGAGAACAGCAGGTAAAATAGACATACTATAAACTTCCATCAAGCCTGTAAATGAAATCGCAACTAAGCCACCAATTGCCCCAACAGATAAGTTCATTTGACCAATTGCAATGATAATCATTTGTGACATTGCTACAACGAGCATCAAACTAACACTCAGCATTAAAACATATAAATTAAATGGAGAAATAAATGCAGGTTTAAACAATGAAATTAAGATTGAACCAAAAATTAAAACTAAGCCAAGTCCAAACCAATCTTTTTTTAAAAGCGCGCTCATGAAACAATTGAATTTTTAACAGTAAAATATTCCCTGGCTCTATCAAGAAGAACAGCTCCTAATAATATGATACCAAGAAAAAACCTTACCCAGAATTCACCTACATCGATTAAGTATAATCCATTATTTATTAATGTAACAAGAATTGCTCCTAGCATTGTTCCAAAAACTGTAACCTTACCTCCTGAAAGAAGTGTTCCACCTAATACTGGAGCTAAAAAAGCAGGTAATAACCAATCAAATCCAAGATGACCAGCCATAGACGGAATTGCAGCACCAATTCTTGCTGTTAACATTATGCCAGCTAGTGCTGCTAAGAAGCCTGACAGCATATGACAATAAATAAACATTCTATCTACAGAAATACCTGATAATTCAGCAGCATCAGGATTAGCTCCAGCTGCGATAAGCTTTCGGCCAATATCAGTGTATTTAAAAATGTAATAAAGTACAAAACAAGTCAGCACACTGATAATTAGTAATGGTGAAATATATTTATTGAAAAGTTTTAAACTTCCAAAATCAGTAAAAGCCTCTGGTAGTTTTCTGAAAGCTTCTGCTTCAGTAAGCAAGGTCATGAAGCCAAAATAAATACTCATCGTTGCCAGTGTAACAATGAAACTATGAACACCTGTTCTAACAGTTACAAATCCATTAATCCACCCTAGAAATGAACCAAAAGCTAAAACTAAAATGATTGTAATAGAAATAGGAATTCCCATACTTTCCATACACCAACCACCAAACATTGCTGCAGAAACACCTAAAGCACCTAGAGATAGATTTAAACCTCCAGTAAGTATAACTACCATCATTGCTAAACCAATCATTATATCTAGAGCAACTACTCTTGAGAGAGCATAAATATTGAATCTTGAAGTAAATCCATCAGTTGAAAAGGAAAAAATACAAATAAATACAATTACCAAAATAAGTAAACCAAACTGATTAGTTTTTACAAAATTAGGAATTTTATTATTCATAAAAAAAGGGGGCTTAATGCCCCCATATTATTTTAACTTGGACAGTTTAGATATGTGCTATCAAAAGTTTCTAAAATTTCTAGAGAAATTCCTCTCATAGCCATAACGTATGTATCAACATCGCTAATATCAACAAATACAGTACCTGAATCAATAAATTGATCAGTTTGTGCAGTTGATTTCCAAGGTGCATCAGCTTTGAACTCACAACCTTGTCTAACTTTGTCCATTACATATGAACCAATGTAACCTTGTCCATATGGGTTTTGAAGCATAGTTCCATGAACATAACCATCTTTAATAGCTTTTAAAACTACTTCGTCATGATCAATACCAACCATTTTAATTCTTTTATCGCCCATATTAGTTAAAGCTTGTGCTGCTACAACAGCAGGAACCCAAGCAGTAGTAACAATACCATCTACTTCACTTCCTTGAGCCGCCATGAAAGCATTAATTTTTTCATCAGCTGGTTCATAAGCATCAATATCAGCAATAACTTGAATAATTTCTACTCCACCACCTGCTTCTGAAACAGCTTGTTCAACAGCATTGATTCTTAGAGTTGTATTTGGATCAACTAAGAAACCAGTAAAGTGAGCAATTTTTCCTTTGCCACCTAAAGCTTTGATTAATTCTTTTGTTCCAAGATAAGCTGAGTGACCAGTGTCAGTTCCAAAACAAAATTTTGCTTGAGTTGGTTGTTCAACACATCCTGCTAAAGCAGCTGTTGGTATACCAGCATCATCTAGTTCACCTAAAATTTTATTTGTACCAACTGCATCACCAGGAAATACAAGTACTGCATTGTAACCTTGACCAACTAAACTTTCAATTAACTCGTTTTGTTGACTTAGATCCCACTCTGCAGGGACTCTGTAATCTGCTTTTCCTAAACCAAAGTCTTCTACAGCATCTAAACCTGCTTGTTCCCACGCAGCAAAATAAGGGTGCGGGCCACCAGGGACTAGAGCTACTTTAGTAACACCATGACCACCGGCAAAAACAGGTGATACTAGTAAAGCAAAAAAAGAAGTTAAAAATATTATAAATTTTTTCATTATTCCTCCTTAAATTTATTTTAATGTATTCAGATTTAGAACTTAAATCAACAAAAATAAAATAAAGTATTTATTTATAATTATATTGATTATACTATTGTCACATGCTGTACTCATTTAGATGGTTTGGTCACAATGATCCTTCAAAATTAGATCAAATTCGACAGATAGGCGTTGAAGGAATCGTATCATCACTAGCACAAGTAAAATATGGTGAAAAATGGTCTGCATTTGAAATTAAGAAAAGGAAGAAATATATTGAAAGTTTCAAAATTAATAACAATAAAAATTTAACTTGGAGTGTGGTTGAAAGTCTTCCTGTTCATAATGACATAAAAAAGAGGTCAGGGAGATATAAATATTACATAGATCAATACAAAGAGTCATTGATAAATTTAGGAAAGAATAAGATTAAAAATATTTGTTACAATTTTATGCCATTGATTGATTGGGTGAGAACAGATTTAAATCATCAACTACCAAATGGAGCATTTGCTCTAAAATATAATCATCTTCATGTCTGTGCATTTGAAAATTTTATTTTGAAATCTAAAACAGCAAAAAAAAGGTATTCATCCAAAGACATCCATACTTCAAAAAAAATATTACAAAAAATGAATTCTAGTGATTTAAAAAAACTTAAGATGTCTTTACTTGGAGGGTTAGCTGCAAACGATAGAAAGTATACAATTAAAGATTTAAATTATGAGATTGATCAATTTGCAGAATTAAATCATAGTGATTTACAAAATAATTTAAAAGATTTTATAGAAGAAATTTATCCAATCATAAAAAAATATAATATTCATTACAATATTCATCCAGATGATCCTCCATATAATGTTTATGGATTACCAAGAATTGTTTCTAATGAGAAAGATATTAATTTTATTGTGAATATAAAAAAAGATACAAATGTGGGTTTAACTTTTTGTACAGGATCCCTTGGTGTTAATAAAAAAAACAACTTAGTCAATATAATTAAAAAATATGGTTCTTATATAAATTTTATTCATTTAAGAAATATAAGACACATTCCAAAATCTCTCGATTTTTATGAAGATGACCACCTTAATGGAAGCCTGGACATGGTGTCTATTGTCAAAGCAATATTAAAAGAAGAAAATAAAAGGAAAAAAAGTAATCATCCTATTAAACAAATTCCTATGAGGCCTGATCATGGGCATACAATACTTCATGACCAATTTAATTCGGTAATACCTGGATATTCATTATTAGGCAGAATGAAAGGGCTAGATCAGCTTAAAGGTGTAATAAAAGCTATAAATTAATTTTTACCTTATATTTATTTGCTAAAAATAAAAAATCGGTTTTTAATTCCTTATCTATTGGAATACCTGTTTTTAATCTTTTTTTAGAAGTAATTTTTTCTTTTTCGCCTGGATATAAAATTGGATTATTATTTTTTTTTGATTTTTGTTTTTTTAGATCACTCATATAGTTTTTCATACCTTTAAAATATTGTTTTTTTGTTGTGAAAGCATTTAATGAAATGGCGATTAAGAAATGTCCTAACTTTCTTGGTGTACTAAAATCTGGTCCAATCATTGATAATAAACGGTATCCATGAGCCATACCAATAAGAGGTCCGCACATTATTTCTACTGAAGAAGATAATCCAAAACCTTTATATCCATATTCTTTACCTCCAAGTGGAGCCAAAGAAACAGCGTTATAAGGGTTAGTTGTGTAGTTGCCGGATTTGTCAAGTGCAATCTCAGAATTTAATTTAGTAGAATTTGCTCTGGCTCTCATAACTTTATTCCATGCTATCGAAGTTGAAGAAAAATCTGCATGTAAAAAGTCTTTACTACCTATTGGTGCTGTAAAAGAATAAGGATTAGTCCCGTGAAAAGGTTTCTTACCATTATACGGTATGGCAAAAGCATCTGAGTGTGTAAATGAAAAACCAACACAGTCATTTTGTGCAATATCCATAGAATATACACCTGCAGCACCATAGTGTGAGGAGTTTATTATGCCAATTGAAGCAATACCATTCTTCTTTGCCATAGATGATACGATTGCTGATGCCTTTAAAGCTGCAACATGTCCTAAGCCATCATCAGCATCATAGACAGCTACACCTCTATTTTTTTTTATAAGCTTCATTTTAGGTTTTGCTTTTATTCTTCCGTTTTCAATACATTTTACATAATGAGAAAATAATCTAATACCATGACTGTCCACGCCTCTAATAGAAGAATCTAAAAGTGATTTAATAAGTAAATTTCTATCTTTTTTTGGAACAGATAGTTTTGACAAAATACTATCAAAAAATTTATTTATTTTGTTAGGTAAAATTTTCATCTTATGAAATTATTTCTTTTAATAATGATTTTAAAGGATTTTCTTTCATTAAATTTAGATTTTTTTTGACTGCTGTTAACATTTCTTCTTTTTTACTTTCCGAAAGATTAAAAATATTTTTATTATTAATTATTTCTTCAAAAAAATTATTCTTATTATTTTTGTAAACACTGTAAAAGTATTCTTTATTTCCATCATCTAGTCTATTTTGATCTTCTTCAATAATTTGAAATAAGAAAAATAACCAAGAGGCTATGATAAATTGAATATATTTAGTTTCTCCTTTATTATTATTGTAGGTATCAAGTATTCTTATAGGTATTTTTAAAGAACCATCCATAGCAATTCTTAACAATTTATCTTCTATGTAAGTATTTTTAAATCTTTCTAAAATTTTCATTTTGTACTCATTAATATTAAAGTCATCTTTAGTTTCTAAAGTGGGTAACACTTCTTGGTCTAAAAAATTCAAAATAAAATTGTATATATTTTTATCCTCTATTGCTTCATGAACATATGTGTATCCACACAAATGACCAATGTATGCTAAAGCTGAGTGTGAAGCATTCAGTATTTTAAGTTTATTATTTTCATAAAATTTTACATCTTCAACAAATTTTATTTTATTATTTGATAAAATATTTTTTAGCTCATCATTATTTGATTGAATATACCAATCTCTATAAGGTTCAGTAACCACAATTGAATTATCATTATATGGCAAGTTAAAATATTCAGATTGTTTATTATTATTTGGAACAATTCCATCAACCATAGATAATGGGAATTCAATATTATTTTCAAACCAATCTAAACACTTTGGATATTTTTTTTCTATAAATTGCTTAACTAAATTTTTTAAAATTGTTCCATTTTCAGATAAATTATCACAACTTAAAACGATTAATTTTTTTTTGTTTTTTTTATATCTTTCTATTATTCCAAAACTTAGATGACCTATCAAAGTTGATAAATTTTTATCCTCTAGATCATTAACAATTTGATTCGAAAAATTTAATTTTTTATTTTTATCAAAATGATATCCCTTTTCTGTAACAGTAATTGTAATTAATTTAATTTTTTCAGATACAATTAAATTTCTAATTTCATTCTTGTGTTTTAAACCAAATAAAACTTTTTTAATTGGATTTAAAATATCAACTTTTTTGTAATTATTTGATATCCTTACCAAAGAATACAAGTAGTCTTGTAATTGCATTTTATTATTTGTTTCTTCAGACCTTAAATTGACCCCAATTATGGAAATGTTTTTATTATTTTCTAATATTTCATGAATATATAGTGCTTGGTGAGCTCTATGAAAATTACCAATACCGAAATGAAGTATGCAATCTTCATTATTATTAATATTATAACTTGGAAATGATTGTTCTTTTAAAAGATTTCTGTTTATGTTTTTATTTAATTGCATATTAATAATTAAAATATACTTAAACAGAAGATGATCAATAAAATATATAAAAGTGTGCTTATAACCGGTGCATCAAGTGGTATTGGCTTAGAAACACTTAAAAGATTTTTAAAAGAAAATGTAAAAGTTTATGCTCTTGATAAAGACGTTTCAATATTAGAGAAATTAAAAAAAAAACACAAATTTGAAATCATTCAAATTGATCTCTTTGATACAGATCAAATTTATAAAAAACTCACCAAAGTAAAAGTTGATGTTGTAGTTTGTAATGCGGGCATTGGAAGAGGGGCTGAGGGTATATTAAAAGCATCAAGGCAAGATATTGAATTATCTACTAGATTAAATGTCGAGTCTTATCTTCATACTTTAAAAGCTATTGTTCCAGGAATGATAAAAAGAAGGAAGGGACATGTAGTTTTAATGGGGTCTCTTGCAGGTCTATACCCACAAATGAGTACTGTTTATGGGGGTCAAAAAGGTGCTATCCATAGAATTGCACAAAGCTTAAGAATTGAACTTAGCGGTTCCAGGGTTAAAGTTTCTGAAATATGTCCTGGAAGAACAAAAACAAATTTTGGTAAAGCTGCGTTTACAGATAAAAAGAAAGCAAAAAAATTTATGTCCGGTTTTACTCTTCTCGAACCAAGAGATATTGCTGATGCTATAATGTTTGCTTTAAGTGTTAGGTGGCGAAGCAATATTAGCACTATTGAAATTTCTGGCACAGAACAATCCCCAGGTGGAGTACCAATTATTCCAGTAAAAGATCCAATACTTTCATAAATTAATTATGGAAGAACCTATTAGATATGGTGTTGTTGGCATAGGAGGCATGGGGGCAAATCATGCTAAAAAATTACAAGAAAATAAAATAGAAAATGCCATCTTAACTGCTGTTGCTGATTCCAATGTAGAATACAAAAATAAATATGAAAATATTCCTTTTTTTGAAAATATTGATAATTTTTTTGATAATAAAATTATAGATGCGGCAATCATTGCTACACCTCATAAATCTCACATTGATCTAGCAAAAAAAGCTCTAGAAAATAATGTTAATGTTATAATTGAAAAACCCTTAGCAATAACAAGTAAAAAGTGCCGAGAATTTATTAATGTTTCTCAAAATTATAAAGCATATTTTACTGTTATGCTAAATCAAAGAACTAATCCTGTTTATGTTAAGATAAAGGAACTAATTAATGGAAACGAATTAGGTAAAGTTCACCGTTTTCAATGGACAATAACTAATTGGTTTAGGACAGACTATTATTATCAGACATCTAACTGGAGAGCTAAATGGGAAAGTGAAGGTGGAGGCGTTTTAATAAATCAGAGCATTCATCAACTTGATTTGTGTCAGTGGTTATTTGGTATGCCTGATAGTGTATATACTGATTTAGGATTAGGTCGCTTTCATGAGATAGAAGTTGAAGATGAAGTAACTTCAATCTTTAAATATTCAAATGGATTAAAAGGTGTATTTATTACAACAACAGGTGAAGCACCTGGTGTAAATAGATTGGAAATTGCATCAGATAAGGGTTTAATTACAATTCAGAATAATAATGTTACATGGGAAAAAATAGATTCATCTACTGAATTTATTAAAAACTCAAAAACACTTTTTGGGATGCCTAAAAAAGAAAAAATTAATTTTAATTTTAAGGCTGATATGGATCAACATATTGAGCATCAAAGACTTATTCAAAACTTTACAAACTTCCTCCTAGGAAAAGAAAAACTGTTAGTGAATGGAAAAGATGGTTTAAATTCAGTTGAATTAATTAATGCGATGGTTCTATCGGGATTAGAGGAAAAAAAAATAGAGCTTCCTTTAGATGAGGTAAAATATGAACAAAAATTAGAAGAAATGATTAGTAAATCAAGATGAAAATTAATCAAATTGCAGTAACTCTTTATACCGTTAGAGATTTTTGCCAAAATGAAAAAGATTTATTTGAAAGTCTAAAAAAAATCAAAAATATTGGGTATAGTAGCATTCAAATCAGTGGTGTTGGTTTAATTAATCCTAAAACAATAAAAAGCATGTGTGAAGATTTAAGTTTAGATATATGCGCTACACATGAACCAAATGAACAAATTATAAATAATACTGATGAAGTTATTAATAAACTAAATATTTTTAATTGCGAATATTCAGCTCTTCCTTATCCATTAAATGTAGATATGAAAAACTTAGAAGAAATTGATAAATTCATAGAAGATATAAATATCGCTGGCTCCAAGTTTCATGCAGAAGGAAAGGTATTATGCTACCATAATCACGCTCTTGAATTCCAAAAAATTAACAATGAAATAATCATAGATAGAATTTATGAAAATACAGATAGTAAATTCATACAAGGAGAGCCAGATATTTATTGGATACAAAAAGGTGGTCAAGATCCATTAATGTGGTGTAAAAAATTAGATCAACGAATGCCATTATTACACTTAAAAGATTTTATCATGATAAATGATCAAGAAAGTTTTTTTGCAGAGGTTGGCTTAGGTAATTTAGATATCAAAAATATTGTTAAAACAGCAACAGATTCAGATTGTAAGTGGTTTATTGTTGAACAAGATGAATGTAATGGTGATCCTTTTGATTCACTTCAGATTAGCTATAATAATTTAGTAAAATATGCAGTCACTTAAGAAAAAAACTTTTTGCGTTTTGATTTAGTAAATTATTAATATCCCTTTCTATTATCAATTTTGATAACTCAAAATTTTTCTTAGAAAGATCTTCATAATATTCATATAAAATTTCATGTAAGATATTTTTGAAATGAGACCATTTATATATAAGTTGATCTGTAACTCTTGCATCGGAATGCTGGGGTATAAATGACAAACCTAGCATATCAATCCTCATTTTTAGAACAATTTTTATAATACTTGGTTGGTTCATAAACCACCAAAAACCAAAGATTTTTAAATTTGGATGTTTACGAGCTAAGACGGTTAATTCGTGCTGATCATTTAAAGATAAACAAGTTACAAGAAATTTGTTTTCTGGGAAAGAATTACATAATTTACTTAGTTCTTTGAGATTAATATCACCAATCCCGTCTCCAGCTAAACCAAAACTACTATTTACAGCTCGTTTAACACCTAGCATTAAAGACAATGGGATATTTTTTTCATTTAACCATGACAAAATAAATTTCCAAAGAGGATCATTTAAGATTTCTTTAAAATTATCTGAATTTGCTGAAATAGCTGCATATACTGGATTTGATATTAAAAAACAGCTATCTAAATAATTAATTACAATATCATTTTGTTTTTGATTTATCTTAGTTTGATTTTTTGCAACCTCAATTGCTTGGGAATTGTTAATTATTAAATCATCAAGCCTTAAAGATGATTGAAATATATTTCTATCCCAGTCATTATTTTTATATAAATTCCATTCATCATTATCAAATGGATTATTTGTCATTACCAAAGAAGAAACATTTGATAACTGTAAAATTTTTTCATCTGTAAGAGATTTTTTTTCATATTCATTGTTTAGTTCTTCAAAAGTTTTATTATTATAATTAATATCTAATTTTTGAAGTACAGTTAGCACACCCTTACAAGCCTCAGAAATTGGTGTTCTATTTTGAAATAACTCTTCCCAGATAAGTTTTGCTTTATTTACGTCATCCAGAGAATAAAATTTTTCTGCAGTTATATTTGCATTGGTTAATAATTCTGCAATTAAATAATGATAGTTTAATAAATTAATAAAACCAGAAAGAGAATGACTTTTAAAGACAGATGGAAATAAATGCGTGTGAATATCAAAAATTTTTGTATTATTAATGGCGGCTTCTAAAGTATTGGATAATTCTTGATTAGAGATATTCATTACTTAATATTACCAAGCCTAATCGCATTTTTTTGGGCTTTGATTGCCAATTCCATAACTTTTAAACAATGTGACTGATCCATTGCAGTACAAGTTCTATTTACAACATCGCCCATTAATTTCTCAAAATATGTTAGAGGTTCTTTAGTAGCATTTTTATATTCATATTTTTTATTATTAACTAAAAAAAGGTGATCTGTTCCTTCTCTACCAACTAGATCGACATACTTTCTTAATTCAATGTATCCTTTTGTGCCTAAAATGGTCAATCTACCATCGCCCCAATTAGGTAAAGCATCAGGTGTATACCAGTCTACCCTAATGTAACCTCTACCCTTATCTCCATGGATTAATATTTCACCAAAATCTTCAAACTTATTATATTCTGGATTTGAAAAATTACCTGTTGAAGAATTTATAATTTCTACATTTTTAGATCCAGTAAAAAATAAAAACTGATCTATTTGATGTGAAGCAATATCACATAAAATACCACCATATTGATCGTAATCAAAAAACCAATCAGGTCTAGTTTGAATATTTAATCGGTGAGGTCCCATTCCAATTGTTTGAACAACATCTCCAATTTCACCTGCTTGAATTAAATCATAAGCAACTTGAACTGAAGGTACTTCAAATCTTTCAGAAAAATCTATTGAAAAAATTTTTCCTGTTTTTTTTGTAGTATTTTCAATTTCTTTAAGTTGTTCTAAAGATGTACAACCAGGTTTATCTAACATTACATCTTTTCCAGCATTCATACACTCAATAGCTAAAGCTGCTCTTTTAACTGGAATGTCTGCTATTAATACTAATTCAATTTCTTTATTTGCTAATAAATCCTCTTTATTTGTAAAGCGGGGTATATCAGGGTGTTTTTCATTAAAATCTTTTGTAATATTGTTATCAGTTTCATTCCACCAGCCAACACATTCGCATCCCAAATTTAACATGCCATTTAATTGTCCAAAAATGTGTCTATGCTCAACACCCATTGCAGCAACTTTAATTTTTCTCATGATTAAATATTTTACTCCATTGTAATTAGTTTATTTTTTTTAGATGATTCTATCATTGCATCAATTAGATAATGAACTTTCAATGCTTCTTTTCCAGTAATTTCAAATTTTTCATTTGTGCTAATTGATTTTGCAAAATTAAGTATAAGATCTTTATGCCAATCAAATGGAAATGCCATAGGATCAGCACTACCGCCAGTTCCAGATTCCTCTCCATACTCTTCCTTCTCACCATTTCTCCAATTAATAATCAATGTTCCTGCTTCAAGTTTTACTGTTGCATTTTCGCAATGAAGAATAATTGACTCTGATGAGCCTGGAAAAACACTAGTTGAAGCGAATAAAGATGCAATAACGCTATTTTTAAATTTAATACCTCCAGTTACAAAATTTTCTGACTCCATTTGATGGAACTTTGTAGTTTCTGCCATTACCATCACCTCTTTAACATCCCCTAAAAGACTGATTGCAAGATCAAGTGTATGAATTGCTTGGCTTATAAGAACTCCTCCGCCATCTCTCTCATATGTTCCTCTACCTGGTTCATCGTAGTAGGACTGTTCTCTCCACCATGGAATATTGATTTGAGCTGAAAAAATCTGACCAAATTTATTCTCATTTATTAATAATTTTAATTTAATTGAGGATTTTCTAAATCTATGTTGAAAAACTATACCGAGATTAACTTTATTATTTTCACAAATTGAAACTATACTTTTTGCATTTTCTAAAGTTCGTTCAATTGGCTTTTCCATTAAGATATGTTTTCCATATTTACTAAACTGCTCTACTAGTTCTAACCGTTGATTTGGAGGAGTGATGATATCCACCATGTCAACTTCAGGATTATTATAAATGCTATCAATGTCCTGAAATGAATTAAAATTATAATTTTTAGAAAAATTTTCTCTTTTTTCCCTATTTCGAGAAAAAACTCCAACTACGTTAATATCATCTTTTAATTCATTTAAAGCCAAGGCATGGGGTTTTGCAGCCATGCCCGTACCAACAATGGCAAGTCCAATTTTTTTAGAACTCATTAATTATTTTTTTTTGATACAGACATGCCATTCTCTTCAAAAAGATGAACTGAATCTCTTTTAAAACGAAGATATAATTCTTCTCCCTTATTTATTTTATATTGCCCGGTATGATGAACAATTAATTGTTTTATTCCTTCACCCTGACAATAAAAATAAGTTTCACTTCCGAGCTGTTCAGTAAAATCAACATGTACTTTCAAATCTGAATTTTGCTGTTCACAAACCTCTATATGTTCAGGCCTTATCCCCAGAGAATAAGGTGTATTATTTTCTAAATTTTTATGATTTGTTTGTAAATTCAATGCATCTGAAACTAAATTAAATGAACCAGACTTATCAATTGCATTAACTTTTATAAAATTCATTTTTGGAGATCCAATGAAACCAGCTACAAAAATATCACTGGGATTATTATATAAATCAAGTGGCGCTCCTGCTTGTGCAACATAACCATTATTTAAAACTACTATTTGATCAGCCAATGTCATTGCTTCAACTTGATCATGCGTAACATAAATCATTGTACCACCAATTTTTTCATGAAGTGCTGATAATTCTTTTCTCATTGTTACTCTTAACTCAGCATCAAGATTAGATAAGGGCTCATCAAACAAAAATGCTTTTGGATCTCTAACTATTGCTCTGCCAATAGCTACTCTTTGTCTTTGACCACCAGAAAGTGCTTTTGGTTTTCTTTGAAGATACTCTTCAATTTGTAAAAGTTTAGCTGCACTATTAACTTTTTCTTCAATTGTTTTTTTATCAATTTTTAGATTTTCCAATGCAAAGGCCATATTTTTAAAAACAGACATGTGAGGATACAAAGCATATGATTGAAAAACCATAGCTAAACCTCTTTCTGAAGCGGGTATATTACTTACTTCATTTCCGTCGATTAAAATTTCTCCTGATGTAATTCTTTCTAATCCAGCAATAATTCTTAATAATGTCGACTTACCACATCCAGAGGGGCCAACTAAAACTAGAAATTTTCCACTTTCAACTTTCAAATCAACTCCATGAATTACTTCTGTTTGATCATAACTTTTAAAAATATCCTTTAATATGATTTCAGTCATCTATCTCTTCTCATTATTGCTTTGTCAGGGTCAGCATGTTGTAAGTGTATAGGCGGCATCCCATTCAAGATTTTTTTTATATCATTCATCATCATATCTCTTATATTTTTATATGAATAATCTAAAGCGCCTGCAACATGTGAAGTAAATAAAATATTAGATTTTTTTCTAAAAATTGAATCTGCTGGCACAGGCTCGACTGGATATACATCTATAGCTGCTCTAAAATATTCATTTTCAGCAAGTTCAATAAATTCGTCAAAATCAACAACCTCCGCTCTACTGACTAGAACTACTGAACTATTTTTTTTAATTAATTTTAATTTATCTTTACTAATAAATCCTTCATTTTCAGTAGTAACTCCAGCTAATATGAATATAAATTTATTGTTAGATAATAAATCATCAATCGATACAGGGTTTACACCCTGGCTTTCTAAGTATTCATTAGATAACCATGGATCAAATACTGAAATTTTACAGTTAAATGGTTTTAACAAAGGAAGTAAACTTTTTGCTAAATTTCCAAACCCAATTAACCCAACATTTGAGTTAAAAAGTGTATAAGCAAATTTATTTTCTTTAATTCCATATTGCTCTTCAGAATTTAAAAATTTTTTGTAAACTCCCAAAACATTTCTAGAAAGTGAGATTGCGTAACCTATACAAGCTTCAGCAACAGCAGGAGCCATGGCAGGTGCAGCTGATAAAACATAAATACCTCTTCTATGTGCTTCATGATAGTCAATATTCGGTTCCCAATTTGCTTTGACATTTATAATTGCTTTAATTTTTTTTGATTTATCTAAACGCTCTTTAGGCATAGCAGTCTGTCCAACTAATATTTCAATTTCTTCAATATTTTTATCTACAAGTTCATCAGGAGCTCGACTACCAAAGTGATAAATTAAATTAGATATTTTTTCTAATTCAGTCTTAACATCATTGGTAAAAACCATTTCTTCATTTCTTGGATAAGGATCGAAAAAAATTAGAGGTTTGTCTTGCATTACTTCATACCTGTACTTGCTATTCCTGTTGTTATAAATTTTTGTAAGTAAGCAAATATAATTGCTATAGGTAATAAGGTTACCATAGTCATTGATAATACATAATTCCACTGACTAGTAAGTTCTCCGTGAAATGCGTTTAATCCAATTTGCAATGTATAAACTTCACTTTTTGATAAAACTATTAAAGGCCATAAGAAATCATTCCATCTCCACATGATGGAAAAAATTGCTAAAACTGCAATAGCAGGTATAGATAAAGGTAGGACAACTCTCCAATAAATTGCCCATTCACTTGCGTGATCCATTCTTGCTGCTTCTATAAGCTCTCTAGGCAATGTAAGCATATATTGACGAAGTAAAAAAACTCCTGTTGGTGTTGCAGCACCTGGAAGAATTACGCCCCATAATGAATTTATCATTCCAAAGTTTGCAACAACATAAAAAACTGGAACCAAAATTATCGTTAATGGAATTAATAATGTGCCTATAACAAAAACAAGTGCAAAATTTTTCCCTCTAAACTCATATATAGAAAGTGCATATGCTGCCATTGAATTTATTATTAACGTTATTATTGTTGCTACAACAGTAATGAAAGTTGAGTTTTTGAAATAAAGTAAAAAATCATACTTTCTTAAAGGATCAACATAGTTTTGCCACTGAATTTTAAATTCTCTTATTTTTTCTCTTTTATCAATCGGTACTTTTACTGTTTCTCCTGGGTTTAGAGGATCAACCATTTTAGCATTAATTCCAATTCTTTTAATTTGTGCTAACTGCTTTACTGACCCATCTTCTTGTGTCACATTAAAAATTGGTAAGGGTTTGTCGTATCCTTCAACATCAACTTGAATTTGAGAAAGTGGCAAAATTGTTGGAGGATATTCTTGTATACCTGCTAATGTCTTTAATGAAGATAATCCTAACCACACAACAGGACCAAACATTAAAAGAACACCTAGAAATAAATAAAAATAAGAAAAATAATCTGTCCAATGATATTTATTTTTATATCTTTTTTTTGTAGCAATTTTTATTATTCTTGAAGTTGTTTCAGACATATTAGATTTCTTGATGTTTACTTTCTTTATTTCGACTGAAATATAATTGCATAAGTGTTAAAAATAAAAGTACCACACCGAGAACCATAGATGCGGCGGCTGCAAGACCAAAATTTTGAACAGATCCAGATGAAGCAAATCCTGTGGTAAAAATATATTGAACAATCAATGATGTAGATGTTCCAGGCCCCCCACCAGTTAAAACATATATTTCATCAAATGTTTGAACACCTTTTATTGAGGCAAGAATAAATACAACTAGTAAATTTGGCATTAGAAGAGGTAGAGTTATTCGAAAGAAAATTCTTTCTCGGCTAGTTCCATCCATCTCGGCTGCCTCATATAAATTTGGAGGTATTGCTTGAAGACCTGCTAATACAATTAGAGTGTAAAAACCCATATGAGCCCATATTGATACAAAGATTACAGATGCCATAGCCCATGATGGATCTGTTAAAAATGATACTTTGTCTCCACCATAAGACTCAATTATTGCATTGAAAGCTCCATTTTTTAGCAGTATCCATTGCCAAATCAAACCAACAACAACTGGTGACAATAAAACAGGGAAAAAAAATACCGATCTAAAAAAGCCTCTGCCAATAATTTTCTTATTTAATATCACGGCAGTCAAAACCGAAAAGAAAATCATTAAGCCAACTTGAAAAACAACAAAGAATATAGTGTTATAAACTCCTCTCCAAAAAAAATCTTCTGTACATGTATTTGGGTTTAAATAACTCTCACAATCAAATAACTGATCATATTGTTTTGTTGTGGGAAGTTCTCTCTCAGCAAATAACAGTTCGTCACCAGATGATAATGAAAAGAAAAAGTTTGCACCAAGAGGGATTATTACAAATAATCCAAAAAAAATTAAATTTGGAAGCAAAAAAATATATGGCATATTTCTTACTCCAATAATTTTTTGAATTGGCCACATGATTAAATCAATAGCATGCATTAAAAATGCAAAGGGAATGTTTAAAATTCTAAGGAAAAAAATTTTTGTTTGATTTCTAATATTTTCCATTAAGTGATTTCGAAAAAAAGCTGCTCAAAATGAGCAGCTTTATATTATTATTATTTTGGACGTAATTATCCGCCGTATTTTTCTTTAAGTTGTTTTTCAACATCTTCATCCATACGCGTCCAAGCTTCTTCCATTGTCATTTCACCAACAATAGCTTGTCCTAATCTTGAGATAATTGCGTTAAACATTATACGGTTGTCAACGTGTGCCTGAAGATCAAAAGCGACTTGATCAATAGTTGGCACTGCGCCAGCAAAAGTGTTTAATGCATGTTTTGCGTTTGGATCATCAGTTTGATAGTCAACTTGTAGATCTAAGTGTCCAGGGATGGCAAGAACTTGACCAATAAAACTACTTAGTTGTTCTTTACTAGAAAGATAATCCATTACCTTTCCAACAGCTGGATTAGCATTGAATGCTAATAGTGCATTTCCACCTGGCATTCCAGTACATGCAGCAGGACCACATGGAGCTGGTACAGCCCACCAATCAAAATCATCTCCTACTTCATTTGCAAATCTTCCAATTTGCCATGAACCACTCATCATGAAAACTACCTCAGCAGCATTCCACCAATCATTTGGAGCATGATATTTAGATCCTGAAACTGATCCCCAAAGATCTTTACTCATTGTACCTGCTTGGTGCCAGTCATAAAGCATTTGAGTCATAGCTTTTAATCCATCATCAACTAATTTTGGATCACCATTTGAATCAAAATATTTCGCACCCATAGAAATCGCAGGGCCTGATACACGGTGACCTGATCTATCCCAAGCCATTGGTATAGGAGTACCTGTTTTTTCTGCTACTTCAATTGAAACTGCTGCCCATTCTTCCCAAGTTGCACCAGGGCCTAATAGATCTACACCAGCTTGTTCAAATAGAGTTTTATTTACATATGGACCAGTAACGGTCATTGTAGAATGGAAACCATGAATTGAAGTTGCATCTCCAGGCTTACGATACCAATTTAAAAAAGGACCGAAGCTTTTTTCATAGTAACTTGGATCAGCTACATAAGGCGTAATATCAGCATAATATTTGTTTAATCCACCAAGATCAGTAACACGAGCAATGTCAGGACCTTCACCAGCAGCAAGCTGGATAGGTAGAGTGTTCATTATTGCATCATATGGTACAATATCTAAAATTACATTTATATCTGGATTAGCTGCATTAAACTCATCAATTTGTGCTGCAATTGGCACATTTTCTTTGTCTCCATCTCCATACCACATAATACGTACATCTGTGGCAGCAAAAGAAACTGCAGAAATTAAAGTTAATGAGAATGAAACTAAAGCTACAGATATTGCTTTTAAAATAAACTTAAAGTTCATCATTTATCCTCCAATTTTTTTCAGACTTAAACATATTAAATTATTATATACAAGTAATAAAAACCCAGAAATAATGGCAAATTTTAAATTAAATAATAATATTTTGTTAAAAAATATTATAAACATATCAAAATTCAATGATTGGTTATTTAGCATTAGCAAGAGATACATTTGATATAAATTATGCTTTAGATAATAAAAAAAGGTTTGAAAAATTTATAGATATTTTAGACATTAAATACTCACATTTTAAAGAATTAATTACAGATGATGAAACAGGGAAAAAAGCTATTAGATATTTTAAAAAACTAAATTGTAGCAAATATATCATTGCTCAAACAACTTTCACCGATGCAAAATTTATAACAAGTTTTGCTAAAACATTTAATAAACCAATACATTTAA
>CACBAT010000014.1 GCA_902537325.1 uncultured Alphaproteobacteria bacterium | reverse complement strand
ATTTATCAAAAATTGAATCTCTTACTTCTCTAAACTTATCTAATTGGTTTGAACTAAAACGATCTGATGCAGGATCATCAAATGGAATTGAAAGTATCTGAGCTTTAGAATTTAAAACTGGGCATACCTCTTCTTTACAAAGTGTAAAAACGGTATTTAATTCATCTCTGAACTTATTGTCTAAACTTTCAAAATCTTTTGAAAAATTTTTTGATATATCAATATCGATCTCACTCATAACCAAAATTGCATTAGGATTGACTTCTTTGGGTACTGATCCTGCACTTTTAATAATGCAATTAGGATATAATTTTTTTGCAATTCCTTCAGCCATTTGACTTCTTGCTGAATTAGCAACACACATAAAAAGAATATTTTTATTTTTCATGTTAGCAAATAAATATATCCAAAAATAAATAGTGGGAGTTGTAAACCAAAGTTTGTGAGCAGAGCTCTATCTTTTGTCATATAACCAACAATTGACCAACCAACAGCACCTGTACCGTGAATAATTATGTTAATTGGATACGCATTTAAATTGGTTAATAATATTCCTGATAAAATTAACGCGGTGCTAAACCACTTAATTCTATTAATTGATAAATCTGTCATATCTTCTCCTAAATTCTATATATTGCGAATATTACACTTTACTTAAAGATAAAGATATTAATCAAATTGTAACAAAAATTTAACATTTCTTTCTTTTTTTTTGAAAAGTTCTATAAGCACGCCATGTTTGGATTAAAAAGTGCATCATTATTTGGTGATACCAAAAAGCTTGAAAGAGAAATTGATGAGTTTGTTGATATTGTCTCTGAAGTGGGCTTAGTATTTAAATCGATAGTTCCAACTTATCTCAATCATTCCGCCAATGGTAAATTTGAGGAAATGGTTGAAAAAGTTAAAGAAATGGAAAGTAAGGCCGACAAAATTACAAAAGATGTTGAGCATACTCTTTATGAAGAAACACTAATCCCAGATGCAAGAAGTGATGTGTTACGACTTCTAGAACACATCGACGAATTAATTGGAATGTACCAAGGAAATTGCTATCACTTCTCTATTCAAAAACCTAATTTTCCAAAAGAATTTCATGAAGATCTTATTGAGTTAACAGAGACTGTTGTAAATTGTGTTGAGTCACTTTGTTTGACTGTCCGATCATTTTTTAGAGATATTAAATCTGTTAGAGATAATGCTCATAAAGTAACTTTTTATGAAAAAGAATCTGATATAAAATTTAGTTCACTTGCAAGAAGAATTTTTGATTCTGAATTACCTCTAGATCAAAAAATGCATCTTCGATATTTTGTAGAAAAGATTGATCGTATTTGTGATCAAGCAGAAGACATAGCTGACGAGGTTCAAATTTACGCTATTAAACGTTCCGTTTAATTTTCAATGGAAATTACAATTCTAATTTTTTTATTTGGTGGTCTTTTTTTAGGTTGGTCACTTGGTGCCAATGATGCAGCAAATGTTTTTGGAACTGCAGTTGGAACACGAATGGTTAGTTTCACAAGTGCAGCAATAATTTGTAGTGTCTTTGTTATTCTAGGTGCAATTATTAGCGGAGCAGGTACGACAGAAACCTTAGGAAAGTTAGGTGCTATTAATGCATTGCCTGGTGCTTTTGCAGCATGTGTGGCTGCAGGAATATCTGTTTATTTAATGACTAAAGTTGGCTTGCCTGTTTCAACAACGCAAGCGATTGTTGGAGCAATTGTTGGTTGGAATTTATACACGGGATCTTCAACTAATCTTCAAGTTTTAATTACTATTTTAGGAACATGGATACTCTGCCCTATCATTGCAGGAGTTATTGCAATGGGTTTATTTACTTTTACAAAAAGAGTTATACTCAATAGAAAATTACATATTCTCAGACTTGATGCCTATACAAGAACAGCTTTACTTTTAGCAGGTGCTTTTGGTGCTTATAGTTTAGGTGCAAACAATATTGCTAATGTAATGGGTGTCTTCGTACCTATATCACCGTTTACTGATGTTACTATTGGAAATTTATTCGTCTTTTCCTCAAAAGAACAACTATTTCTGCTGGGTGGTTTAGCCATAGCTGTTGGTGTTTTTACCTACTCGAAAAGAGTTATGTTTACCGTAGGTAATGATCTCTTAAAAATGACACCAGTGGCAGCATTTATTGTTGTTATATCGCATTCTATTGTTTTATTTTTATTTGCATCCCAGGGCATAAGTGCTTTTTTACAATCTATAAATCTTCCTTCTATACCTTTGGTACCAGTATCAAGTTCCCAAGCTGTTGTTGGTGGCGTAATTGGAATTGGTCTTTTAAAAGGAGGAAAAGAGGTTCAATGGTCAATTGCAGGAAGAATTTCTTTGGGTTGGATGACGCTACCTATAATTGCAGCTTTAATTTCTTTAATTGTTTTATTTATTCTAGAAAATATTTTTAATTTAACGGTCTATTTTTAATTAACTGCTCGATAAGAAAAAATAAAATCTTTCTGTATTTTAGATTCAATAGCTCCTTTTCTTCTTGATCGTACAAGATCAATAGCTTCTTGTTTTTCATAATTAAATTCAACAAGTAAAATAGCAGCTATAGTGCCAGCTCTTCCTTTTCCTCCACGACAATGTAAGACAATATTTTTACCATCTATCAATTCGTTCTTTAATAAAACTTTTGTTGTTTCCCATTTATATTTAAAATCTTTATCTGGTGCTCCCATGTCATAAATGGGTAAATGGTACCAATGTAATTTATGTTCATAAATATTTTTGACAAACAAAGTTTTATCACACAATTTTTCAAATTCGCTATCTTCAACAAAAGAAGTAATAGAACTACAATTATTATTTTTAAATATTTCTAATTCGTTTGCTAAAATTGTTTCTTCAAATAAACCATTAGAGTTAAGACCTGGGAAAGAAGTTAATATAATTTTTCCTGCAAATGACTTAGAGTCAATAAAATCATAATTGCTAAATTGCATTTACGCTTGTTTAGCTAAAAAAGACTCTCTTGCTTCTTCTAAATAGGGACGGAAATGTTCAACATCGGGAGTTTTTTTATCTAGAACTTTTGCTAAATCATCAAATCTCCTAAGCTCTATTGCTTCATCCATAAAAGGTTTACTTATAAATGCATCTGCTTCTTCTTTTGTGAAAGGACCGCCTTGAACTTTTAATGAAAGTTTCGATGCTTCTGATAGGCTATCATAATAACCCTCTTCAACACTTGATAAATATCTTTTTGAGTCAACATGTGCTCTAATTGGTAAAATAACATCCTCACCAAAATATTTTTTTAAAAAATCAGCACCTAAATTTTCATGATGACCATCTTTGCCTTCATGAATGGGATCGCCGTCCTCATAGATAAGGTGGCCAACATCATGCAGTAATGCTGCAGCAATTGTTGGTCCTGGTAATTTATTTTTTTCAGCAAGTTCAGCGCATTGGAGTGCGTGCTCAAGCTGTGTCACATCCTCATTACCATATTGAATATCAGCACCTTTTGTTTTCAAAAGATCTAAGAGATAATCTACGATATTTTCTTCCATTCTCATTTATAATTAACTTATTAGAAAATAAATTCAATTCCAACTTTAATAAGATTGATCAAATTTATAATAATATTTATTAAGTAAATATTTAATGGATAAAAAATTATTAACCCCTGGGCCTCTCACGACATCGATGTCAACAAAAGAGGCTATGCTTCATGATTGGGGTTCGAGAGATACAAAATTTATTGATCTCAATGCATCAATTAGAGATTCCCTTGTTAGATTAATAGATGGTGAAAATAAATATCAATGTGTTCCAATGCAGGGAAGTGGAACTTTTGCTGTAGAGTCGATGGTGAGCTCTCTTACTCAAAAAGATTCTAAAATTCTGATTCTGATCAATGGTGCTTACGGACAAAGAATGAAAAAAATGTGCACATATTTAGGGAGAGATTTTATTGAATATGAAGTTGCTGAACATGAAGTACATGACATCAATAAAATTGAAGAGTTAATTGATAGCAACGATTTAACACACGTCTTTACTGTATATTGTGAAACAACATCAGGTATTTTAAATCCTATTGAAGACATTGCAAAATTGGTTGAAGGGAAAAATTTATCGTTATTCATCGATGCAATGAGTGCCTTTGGTGCATTACCCTTAAGTTCTAAAACAATTACTTTTGATGCTGTAGCCGCTTCATCAAACAAATGCTTAGAAGGTGTGCCAGGTGTTGGTTTCATTCTTGTAAAAAATGAAGTTATTCAAAATGCAAAAGGCAATAGTCACTCACTAAGTCTAGACTTGTATGATCAATGGCAAGCAATGGAAAAAAATAAACAATGGCGATTTACACCTCCTACACACGTATTGGCTGCATTCAATCAAGCGATTGAAGAACATAAAGAACAAGGCGGTGTAGAAGGAAGAGGTAAAAGATATAAAAAAAATTGTGAAATTATTTGTAATGGAATGAAAGAGTTGGGATTTGAGCAACTACTTCCTGATAATTTACAAGCACCAATTATTATTACTTTTAAACAACCTAATGATCCTAAATTTAACTTTGAGCAATTTTATAATGCTCTTAGTGAAAAAGATTTTTTAATTTATCCAGGAAAACTAACAGTGGCAGAAACTTTTAGAATTGGGTGTATTGGTAATTTAAATGAACAAGACATGATGGATACAATAAAAGCTGTAAAAGAAGTCGTTACTGAGTTGGGACTAACATTAAACTAACAAAACAATGACAAAAGAAATTGAAATACCTTTAGTTAAAGCAACAAATGAAAATCTTAAAGGATATGGGTATTTAATCGATAGTTTTGAAAATAGTGATATTGAAATTGTTACTTGGCCAAAACAAGGATGGCGTGACATAGAAGAGGGAACTGGTAATGAAGGTGGAACTACCGAAGGTTCTTTTGATACCTGGTGGCAAGGTGACGTGCTTTATGGGCAAAATAATGCTGTTCAACATAAAAGCGATTATGAAGTAGATGGAAAATATATACTGGGTTATTCCAATAATCCTGATCAAGAATTACAAAAAGATAAATATTCAGATCCAACAAAAATTTTTTTATGGCATGCAAATTATCATCCTGATGGAGGTCAGCTTTTCTTTCCTGAAGAAAATAAACCATTTATTTGTCCTTTAGCCTTACCGACAGACGACATTGAACCAGAACATTTTAAAGCATTTTATTGTGACGGATCAAAAGGTTTGTATATTCATCCAAATATTTGGCATGAAGGGGTGTTTCCAGTTACAGAAAAACAATCTTTTCAAGGAAAACAAGGTAAAGTACATGCAAGAGTTAGTATTGATTTAAAAGAAGAGTTTGACAAATATATCTTTTTTAAAACTAGAATTTAATTGGTAATAGATTATTTTATACCCGAAGTTGCAAAACTCTCTACAAACTGTCTTTGAAAAATAATAAATGCAATTATTAGTGGTGCGGTTACCATTAATGTCCCTGCGCTTATAGTAGCCCACTCGATACCTGATTCCTCCATAGAAAAGATAGCTAAACCAACATTTAAAATTCTAGTTTCCTCTGAGTTAGTTATTATTAAAGGCCACAAATAATTATTCCAATGATAAGATATTGATACAAGTCCATAAGCTAAAAAAGTAGGTATAGATAATGGTATGTAAACATGCCATAAAATTCGTAATGCTCCAGCACCATCAATCCTCGCAGAATTATCTAGCTCTTTTGGAACAGTTTTGAAAGCTTGTCTTAAAACAAAAATTCCAAAAGCAGATGCAATGTAGGGAAGGCTAATTGCAGGAATGGTATCTATCAAATTTAAGAATTTAATTGTTTTATAATTTTCGATAAGAATGATTTCTGGATTAATCATTAGTTGAATTAAAACTAATCCAAAAAGTATGTTCTTAAAAGGAAACTCATATCTTGCAAAAGCAAATGCAGTCAGAGAACATAAGATAAACTGGCATGAAGTGGTCATTGTAACGTATATAAATGTGTTGAACATATATCTTGCAAAAGGAGCTTGTGACCAAGCATTTTCAAAATTGTATAAGGTCAGAGGGGCAAACAAATCAAATTTAACTTGATATTCTATTGGGTGTATCGAAGCCCAGATTGCATATAAGAGCGGTAGTAACCATAAAAATCCAAGTAACCAAGCACCAATAATATTAATATTTTTATAGAATGAATACATGTTTATTGGTAATGGACCTTTCTATCCAATAAAAAAATTTGACCAATTCCTATTATTGACAATAATATAATTAGTAAAACCGATAATGTTATTGCGTATGCTGTATCCCAAAATTCAAAACCATTCTCATAAATATAATAGAGTAATAAAGCGCTGTTGTAATTTGGACCTCCACCAGTCATAGTGAATAAATGTTCTATTCGTGTAAAGGCAGTAATTACTGCATTGACTGAAACAAATAATAAGGTTGGTGTTATCATTGGTAGTGTAATTTTGTAAAACATTTGCCAACTATTAGCCCCTTCAATAATTGCTGCCTCTTTCATTTCCCTAGGTATTCCTTGAAGAGCAGCTAGAAAAAAAATCATGTAAAAACCAGACTCTTTCCAAATACTTACAGCAATAATACCCCATAAAACTTGATCAGGGTTTCCTAAAATATTTGTATTTTGGAAACCAAATAAAGATCCAACTTGATCAATTAATCCAAAACCAGGAAGAAAAAAAAAGAGCCATATATTACCAACAGCTATTAAGGGTAAAACTACAGGTAAAAAATATGCAAAACGAAGCAATGGTCTACCGGGTAACTTGCTGTTTACCCATTGCGCCATAATTATTGCAATAATTATTGAAGATGGGATTGTAGAAATTGCATAAACAATATTGTTAGACATAACCTTCCAAAAAATGGGGTCTGAAAACATATGTTCATAATTTTCAATACCTTTAAACTTACTTGGTTTTCTCCCTTTAGGAGTAGAAAAAAAACTCATATAAATTGTTTTAACAACAGGTATGTGAACAAAAGTTAATAATAATATGAATCCAGGCGATAAAAGTAAAATTACTGGTATATGTTTTTTAATTTTAGTTATCATAAAAAAAACGGCACTATTATTAACTAGTGCCGTTTGATATTTTTTCTTTATCTGTAATCTTTTAGTATTTTATCAATTTCGGCATGCGCCTCTAAAAGAGCAGTTTTAGGATCTTTTTCCCCAGCAACTGCTGCTTCTAACGCTCTATTAAAAATTGAAACAGTTTTAGGTTGCTCGTAGGTCGAAAATTCTGGACCTGCATACTCCAACTGATCTCTTGCAACAGCTGGATATGGAAATTCTTTTAAAAATTCTTTCATTTCATCAGACTCCCAAGTCTCAGCTCTAGGTGCAACATAACCAGTGGCTTTTGTCCAGGCAACAGACTGTTTAGGTTCTGTTATCCATTTTACAAAGTCTTTTGTTGCTTGCTGTTCCTCTTCTGTAGTGTCAATTGATAGATAAAAATTTCCTCCTCCAACTGGTGCTCCAAATTGTTTAATACCAGGAATGAAAGCTACACCCCAATCAAACGGAGCATTATTTCTGACGTTTGTCAGATTTCCAGTAGTAGTCCACATCATTGCAGTTTGACCCTCAAAAAATGCCTGTGGAGTAGATCCCCATTCAAGTATACCTGGTCTCATCACCCCTTCAGTAGTACTAAGAGCTACAAGTTTTTCTAATGCTTCAATGGCTTCTGGTGAATTAATATATGTTTCAGTGCCATTATCGTTCATAATTTTTCCACCATTGCCATAAACAATTGCACTAAATAACCAGTATGGAAAACCAGCAGATGGAATTCTTATTCCGTATTGACTTACATTTCCATCAGAATCTTTGATTGTTAATTTTTTTGCAACTTCTAGCTGTTCATCCCAAGTCTTAGGTGGATTTTCAGGATCTAATCCCGCAGCTCTAAAAGCATCCTTATTGTAATAGAGTACTGGTGTTGATCTTTGAAATGGAATCCCATAAGTTTTACCATCAACTTGACCATTAGCCATAAAAGCAGGATAAAAACCACCTATCCAATTATCAATTTCGTCTTGAGTTAATATATCGTCCCAAGCCATTACACATTCTTCGTCTATATATTTAAAAATTGTAACAGCAATCATAACTGATGTTGCAGGAGCTGTTCCAGATTTACATGCTGTTAGAAATTTAGTATCTGTATCTGTATAACTTCCTGTGAAAACAGCTTTCACATTTACATCTGGATTTAATTTTGTGTAATCTTCTGCAAATTTCTCAATTGCCTGAGCAGCTCCACCACCTACAGCGACTGGAAAATAAAATTCTAGGTCAATAGCCCTTACACTTAATGATGTTATTACCACGGTTAAAGAGATAATAAGTAATTTAATTATATTCATTATAAATCTCCTATTTTTATCAATGAGATTTTTTTGGTTAAGATATAAATATTAATATTTTGTTAAATTTAATTAATTTATTTTTAAATTTTTTAATTCTTTTTTATTATTTTTTTTTTTATGTATATTTAGTAAATATTTATGATGAAAATTATTCACCTCTCTGACCCCCATATTCATACAAATGAATTATTTGGCATAAACTCTGTAGAAAGATTCAAATGTGCTTTAGAACACATTGTTTTAAATCACCGTGATGCAGATATGTTTGCTATAACTGGTGATATAACAGACATTGGAGATGAAGATTCTTACAATCTGTTTAAAAAAATAATAAAAGAATTTAATCTACCCCTAAACCTTGAACCAAAACTAATACCTGGTAATCATGACAATCGTGAAAATTTTAAAAAAACTTTAAATCATGTGCCAACTGATAGTAATGGATTTATCCAATACTACGATGACTATAAGAATAATAGATTTATTTTTATAGATACTCTAGAGCACGGAACACACATTGGTCATTATACGTTAAAAAGACAAGAGTGGTTGATTGATCTTTTAAATAACACAGATGATAATAAAGAAATTTATATATTTATGCACCATAATCCATTGGCACTGGTTAGAGATGAAAGCGATGGTATTGGATTAAAACATAAAAAAGAATTTAAAGAAATATTGATTAGTAAAAAAAATATTAAACATATTTTTTTTGGTCATCAGCATATTACTAGTTCCGGATCATATCTTGGTATAAGTTTTTCCTCGCCAAGGAGCACATGGTCACCTCTAATACCAAATTTTTCATCTGAATATAGGCTTGGTTTAGCTAATACTGATCCAAATTACAATGTAGCAATTTTAAATAAAAATGAAATAGTAATTCATACTGAAGATTTTTTAAAAACAGAAGTTAATTGGTTTAAATAAAAATTATTTTTTTTCGATTACAAATATTTCATTGTTAAAATAAAGACCTTTATTTTTAGCAACAATGTTTTGGACTACTTTTTCGTAATTTTTTGTTTTTTCTACCTTCATTACTTTTTCGTCATCCATTTGATTGACATATATGGAGGCATTCCAAGCAGAAAAAACTAATGATGTCGCTATACCTCCACTGATTTCTGTTGGTAGAGCTCTCAATTTACACTTAATAATTCTTTTTTCTCCAAAAGATAATCTACTTAATAAATCTTTATTTAAATTTTTCTTAAGATAGGAAATGATACTATTTCCAAGAGAAGGAAATGGGTCCTCTTTTGGCCAAATTTTGCGAATTATTTCATTAGCAGGATCTTTTCCTGAAGCATGAATAGTTAATAATTTCCCTTTTGATTTTAACGCTCGAATCATTGGTTCGATGACATATTTTGATTTTTTTTCTGCTGAAATTCTTGAACGATACGGCTGTGAAGCAATAATAAGATCAAATTTATTATCTGATTTTTTTTTGGTAGGTATTAATTCATTAACATTAAATTCTTGATCTTCTCGGTAGATAACCATGACTGAAGGTTCTTTATAAGTGTGGTTACCTGATTTTTTGTTAATTTCTATATTCCATTTTTTTTCTAAAAATTCATTTTGTTTTCTTAATTGTTGAGCAAATTCAAGAGATGTGTCACCTTTTAATTTAATAATATTCCAATTAATTTTTTTCTGTTTAACTTCATTTTTTGATTTTAGGTTTGCGGCTTCCGCGTAGTGTAGATTTGAAATGACAAAAACAGTATTCTTATGCTCAACAAACCTATCGGGTAATTTTTCTAAACCTAATCTTACATCTTCTATGCTTATTTCTTTTGTGCAAACTAATAGAGGTACGTTAGGCCTAGCTTCGTGGCACTGACGCATTACATTCATAAGTAAAGAACCATCCCCCATACCAGCGTCAAATATTTTTAAACCAGGTTTTTGAGGTTTAATTTTATTTACGTGAGGGCGTATAGCATCGGCAATTTGATTTTTTTCATTTGTTGTTGTGACAAATAATAAGTATTTTTGTCTGTTATCATAAAACCTAAAATTTTTTTTCATTACTAATAAAGTCCCATTGATTTAGCAGAAGAGATGAAGGCTTCTTTATTGCCAATAAAGTTTTTACCTCTTTCCCCTAAAAACGCATCATCTACTATATTATTCCATTCTTGAACAGGAACTTTTATTTCATTTAAGTTAAGAGGAACCTCTAAAGAACGCATAAATTCACTCAGATGATTTGCAGCATTCTCTAGATTATCGTTAAAAATTAATTTTAGTCTCTCCTCAGCGACACTATCAATTCCAACCATACTTTTAGTAATCATGGGTAAAGTAAATGAACAAGCAATACCATGCTGAATACCGTAATTGAGTGTCACGGGGTATGATAGATTATGCGCAATAGCAGTTTTTGTATTGGAAAACGCTAAGCCAGCATGAACGCATGCCAGTGCAATTTTTGAACGTAATTCAATGTTTCTTAAATCTTTAGCGAGAAGTGGTAAATTTTCTAATACTAATTTTGATGCTTGTATTGCATGTGAAGCAGAAACTGGGTTTGCATTAATATTCCAAATACTTTCCATTGAATGAGAGAGAGCGTCTAAACCTGTTGAAATGGTCAAGCCTAAAGGTTTATCAACCATAATAGATGGATCGATAATTGCTTTTTCTGCATAAAGAGATTTATGCGCCAAAGATAATTTATTATTTTTTTCTTTATCCCATATTGTGGCCCAACACGTAAGCTCACTTGATGTTCCTGAAGTTGTAGGTATTGCAATAATCTTGATTGGATTTTCGACTCTTGGACTTTTCTTATTGCGAACGAAATCTGTTAGATATTCTTGTTTATCTTTAAAAGCAGCAATTGCTTTAGCTGTGTCTGTAACAGAGCCACCACCTATAGCTAAAATATAATCTACCGATTCATTGATTGAAGAAAATTTTTTTTGTAGCTCTAAAATATCCTTATAATCTGGATTAGGCTGAACATCCGTCATAATGGATAGTGGTGGATTTGAAGAAGATTTTAATTCATCGCTATATTTTTTAAAAATTTCTTCTGGATGAGTGATTATGATGTAGTTCTTATTTTTAAGAGCATCATGTACTTCTTTAAATCTATTTTCTCCAAAGATAATTTCAACAGGATTAAAATAATTCCACATTACATTAAATTGATTTTGCCGCTTTAGTTAAAATTGTCATTTTCTCAATTGCTTGTTCTCGAGTAAAGAAACCTAAACCACAATCTGGTGCAGCTATTAAGCGGTGTTCATCAATATGTTCAAGTGAATCTTTGATACGAACTCTTACTTCTTCAACAGATTCCATTCTGCTTTTTGCAATATCAATAAATCCAAAAATTACTTTTGTTTTAGTAAATTTTTCTAAAAGATTTAAATCATTATGCCTATGTGAATCTTCTAAAGATACTTCATCAATAGTTGAATCATCTACAAGTGATGCAATTCTATCATAAGCATCTAAATCAGCCTTTTTATACCCTTCTGAATCTAATGAATTAGGATAACCACAACAAATATGGCAAACACGTTGCACTTCTTTAGGTATACCATGCATCATTCTTTCTAAATTTTCCATACCATATGAATGAGCTTCATCGGGCTTTCTAGCAAATACTGGTTCATCAATTTGAATATACTGACAACCTGCATCTACAAGTGCTTTAACTTCTTTATTAAGGGCTAATGCTAAATCAAAACCAAGTTTTTTCATGTCATCATAGTAGTTGTTAGCAATTGAATCTGTTATTGTCATTGGTCCAGGCAGGGTAATTTTAACTGGATTTTTTGTAAATTGTTGTGCACTCTTCCAGTCTAGATGCATACGTATTTCTTTACTTGAAATCGGTGCAACAATAGTTGGAAGATCAGCTTCGAACGCGCCTTGTCTTACTGACTTATGTGTAACTTCTTTAAAGCTTACTCCATTTAAAAATCGACATTGATATAATACGTAACTCTCACGTCTGACTTCTCCATCTGTTGGAACATCAATACCCGCATTTACTTGATCAGTTATAACTTCTTTAATTGCTGCTAAAAATAATTTTTCAGCATCTGCACCTGCAGACTCTAATGCTTTTTCATATGCGCCAGGTGACCAATTTGATAATAATCCTTTTGACGCTTTTCTCTCTTCTTCTGATTTTGTCCCTAAAAACCAATCTTGAATAGGTGTTTGTTTCGGTTTTGGATAAGCACCTATTGTAGTTGTTTTAAGAGGCATCTATTTTTACTCCCATTTAAATTTAAAATAAAACAGCGGCTTTTATAAAGCCGCTGTAATAAAAAGTTAATAAATAATCTCAAATTACATAAGATCGTTTATTTCTTCCATCATTTCTTCTTGGAGATCACCCATATCATCAGCGTCGCCTGTAGCAATTTCTTCTGTGTAATCATAGATTACCTGTGTAACAGCTAATCCATTTTCTCCAGGATATGCAAACCAATCTGCAAGAAGTGGAAGTTGTTCAACTGCAGTAAGTTTATTAGGATTTTTACTATAGAAATCACCTAATAATTCATTCGCTGCTTTGTTTGGTGGAACATATCCAGTTGTTTCAGCAACTAATGCAGCACCGATACCTGATGTAATGAACTTTAAGAAAGTCCATGCAGCATCAACTCTTGCTGGATCATCAGATGTAGACACTAACATTGCAGCGTTTCCACCTGCTGGTAATCTTGCTGGTGTTCCATTATTAACTCCAGCCATTCCAGGGAATGGTGCAGTTTTTAAAACAAAGTCTGCCTTTGCAGCATTAACTGAACCCAAGCTTGAAGTAGACCAGAACATCATACCAATAGTACCTGCGTTAAACGCAGCTTGACCATCAGCAATTGAATAGTTTGGCATATTACATCCGCTCATGATTGCTTTCATTTGCTCTAACGTTGCAAGTCCTGCATCACCACCCATATTTACAGCTCCATCTTTAACCATTGGAACATTCTGAGTGTGCATTAATGCTTGGTGGAACCAGTTACCTGTGATGTTCCAACCAAAGTATAGAGTTCCTTTACCTGCTGCTTCCAATTTATTACATGCTGCAATAACTTCGTCCCAGTTAGTTGGAATACTATTTACACCTGCTTCAGCTAATAAATCCATGTTATAATATCCAACTGGCGTTGATACAGAAAATGGTAATCCATAAACTTCACCACCAAATGTTGAAAGACTTAACATAGCAGAATGGTAACCATCTTTTTCAAAAGCAGCTTCTTTTGCAATAAATGGCTCTAAAGACTTAGCAATACCTTTGTCAACTAGAGGTGCTTGTCTGTTAAGACCTTGCATTGTTACATCTGGTAAATTACCTGAAGTAGACTCTCTGAAGATTGTTGCAGTTGCATCCTCATAGTTTTCATAAGTTGCTCTAAATTTAACTTGAATATCTGGATGTGCTTTTTCAAACTCTGGCATAATAGCTTGGAAAGTTACATCGAATAATCCTGAATAAGGATAAGCTACTTCTATTTCAATAGACTTAGCTGAATTAACAGAACCATAAAAACCAAAAGCTAATATGGCTGCAAATCCTGTAATTAATTTTTTCATTTAATCCCTCCGATTCAAATATAATAATTAATTTAACACGTAGCCTCAGAGGGTTACAATTTTATTACGAAAATATTACTAAAAAATAAGCTTATTTTTCCACAGTATTAAGAAAAATTAGAGAAAAACTGGTTTATTTACCAAGGTAGCGAAAAGGTTTTTACATTAGTAAAACTTTTCATTGCTTCAATAACACCCTCTTTGTAACCAAGACCTGAATCTTTAATTCCTCCAAAAGGAGACATTTCAATTCTATAACCTGGAACCTCCCAAATATTTACCGTACCAACATTTAAACCTTGAATATATTTTTTTGCTCGCATGAAGTTATTTGTACATACACCAGATGATAATCCGAATGCGGTTGAATTAGATATTTTCATTACAGCTTCATCGTCATTAGGCACACGAATGATTGGGATAACTGGACCAAATGTTTCTTCTAAAACTAATTCACTTTTAGGATCAACATGATCTACAACTATTGGAGGTAACAAAGCACCCTTTCTTCCAGGGTGATATAAAATTTTTGCGCCGTCTTCTTCAGCCATAGAAACTCTTTTATCAAAAAGTTCTGCAGCTTGAGCATTAACGACTGTACCTAAGTCTGTTTCCATATTCATAGGATCACCAAATTTAATTTTCTTAGCACGCTCAAGAGCCATTTCAACAAATTGATCTGCAATAGATTCTTGAACCAGTATTCTTTTAACAGCTGTACAACGTTGACCAGAATTTTTTGTTGCTCCCGTTACAGCTAGCTCAACAGCTTTTTTAAGATCATCACCATCTAAGTCATTTAAAACAATTAATGGATCATTACCACCTAGCTCAAGAACTGTTCTTTTGTATCCAGCTTGTTCAGCAATTAATTTTCCTACACCTACACTGCCTGTAAAAGTAATGAGATCAATATTTGGATTCTTGATCATTTCTGATCCGATATCTTGAGGCCATCCAGTTACAACTGAAAACATTTCTGGTGGAAGACCTGCTTCATATAAAACATCAGCGAGTACCATTGCTGTTAAAGGTGTTAATTCTGTCTGCTTACATACTGTACAATTATTAGTTGCAATTGAAGGAGCAATTTTATGCGCTACCATATTCAAAGGGTGATTAAATGGAGTGATTGCTGAAATTGCTGTTAAAGGTTCTCTTATGGTAAATATTTTTCTCGCTTTTCCATGTGGAGTTAAATCACAAGAAAATATTTCTCCATCATCAAGAATACAAAGTTGAGCCGTTAAAGAAAAGACATCAAAAGCTCTTCCTACCTCGTATAGAGAATCTTGTTTTGAAATACCAAGTTCTAAAGTAATAATATCAGAAATTTCTTCTTTTCTTTTAACAAGTACTTCTGCAGCAGTTTGAAGAATTTTTTGTCTCTCGTATCTTGTAAGTTTAGGTTGGTAATTTGCGGCAATATCTAAAGCCTTTCTTGCATGCTCTGCAGTACCGGCTGGAACCGTTCCGATTACTTCACCTGTAAAAGGGTACTCAACATTTATTGTTTTATCTGAAGTAACTTTTTCTCCAGCAATACGCATTGCTTCATTAATCATTTTTTTGTGCATCATAGGGCTCCATTTATTGCATAATAAAATGCATCATAGTTATATAATTGTTTGTTAGTATCTAAGTTTTGTAATTTTAAATTTGATATGAATGGAACTTCTCTTTCATGGAGTCCTCCATGAGAACGTAAAGGTTCATTTAATCCAGAAAGATTGTGTTTATCTTCCGATGAACCAATAGTCATAAATTCTGAAGACATACATATAATATCCCCCATTCTATCAGGAGGTAAGTTATAAGTAGAACATCCTTCATCTTTTGTTAAAACAACTTCTATATCTTTTATTTCTTGAATAGCGTTTACAACTAAATCAACCTTGCTCTTCTCTTCTAAATAAATTGTTGCAAAAGAACCAAGTGAACCATGATGAACGACATATGGATCTGTAATTGGTAGGATGACTTTAGCCATGTTTGGTTCAAATTTTTTATCTAGATAATCTTGTAAAAATATTGCATTAGGTGAACCATCTTCTTTTGATTTTGGTTTCATACCGTGATCTGCTGTGATGATTATAGAAACATTCTCCTTATTTAAAAGACCAATATATTTATCAAACATTGCATAAAATTTATTTGCTGTTTCATTTCCTGGTGCATATTTGTGTTGAATATAATCTGTAGTAGATAAATACATGATATTTGGTTTGAACTCTTCAAGAAGCTTTACACCTGCAGCCATTACAAATTCAGAAAGTCCTTCAGAATATACTTCTGGCACTGGCATCCCCAACCAATCGTTTACATTATCTATACCATTGAGATCTTTTGTTGCTTGATCAGATTTTTCAGCAGAAAAACAAATAGCTCTCTCATCATCAAAACTTAATCCGTTTCCTAAAAGTGTTCTCAACTTGTCTTTTGCAGTAACAAGAGCAATTTTAGAACCAGAATTGTAAAATTTTTCAAAAATAGTTGGTGCTCGCATATATTTTGGGTCATTCATCATTACTTCTTCACCAGTCTCAGGTGTATAAAAGAAGTTTCCGCATATACCGTGTACAGAACTTGGTTGGCCTGTCACAATCGAAATATTATTAGGATTTGTAAAACTTGGAATAGCACTGTGAACTAGTAGATTTTCACCACTTGCAATTAATTTATCAAGATTTGGTGTAAGATTTGATTTTGATGCTTCTTCGAGATACTCTTTTTGACTACCATCAAGGCATATAACAATTGCAGTTTTTGAGAAAGAGCTTGGATATTTTCTTTTATTAATTTCTAAATTATCGGACACTATTTCAACTAATATATATTATTAAAAATACGAATTTATAGTTATCTACTAATTAAACTCAATCATAATTTGAATATTTGTTAATAAAATTGAAATAAAACTGAAATAAATAGATTTAAAATATTCTCAAATTTAATAAAATTTTGTAGATTAAAGTTAAGATACAGGGGGAATGAGTGGGGACAATATCACTTAAAAATATTTCAAAGTCATTTGGGTCTACACAAGTACTTAATAATTTAAATGTTGATATAAACGATGGAGAATTCTTAACATTAGTTGGTCCATCTGGTTGTGGTAAATCTACGTTACTTAGAATAATTGCAGGATTGGAACAGCAGACTTCAGGCGATGTATTAATAGATAATAAAAATGTAAATAGAGTTAGAGCCAGTGAAAGAGATTTGGCAATGGTATTTCAATCATATGCTCTTTATCCTCATCTAACAGTAAGAAGAAATTTAGAAACTCCATTAAGACTAAGAGACTATAATGCATTTGAAAGACTACCCTTGATTGGTAATTTTTCTCCAAGCAAAAAAGAGAAAACAGAATCTATAAATCAATTAGTAAATAAAACTTCTGAAACTCTAAAAATTTCAGAACTATTAGATAGAAAACCTGGACAATTGTCAGGTGGTCAAAGACAAAGAGTTGCTCTTGGTCGTGCTATGGTTAGAGAGCCTGTTGCCTTTTTAATGGATGAACCTCTTTCAAATTTAGATGCGGCTCTGAGAGTTCACATGCGATCTGAACTATCTGAACTTCATAATTCACTTAAAACTACTTTTGTTTACGTAACACATGATCAAGCAGAAGCGTTAACTATGTCTTCTAGAATGGCTGTTATGATTGATGGAAATTTACTACAACTAGATACGCCTCAAGAAGTATATGATAATCCTTCCTCGTTAAGTGTAGCTCAATTTGTTGGAAGTCCAAAAATAAATATATTTAAAGGAACTGCGGACTCTGGTGGGACGGTAAGTTTTCTCAACGTTAATCTAAAAAGAAAAAGTTCTGAAAGTAATACAGATTTACATATTGGTATTCGACCAGAACATTTAGAAATTACAAATGAAAGTAATGAAAATACATTTAGTGGAACAGTTGCATATAGAGAAAATTTAGGTTCAGATATTTTCTTTCATGTAAATATTGAAGACGGTTCAAATAAAATAATTGTAAGGGGCTTACCTCAATTTACACACCAAATTTCAAACGGATTTAATGTGAATATTAAAAGAGTTTCAGATAAAGCATTACTATTTAATCAAGCAGGAATGAGAGTTCAATTTACTAATGCATAATTCAAAAGCTCACATATGGTTTATTGCACCAGCAATCATACTGATGATAATTATTTTAATCTTTCCTCTTTTTCTTGCAGGAGGAATTTCTTTTACTGACTATAATTTAGGAAACAAAACATTTGAGTGGGTTGGACTAGAAAATTATGACAAGATGTTCAATCGAAAAACATATGTCAAAATGATTTGGGCCACAGCGACGTATGTTATTGTTGTCGTTCCAATTTCTGTTGTACTTGGATTATGTGCTGCTATGCTCTTAAATTCACTAAGGTTTGGCGCTGATATATATAAAACAATTTTCTTTCTTCCAGTTATGGCAACTCTTCTTGCAATGGCAATTGCATGGGAATTTACTCTTCATCCAACATTAGGAATTGTAAATAGTTTTTTAGCAAATGGGTGTGGAGGAGTTAGGGAATTCATTCTTGGTTTTCATTGGTTGCCATGGGTAGACTCACAAGAAAGCTGGTATGCTGTAGCATGTGCAAACAACATGGATTTTCCATATTGGTTAAAACAAAAAAATACTGCGATTTGGACTGTATGCTTCATAGGAATTTGGCAGGCTTTTGGTTTTAATATGGTTTTATATTTAGCTGGCTTAACAAGTATACCAAGGGAGTTATACCAAGCTGCAGAAATGGATGGAGCTAAATCTACATGGGAGCAATTTAAACTTGTCACATGGCCAATGCTTGGTCCAACAACGTTGTTTGTTGTCACTATTACTACCATTAGAACGTTTCAAGTATTTGATACAATCGAAATACTTACTAAAGGTGGTCCATCAAAAACAACGTATGTCATGATGTATGCAATCTTTGAAAAAGCTATTCAACAAAACTTAACAAGTATCGGTGCAGCAATCACTGTTGTCTTTATTGGATTTATTCTTGTGTTAACGTTTTTCCAAAGATATGTCATTGAGAAGAGGGTTCATTATTAATGGAAGCTAAACAATATATTGGGGAAGGTTGGAAGCATGCAATTTTAATTATTGGAGCAATCGTAGTGATGCTCCCTTTTTATATGATGGTTTCAATGTCATTAAAATCTCAGCAAGAAATCCAATCAATTTCTGGTGGTCTTATTGGTGCGCAAGAAACTCAAACGTTTCCCGTATGTGTTAAAACTGGTTATTCAGAAGAAACATGTACAATGAAGCCATATCAATACAACTATTGGTTTGCTTTTGAAAAAGCACCTATTCCTAGATACTTAATGAATGGTGTCATTGTTACTTTATCAATCTTCATCATTCAGGTTTTAGTCGCCTTACCGTGCGCGTATGCACTCGCCAAGTTACGGTTTTACGGACGAGAATTTGTTTTCTCGATGGTTTTATTTTGCTTGCTCATTCCAGTTCATGGAATTGCGCTTCCATTATATGTTATGTTGGCCCAGGCAGGATTAGTTGACACCTATTCAGCCTTGATACTTCCCTGGACCATATCGGTGTTTGGAATTTTTTTAATGCGGCAATTTTTTATGACTGTGCCCGATGAATTAATTGATGCCGCCAGGATGGACGGCATGGGAGAGTACGCAATCGTATGGAAAGTAATGCTTCCAACTGCAATACCAGCGTTACTTGCTTTTGCAATATTCTCAGTTGTTGCACACTGGAATGATTATTTCTGGCCTCGTATGGTAATAACAGGAAATAGAGATCTCTTTACTCCGCCGCTTGGTATAAGAGAATTCAGAGGTGGAATTGATAGTGACGAATTTGGTCCAATGATGGCTTCGATAGTTACTGTAACTGTTCCTCTTATTGTTGCTTTTATAATCGCGCAAAAACGATTTATTGAAGGAATTACTTTGACAGGCATGAAGTAAATTCTTATCTACTGATGACATTGTCAGTAAACTTTATTTTTATCTTAATTCTTGTATCTGCTCTGTGTCATGCAGTTTGGAGTGCTATAATTAAATCAAGTAAGAACCCTTTATCGTTAATGGGTATAACATCTATCTTAGAAGTTACTATTTTTTTACCTTTAACATTTACTGTTCCATTTCCAACTTTAGAGGTTTGGTATTTTTTAATTGCAACCGTAATCATTCATATCTTCTACAGACTAAATGTTATCTACTCATATAGGTACGGTGATCTCTCTTACATATATCCAATTTCTAGAGGAAGTTCGTGTTTGTTTGTAGCGATCATTAGTATTTTATTTTTAAGTTCTGATATTAGTGTTGCTGGTTTCGTAGGAATATTAATTGTTTGTATTGGATTATTTTTAATTTCTTATTCTAAAAATTTATCTTTTAACTTCAGAGGTTTTACTCTCGCAATATCAACGGCTATTCTAATTACTGCTTACACTTTAGTTGACGGGGTCGGGGTTAGACTTTCGGAAAATGGTTTTTCCTATATTTACTGGCTCTTCACACTTAATGGAATACCTTTACTAATTATCGGTTTGATCTCTAAAGATGGTTTACGAAAAAGAGAAACATACACTTTTAGATCGGGGATTGCAGCTGGTGTATTTGCAACAAGTAGTTACGCAATTGTTGTTTGGAGTATGCAATTTATAGAAATAGCTTATGTCTCTAGTATTAGAGAAATAAGCATTGTGTTTGCAGCAATTATTGGAATGCTTTTTTTATTTGAGAAGAATGCAAAATCTCGAATAATACCTTCTATTTTAATAGTGAGTGGTATTTCGGTTGTTTATTTTCAAATTCTATAAGGAAAAAATATAGACTTTTTGCACGAAAATTTTATATGACTTTTATGAGTGAGGATATTGTGGAAGTAGATCCAAAAACCGAAACTATCTCTTGCGATGGTGGTGAAGATGGTTTAGGACATCCCGCAGTTTATTATACCTTTAATAATGAGAACAAAATTGTCTGTGGTTATTGTGGTAAAATATTTATAAGAAAAGAAGAATAAAATGTATAAAGAATCCTGGGGTAATAAAAGAACATGTCCGTGTAATAAGATTCAATATTATGATCTTAATTTAGATAAAATGGATTGTCCTGAGTGTGGTAAAGAAATTGAGGTAACAACGCTAGCTAGACCACGTAGAGGTAGAAAACCAGGAAGTACAAATGCGGCGCCGCTCGCTAATCCAATTCCTCCAAAACCAAAAGAAAAGGATGATGATCTTGATATCGATAATTTGGATTTGGATAACAACGAAGACAATCTTGAGGATGATACTGTTTTATTAGAAGATGAAACAGAAATTGATCCAATAGCCGAAGGTATTAAACCTAAAGAAGACGGCGAAGAAGAATACTAAAATTTCAATAAAAATTTAGAAGATGTTTAAGGTACTACAAAACACTTGGGCCCTTTTTTTTGGCTTTGCTTTAATTAGTCTTGGTCACGGTTTGCAAGGAACACTTATCGGTGTTCGTTCTGTTTTAGAAGGTTTTAGTTTTTTTGCATCAGGACTTATTATAGCTGGTTATTACGTTGGATACTTAACTGGCGCATTAACAATTCCAATTTTTTTACAACGTGTTGGTCACATAAGAGTTTTTGCCGCTTTAGCATCTCTTGCCTCTATCGCTATACTATTACACTCAGTATTTGTTCATCCTTATTCATGGATGTTTATACGAATATTAACTGGTTTAAGTCTTGCTGGAATTTATGTGATCATGGAGAGCTGGTTGAATGAAAAATCAACTAATCAAACTCGTGGTCAATTACTTTCCGTTTATATGATTTTTACTTTTGTGTTTGTTGGAGCAGGACAATTTTTATTAAATTTAGGAGATCCTGCTAAAGTTGATTTATTTATTTTAGTATCAATCTTATTATCATTCGCACTTCTTCCTATTCTTTTGTCTACAACAGAACAACCTAATATGGAAAGTCCTAAATTTTTTTCATTAAGAGAATTTTATACTGTTTCACCTTTAGGTTTTGTTGGCGCGTTAGCAACTGGTTTATCGCATAGTGCGGTTTTTGGGTACGGTGCAATTTATGCATCATCAATTAATTTAAGCTTATTTGAAATTTCTCTGTATATGATGATTATAACATCAGCTGGTGCCCTATCTCAATGGCCTATTGGATATTTGTCAGATAGAATAGATAGGCGTATTATTCTTATTGGTGTTTCTTTTATGGCTTCAGGTTTAAGTTTATTTTTTGTTTTTGCAAACTTTATGCCGTTAACATTATTCTTAATTTTTACCGGTCTTTTTTCAGTTGCATGTTTACCAATGTACTCACTTACGGTTGCTCATACAAATGACTTCTTACAACCTAATGAGATAGTATCAGCAAGTGCAACCTTTGGTATACTTATTGGTATTGGATCAATTATCGGACCTTTGTTTGTTTCTGGATTTATGGAAATTTTGGGAGCGGTAGGTTTTTACATCTATTTATTTTTAATACATGGACTACTAGGACTGTTTGGTTTGTATAGAATGACACAAAGAACTAAACCGCGTGATCTTGAATCACAATACAATCCTTTACCACGAAATATTAGTCCTGCCGGTATGGAAATGAACCCCGTTACTGAGCCAACTGAGGACGAGTAAGTCTTTTAAATATTCTGTGAAGTAACAAGAGGATAATTATTCCCATATAAATGACTGGTTCAGTTTTATCAGCACGAACTAAAACATAAAAATGCATACTAGCAAGAATGGCTACTGGGTAAATTAAATAATGAATTTTCTTCCATAATTTAAAACCTAATCGCTTAATCATATTGTTTGTTGAAGTGCTAGCAAGCGGTATTAAAAAAAGAAAACTTATAAAACCAAAAGTTATAAATGGTCTTTTTATAATATCTTGTATGATAAATTGTATATCTAAAAAATGATCTAAAACTATGTAAGTGGAGAAATGCAAACAGACATAATAGAAAGCAAAAAGTCCAATCATTCTTCGTAATACAACTATCGATTTTAAAGGTTTAATATTTGATAGAGTAGTAATCATAAGAGTTATTATTATTAATCTGAGTGCCATTAGACCTAACTCATCCATTAGTTTTTCAATTGGATTTACTCCAAGATTCCCAGTAACAAATTGGTACGCCCAGAGTAGACTAGGAAATAGAATTAAAATAAATAAGACAGGTTTACTGCGGTTAAAATTTTTTGTTGAAAACATTCATTAATAAAATTTAGTCAAATCTAAATCTTTATAGAGATGTGCTACTTCTTCTTCATAGCCATTAAACATAAGTGTTTCTCTTCTTTTAAACTCTCCAATTCGTCTCTCTGTTCCTTGACTCCATCTTGGATGATTAACATTAGGATTAACATTAGCATAAAAACCATATTCCCAAGGAGCTAAAGTTTCCCAAGATGTTTCAGGTTGAGTATCTAAAAATCTAATTTCCACAATTGATTTAATTGATTTGAAACCATACTTCCATGGAACAACTAATCTTATGGGTGCACCATTTTGATTAGGCATTTCATGACCATACAATCCAGTTGCTAATATTGTTAGAGGATTCATTGCTTCATCCATTCGAAGCCCTTCTCTATATGGCCAAATGATTGTTCTCTTTTGCTGACCTGGCATTTCTTCCGGTCTAAACACAGTTACAAATTGAACATACTTTGCTGAACTTAAAGGTTCAGCCATTTTTATAAGTTCAGATAGTTGAAAGCCTTGCCAAGGAATGACCATGGACCAAGCTTCAACACATCTTAATCGATACACTCTATCTTCTATTGTTACATTTGATAAAATTTTTTCTAAGTCAAATGTTTGAGGTTTTTTCACCAGACCATCTATTTTTATTGTCCATGGCCTAGGTTTAAAATTTCCAGAATTTAAATGGGGATGTTTTTTATGAGTCCCAAACTCATAAAAATTATTGTACGTTGTGATTTCTTCGTAAGAATTAAGTTTGTCGTTTTCATTTAGATTTTTAGTATAAATAGAAAGATCACTATCGTGGTTTGCAAATGCTGATGAGGTAACCGTTGCTAGCATGGTGCTAGCTAAAGATCCCTTTATAAACTTACGTCTATTTAAATATGTCTTATAGGGTGTGATTTCAGATCCTAAAATTTTCATAATAATAATATATATCTTAAATATTAAAATTGAAGATTTGCTTCAATAATCTTAGCTTTTAAAATGGGAGTTATATTTATTTAGTATTTTTTCTGGCCATGTACTTTTGATAAATTCAAGAATAGACCAAACATCGTCATCTGATAACGCATCATTACCAAGCATTTTACCTTCATAATCAGGATTTGATTTTTTAAAACCATATTTAATGACATGAAATAATTGTGCAGGAGAGTGGTGCCAAGTATGCCCAGTGCCATTAAGAGGAGGTGCTCTTCTATGGCCATCTTCATCTAACGATTTATCCCACTCTTCATGACCTGCTAAATTACCCATATGACACCCTGCACAATTTTCAGCATATAGTTTCATACCTTTAAAAATATCAACTTCTGCTGCATGAATACTATGTCCAATACATAATATTATAAGTACCGAAATTAATTTAAGGGTTTGCATTCTATTTATATAATTTTTTAAATTTATATTTCATTACAAATCTGTCTTTTTTTTTGATAGGATATATCTATGAAAAAATTTCTAATCGCATTTGCCATTTTAACTTCAATAATTGCACTTAACAAACATGCTTACAGTGAAAAAGTTCACGGAATTGCAATGCATGGAACACCAAAGTATGCCAGTGATTTTGAAAATCTAGATTATGTAAACCCAAATGCACCTAAAGGTGGAACGGTAAAATTTGGATCATATGGTTCTTTTGATAATCTTAATAGAGTAGCATTTAAAGGTTCTAAAGCTGCTGGACTTGGGTATGTTAATGATACGTTAATGAGAAGAGTATGGGATGAAGCATTCTCTCTCTATGGTTTAATAGCTGAAAAAGTAGAACTGCCTGAAGATAGATCATCTATAACTTTTTATTTAAATGCAAATGCAACCTTTCATGATGGCTCACCAATAACACGCGATGATGTATTGTTTAGTCTAGAAACATTTCAAACAAAAGGTACTCCAAATCAGAAAAAAACATATGGCAAAGTTGTTGAAACTCAATTGATTGGAAATGATGGAATAAAAATGATTTTAGAAAATAATGAAGATAAAGAATTGCCTCTTATTATTGCGGGCTTTCTTCCTATCATTCCAAAAAAGTTTTATGAAAATCTTGATGTTACAAAAACATTTTTAGATATCCCTCTAGGCAGTGGTCCATACCAAGTTGATAGTCTCGATCCAGGCCGTCAAATAAAATACAAACGCGTTGAAAATTATTGGGCAAAAGATTTACCAGTAAATAAAGGTCTCTATAATTTTGATACAATTATTTATGATTATTACAAAGACTCAAATGTCTTAGTTGAAGCATTTAAGGTTGGTGAATACGACTTTAGAAGAGAGTACAATGTTAAACGTTGGTTATCAGAATATGATTTCAAGGCTGTTCAGAATGGAGAGGTAATACTGACAGAAATGAATAACGATAGACCTGTTGGAATGAATGGTCTTGTGATGAATACAAGACGTGACATATTTAATAATAGAAATGTAAGACTTGCTTTAAGTTATGCCTATGATCATGAATGGATTAATAAAACAATATATCAAAATGCTTATGTGAGAACAGATAGTTATTTTGATAATTCACCATTAGCCTCTTCAGGCTTACCGTCAAAAAATGAGTTAGAATTACTGAATGTATGGAAAGATGAAATTCCAGCAGAGGTATTTACCGAATCATTTACGCCACCTATTACGGATGGAAGTGGTAATGACCGTAAAAATTTATTGAAAGCAAAAGAAATACTTGAAAAAGAGGGATGGTTTGTTGAAAATGGAAAACTGGTAAAAGATGGAAAAGAATTCAAGTTTGAGTTCTTGATTGTCAGTCCATCTGATGAGAAAATTGCCTTAGCCTATCAAAGTAATTTAAAAAAACTTGGCATTACAATGGATGTAAGAACTGTTGATACATCACAGTATCAAGAACGTTTGTTAAGTTATGATTTTGATATGATTAAAAGATATTGGGGAGTCAGTTTAAGTCCAGGAAATGAGCAACAATTTTATTGGGGATCAGAAGTTGGTCAAAAAGATGGAAGCAGAAATTATCCTGGTATCAATAGTCCAGCAGTTGATGCATTAATTGAAAAACTAATTAGTGCAACAAATAGAGAAGAATTGACAACGGCGATCCACGCACTTGATAGAGTATTGTTATGGGGTCACTATGTTGTTCCTCTTTATCATAGCAACAAAGACAGAATTGCTTATTGGGATTTTTTTGAATACCCAGATGAAATTCCACTTTACGGAATTGTAATTGAGTCTTGGTGGATTAATAAAGATAAACAATAAAATAAGTAATCAAATATTTTTATGAGTCATACAAGAGCTAACATACTCATGTTAATTGCCTCACTTATATGGGGAACAGCTTTTGTCAGTCAAACTACTGGAATGGGAGCCATAGGTCCTTTTACTTTTAGCTTTGGAAGATTCTTTTTTGCTTTTTTAACAGTAATTCCATTTGCGATTTATCTAGAACAACAAAATATTGTTAAAATATTAAGTGATAGAAAAAAAGTTTATCTTTGTTTAGCTACAGGTTTTTTTCTTTTTGGTGGTATGGGTCTTCAACAATACGCTTTACAAAAATCATTAATATCAAATGCTGCTTTTCTTAGCACTCTTTACGTTCCCTTTGTTGGTATAATTTCAAGATTCATAATTAAAAAACAGGTACACTGGATTATCTGGATTGCCATTTTACTTTGTTTGTATGGATCATATCTTTTGTCCTCTAATCAATCAGTTGAAATTCAACAATCAGATTCACTCTTGTTTATTGCTGCTTTATTTTTTGCCTTACATATTATTTGTATCGATATTTTTATGAAAGAACTTAACAGTCCTTTTTTATTTGGAAGTATTCAGTACTTCATTGTTTTTATTTTATCTATGATCTTAGCTTTTATGTGGGAGGAACCAAAGCTGTCAAATATGCAAATTGAATGGTTTGAAATTTTATATACAGGTATTTTTTCTGCTGGCATTGGATATACACTTCAAATTATTGCTCAACATAAAGCTAATCCTGCTCCTGCTGCTATTATTTTATCAATGGAGTCAGTCTTTGCTGCAATAGCAGGTTGGATACTTTTAAATCAAATTTTAGACACACAAAAAATACTTGGATGCCTTGCAATATTTGTTGGAGTCATTATAGTACAATTAGTACCTATAATAATTAAACAAAAATGAGTGATAAATTAGATGTAGTTGGAATTGGAAATGCTATGGTAGATGCCATAATTCCTTCCAATCAAAGTGAAATTGAAAAGCATGAAATTAATAGAGATTCTATGAATCTTATTGATGAAAACTTAAAAAATAATTTGCATGAAAGTTATTCCATCAGAGAAATGGCAGGCGGAGGTTCCCTTGGTAACTCCATGTTTGGTATCACCTCTTTTGGCGGTAATGGAAGTTTTATTGGAAAAATTAAAAATGATGAAATTGGAGTATATCTTCAAAAAGATATGATCCGGGAAGGACTAAAATTTCCATTGGGATTTACATCTCCTGATATTTCAACTGGATGTTGTACAATTTTTGTTGAAGAAGATGGAACAAGAACAATGTGTACTTTTCTTGGTGCTGGGACATTAATAGGACCTGAAGATATAAAAGAGGATGATATTATAAATCATAAGATTGCATATTTGGAAGGTTACTTGTGGGACAATGAAAATGCAAAAAAGGCTATGAAAAAAATGGTGGATATTTGCAAATCCGATAATCAAAAAATTGCATTTACTTTATCTGATCTTTTTTGTGTTGATAGACACAGAGACTCTTTTAAAGAATTAATAACTGAGAATGTTGATATTCTTTTTGCTAATGAAGATGAAATCAAAGCAATGGCACAAACAGAAAGTTTTGAAGAAGGTCTAGAATATGCAAAATCATTAAATATAATTGCTGCTATTACCAAAGGAAGTAGTGGATCAGTTATTGTTTCTGGTAATGACATCACTGAAGTTGCTGCAAAAAAAGTAGAAAAAGTTGTAGATACAACTGGAGCTGGGGATTTATTTGCAGCTGGTTTTTTATTTGGTTATTCTAAAGGGAAAGCAATGGATGAATGCGGTAATTATGCATCAATTGCTGCTGCGGAAATTATTTCGCATTATGGTGCAAGACCTTTAGTAAAATTGTCTAGTTTAATTTAGCTAATAATTTAGTTTTATTTTCTTCATCACAAAAAGAATATTTAACTGCGTTATGAGTAAGGGAGGTTAGTTCCTTTTCATTTAAGCCTAAATTTTCCATGACTTTGTATTCACCGTTTATCGTTGCATTAAAAAAAGGAGGGTCATCAGAATTCACTGTTACTTTTACCCCTTGATCAAATAATGTTTTCACAGGATGATCTACATAATCTTTATAAATTTTAGTTGCAATATTACTTGTTGGACAAGTTTCTAGAATAATATCTTTATCAATTATTTCTTTAACTAAATCAGGATCCTCTATTGATCGAACACCATGGCCTAATCTTGTTGGATGCAGAAGGTTAATAGCATTTCTTATATTTACAGGACCATCCCATTCACCTGCATGAACCGTAATTGGAAAATTTTCTTTTTTTAGCATATCAAATGTTTCAACAAATAAGTTTGGAGGAAAATGCAATTCATCCCCAGCCAGACCAAAACCAACTAAACAAGGATGGGGATTATTTAAAACTTCCTCTGCAGTTCCTTGTACTGACTCTGGTCCTAAATGTCTGATCCCATTCATTATATAACGTGAAACAATACCAAAATCTTCTTCAGCTTTTTTGGAAGCTTCATAGACTCCTTCAATAAAAGAATGATAGGTCATCCCTTTTTCTTTAGCATGAGTTGAGGAAATCATCGCTTCGACATAAAGAACATTGTTAGCTGCACAATCTTTTAAATATTCATACGTTAATTCAAAATAATCTTCTGGCGTATGTATGACAGAAGTAACGATGTCATATTTTTTTATAAAATCATAAAAATCATCCCATTGGTATGCATACTTTGAGCCAAACATTTCTTCAGGTATTTCATAATTATTACGTTTGGCAAATTTCTTACATAAATCTGGCGTAATGGTTGCTTCTAAATGAACATGAATTTCTGCTTTTTTAACTGAATTAAAAATATTCATATAAATAAAATTACCTATATAATAATAATATGGAAGCAAGAATAAACAGAAGAAGCTTTGTTTTTGGCGCAAGTTGCTCTTTATGTGGTTCGATGATTTTACCTTCTTGTACACAAGTACCATTAACAAATCGAAGTCAGTTAAATTTATATGATAGCAATCTACCTATAATTTTAATGGGAGGTGGTGTTCTTGGTACTCCAAAAATTTATCCCAATGAAAGATCTTTAAATCAAGAAGTTGAGAAAACATATTCAAAATTTTTATCAAAAGCTAAAGAAGATAAAATTTTATTAGATAACACAGATGAATCTAAAAAAATTGAAGAAATTGGAAAAGAAATTTATACCTCTCTAGATACATTTTATCTTAATAAGCGTGAAAAAAATCCTGTAGAAAATTTTAATTGGCAATTTGCTTTAATTGAGTCTGAAACAAAAAATGCATGGTGTATGCCTGGTGGAAAAATTGCTTTCTACACTGGTATACTTCCTGTTTGTAAAAATGATGACGGGATTGCTGCAGTGATGGGCCATGAAATTGCGCATGCATTTGCTAGACACACTGTTGAAAAATTAACCCAAGCATCTATGATGCAAATGGCAACAATTGGAATATCGCGAAGTAAATACGCTGAACTTTTAAATAAATCTTTTAGAGTTGGTAACGTAGGTGGTAATGTTTACAACTCAGTGGTTAAGTATGGTATTTTTCTTCCATTTAGTAGAAAAATGGAAAGTGAAGCTGATTATTTAGGTATGGGATTTATGAATCTTGCTGGATTTAATATTAAAGAACCTGCTAAATTATGGCAAAGAATGATGGCAGGTCAAGAAGGAAGGGTGCCTGAATTTATGGGATCACATCCAAGTCCTGATAATAGATCAAAAAAGTTTCTTGAATGGGAAAGTGAAATTTTAGATAAATTTCCCCAAGTTTAATTTTAGTGTAATAGGTATTTTATGATTGCTGTTGAAGTTAAAGATCTTACTCATTCGATTAATAATAAAAAAATTTTAAATAATATTAATTTTAATCTCAATAAAGATAGTATTTCTTGTATTTTGGGACCGTCAGGTAGTGGAAAAACTACTTTATTAAAGCTCATAGCAGGTCTTGAAAAAGTACAGTCAGGTAAAATTATTATTAATGGTGAAGAAGTAAGTAGTACTGCAAAACACTTACCTACAGAAAAAAGAAAAATTGGTTTTTTATTTCAAGATTACGCTTTATTCCCACATTTGACAGTAAAAGAAAATTTGAGATTTCCAACTAATGCTAAGAATTCAACTAATAATGTTGATGAAATTATTGAACTAATAAAATTACCTAATTCACTAGATAAATACCCACACGAGTTAAGTGGTGGTGAACAACAAAGAGTTGCACTTGCACGATCTATAATTTCACAACCCGATTTACTTTTATTAGATGAGCCTTTTTCAAGTTTAGATTTAAGCCTTCGAGAAGAGGTGAGAGATGATACGCTGCATCTATTACAAAAATCAAATGTGTCTGTAATTATAGTCACTCATGATCCTTTCGAAGCAATGTTTATCTCAAATCATATAAATATTTTTGATAAATCAGGTTCGATTGTACAGTCAGGAACTCCGAATGATCTCTATAACAATCCAAAAAATTCATATGTTACAGGTTTTTTTGGTGAAACAAATAAATTTGAAGGTGTTGTTAAAGAATCTCACATTTACACACCGGTTGGGAAAATTAAAACACATGGAAATTTAGAAGGTGAGAAAGTTGTAGTACACATAAGACCTCAAGGTATAAAACTCAACAAACAACCAACACCAGTTAATGGAATTAAGGGAACCGTTATGGCGTCAAAATTAATGGGGTCATTTAGTTTTATCCATTTATCTGTGTTAGATAATAATAATGAAGTTGTTCATGTTCATAGCCACATGCCTGCTGACTTTAATCCAAAACAATCGTCTGCAGTCGAGATAGAAATTGATAATGATCAGGCTTATATATTTAAGAATTAAGTTTTAGTTTTTTATTGATTTAGTAATTGTTCTGTTAAGAAAAATTACCGGTCCTAATCCAGCAATAACGATAATTAGAGCTGCAAATGCTGACTCCTCCAACATTTCATCAGAGGCATATTGATAAACATAGGTTGCTAGTGTCTCAAAATTAAATGGTCTTAATAAAAGTGTTATTGGAAGTTCTTTTAAGATGTCTACAAAAACTAATATTCCTCCAACTAATAAATTTGTATACAGCAAGGGTAATATAATTTTTCTTATACTTTTGAAAAAGCTAACACCCATTGTTCTTGATGCATCTAATAAGTTTGGATGAATTCTTGAAATACCTGATGTAATTGCTCCATTACCAACAGCTAAAAATCTTATACTATACGCAAATAATAAAATTATAAATCCGCCAACAGCATAACTCATACGAAAATAAATTAAATCATTAAGCCACCCAACAAATACAACTATTCCAACAGCAAGAATTGTTCCTGGAAAAGCATAACCAGAAGAAGCAAAAAATATTAAAATTTTTTGGAAATTATTTGATTTATATGCTCCAACTATAATCATTAATAAGGATAGTAACATAATGAATGATGAAGAAATAAATGCTAAAGATATACTTGATAGTGTTATTTGAAAAATTTCTAAAAAATTTATTATAGAATAACCTTTAATTACAAAATTCAATAAAATTAAAACAGGTATTATAAAACCAAGACTTAAAGGTATTAGGCAAATTAAAAACAATAAAGAATTTTTAACACCAGAAACTGTTTGAGTTGGTGTATAAGATGCACCACTATATTTTTCATGAAATTTTCTGCTACGCCTACCCAAATACTCTAAAGTTAAAAGTACTATAACAATCATAAATAAAATACTAGAAATCTGTGATGCGCCAGGTAGACTATTCATTCCTAACCAAACATTAAATACGCCTAAGGTTAATGTTTCAATTGCAAAATAATCAACTGTCCCAAAATCAGAAATTGTTTCCATTAGTACTAAGGCCAAGCCAGCAATTATACCTGGACGGCCAAATGGAATAGCGACATTGAAGAAGGAGTTCCTTCCGTAAATAGAACTAGTTTGAAAAAAAGATATAGGTGTCGTTATAAATGATGCTCTAGTCATTAAATATACGTATGGATACAATACAGAAGACATTACCAAAATTGCTCCTCCCATTGATCGCACATTTGGAAACCAGTAATCTTTTGAGCTCGTCCAACCAAATATGTCTCTTATCAATGATTGAAGAGGACCAGCATATTCAAAAAAATCGGTATAAGTATAGGCAATAATATAAGCTGGGACAGCAGCTGGTAATAATAACATCCATTCAAAAAATTTTTTCCCAAAAAAATTATATCTTGTCACTATCCAAGCAGTGGTCACACCAAAGACTAAACTTAATCCTCCAACACCAAACATTAGAATTATTGTATTGGTTAGATATCTGGGCAAAACAGTAGAAAATAGATGTGGCCATAGTGATGTATCGCCTAAAATCGCGTAATAAAATATTGAAAAAATAGGGGCGATAATTATCAAAGCAATTATCGCCACAGAATTGGACCATAAATTAAAATTTATCAAAACAGTTAACCTATAATTTACCAGCCTACTCTATCAATGATTTTCTGAGCTACAGGAGCAAGTTCTGCAAGTTTTTCAACAGGCAGTTTATCTTCTTTAAACGCGCCCCATGATTTTAACTCATCAGTTAATTGCATATCTGGATTAACCGGATATTCATAGTTTATAGAACTGTAAAGAACTTGTGCTTTTGGCTGAGTCAAAAATTCAAGTAGTGCAATCGCATTGTCTTTATTTTTAGAGTATTTAATGACACCTCCACCAGCAACATTAATGTGATTCCCTCTATCTTCTTGATTAGTAAAAACTAACTCTATTGAGTTAGCCCAATCTTTTTGTTCTGGATTCTTTTCGTTAAATTTCATTTTTCCAAAATAATAGGTATTCATTACAGCAATATCACAGACACCTTCATAAATTGCTTTTGCTTGAGCTCTATCATTACCCTCAGGTTTACGTGCTAAATTTGCAACAATGCCTGCTGCCCATTCTTCAGCAAAAGCTTCTCCATTTGCAGCAATTATTGAAGCTAAAAGTGATCTATTGTAGTCATGGCTGCCAGGTCTTGTACAAATTTTACCTTTCCATTTTGTATCAGATAGATCTTCTATTCTTTTAATTGAGTTTTTTGACACTCGTTCTTTTGAGATTGCAACAATTCTAGCTCTCTTTGAAAGTGCAAACCATTTATTATTACTATCTCTTAAATGATTTGGAATATTCATATTCAAAATATCTGAATTAATTGGTTGCAAAATATCCTTTTCAACAAATTGGTTTAATCTTGCTATATCAACTGTTAATACCAAGTCAGCAGGTGTATCTTCACCCTCAGCTAAAACTCTTTCTAGTAATCCTTTTTTTGCATGTAAAACATTTACCTTTATGCCAGTCGATTTTGTAAATTCCTCAAAGAAAGGATCTATTAAAATCGGCTGCCTGTAAGAATAAACATTAACCTCTTTGGCAAACAAGTTTAGTGAAATGGTAGATGCAATTAGTATCAATAGTAATCTAAAAATAATTTTCATATAACCTTTTTTTTTGTGGAGATAATAAATATCTCCACGTTCTATGATTAAGAATCTTATTAAAAATTATCAGAATACGAATGTAGATCTATATGAATTTTTTTTTAATATCAGTGTTGTTAAAATTCATAAAATTAGATTTATTCTAAATTTAAAGTTAAAAATGTTGGGGCCACTTTGGGCCCCTATCCAAAACTACTTTATTGAAATTAGTCTAGCTTTTTTTTCTTCTGGAATAATTCTCTCCAAATCAATTGCTAAAAGTCCATTCTTCAATTCAGCATCTTTAACTTTGATGTCTTCTGAAATTGTGAACGATCTTTCAAACTGTCTTGTTGAGATTCCTTTATGGATTACACCATTACCATTTTCATTAACCACTTTTTCTTTAGGTTTATTTCTAACAGTTAGGTTGTTTTCTTTTAATTCAATCTCAATATCTTCTTTACTATATCCAGCGAGAGCAACTTCAATTTTATAGTTATGCTCATCAACTCTATGAATATTGTAAGGTGGATAATTTGTATTGTATCTTTCCGTAGACTCCAACATTCTATCAAATTCATCAAAAATTGAGTCAAATCCAACAGAGAATGGTCTTAGAGAATTCCAAACGGATAGGTTTCTAGTCATAATAACTCCTTTATTAAGCAAGTTTATTTTGCCAGCACCCACAATGGCATACTGACAATTATTATGTGGGGATGATTGTGTTTAATTCAAGTCTTTGTTATTTCTTTCTTATAAACGATAATCCATCAGATAAAGGCAGAAGAGAGAATTCCACCCTTGTGTCATTTTGTATTTTTAAATTTAAATCACGGATAGTTTTTGTTTGAGAGTCTTGTTTAGTTTCATCTGCCACATCACCGTGCCAAAGCATATTATCAATAATTATTATTCCATTAGAAACTAATAGGTTTAGTGACAGTTCGTAATAATTTGGGTAATTATTTTTATCAGCATCTATAAAAATTAAATCGTAACTCTGTTGACGGTCTATCATGCTTTGCATTACCTCAACACCATCTCCAATAATCGATTCAATTTTTGAGCTCATATTATCTAATTCCCAATATTTTTTTGCTAAGGATAAGAATTCATCTGAATTATCAACAGTTACGATTTTCCCTGATTCAGGTATACCTCTAGCCAAAAACAAAGTGCTCATACCTGTAAACCTTCCAATTTCTAAACAGTTTTTAGCATTAGAAATTTTAGTTATCATTTCTAAAAACTGACCTTCTTCTTTTGCAATCTGCATTTGGGAAACACTACCAAGTTTTAAAGTTTCATTTTCTAGTTCAGTAATTATTTTATCTTCTCGGTAACCTATGCTTTGTAAGTATTGCACAAGTGCTTGATTAATTTTAGTTTGAGTACTCATTAATTTATGGTTTCAAATATTTCAGATAGTTTTTGAGTTTTTTTATCTGAAATAATGAAACAGCCTTTTATTTTATTTATTAAATTATCATTTATATTTTTACTTGAGTATAAACTTAACAGAGGAGTTGAGGAATTTACTTCATCACCTATATTGAGAACATTATCATATCCAACTCCATAATTTATTTTATCGGTAACCTGTTTTCTTCCACCTCCAAGTTCAATAAGTATAAGGCCTAATTCTCTGGTATGAATATTTTCTATCCACCCATCCTCCATAGAAAATATATCTTTTTGAATAGATTTATTGGTTAGATCTTTTTCATAAGATGTTAAAATATTTTTTGGTCCACCCAAGGCTGCAACCATCATTTCAAATTTTTCTGCAGCTAGTCCATTATTAATAACAGTATTAATTTTATTATAAGCCTCTTCTTTTGAAATTTTATAAATGTTTACTAATAGCGAAGATATTAATTCATTAGTGATCTTTTCTAATCGGTGATCTTTAAAATCATTTTTAATATATTTTATGCATTCTAATATCTCCAGTGTATGACCAGCACTTTTACCTAGGACCTGATTCATATCCGTTAATACAGCTTCGCAATGTAAACCTGCTCCTTTAGCGACTCTTACTAAGGAGTTGGATAAATCTCTTGCTATATCAATAGTGCTATTAAAAGATCCATTACCAACTTTTACATCAAGTACTAAAGATGAAAGACCGCTTGCAATTTTTTTTGAAAGAATAGATGATGTTATTAAAGGTAAAGATTCTACTGTACCTACAATATCCCTTATAGAATATAATTTTTTATCAGCTGGTGCTAAATTAGAGGTTTGACCAATAATTGCACAACCAACGTCTTTTACAACTTTTTTAAAAGTTTCTAAATCAGGCTTTGTATTGTACCCAGGTATTGAATCAAATTTATCTAGAGTACCACCGGTATGACCCAAGCCTCTACCTGAAATCATAGGTACATACAGTCCACAAGCTGCAAGAATTGGTGCTAAAATAATGCTCGTCTTGTCTCCAACACCACCAGTTGAGTGCTTATCACAAACCAACTCAGAATCTACAATCTCAGACCAATTTATTGTATCGCCTGAGTTCGTCATCGCTTCAGTTAAACAAACAGTTTCTTCAGGAGTCATTCCATTTGAAAATATTGCCATGCTCATTGCTGCAATTTGTGCATCTGAAAAAGATCCATTTGTTAAACCGTCTACAAAAAAGTTGATATCTTCTTTTGATAGATCTTTGTTGTCTCTTTTTTTTCTAATTATCTCTTGAGGTATCATCGAATTGAACTTCTTGTATAAATTGTTTAATTAAATTTAAAACATTGTTCTCTGCTAAACTTGCATTCTCTAAAGTTTCCTGATGACTTAATTTTGTTTTATTCATACCAGCGGCTAAGTTGGTGATTACGCTGATACCAATAACGGGAAGTCCGCAATGATTAGCAACTAAAACTTCTGGTACTGTAGACATTCCAACTGCATTTCCACCTATTACTTTTAAGGCATTGATTTCAGCAGGAGTTTCAAAATTTGGTCCTGAGTACATACAATAGATACCTTCATAAATTTTTTGATCTATTTTTTTAGCGACTTGTATTAACTGATCTCTATAAAACTTGTGATACCCATCACTCATATCATGAAAGCGAGGGCCATACTCTTCAGCATTGGGTCCAATAAGTGGATTAAAACCACTCCAGTTAATATGATCTTTAATTGCCATTAGACTGCCAGCCGGCATAGCTTCATCTAAACTACCTGCTGCATTTGTAACAACTAATAACTTAGACCCAATGTCCTTCAATACTCTTATGGGTGAAGCTAAACTTTGGGGATTATGCCCCTCATAAATATGTGATCTTCCATACATACAAACAACATTTAAATTATTTATTTTTCCTAAAACTAATTTACCTGCGTGACCTTTGACAGTTGGCTGTGGAAAATCAGCTAACTGTTCATATGAGATTGATTCTTGAATATCTTTTTCTTCAAAAAAATTAGTTAGTCCACTTCCTAAAATTACGGCAATATCGGTTGAAGTATTATTTGTTATTTCTAAAAATTTTTTTGCCGAGGTTAACATTAAAGATTCTCTGGGCCAAAAGAATCTGGAAGTAATTCTCCGAGCGTAGATGTTTTCATATGACCATTTTCATTACACATATGAATCTTAGTATCTAAAGTAGCAAATTCTCTTAACCTCTGTCTACAACCACCACAGGGTGAGCATAATAATTCACCTGAACCTATAACCACAACTTCTAAAATTTTTTTGTTTCCATTAGATATCATATTTCCAATTGCAGTTGCTTCGGCACACTGGGATTGAGGATAGGCAGCATTTTCAACATTACAACCAGTAATAATTTTACTATCTTCTGTTAGAAAAGCTGCTCCTACTTTAAAATTTGAATAAGGCACATGAGCTTGCTCTCTAACTTTTTTTGCAGCCTTGAATAAACTATCAAAATTTTCTGAAACCATATTGTTGTTTAACATGAAATTACTAAAAAAATTATTTATTTCTAAATCTTAAACAATTCTTGAGACAAATCAGGAAGTTCGTCTCCCCAAAAAACTTCTTTACGTAAAAATTCTGGATCTTGGTTAAAACAAACAGACATTGCAGAATTATAAACAGCCCTTGAGTCAATAGTCGAATTTAGATCTCTTCCCTCAAATAATTCTTTCTTTTTTAGTCCAGGCCAATCTGTATAAACTTGAGATTTTTTTAGCAAGCCTCCAGCCATTAGAATTGCACTTCCATATCCATGCTCAGTTCCATAGCCTCCATTTTGTTTTATAGTTCGGCCAAATTCAGTTAGAGTAAGAATAAGAGTATTATCAAACGCTTGACCAAGATTTTCATGTAAAATAGTAACAATTTTATTTACTTCTTCTAGTTCATCAGCATGCGCCCCATCAACGCCTCCTTGAGCAGCATGGGTATCAAAACCATCTAAATCAAATACAGCAACTCGAGGACCACTTTGATCTTTTAATTGTTTAGCGGCTTCAAGAGCAAGTTTTTTTCTATCATCAGAGTCAGTAGCTATTTGCATAGACAATGGTCTTTGTCTAATTGTATCAAGTGTAGATTTAATTAGCTCGTTATGCTCACCCTTAAATTCATTATAAATTTGATCTATTAACTTTGTTTCAACAAAATCTGGTGATGGGAAGAAGTTATTATTCTGTGACACACCTCTTAATAAGAGTGGCATTGGTAAAGATATTGCCAAACCTTTTCCTATAATATTTGAAGCTAGTAATCCCCTACCAAGCCATCCCGTTTTTTCTTTGTATGGAATGTGTGCTCCAGTTTCCATTAAATTTTGTCCATCAAAATGTGATCTGCCCGTGTAAGGAATATTTGTTGCATGAACAAATGCCGCTTGATTTTTTTGCCAGAGTTTATGAAAAATTTCTAATTTAGGATGAAGGCCGAAGTCGCTGTTCAAATTAAGAACGTCTTCCAAAATGAGTTTTTTTCTTAATTTTTTGAGACGTTTATCTCCAATAACAGGAACAGCTGTTAAACCATCCATTCCTCCACGAAGTGATATAATAATTAGATTTTTTTTCTGCATTGAAGCGAAACTTATTTTTGGAAAATATCCAGAAAGAAACAATGTTGTTGATCCTCCAATTAAAAAATTTCTTCTTGTGCAGTTCATATTTTTAATACTCCTGGCAAATTACAAATGACTCCATACTTTTGCCCTAAATCATAATCTGATGTGCCAAATCTAAAATTATCAATAAGAGACGCCATATTTTTATGATCTTCAAAATTATTTTTAAGACAAGATAAAATAAAACCATGGGATCTGTTTCCAGATTTAACAAGCATTGGAAGTTCAACTGAAGCAAACCAAAAGCGGCGTAATAATAATTCTGGCGATACCCAATCTACCTCCAAATCACTCCAACCATTAGGTTGTTTGGCACGATAAGGTGAATGCCCTATTTCTCTAAGTATCCATGATAATTGTCTTTGTCTGTTATTTGGCTTTGACTTGAAAGTATAATTCATTTTTTCAAAAGAAAGTGGAATATTTAAATCAAACATTCTTGATAATTGCATTAACCATATTTCAGGTGGATGAAATTTATGTGTAATCTCATTATACTTGTAAGCTTGCGTTATAACTGCTTTGTGAATTTCAATTAAGCTGCCATTGGATTTGTTCCATGCTTCTATAACTGGGTTTATCATTTCATCTGTTGGTTCATCTGTAATAAAATGCCTGCATAATTTTGTTGAAACAAATTTGATACAGATTGGGTGTGTTGCCAAATCATGAATTACCTTTGCAAGTTCTCTTTTTGCATCATTTTTGTATTTAACTCCTAAAACTACTTTATCTCCTTTTTGATGCATTTCTTGATCAAACCATATATCACCAGTTTCTAAGTTTTTTCTATCCCATTTTTGAGCCCAACCTGTCATGATATAGGCTAGCTGAATCACATCTTCCTGAGTGTATCCAGCATTTGGAGATACCGTATGTAATTATAATAATTCTCTTGCATGATTTTCGTTTATCGTTTCTCCCCATTCCATTCCTTTTTTAGAATTGGGGCCAAAAGATTCTGAATTATCAAGGTGGTGAATCATACACCATGAAGTTGTAACTGACTGAACCATCTCTTCAAAAGTTTTAACCATGTTAGGTCTAATAATTTCACGTTGATAAGGTCCGGTACTAAACTCCGCTAAAAAATCTTTTTCACTTATTGCAAAATGATTTCCCCAAAAAAGCCAGAAACGCTCAAAAACGGGTTGTTTGGAATACTTTGTTTGAAAATGACGAATGGCATGTTCATTTAATTCAAAATATCTTTCTCCAGTTTTTATTCTTAATTCATCTTTTGCTTTTCTATAGGCATGTTTATCATTTTTAAATTTTTTTCTTAAAACTTCTCTATCTCCGTAGACCCATTCACCATATTTTTTTCTTAAATCTTTTTCTGTTGGGATTGTTCCAGGCCACAACAGATCAGGTATGGTATCTAATTGATTTATTGCCCAATTAAGAGGATCTTTATCTGGTTTTTCATTTGGCGACAGGCCAAACGCTACTCGTCTATAAAAATTTAATGACATATATAAAAAAAAATAGTTTACATATATTTATAATTTTTAAAAATAAAATTTAATGAAAAATATACCTCTAAAGATTTGTGGCATAACAAATGTAAAATCTGTTGAAGTGGCACATAAAAATAAAATAAAATCATTGGGTTTTGCAAGTAAAAATTTGAATGGACCAAACACAGTTAGTGATAAAAAAATACAATCATTAATTAAAGAATGTAAAAATTATAAGATAGAATCAGTACTTCTGACTCGGTATGTGTCTTTAGACAAGCTAATAGAACAAATAGATTTTACAAAGCCAAAGACAATTTCATGTTCATATCATTTTCCCAAAAAAGATTTATTAAAAATAAAAAAAATATTTAGAAGATTAAAAATAGGCATTGCTATTAATCCAGAAAATTTTGATAAAAAGTAC
>CACBAT010000013.1 GCA_902537325.1 uncultured Alphaproteobacteria bacterium | reverse complement strand
TTACAATGAAGCAAAAGAAATTTTATCTCTCGTTTTCTTTGATTTAATCATCCTTGATAGAATGATGCCAAGTGGTGATGGCATAGAGCTTATTGAACATATAAAACAATTTTCTAATACACCGATAATCATGCTTACAGCAATGGGAGAAGACAAAGATAAAATTGATGGATTAAAAATTGGTGCTGATGATTATTTATCTAAACCATTTGAGCCAGAAGAATTATTTTTAAGGATTAAAAATTTACTAGATTTATTTAAAAACCTTAAAAACAAAAAAATTAAGATTTCGTTTGGAGAATTTACCTTTGATACATCTAATTTTAAATTACAAAAAAATGATAGATTAATTTATTTAACAGAAGGAGAAAATAATTTACTTGTAAAGTTAATAAATAAAAGAAATGATATTGTTTTAAGAGAGGAACTAGCAGACCAGGAATTTGATGAAACTGAACTAAGAAAAGTTGATGTACAAGTTACGCGTTTAAGACAAAAAATTGAAACAAATGCAAAACAACCTCAATTTATTAAAACTATTAGAGGTAAAGGATATAAATTAATTTGTAATGAAATTTAATGATTAAAAAAATAATACCCTCTACGTTAATTGGAAGATCAATAATTATAATCTTTGTACCTATAATTATTATAGTCTTGCTTACTTCATTTGTTTTCTATCAAACCTCATGGAGTATTATTTCTAAAAGACTAACAGAATCTGTGGCCGCTGATATTAATGTTTTAGTAAAATTGATTAATAGTGATCTTACTAATAATGCAATTAATATAGCAAATCAGGATTTTAAAATGAAAATCAATATTATTAGTGATGAACAATTATTATCTTCTAAATTTAATTTAAATTCAGGAATATTATCAAATAGATTAAATCAATCCTTAAGTAATTTGAAAAGAAAGTTTGATTATGATTTGTCTAATCTTGAAGAAGGCGTTCTAATATTTATTCAAATTGAGGAAGATATTCTAGAAATTAATGTTGATAAAGATAGGCTATATAGTGAATCTGCTTTTGTCTTTCTACTTTGGATGATTTTTGCTTCTATTATTCTTTTTTTTATGTCTTACATTTTAATGAGTAGACAATTAAGACCCCTTAAAAGACTTGCTATAATTGCTGAGACATTTGGAAGAGGTTTAGATGCCCCAGATATCAAGACTTCGGGCGCATATGAAATAAGACAAACGGCCAATGCTTTCAATCAGATGAGGACAAGAATTAAAAGATTTTTAAAGCAAAGAACAGAAATGCTAGCTGGTGTTAGCCATGATCTTCGAACTCCTTTAACAAGAATGAAATTACAAATTTCATTAATGAAAGATGAAAAAGCAAAATCTGAACTAGAAGTAGATGTTAAGGAAATGACTTCAATGTTAGATAGTTATGTCAGTTTTGTGAAAACAGAATCACCTGAACCAATAGAAACAATTATAATAAATGAATTAATTGGTGATATTGTAAAAACTGTTGAAAAAAATGGTATTGAGTTAACTATAAAAGAAAAAAACACTATTCAAACTTCTGGGAGACAGATCCAACTTAAAAGAGCTTTCAATAACATAATTGATAATTCTCGAAGATATGCAAAAAAAATTGAAATAATTCTTTATACTAATGAAAAAGATTGTGTCATTGAATTTAATGATGATGGTGAGGGTATACCAAGAGATAAATATGAAGATGTATTTAAACCATTTTTTACATTAGACCCCTCTAGGAACAAACTTAAGGGAGAAAGCGGTTTAGGATTAACTATTACAAGGGATATTATTAGATCTCATGGAGGTGATGTCAAATTATCTGACTCGGATCTAGGGGGTCTTCAACTTAAAGTTTTACTTCCTCTTTGATTTTAAAATAATTTACCCCCATTATTTACCGGTTTATCCGGAGACAATAAAACTGGTTCATTTTCTAAATCTGGCACACCAAGAACTAATACTTCTGAAATAATTTTACCAATTTGTTTAGGCTGAAAGTTTACAACAGCAATAACTTGCTTTTTAATTAATTCATCACTTTTATAATATTTTTGTAATTGTGCAGAAGTTTTTTTTATACCAATTTTTCCACCAAAATCTATTTTCAAAATTATGGATGGTTTTTTAAGTTCATTATATTCATAGGCTTCAATTACTGTTCCTATTCTTATATCTACATTTTCAAATTCTTTGTAATTTATAAAATTGTGAAAGCTCATGAAAATTTTATAAATTTTTCAATGTTGTTTAAATATTTATCTAAGACACTCATTGTTTTTTCTAAACTTTCATTTTCATCATTAAACCAAGTAAATAGGGTTATATAAAAAAGCGCAAAAATAATTTTAATTTTTATCACGCCCTGAATACCGCTAGGATTAACATTTGCAAAAGTAGCAATTAGAATTTTGCTCTCAATTAATTTAGGAATAAGTTTTAATACTCCTTGTGGTCTAGACATAAAATAATTAATTATATTTTTTACAGAAGCTCTATATTTATTCAATATATCGTAACGTGCCATCATAATTTCAAATAACATATCTCTTTGTGATGACTTTTCTATATTAACAAGATTTTTTTTTAATTGAAAATCGAAGAAGTCATTAATATTTAAGATTAAATCAATTTTATTATTAATGTTTGGCACTTTACTATTAGATAAAAAATTTTTAAGATTTATTTCACTTAATTTTTTTTTCTCTAAATATTGTAAAGTTTTTTTTGCTAGAGATATTTTATTTTGATTCACTTACCTGCACCTTGTTGTTTTGCTCTTGTGTATGCTGCCTTAAAAACTTGATTAAAGATATTATCAACCTTATTTATTTTCATTTTCTTGATTCCTGCTTCTGTTGTACCGCCTCTAGTTGCAACAGTTTCAACCATTTTTTCAGCAGAAATATTATTAGAGTTTAATAAATTTAAAGAACCTCTAAAAGTTTCATTAATTAAAATTTTAGCTGTGTTTTTGGAAAAACCTAAACTAATCGCAGATTTTTCCATTATATCAATTAACTGAAATATAAAACCTGGACCGCTTCCTGATACTGCTGTTGCTTTGTCTATAAAAGTTTCACTATTAAAAAAAAGAGTTTTGCCACTCAAAGAGAACAGTTTATCAATCTCTTTAATTTCTTTTTTATTAATAGATTTATTCGTATAAATGCAATGAACGCCCTCTCCTATTAAAGCAGGCATGTTTGGCATTACTCTTACAATTTTGCTTATATTTAGTAAATTTTTTTTAAAAATTTCTGTTTTTTTACCTGCTATTACACTTATTACAATAGATTTTTTATTTAAATTTGCATTTCTTAATTCTTTAAAGACATTTGTTAATTCAAGAGGTCGAGTTGCAAATATTATATAATCAAAATTATTTTGATTATTGATATCATCAATTGATTTAAAAAATTTTATTTTCTTATTTCTATTTCTTTTTTTAAGAATTGAATATTTTTTTTTATCTATAACACTGATGGTGTAATTCTTAGAGTGAGACCATCCGGACATTAAAGATCCTCCCATATGACCACATCCAATTAATAAGATATTTTTCATCTATCTATAATATAGCAGTTTTATTATAAAAATTAAGCTCTACCAATAACTTCAAAATTAGAAAATTTTATAGCTTCTTTAGGAGGAATATCATCAAAGAGAACTTGCTGAAAACTTGGATAAAATTTTTCACATTCATAAATTCCAATATCAACAAGATCTTCAAATTTTTTATGCAATGTTTCTGTTGAATTATTTGATAATAAAGTATGTCTAAAAGCTGGGATACCATTTTTACTTGTTATATCAAAATGCCCAATCCATAAGTTCTCATTTATAAGTCCTAGTAGTTCATACGCCTTATTAAGTTTAGTTTCTGGAAACTTAATATCAAAAGTTATTGAAAAACTTAGCGCATTTATATTTTCAGACCATGTGAAATATAATCTATATGCGCACCAATGTGATGCTATCTCAGCAACCAATTCATGATCGGCAGCTCTACTAAAATTCCATTTTTTTTGATGAATAACATCTTCGATGATATCTATGGGATTTAACAATATATTCTCATTTTCCATACACTATATAGTCATGACACATATAAATAGTACTATATATTGATTACTAGATTGGACTCGTATTTTGCAAGGGAAAATCTATAAAAAATGTGAATTAGTTGAGGATTCCTACCTTTTTGATTTCTTTTTAATAGTTTTTTTCTTTTTGACTGTTTTTTTCTTAGTTTTTACTGATCTTGAAGATGTTTTTTTTAATTTTTCATTTTCCATCATAACTTTTTGTACCATTTTTTTCAGTACATCAAATTCATCTTTTTTAACGAGGTTCATTTTTTTTATTATTTTGTTAACTCGTAAAGATACGATTGTTTCAATCTCCTCTTTAACACCTGAAAAAGTGCTCATAGCATCAACTGCAAATTTTGATAAATCTGAAAGTATTTTGTTTCTATCAACCATGTTATAATATTAAATATAGATAAATGAATTTTATTCAACCATCAATAGATCCTGTCATCTTATCAATCGGTTTCATTGAGATAAGATGGTACAGTTTAGCATATATCTTGGGATTTCTATTAGGAATTTATATTATTAAAAGATTAAACGCAATTTATGGGAATCAATACAGTAATAAAAATATAGATAGCTTTCTTATTTGGGCAGTATTAGGTGTGATTATCGGAGGACGAACAGGTTATGTGATTTTTTATCAACTTAATGAATTTTTAACTAATCCTTTTTATCTATTTGAAATTTGGAATGGAGGAATGTCATTTCATGGTGGGTTGACGGGTATAATAATAAGTACCCTAATATTTGCAAAAATTAATGGAAAAAGTTTTTTCTACCTATCTGATTTAGTTTCAATCGTTGCTCCTATTGGATTATTCTTTGGTAGAATTGCAAACTTTATTAATACAGAACTAATAGGTAGGCCAACTGATTTTTATATTTCAGTTATTTATCCATCAATAGATAATATACCAAGGCATCCTTCTCAAATATATGAAGCTTTTCTCGAAGGAATTATTTTATTTCTCATATTATTAATCTATTTTTATAAGATAAAAAAATACAAAATTTATGGAGCAATTAGTGGTCTCTTTTTAATATTTTATTCCATATTTAGATTTATAATTGAATACGTCAGAGAACCAGATTTGCACCTAGGATTATTTTTTAATTTTATTTCAATGGGTCAAATACTATGTATACCTTTTTTTATTTTTGGAATATTGATAATTATAAATGTTAAGCAAAAGAAAAATTAATAAAGTAAAACTTCTTAACAATAAAAAAAATTTTCGTTTAGATAAATTTATAGAAATGGCTCTTTTTGGAAATAATGGTTATTACCTAAGAAAGAAACCCATAGGAAGAAAATTTGACTTTGTTACATCTCCAGAAATTTCACAAATGTTTGGAGAAATTATTGGCGTGTATTTAGTTTATAATTGGAAAGAGAAAATTAACTCAAAATTTAATTTAATTGAATTAGGACCAGGAAATGGAACTTTATTTAAAGATATTGAAAGAACTGCAAAGATACTTCCTAACTTTTTCAAAAATGCTAATGTTAATTTAGTAGAAATAAATAAAGAATTAAGAAAAATACAAGAAAAAAATTTAAATTATTTTAAGCAATCAAAAATTAGATGGGCAAAAACTTTAAATTTCAGATCTAAACTGCCTTCTATAATATATTCAAATGAATTTTTTGACTGCTTTCCTGTAAGGCAATTTTTAAATAATAATAATCATTGGTTTGAAAGATATGTAAAATTCAATAAGAAAGAAAATAAATATTATCCTATAAATAAAAAAGTAATTAGTAAAAAAATATTAGATTATTTAAATAAATACAAAAGACAAAAAATTTATGAAGTTTCTTTTTCAAGAAATAAATATTTCGAGCAAATTTGTAAATATCTAAAAAAAAATAGAGGTTTATGTATTTTAATCGATTATGGATATAATAAAGAATTAAAAAACTTTACGTTACAAGCAATATATAATCATAAAAAAACCAGTATATTTGAAAATATAGGCCATCAAGACATTTCAAGTCACGTAAATTTCAATGAATTAATTGAAATAGCAAAACAAAACAAATTACAAATCAACGAATTTGTTTCGCAAAGAGATTTTTTAATAAAATATGGAATAGTTGAACGAAAGAAAAAATTGCTCACTAAAAATTCAAATTTAAATAAAAATCTATTAGATGAAGAAGTAGATAGATTAATTAATGTTGATAGGATGGGAAACTTATTTAAGTGTCTTGTTGTTTCTAACTTATGATTACTAAAAATTATTTTACTCATGCAAAAATTAAGTCTTTTGTTAGAGCTGGTTTTTTTACTAGAAATGGTGGAGTATCAAAAAAAGAAAACTATTCATTAAACTGTAGCTTTAACCGCAAAGATACTGAAGTAAATGTAAATAAAAATATTGATATCTGTCTTAAAAATTTAAAGATCAAAAAAAAAATTAAATTTATTAGTCAAATACACTCCAACAAAATTGTAAAAATTAATAAAAAAAATATAGATAATAAGTATTCTGGAGATGGATTAATAACAAGCAATAAGCAAATAGCTTTAGGGGTTTTAACTGCAGATTGTTGTCCAATTTTTATTTTCGATAAAAATAAAAAATATATTTGCGCTCTTCATTCAGGTTGGAAAGGAGCATTAAAAAATATAGCTGCCAAAGGTATAGAATATTTTGTTAAACAAAAAATAATTAAAAAAAATATTGTGGTTCTTATTGGTCCTTGTTTGAGTTTTAAAAACTTTGAAGTATCAAAAGACTTTAAAAGTAAGTTTATAATCAAAAATAAAAAATACTCTATTTTCTTCAAACACAAAAATAAAGACAAAGACTTATTTAATTTAAGAAGATTGATTAACTATCAATTTGAGGAATTAGGTATTAAAAATATATATAATATTAACAAAGATACCTTCTCAAATAAGAGAGTTTTTTTTAGCCATCGAAGGGAATCACAAAAATTTAGAGATACTGGAAGAATGCTAAATATCATTGCATTTAATGATTAATTTTAGTTGATCTATTATTATTCTAATATAGTAATTAATTTGATTATATGAAAATAATCGCCTGTAATAGTAGCAAATCCCTAGCAGAAAAAATTTCTAAACATATTGATGTTCCATTAGCAGATGCCTCTGTTAGAACTTTTAATGATAGAGAAATATTTGTGGAAATAAATGAAAATATTAGAGGTGAAGATGTTTTTATTATTCAATCTACATCGCATCCAGCAAATGACCATTTAATGGAACTTTTAATTACAATTGATGCTGCAAGAAGAGGTTCAGCGAAAAGGATTACTGCTGTTATCCCTTATTATGGATATGCAAGACAAGATAGAAAGACTGGACCTAGAACACCAATCACTGCCAAACTTGTTGCAAATTTAATTACATCCGCGGGTGCTGATAGGGTGTTAACAATGGATTTGCATGCTGGTCAAATTCAAGGTTTTTTTGACATTCCTTTAGATAATATTTTTTCTGTAAGACCTATAATCGATGATGTTAAAGAAAGATTTAATGGAAACAAAGATTTAGTTGTTGCCTCACCTGATGTTGGTGGTGTTGTTAGAGCTAGAGCTTTCGCTAAGAGGTTAGATGCTGGGCTAGCAATTGCCGATAAAAGAAGAGAAAAAGCTGGTGAATCTGAAGTAATGAATATTATTGGAGATGTAAAAGATAAAACTTGTATCTTACTAGATGATATAGCTGACTCTGCAGGCACGTTATGTAATGCTGCTGAAGCTCTGAGTAAAAATGGGGCTAAAGAAATTTATTCTTATATTGTTCACGGTGTATTATCTGGAGATGCGCTTAAAAAGATTGAAAATTCAAGCATAAAAGAATTGGTATTAACAGATACAATAGAGCCTTCTAAAGAGGTAAAAAGCACAAAAAACATTAGACATATTAGTATAGCTCCTTTAATGGGTGATGCGATTAAAAGGATTAACACTGATACTTCAGTGTCCGCCCTTTTCGATTAAATTTTTTTTATTTTATGAGTGATTTTAAAGCGATAGAAAGAAATAAAGATATTGGTTCAAATCATAGTCTTTTAATGAAGGGATTAGTCCCTGGTATTATTTATGGCAAGGGAACTGAGCCTAAAAAAATTGCTCTAGAAGATAAAATACTCAAAAAATTAATGGGTACTGGTTCTTTTTATTCAACAATTATCGATCTAGATGTCGATGGAAAGAAAGAAAAAATACTTCCTAAACAATTGCAATATCACCCTGTTAGTGATCGACTTATACATTTTGATTTTTTAAGAGTACAAGAAAATACAAAAGTAAACGTTGAAATTCCTGTTGAATTTTTAAATCAAGATAAATGTCCTGGTTTGAAAAAAGGTGGAGTTTTAAATACTGTGAGAAGACTTGTTGAACTAACATGTAATGCAAATAATATACCTAGCAAACTAGAATTTGATTTAATTGAAAGTGAAATAGGTGATGCAGTAAAAATTAGTAATATTCAATTACCTGAGGGAGTTGCTCCCACTATTTCAGATAGAGATTTCGTAATAGCTACTTTAGTTCCTCCAACTGTAGAAGTTGAAACTAAAACTGAAGAAACAACTGAAGAAGGTGCAGCAGAAGGTGGCGAAGAGAAATCAGAGGAAAAGAAGGAAGAATCTTCTGATAATAAAGAAGAAAATAAAGAATCTAAGTAACTATACTTTATATTTCATTATATGTTTTTAATTTGTGGACTTGGAAACCCAGGTGTAAATTATAATAATACCAGACATAATGTAGGTTTCCATTTAGCGGATAATATAATCTCACATTTTAATTTGGATAAAATCAAAGAAGATAAAAAAAAAGAATTATATTCAGGTGTAATTAATAATCAAAAAATCTTTGTGTTAAAACCTCTTACATTCATGAATTTATCTGGAAAAGCTGTTTCAGAAATTGTGAATTTTTATAAAATAAAATTAGACCATACTTTTGTTATACATGATGACCTTGATTTAGAATTATCAAAAGTAAAAATAAAACAAGGTGGTGGAAACGGAGGTCATAATGGATTGGAAAGTATTGACCAATTTATAGGGGAAAATTATTTTAGAATACGTATTGGAATTGATCATCCTGGACATAAAGATTTAGTTTCAAGTTATGTTTTAAATAAGTTTTCAAAATCAGAAGAAGAAATAATAAATAAAAAAATTGATAAAATGGTTAAAAATATAGAATTAATATTTTCAGATATTCCTCTATTTTTAACAAAAATAAGTAAGCAAAATTAATTATGGGATTTAAGTGTGGGATAGTTGGATTGCCAAATGTTGGTAAATCCACTTTATTCAATGCACTTACCCAATCAAATAAAGCGGAAGCTGCAAATTATCCATTTGCAACTATAGAACCAAATATAGGAAGAGTTGCAGTGCCTGATGACAGATTAGACAAACTTGCAATCATTGGAAAGAGTGAAAAAATAATCCCTTCTTTCATGGATTTTGTTGATATTGCAGGATTAGTAAAAGGAGCCTCACAAGGAGAAGGTTTAGGAAATAAATTTTTAGGGCACGTTAGGGAAGTTGATGCAATAGCACACGTTGTTAGATGCTTTGAAGATACTAACATTACTCATGTATCATCAAAAATTGATCCATTAGATGATATTGAAACAATAAATTTAGAATTACAATTGGCTGATCTTGAAAGCTTAAATAATAAAAAAACTAGTTTAGAAAAAAAATTAAAAGCAAATGATAAAGAAGCTAAAGATCAATTCGATATAATAAATAAAATCTTACAAATGCTAGATGCTAATAGTATCTTAAAAATTGATGAATTCGCTAGTAATGAAATTGACTTTGTAAATAGTCTTAACTTAATTAGTCTAAAGCCTACTATGTACATATGCAATGTAGATGAAGAATCTATTCACACTGGAAACGAGTTATCAAAAAAAGTCATCGAGTTTGCTAAAAAAAATAATCATTCTGTAGTTTTAATCTCTGCATCAATAGAAGCACAAATAGCAGAATTAGATAATGAAGAAGAAAAACTTGAATTTCTAAAAGAACTTGATTTAGATCAAACAACATTGAATAAGGTTATAAAATCAGGATATGAACTTTTAGGTTTGATAAACTATTTTACATGTGGTCCAAAAGAAACAAGATCATGGACAATAAAAAAAGAAACACTTGCACCTCAAGCTGCTGGAAAAATTCACACTGATTTTGAAAAAGGATTTATTAGAGCAGAGACTATCTCTTATGAAGACTATATAGAAAATAATGGCGATGCTGGAAGTAGAGATTCGGGAAAGCTAAGACAAGAAGGTAAAGATTATATCGTCAAAGATGGTGATGTAATGAACTTTTTATTTAATGTCTAAGTGACGTCTCGCCAAAGTCTGTTTTTTGCCAAGTACACAATTGTTCCTAGAATAATAAAGAATAATATTACTTTGATTCCTAAATTTTTTCTTTCTTCCATTTCTGGTTCAGCAGCCCAGTGAAGAAAATGTGTTACATCAGCCGATAACTGTTCTGCATTATTATCAGTGCCATCATCATAATCTACACTTCCATCGGCTATAGGTGCTGGCATAGCTATTTGATTTCCAGCCATCCATTTATTGTACCACATTCCATTACCGACCTCCATTCCCTTTGGAGGTTCAACATAACCTAGAAGAAGGTTATAAATATAATCAACTCCATATTTTCTAGCTTTTGTAATTACACTCAAATCTGGAGGATAAGCTCCATTATTATTTGCTCTTGCTTCGTTATCATTGGCATATGGATTAACAAATCTATCTGCTGGTCTAGCCGGTCTTTCAAACATTTCACCATCATCATTTGGACCGTCTAATACAGTATATTCAGAAGCAATTACTTTTACTTGAGCCTCAGAAAAACCAACATCAATAAGATCTCTGTAATATAGCAGTTTCATTGAATGACATCCTGCACATACTTCTCTATAAACTTTATAGCCCCTTTGAATTGCGGCTCTATCAAAAGTTCCCGTTACACCTTTAAAAGACCAATCATGTTTTGGCATTTTTTCAGTACTCATTTCTGCAGCAAATAAATTTGAAGAGAAGAATAGAAAAATAATAAGTAATAGGCGCATTATAGATATGTATCTTTTTGCATTGCTGGTGAAGGAATTCCTTTTTCTCCTCCACCAATATTAGGAGCTATATTTTTAGCATAAACATCACTAATACTGAGCGGTAGCTTACTTGGCTTCTCTATCCAACCAACAAAAGGTGTAATGATAAAGAAAAAACCAAAGTAGTAAAGTAAACCTACTCTAGCAATTAAAAGATATAAACCTTCAGCAGGAAGCATACCAACGTAGCCTAATGCAAAGAAGTTAACAAAAAAGCCCATCATAAACCACTTGTATATTGGTCTATAATTACAGCTTCTCACTTTTGATCTATCAAGCCAAGGTAGAACAAAAAGAATTACTATCGCACCAAACATTAGGAGCACTCCTCCTAATTTATCAGGTACAGCTCTTAAAATTGCATAAAAAGGTGCAAGATACCAGTTTGGAACAATGTGAGCTGGAGTAACAAGTGGATCTGCTGGAATATAATTATCTACTTCAGCCATAAGATTTGGTCCAAAGAATATTACTGCAGAAATAGCAACACCAAAAGCACACATAGCTACTGTATCTTTAATTAACATATATGGAAAAAAGTTTACTGAGTCATTGTTAGTTTTAATATCAATCCCATCAGGGTTATTTGAACCATGAACATGGACTGCAGCAACATGTAATCCTACGACACCAAAAATAACAAATGGTAAAACATAATGAAGAGCAAAGAAACGGTTTAAAGTAGCATTTCCAACATTGTAATCACCAAGAAGCCATGTCTTTAATCCCTCACCAATAAATGGAATTGCACTAAATAAATTTGTTATAACTGTAGCTCCCCAATAAGACATTTGTCCCCACGGTAACGTGTAACCAAGAAAAGAAGTTGCCATCATTAATAAAAATATAAATACACCTAAAATCCAATTAAGCTCTCTTGGATATTTATAAGAACCAAAATACATTGCTCTTACTATATGAATGTAAACTATAATGAAGAAAAAGGCTGCACCATTGGAATGAATGTATCGCATTAACCAACCGTAATTGACATCTCGCATTATTCTTTCAACACTATCAAATGCCATATCAGTATGTGGTGTGTAATTCATTGCAAGAAAAATTCCGCTTACTATCATTGTAACAAGCGTAATTGTTGCTAAAGCACCAAAACTCCAAAAATAATTACAATTTTTAGGCATTGGATAATCACCGTATTCTTTTTTGAAGTAAGAAATAATTGGTAAACGAAACTCTATCCAATTAAGGACGGGATTTTTAAACTGATGTACTTTTCGATTCTTATCCATGTTATCCTATCTTTATAGTATTATCATTTAAAAAGGTATAGGGCGGAACGTCCAAGTTTTTGGGAGCTGGTCCCTTTCTTATCCTACCTGATGTATCGTAATGTGAACCATGACATGGGCAATACCAACCATCGTACTCACCTTTCATATCAGAAACTTTCTGACCAAGCGGAACACAACCTAGGTGTGTGCACACTCCCACTAAAACTAACCATTCTTCTTTTTGTACTCTATCAGCATCATCTTGTGGGTCTCTTAAATCAGAAGCTTGAACCATTTTAGCTGCATCTATCTCTTCTTTTGTTCTTTTTTTAATGAAGACTGGTTTTCCACGCCATTTTATTGTTATACTTTGACCTTCTTCAATAGTACTAATATCTACTTCAGTTGATCCTGCAGCTAATGTGTCCTCTGCTGGACTCATACTTTTTAGAAAAGGCCATATAAAAGCAGCTGTTCCAACAGCACCAAGCGTTACGGTGCTAAGTTGTAGGAAATCTCTTCTCTTATTTTTGGGTTTTTTAGCCATTTATTGTGAATTTCTTATATCTTAATTACTCAAAAAAATACTTTTTAAATATGTGCCAGCGTGACGCAAGTAATAAAATAATATAGTAAAAAAACATGAGAATTGCTCTATTTGAACCCGACATACCACAGAATGCAGGAAACATATTTAGACTAGGTGCCTGTCTTGGAATACCAGTAGATATAATAGAGCCAGCTGGCTTTGTGATTGATGATAAGAGACTAAAAAGAGCATCAATGGATTACTATGATTATCTAGAATTAAAAAAACATTTAAGTTGGGAAAAATTTTATGATTGGTCAAAAGATAATTCATATCGACTCGTTCTTCTAACAACAAAAAGTAAAAAAAGTTATTTCGATTATAAATTTCAATCAAATGATATTATTTTATTTGGCAGAGAAAGTGCTGGAGCGCCTGATTTTGTTCATAGCTCTGTCGATGAAAGATTAACAATACCAATGATAAAGGGGCCTAGATCGATTAATCTTAGTAGTTCAGTTGCTATTGTAGCTGGTGAAATGTTACGTCAATTAGCTTAAGCTAAGCTTCCCATCTTTCCTTCTTGATAGTCCATCATTGCTTGCTTGATTTCTCCTTCAGAATTTGCCACAAAAGGACCATAACGTGCTACAGGTTCTTTAAGCGGCTTACCTGCTAAAACTAGGTAGGATCCTTTTTCTGATATCGATGTAAGTTGAATCTCATCACTTGACTGATCAAAGTAAATCATATCACCTTTATTAGCGATTTTATCATCCTCGTTAAATTGTAATTGACCATCGATAATATAGATCATAAGATTTTGTTCTTTATCAACATTAAACTTTGTCTTATCTGGTTTTGAAAATTGAATATCAAATATTGATACAGGTGAATATGTTTGAACTTTGGATTTGGTTCCATTTATTTCACCCACAAGAACTTTAATTTCTATATTTGCATTTTCAGATACTGTTGGAATAGTGTTTCTTTTAATATGTTGGTACCAAGGTTTCACTTTTTTATTTTTTTGTGGAAGGTTTACCCAAATTTGTAATCCTTGCATGATACCACCACTCTTCTTAAATTTTTCTGTTACTAATTCAGAGTGGATTAAACCTGATCCAGTTGTCATCCATTGTACATCACCAGTTTCAATTTCTGCTTGTCCTCCAAATGAATCTCTATGCTCTACTTCACCACCAAGCATATAAGTAATTGCCTCAAATCCACAATGAGGATGTGCTGGTACACCAGTTGCACCTCCTGGCTCATAATTAATTGGGCCGAAATGATCAAAAAGAAGAAATGGATCATTTTCTCTCATTCCAGGGACAGGGAAAGCTCTCGTTACAGGTATCCCGTCACCCTCGAAAGTCTTCATACACTCTTTAATTTCTAATGCTTTTCTCATTTGTATTTTAAATTATTATAAAATATATAGGTATGATTATGAAAAATCAAAATCCAAACCCACCAAAGTGTGGTTGCAGCTGCAGCTGTTGTTGCACTTGTGAAGGTGGAGATTGCTGTTAATAATACATTCTAAATTAAACAAAATTCAGAAATAAATAATTATAATTTAATTTTTTTTAAAATTTTACTATTTTAAATTAATAATAATATCTGACTTACTATTTATTGGAGGAAATCTACCAACGATATTAGATCTATATATTTCAGGTCTATGTCTACGTCTCAAAAAACCATCATCAGATTTGCTATAGGATAATAGCAGTTCCTCTATTGAATCAATATAAGCAGAATTTTCAGGATCTATATCTCCAAACACATAGGTAAAACAATTTTCTGCGGTAAAGGATACAATACATGAACGTTTACAATTACTCATGCAATTTACACCTCTTAAAGTTACATTTTTTGTATTTTTAAATTTATCAATTAATTTTTGTGCAAGTTTTTCTCCTGCAAGTTTATTATTATTTTGAGCTTTATTAAGGGTACATGTGAGACAAACAGATAATATTATTTCTTTTTGTTTTTTTGACATTTTTATTCTAAATTTAATAATCTAATGGGTGTGGTTTGTTAGATTATTAATATCTGACTCCTCTATTTCTTCTATTGATTTTGCAACTCGCCAATTTTTCATTGATCCGTCTTCATTTCTTGCAGTAATTACAGTTTCGATTGGTGGACAATCAGGCTCATGACAACTGAGCTCAGCAATACTTATTATAGTATTTTCTGGTAATTTATATTTCTTGGAAATTAAATGTTTAAGATTTCTTATTTTTTCAACATTTTGAGTTTTACGATTAAACATATTTTCTCCTTTAATTGTCTGCCCATAAAGATGATAAAAGAATAGAACCTTTCATATCCCCAATTAATATTTGTGAATTATCACTAGATATCGCTATTGTTGAAACTTCTGCACCTGTTGAACTTCTAATTATAATTGGTTTTTTACTTTCATCAATTTCTGCTAATAAAACTGACCCATCTGTAAAACCGGTGAAAACAGCTTTTTCTCCATTTAGTGCTTTAACAAATGTTGCAAGTTCTTTACCACCGTTTGCAACTACAATTGGCTTTCTCCCCATTGGTCCTTCTTTACCATCAAATGGCCAGCAAACTGCATCACTGGATCCAGATGTTACCAAATACGGTGTATCACCAACCCAAGTAAAACTTTTAATTTTTGATGGATAACCTCTCATTGCTAAATCAGCTTTGTCGTTTATGCGCCAACCATGAATTTGATTTTCTTGCATTGCAGTTACAATATATTTTGTATCTGGGCTAAACGTTACAGTTCCATGCGATCCTTTCCATGTAAAATTTGATGCTGTCCATTTATTATTATTAAGTTTCCACACTGTTACTCCACCGTATCTTGAGACCGCAAGACGCTTGCCTTTATTATCAAATGCTAATCCAGCAACAGTACTTTGATGCTCTAAAGTTTGTGGTTTATCTTTGTTTTTTGTCCAAATATAAACAGTCTTTCCTGATGAACAAACTTTAGTATCTTTGTGGGAAGCTACACAGTCAACCCACTTTGAACCAAAATTAAAAATTTCATCAATATTTCCATCAGATGATATTTTTAGAAAACGTCCATCTTCTCCTCCCGTTAACACATGATCTTCATAATTTGTCATACTCAACACTACACCCTTATGTGCTTTAACAGTTTTAGGATCAGATCCAGATTGAAAAAATCTTACAGTACCGTCTCCAAATCCTACCGCTATTTGATCACGAATTGTAACCGCTTCTGTAGCTGGGGCTCCAATATTAAAAATTGAACCTCTTCTTTCAAGTTCAGTTTTATTTGATTTTTGAAGTGTTTCTAGATCAGCATTCATGCTGATTTACAATTTTCAAAGCCTTCCTTAAGGTTCATATTATCAAGGTCACGACCAATAAAAACTACTCGAGAACTTCTATCTTTTCCTTTTGGCCATGGCCCCATTGGAGAAGCATCCATGAGCATGTGTACTCCTTGAAACACATATCGCTCATCTTCACCTTTAAAATTCAAAATGCCTTTTGATCGAAGAATATCCTGACCCTTAGTCCTGAGTAAATTTCCAAACCAATCTTGAAACTTATCCATATCTAATGGTGTATCAGATACAAAGGATAGACTAGTAACATCATCATCATGTTCATGATCATGTTCTGATTCAAGAAAGTCAGGTTCAATATCTAATACTCTATCTAGACTAAATGCATTTAAGCCTACGATTTCATCAAGAGGTGCATCACAACGTGTTGTTTTAATAATCTTTGCAAAAGGATTAATTTTTCTAATACGATCATTAACTTTTACAATGTCATTATCTCCAACAAGTTCAACTTTATTTAACAAAATTACATCAGCAAAAGCAATTTGTTCTTCTGCTTCATGATGATCGACTAATTGAGAACTTAGATGAACAGCATCGGCAACTGTAACAATTGCATCTAATTTTGTTCTATCAGCAACATCTTGATCAACAAAAAATGTCTGAGCAACTGGGGCTGGATCTGCTAAACCAGTTGTCTCAACAATAATTGCATCAAGCTTATCAGCACGTTTCATTAAGCCACTTAGAATTCTAATTAAATCACCTCTAACAGTGCAACAAATGCACCCGTTGTTCATTTCAAATACTTCTTCATCAGCATCAACAACAAGATCATTGTCGATACCTTGTTCACCAAATTCATTAACTATAACGGCATATTTCCGTCCATGCTGTTCAGTTAATATTCGATTTAAAAGAGTTGTTTTTCCAGCTCCAAGAAACCCTGTTAAAACAGTAACTGGAACCTGAGAAGTATTTTCCATATCAATTTCCTTATAATTAGTTTTATAAATTCCACCTTAATACAAGGTGGAATTTATTTAAATATTAAAATTTAACAGCCTTTAAGCTCGTCCCCGAGATTACTAATCAACGAAAAGTAAAGTGACTTACCAGCATCAATGTTAGCACCTAAAGGATCAAAAACTCCTGTTTTGATATTCATATCCTCAGCTATTGTTGTAATAATCTTTGGATTAAATTGAGGTTCAGAGAAAATACATTTTATTCCCTTATCCTTAATAACATCCTGAATATCAGCTATTTGCTTCGCACCAGGTAAAACATCAGTATTCAATGTTAAAGCTCCTGCAGCTCTTACACCAAATCTTTCTTCAAAGTATTGGTAGGCGTCATGGAAGACAACAAATTTTGCATCAGAATTAATATCTGTACCAACATCACTAATAAGCTGATCTAAAGCTTTAATTGTTGCTTCAGCATTTGCTTCATATTTCTCTTTATTGGCAGGATCTAAATCACCTAACTCATGAGCTATTTCATGAACCATTTCTTTAGCATTCATTGGATCTAGCCAAATGTGAGCATCAAATTCACCGTGTGCATGGCCGTGATCATCGTGGTCATCATGATCATCGTGATCATCATGGTCATCATGGTCGTCGTGATAATCGTGATCATCGTGGTCATCATGGTCGTCGTGATCATCGTGATCGTCGTGCTCATCATGGTCGTCATGATCGTCATGGTCGTCGTGATCATCGTGATCATCGTGGTCATCGTGGTCATCATGGTCGTCGTGATCATCGTGATCGTCGTGATCATCGTGGTCATCATGATCGTCATGATCATCGTGGTCATCGTGGTCGTCGTGATCATCATGGTCATCGTGATCGTCGTGGTCGTCGTGGTCACCAAAAATTGATTCTTCTCTAAATTTTAATTTAGCAATTGAATCAAGTTCCATAAATTCAATTACTTCTGCATCCTTTGCAATTGAGTCTAGGGGTTCTTCCATTGATGTTTCAATACCCTCTCCAATCCAAAAAATGACATCTGCTTCCTCAAGCATTTTCGCATGAGAAGGTTTCATTGTAAAACTATGTGGTGATATACTTCCATCAATTATAAGTCCAGGTTCTCCTACTCCCTCCATAACATTTGAAATCAATGAATGTAGTGGTTTAATTGTGGTCACAACTTTTAGCTCTGCTCTAGCAGATGCAGTTGCAACAAGAATTCCTGAAAACAAAATAATCTTAGAAATATGTAGAAAAAAGTTCGTTTGTTTCATAAAAGTATTCCTATTAGAATTAAGTCTGTTAAATAATGTAATGTTATAATATTACATTTTGGATTGTAAATAGAAAAATGAGTAAAGATAATTTATTGGTAAGTCTAGAGAACGCAGGTATTTATAAGTCACCAAAATGGTTGATAAGAGGTGTATCTCTTGAGGTAAAAAATGGTCAAATAGTTACACTAATTGGACCCAATGGTTCTGGAAAAACTACAACAGCTAAAATGGTCCTTAATATTCTTGAACCTGATGAAGGTTCATTGAAACGGTATACAAATAAAATAGCATATGTTCCTCAGAAAATTAATATTGATTGGACTATGCCATTACGTGTTGTAGATTTTATGCGATTAACCAATAATCTCAGTAATAATGAAATTATTGAATCCTTAAATCAAACTGGTGTAGAAAAACTTTTCAAGGAACAAATACATGGTCTATCTGGTGGCGAATTTCAACGTGTCCTTCTAGCGAGAGCAATTGCAAAAAAACCAGAATTACTGGTTTTAGATGAACCTGTGCAGGGAGTTGATTTTAATGGAGAAATTGACCTTTATAATATTATAAAAAATATTTCAGCAAACCTAAATTGTGGAATTTTATTAGTCTCCCATGACTTGCATTTTGTAATGTCTGCAACAGATCATGTAGTTTGTTTAAATGGACATATATGTTGTTCAGGAAAACCAAGTTCGGTTATAAAAGATAAAGCTTATATAGAATTATTTGGTGAGCATAGATCAAAAACTTTAACATATTATCAGCACGATCATGATCACACACATGCTTCTGACGGAAGTGTATCAAGTTAATGTTAGATGATTTTTTTACTAGAGCATTAGTTGCTGGTATCGGTATTGCAATAATTACAGGACCACTAGGTTGCTTAGTAATTTGGAGAAGGCTGTCTTATTTTGGTGATACTTTAGCTCACTCTGCCTTGTTAGGAGTAACTTTAGCTTATGCCTTTAGTTTAAATATTGCCTTTTCCGTATTTGTAATATCTGCAGTTATCGCTCTACTTCTTCTCAACTTACAAAAGAGGACTAGATTAGCTGGTGATTCATTACTTGGATTATTAGCTCACTCTACTCTTGCAATTGGTTTGGTGTTAATGGGTTTTTTATCAAGTATTCGTTTTGATATTATGGGATTACTTTTTGGCGATATCTTAGCAGTAACTCTTCAAGATATTGCCTTAGTTTGGATTGGTGGTTTTATAATTATAGGAATTTTATATTTTATTTGGAAATCATTATTTTCAGCTACAGTTAATTATGATCTAGCTTTAGCAGAAGGAATGAAACCGAACATATATAATATGATCTTTACCTTACTACTAGCTGGAGTTATTGCATTGTCTATAAAAATGATTGGGACTCTTTTAATTACTGGTCTGCTAATAATACCAGCTGCCGCATCAAGAAATGTAACTCACAATCCAACACAAATGGTATTTGTAGCCATATTAATTGGTATTTTATCTGTTACAATTGGCTTATTTACTTCTTTGGAATTGAATACCTCTTCGGGACCATCGATTATTGTTATAGCGATAATATTATTTATTATTTCTCTTATTCCACTAGAGTTGAGAGGTAAGTTGCAAAAATGAAAACAATTTGGTAATTGAGATTTATGGGATTGGCATCGGATAATTTAACTAAGAATCAAAAAACAGTTCTTGGAGTTTTAGAAAACTCTTCTGAACCGATGAAGGCGTACACAATTCTTTATGATATACAAAAAATGGGAATAAAATCTCCTCTGCAAGTTTACAGGGCACTCGATAAATTGATTGAAATTGGAAAAGTTCACAAAATAGAAAGTAGAAATTCTTACGTTGCTTGTAAACATGAAGGATGTAATGCAAAAACTTCTACATCTTTTTTGATATGTGAAAACTGTGATAGTGTTACTGAGCTAACTGGAAATAATTTATTTTCTTATTTTTCAAAACAAGCAGAAAAAAATAACTTCAATTATAAAAAACATAATTTAGAAATATTTGGTTTGTGCGAAAATTGTAAACTAAAAAACTAATTTATTAAATTATCAATCTTATTCAGACATTTATTTAATCCAAGGTCGTATTTTGTTCGTATAAAATGCTCTTGCACTATTTCAACCCATTTGAATTTTTGTAACGTTTGATGAGATATGTAAAAACAATTTAATGGAAAAGACATATTAAACATTTTTAATATTTCTTGTCTTATTACATCGTTGGTCAACACTGCCAAAGATTCGTGAATATATTTTTCTACAATCTTTTGATCACTTAAAGATGTTTTAGGTAAATTAAATAAACCTCTAAACCTAAAGTATCGATAGATTCTTAAGTAATCTTCTTTTATTCTATCCTCTATTTCACCAATAAAACAAATTTTACTTTCATTTAAATCTGATTGGCCATTGTAATAATCATGGAGTTTATTATTGTTTCCAACATATAAAGCATTGAAAGTAAAATCTCTTCTGGCTGAATCTTTTTTCCAGCTGTTGGTGTAAATTACATTTGTATGTCTTCCCATTTGATTAACATCTTCACGTAAAGTTGTAATTTGTATTTTTCGATTATGAGGATAAGCAATTATAGATCCATATTGAATAGCAAAATCATCATACTCAATATTGTTATCTTTTAGTAATGACAAAACATCTTCAGGCTCCAAAGTTGTCGCTGTATCAATATCTTTGATTTCTCTTTCAAGAAGAGCATCTCGTATACACCCTCCTACTAATCGAATTTCAATATTATTTTCTTTAAAGATAGATATTAAAAACTTAACATGCTCCAGATTCAATAAATTCGTAATTTTATTTATTTCCATTATCTAGCTATTTCTTCAAAACAATTTATATTACAATAACAATGTCGACTTCTTCAAAAGAAAATGCTGCAGAAATATTTGAGGATATAAAGAAAAATTTAACTAGAGGAGTTAAAGATAGAAAACACACCTTTCACACGCCAGTCTTTAGTAATATTGATAGTGAAGGTGGAATTGATTCTAGAGTTGTAGTCTTAAGAAAGTTTGATCCCAATAGCATGACACTAAATTTTCACACAGACTTTAGATCTCCGAAGGTTCCTAATTTAAAAAAAAATAGTAGTTCTCAATTTGTTTTTTATGATCATAAATTAAAAATTCAAATGCGAATCAAAACAACGTCTTTGGTTAATAATCAAAATGATAAAGCTAAAGAAATGTGGGATAAAACAAGATTGTTTAGTAGAAAATGTTACTTAACATTGAAAGATCCAAGCTCAATCACTGAATTTCCAGAAGATGGTATCCCTGAACACTTAACCGGAAAGGAACCAAGTCATGAAGAAAGTGAAAAAGGATATAAAAATTTTACAGTAGTTGAAAATAAAATTAATGAAATTGATTGGCTTTATTTAGAAATTTCAGGTCATCGTAGATTAAAATTAACATTTAAAAATAATGAACCAGAATATAATTGGTTAATACCTTAATATAATTTAAAATTATCAATAATTCTAATTTCACCAATATATAAAGCAATAAATAATCTAGCTTCAGAATAATTTTTTGTTATTTCTAAATTATTTTCATTTCTTATCTCTAAATAGTCAATTTTATTTATATTATTTTGAAGAAACTCTATTTTTAATTGATCTAAATTATTAATTTCATTTTGTTTTAACAGATTAATATGTTCTTTAATTTTATTTCCTAATACATCAAAAATTTTTAATTGATCATTAGAAAATTTAGAGTTCCTTGAAGATAAACTCATACCTGTTTTATCTCGTACAGATGGGCATTGAATTATTTTAATATTGTGATGATTAATTTTTACTAAATCTTGTATTATTTTTACTTGCTGAAAATCCTTCTCACCAAAATAACTATTCGTTGGTTTAATCAAATTAAAAAAAAGATCCACAACAGTAGTAACTCCATCAAAATGTCCAGGTCGAAATTTATCACATAAAATATTTCTAAAATTGTTTACAATTTTTTTCTTTGCCAATCCTTTAGGGTATATCTCTTGAATGTCAGGTAAGAAGAGTGCATTACAACCAATATTTTCTAATTTAGAAATATCTTCATCAATTGTCTTTGGATAAGAATTGAAATCATTTTCATTGTTAAATTGAGTAGGATTAATAAATATTGAACAGATCACAAATTCGTTATGTAATTGTGCTTCTCTAATGAGAGATAAATGTCCATCGTGTAAGTTTCCCATTGTTAAAACTAAACCAATAGACTGGCCCTTGTCTTTGATTGAAACTAAATTTGGCTCTAATTCACTAGCTTTTTTGAAAATTTTCATCGATTACATAAGTAAATATTTGACTTATATATAATGAATTCGTATTAGGCCCAGAGATTTATTATGAAACGCACTTACCAACCTAGCAGAGTAATTAGAAAAAGAAGACACGGTTTTAGAGCTAGAATGGCAACTAAAGCAGGTCGTCAAATCATTAATAGAAGACGTGCAAAAGGAAGAGCTCAATTAAGCGCTTAAAAAGGCCAAATGGCCCAAACATTATTTACAATTAAGAAAAGATCGACTTTCGTTATGATACGAAACCAGGGAGAATTTATAAAAGGTAAAAATATGAATATCCAAATTTTACACAATCAAGATCTAGAAAATTCTATAGGTGTAGGATACACAGCTTCCAAAAAAATTGGCAACGCAGTAAAAAGAAATAGAGCAAAGAGAATAATGAGAGAATTAGCTAGAAAAATTATTATTAATGGTAAAATTAATTCATATTATGTGTTAATAGCTAAAACGTCATTGCTCGAAGAGAAATTTGATAAACTTTTATTAGAACTTAAGGGAAAGATAAATGGTTAGTAAATATATTTCATTACCTTTAATCATAATAATTAGATTATACCAGTTATTGATTTCCCCAATACTTGGGCAGAATTGTCGGTATTTACCAACCTGCTCTGAGTATTCTATTAAAGCATTAAAGGAACATGGGTTATTTAAAGGATCAATTTTATCGGTGAAAAGAATTTCAAAATGTCATCCATGGGGTTCCCACGGATTTGATCCAGTACCAAAAAAATCTGAGTTAAATAAATGAACGAACAAAGAAATTTATATTTGGCTATTGGTATTTCAATTGCGATAATTATTTTTTTTCAATTATTATTTCCAACTCAACCAATTCAAACAACATCCTTTGAAGAAGATGAAGTATTAGAGCCTGCAACATCCATTGACGGACAAAGCAGCCAAGCTGTTTCAGAAATACTAAGTAGAGATGAAGCTTTAATTCAAACCGACAGAGTTATTTTTGAAAATACATCTATTAAAGGTTCTATAAATTTAAAAGGAGCAATTTTAGATGACCTCATATTATCAAAATATAAAACTAGCTTAGAACCTGATTCGAATAATATACAGCTTTTGTTACCTGATGGGACTGCTAATCCATATTATATTGAAACAGGTTGGAAAGAACTAAAAAATTCTAACATTGAATTACCTAATTTAGAAACAAATTGGAAAACTAACTCTACCACTCTAAGCCCCTCAAGCCCTGTTACACTTAGTTGGACGAATAATAAAAATATAACTTTCAAAATCAACTATCAAGTTGATGATGAATATATGTTTACAATTACACAGGAAATAGAAAATAACAGTGGTGAAGATATTGAAGTTTTTCCATACAGATTAATCAAAAGAATAAACACACCAGATACAATTAATTTTTTTATACTTCACGAGGGTTTAATTAGTTTAATAAACGACGAATTATTGGAAAAAAATTATGATGATATTGCCGATGATTGTAATTCATCAATGCAAACAAAAAAAGAGTTTTGCGATAATAAAACACAAGGAGGTTGGTTAGGTTTTACAGACAAATATTGGATGTCTGCTTTAATTCCTGATGCTGACCAATCCATTAATGTCAATTATAGATACGGAAATAATGGACGTGATAGCTATAGGGCAGGTTATGTTGGTCAGATATATAAAATTAACTCGGGTGAAAATATATCTTACGGCGGAAAATTATTTGTGGGTGCAAAAAAATTAAATGTCTTAAGTGCTTATGACGAAAATCTCTCTATACCAAGATTTACTGATGCAATTGACTGGGGCTGGTTTAGTTTTTTAACTAAACCTGTTTCATATGCCATTAATTGGTTTTTTGGTTATGCTGGTAATTTTGGTCTAGCAATAATTGCCTTTACCATTTTAATGCGTTTAATTTTATTCCCACTGGCACAAGCATCTTTTAAATCTATGGCAAAGATGAAAAAACTTCAGCCTGATATGCAAAGATTAAAAGAAACATATCCAAATGACAGACAAAAAATGCAGCAAGAACTAATGGCCTTGTATAAAAGAGAGGGTGCTAATCCTGTTGCGGGTTGTCTACCAATTTTAGTACAAATACCAATTTTCTTCTCTTTGTATAAAGTGTTGTTTGTTACGATAGAGATGTATCACGCTCCTTTTTATGGATGGATTCATGATCTATCTGCGCCAGACCCGTTGGGCTTAATGACAATATTTGGATTAGTTCCTTGGGATGTGCCACCTATACTTTCAATAATTGATATTGGTATTCTTCCTATCATTATGGGCTTCACTATGTGGTTACAACAAAAACTAAATCCTGCTCCCGCTGATCCAACACAGGCTAGAATTTTTGCATTACTTCCATTTGTATTTACTTTTGTACTAGCTGGTTTTGCAGCTGGTTTAGTTTTATATTGGTCAGTGAACAATATTTTATCAATTGCGCAGCAATGGTATATTCAAAGAAGAATTTTAGCCAAAAATGGCTAGCTTAAATAAAAATTTAAATAACTTTTTTAATAATAATAAGTTTTTAGGTTCCTTTCAGTCATTTAAAGACATTCCTTATTCAGATATAAAAAAAGAATGTTGTTTTATAGGCAGATCTAATGTTGGAAAATCTAGTTTAATAAATTCATTAACTAAAACAAAAAAACTAGCTAAAACTAGTAAAACTCCAGGAAGAACACAGGCTATAAATGTTTTTTTAATTAGTGAAAAAATAAATATGATTGATTTACCCGGTTATGGTTTTGCCAAAGTATCAAAAGTTGCACGAGAAAACTTAATGACCTTGATTGAAGAATATATAGAAAACAGAGATTCACTTGATCATGTTTTTTTACTAATTGACTCAAAAGTTGGTATCAAAAATTCTGATATTGATATGTTGGATTTATTGAGCGATTGCTCAAGAAAATTTTCCATAATTTTAACTAAAATAGATAAAATATCTAATAATCATTTAGAATATCAAAAAAAATCAATTTTAAGTTTAATGCAAAATTATAAAAAATCATTTACGAAAATATATCAATCTGAGACCAAAAAAAATAATGGTATTACAGAGATTCAAAGATCTATATACGGGTTATCACAATAAATATGAAATTTGATTTTTTATCAGAGAGTGATCAGGCTTATTTTATACATAAAGCCTCAACCTTAGTTGAAGCTCTTCCATACATTAGAGAACATAGTGGTGATACCATTGTAATAAAATACGGTGGACATGCAATGGGAGATAAAAAACTGTCTGAAAGTTTTTCAAGAGATATTGGATTATTAAAAGAAGTAGGTGTGTCACCAATTATTATTCATGGTGGAGGGCCTCAAATTGGCGAGAGACTTAAATCAAAAAATATATCAACGCAATTTGTTGAAGGATTACGAGTTACTGATAAAGAAACAATTAAGGTAGTTGAAGAAGTATTATCTAAGGATATCAATTCAGAAATAGTAGAATCTATAAGTGCCTCTGGAGGAATAGCAATAGGAGTATCTGGTAATGATAACTTAGTCACTGCAACTAAATTGAACGTGGGAATAAAAGATAGTGATTCAAATATTGAAAAAATAGTTGATATTGGTTTTGTTGGACAACCAAAAAAATTAAACAAAGATATGCTAAATAGCTTTATAAAAAATGGTCAAATACCTGTCATATCTCCTTTAGGTAAGGATGAAAATAATTTTACATATAATATTAATGCTGACACTGTTGCGGGTTTTATAGCGGGTGAGTTACAGGCAAGTAAATTATTATTACTAACAGATGTACCAGGAATTTTAGACAAAGATGAAAAATTAATCTCATCAATAACTTTAGAAGAAGCTAATAGTATTGCTAATAAAGAATATATTTCTGGAGGTATGAAGCCGAAAATTAATACATGTATTGATGCAATGAAAAAAGGTGTTAAAAAATCTACTATTTTAGATGGAAGAATTCCTCATTCAGTAATATTAGAGTTATTCACTGAACATGGAATTGGTACACAAATAACAAGTAATTAAATGAGCTTTAAAGATAACATCAATACCTGGATATTTGATCTAGACAACACACTTTACTCTGCAGACAGTGGAATTTTTCAGCAAGTACATAAGTTAATGGGTGAGTTTGTAGCTAAAAATTTAAATATGGAATTAGCTGAAGCAAAAAAACTACAAGCAAAATATTACAAGCAACATGGCACTACATTAAGAGGTATGATGGATAATCATGGTGTAGATCCTGATTATTTTTTAGAAGAAGTTCATAAGTTAGATTACTCAATTGTTGGTCCAAATCAAAATCTTAATGATGAATTATATAAACTTGAGGGAAGAAAAATTATTTATACAAATGCAAATAAGCAACATGTCTTAGATGTATTAGAGAAAATAAATCTAACAAACTTTTTTGATGAAATATATGATATTAAAATGGCTGATTATATTCCTAAGCCAGAAATTTCTCCCTATGAAAAAATTATCGACTTATTTGATATCGAAGCAAATAAATCCGCAATGTTTGATGATATTGCAAAGAATTTAGTTCCAGCAAAAAAAGTTGGTTTTACACCTGTCTGGGTTGATGCTGGTTATGAGAATTTTTCTGATGATATTGAAGCATCTAAAGAATATTTAGATTTTCAAACAAGAGATTTGAGTTTATTTTTAAAAGATGTAAATGAGGGTAAAATATGAGTGATCTGGAAAAAATTATAAATGATGCCTTTGAGGAGAGAGATAATATTAATGTCAATACTGCAGGTGATATTAGAAATGCAGTAGATGAAACTTTAAACAAACTTGATAGTGGAAGCTTAAGGGTTTGTGAAAAAATTAATAATGAATGGCAAGTTAATCAATGGATTAAAAAGGCAATTCTTTTAAGTTTCAGATTAAATGATAATGAAATCATTAAAGCATCGCATGCTACTTGGTTTGACAAAGTAGAAAGTAAAACTGCAAATTGGACTAAAGATGATCATCTGAAAGCAGGATTTCGATATGTACCAGACGCTGTTGTAAGAAAATCTGCATTTATTGCTAAAGGTGTTGTTTTAATGCCTTGTTTTGTAAATCTTGGTGCATATGTTGACGAAGGAACAATGATTGATACTTGGGCAACAGTTGGATCATGCGCACAAATAGGTAAAAACTGTCATATTTCTGGAGGAGCTGGTATTGGCGGTGTACTTGAACCTCTTCAAGCAAATCCTGTGATTATTGAAGACAATTGTTTTATTGGAGCTAGAAGTGAAGTGGCTGAAGGTGTTATTGTTGGTGAAGGTGCAGTTTTATCAATGGGTGTATTTATTGGAGCATCTACAAAAATAGTCGATCGATCAACTGGGGAAATTCATATGGGAAAAGTTCCAGCGTATTCAGTTGTGGTACCAGGTACATTACCAGGAAAAAAAGAAGGGGATATTAATCCTTCTTTATACTGTGCTGTTATTGTTAAAAGAGTTGATGAAAAAACTAGAAGCAAAACATCAATCAATGATCTTTTAAGAGATTAATGTCAGAAATTAATTTTGATCCAGTTACTCTTACACAATCCTTAGTTAAATGTGCAAGTGTAACTCCAAAAGATGAGGGCGCTTTAACAGTCGTTGAAAATCATCTAAATGCTATAGGATGTGACTGTCATCAATTAACTTTCTCTGGAAACAATTCTTATGAGGTTAAAAATTTATTTGCAACGATAGGAAATGAAGGAAAGCATTTTGCTTATGCTGGTCACACAGATGTAGTTCCAGTAGGAAATGAGAATTCTTGGAAATACCCTCCTTTTTCAGCAAAAATAGATGAAGGTAAACTTTATGGAAGAGGTAGTGAAGATATGAAAAGTAGTGTTGCTTGTTTCATTAGTGCCGCTAAAAGATTTGTAGATAAATATAAAAATATTCCAGGTAAGATTTCATTTATTATTACAGGAGATGAAGAAAGAGATTCTGTAAACGGCACACCAAGAATTCTAGAATGGGCAAGTAAACAAAATTATAAATTTGATCATTGTCTTGTTGGTGAACCAACTTCTAAAAATGAGGTTGGCGATAAAGTAAAAATTGGAAGAAGAGGATCAGTTAGTTTCTTTTTTCAGGTAAAAGGTATTCAAGGACATACGGCAAATTCTCATTTAGCTGAAAATTCTTCACATCACTTAGTGAATTTATTAAATAGTATATTAGAAGAGCCGCTAGATGAAGGTAATGAAAATTTTTTACCAACATCAGTTCAAATCGCTACTATTGATATTGGCAATCCTGTTCAAAACGTAATTCCAGAATTAGCTAAAGCAACAGTTAATATTAGATTTAATGATATGCACTCATCTGACTCACTTATAAAATGGATCGATAATAAAATAGAAAAGATTTTCTCTAAACTGGAAAACGCTAGTTGCACTTATACATATGATGCAACAGCTGAGTCATTTTTGAATAAAGCCGGTGATTTATATAATATTATTTCAAAATCAATTTCTGATGTCACAGGAAGAAATAGCCCGCCTGAGCAAGCTACCGATGGTGGTACTTCTGATGCAAGATATATAAAGAACTATTGTGAAGTAGTAGAGTTAGGTCTTAGAAATCAAACTCTTCATAAAGTAGATGAATTTGTTTTTGTTGAAGATATTATTAAATTGGAAAGTATTTATTTTAGAATTTTACAAAATTATTTTGATGTCACTTAATATCCGTCAGATGGATTAACATCTGATTTTACTTTTTTCTTTTTTCTTAGTTTTTTATATTTGGAGTACATATATTTAACAGATGGCTCTATAGCTGTTACACCTGCCACATGTGGAGTAATTGTTACATTAGGCAATCTCCAAAATTGACTACTTGATTTTAAAGGTTCATTTTTAAAGACATCCAAATAAGCATAAAAATTTTTGTTTTTCTTTAAATGATTTAGAAGATCTTTCTCTTCAATTGCATTTCCTCTGCCTATATTTATTAAACAAGAATTTTTTTTCATATTCTTTAAAAACTTTTTATCTATTATATTATTTGTTTGAGTTGTTGATGGTAGAATAGAAATGATAACATCAGAACTTTTGATAAAACTTATAATATTTTTACCCGTATATATTTTTACATTTTTTACTTTTACTCGATTTTTTTTATATGCAATAACATTATAATTTAATTTATTTAGTAATTTTGCAATATGATTACCAAGAAAGCCTAGACCTAAAATACCTACTGTTAAATTTTTATTATCAATTGGTGTCCTTTCTCCAGACCAGTATTGTTTGATTTGAGAATTTTGAAAAATTTTAAAATTTAATTGATAATTTAGTATTTGAGCTAGAGAATAATTGGCAATTCTCTCCCCCATTTCTTCATCTTTTATTCTGATTATGGGAATTTTTTTATTATAATTTTTAAGTTTTAGAATGTGATCTACTCCAGCTCCCATAGAGAAAATAACTTGGAGATTTTTTAGTCTTGAAAGAATATTATCTGGTAGATTCCAAATAATTGCACAGTTTACATCATTAAAATTTTTATAATCTTTGATAGAAATTATTTTTTCATTTTTAAAATATTTTTTTATTGTTTTTTTCCAAACATCAATTTTATCAAAAGTGGTGTTATGAAATAAAATAGTCATTGAATGTCATCTATTAACTTATTGTATTTTACTACTTGTTTTTCCCAGATTAATTCATTTTCTGCTCTATTTTTTGCATTTTGCCCTAATTCAATTCTATTTTGTTTGTTCTCAACTAAATTCATAATTGATTCATCTAATTCATTAAAATTATTAATAATTAAACCTGTTTTATTATGCAATACAGCTTCAGGAGTGCCTCCAACATTTGAGGCAATTGAAGGAATTCCATATTGTGCTGCTTCAATATATGCGATTCCAAAACCTTCAATAGAATTTGCATGAGTTTCATCTATTGTCGGCATGATCATAATATCAGTCTTAGAAAAAATGAATTTTTTTTGATTTTCATTTATTGTTCCAACTAACTTTACATTTGGTTCTAGATTATAATTTTTTATTTCTTTCTTTATATTCTCTAACTGATCACCTTCACCAGCAATTATATATTGAATATCTGGATAAATTTTTTTTAAATTAAAAATAGATTTAAGAATATACGAATGTCCTTTTCTTTTTTCTAGTCTGGCAAGAGTAAGCAACGTTGGATAACTATCATCTAAATCTATTGCTTGTTCTATAATATTCTTAGTAGATTTTACACCTGGATAGATAACCTCAATTTTTTTAAAGTTTTCACTTATTTTTGAAAGTAAGTTTTTAGTATATGATGAATTAACCACTAATGCGTTTGCTAATTCTAAAACTTTCTTTATTCGTTTATGATGATTATCGTTTTTGATTATTATTTCATTTCCATGAACAAGACTAATGATTGGAATTTTTTTCTCTTTTAAAAAATTAATTGGTAACTCAAGACTTTTCCAGCTATCAGTGATGACTGCTTCAATATTATTTGAAGAACAAATATTTTTTAGTTGATTAAATTTATTTCTTTTTCTTAAGAATTTTAAACCTTTAAATCTTAATATTGAAAAATTTTTATTGTTTTTATCAAATTCTAAATCTTTAGCACTGTCTTGTTGGTCAGCTAAGACTTTTACAGTGTGTTTGAGACTTAAATTTAATGCTATGTCATACATCAATGTTTCAATTCCCCCTACTCTAGATGGAAAACATTGTGTTAAAATAATTATCATTGAAAGTTATAATATTTTAAAATTTATGAAGTATTAATGTACAAAGTCAATCAGGAACAATTAATTTTAACCATTATTAAATAATTTAACTACATTTAAATTTTTCATATATTTATATATGCATTTTTTGCATATTAAAATTCATATTTTTATACTTTGATTGCATAGAATAATTACTATTTTATTATTGAAAGGAATAATAATGATTAATGTTTTTAACTTTTTTAATAAAGTTTACGAGGATTTAAGCGATAAAAACTACAATTATGATGAGGATTTAGTTAAATATTTCAAATCTGAATATGGAAAAGAGTGGAAAATTGAATTAGATAAGCACCTCCTAAAAACTGAATTTGATATTAATAAGAAAGCCGCATAATTGGCGGCTTTAGTTAAACTTCAGAAGTTACCTCTTTAAGCCAATCTTTCTCTTTATTTTCAAGGAACGTCTCCAGTGTATCATAAACCTTTTTATGATATGTATTTAACCAATGTCTTTCAATTTGATCCAGCATACTACTTTCAATGAGATCCAAATCTATTGGACACCAAGAAATGTTTTCAAAATATAATTTTTTATTATTATTCTCTTTTATAACGACTAAATTTTCTGTTCTTATGCCATATTCATTTTCTTTATAGTATCCAGGTTCATTCGATAAAATCATTCCTGGAAGCAACTCAACAGTATCAAACATTGATTTTTTTGCAATACGTTGTGGAGCTTCATGAACACTCAAAAAACTTCCGATACCATGACCAGTACCGTGATCATAATCTAAATTAATTTCTTGTAGACTTTTTCTTGCTAGATAATCAATATCAGTTCCTTTTGTTCCCTTTTCAAAAACATGATTTGATAATGCAATATGACCTTTAAGAACTCTCGTAAATCTATCTTTTTGTTCTGTTGTTGCTTTACCTAAAATTATTGTTCTTGTTATATCGGTTGTTCCATCAAAATATTGCCCTCCTGAGTCAACAAGGTAAATATTATTATCTGAGAAAGATGATTTTCCTTCTTCAGTAACGCGGTAATGAGGAAGGGCTGCATTTTGATCAATTGCTGATATTGTATCAAAAGATAGAGAATGAAAAAATTCATTTTTTCTTCGCAGATTTTCTAAATGATGTGCAACACTTATTTCATCATTTGATTTAGGATCCATGATATTTTTTAACCAATAAATATATTTGGTAATACTAACACCATCTCTTATATGTGCTTTTTTTGCCCCATCTAGTTCAGTTTCATTTTTGATAGCTTTTAACAAAATACATGGATTTGCTAAATTTTTAATATTTATTTTTTGTTTTCTTAAAAGATCTAAAAAATAAAAAGTGGTAGAATTAAAATCTAAACCAATTGATTCGGATGAATTAATGTTATTAAAAATTGATCCGATATTTTCAATATTATTAATATTTATTAGTGTTTGGATTTCTTTTTTTAGAATTTCTGGCATTGAAGACTCATTAACATACAAAGAGTGTTTATTATTCTTTGAAATTAGAAGGTAAGAATAAAGCAGCGGTGTATATTTAATATCATCTGCTCTTAAATTTAATAGCCAAGCAATATTATCAAGCCCAGAAATAAAGTAATGATCAATTTCATTTTGATCTAAAAATTTTTTTAAAATATCTAATTTTTCACGTCTGCCCTGACCAGCAAAACTTGTTGGGTGATCAAATATATCTGTATACTGAGTTTTTGGTTGATTTTCCCATATTAAATCAACAAAATTTTTATCTATTAGTTGGAGTTGAGATGTTGAATTCTCTAACATTTTTTCCACTTTTTCAATTTCTATAATTGAATGAAGAGTTGGATCTAATGCAATTTTATATTCTTCTTCTAATAAAATTTTTTCTAAATCTGTCCAAAAGTTATTTAAATGTTTTGCCTGAATTTCTTTTGCATTAATTTGAGTATTCGCTTGAAAAGTATATCGTCCATCAACATACAAGAAGGCATCTGTTGGCATTATAATTGCTCTTCCTGCTGAACCAGAAAAATTTGTTATAAAATTTAATCTTTCTGCATTTGGGGAAATATACTCATTTAAATATTCATCACTTCTATTAATGACAAAAATATCGATATCTTTTTCTTTTAATAGATTTTGTAATTTTTTTAAATTTGATTGATTCATTATAACTTATTAAATAAACTTAGATCGATATTACCACCAGAAATCATAACTATAATTTTTTTATTTTTAACATCAATTTTATTATTTAATACTGCTGCAGCTGCAACTGCTCCTCCTGGCTCCACAACTATTTTAAGTTGTTCAGCTAGCAAAATTATAGTTTTTGTTACTTCTTCATCAGAAACACTTAGTCCTCCTTCAAGATTATTTGAATTAATTTGAAAAGTTATATTACCCGGTTGTGGTGCTAATAGTGCATCACAAAAAGATTTAGCATTTTTTTTATTTTCTATAAGTTTACCAGCTTCTAAAGATCTTTTTGTGTCATCAAATTCATCAGGCTCCACAGAGTATGATCTTATATTTGGATAAATATGTTTTAGGTAAGTTGATGTTCCTGCAATAAGACCACCACCTCCACAACAACATAAATACAGATCAGGTTCAATTGATTGCTCTTTCAAATCATTTACAATTTCAATAGCTGCAGTTCCTTGACCAGCAATTATATCTTCATCATCATAGGGTTTAATTAGAGCTCTATTATCCTTCTTTTGAATTTCATTTCCTATCTCTTCTCTACTTTGAAAGTAAGTGTCATATAATATTACCTCTGCTCCATATTTTTTTGTATTTTCGATTTTTATTTGAGGTGCAGTTTTAGGCATTATTATTTTTGCACTAATGGTATTAATCATAGAAGCATAGGCAACAGCTTGTGCATGATTACCTGATGAATATGCTACTACACCTGAGTCTTTTACAGTTTCTATTAATTTTGTAATTTTATGTGTAGCTCCACGTAGTTTAAATGATCCAGTATTTTGTAAATTCTCAAGTTTAAAATAAATTTCAGCTTCTAAAAGATTATTTATGTAATCATTAGTTACCAAAGGAGTTTTTGTTACCTTTTGGTTGATTAATTTATAAGCATTATCAACATTTAAATAGCTAAAATCAGTCATAATTTTCAAGTTTTACATCGTTTTAATGGAATAAACTAAAAAAAAATATATGTATATTATCATGGAACAGAACAAAGTAACTTCGCCTTGCATTAGCGTATGTAAAACTGACCCAATCTCAGGGTATTGCTACGGTTGTGGAAGAACCAATGAAGAAAAAGATATTTGGAAAGATGAAAATACTTCTAATGAATGGAAACAAAATAATTTATCTGAACTAAAATCTAGATTTTCAGATTGGCAGTTAAAGGCATTTGAAGAATCATATAAATCAAAAGTTGAAACGGGTTTATCTCTTATCAAAAAAAAATTAGCAGAAAATCGTAAAAATTGAAAAGTTTAATAATTTTTGTTTTTATTTTATTTTTTTCATTCAATCTTCAATCTCAGAATAAAATGATACTTGATAACTTAGAAACACCAGGAATTTCTTCTCAAGGTCAAAATTGGGCCTTTTTTACTGATGGCGTAATGGGTGGATTATCACAGGGTAAAGCGATCATATCAAAAATTAATGATGTTAATTGTTATCATATGACAGGAGATGTAACGACTGAAAATAATGGCGGCTTTATACAAATAAGAAATCAATTAAGACCTTCAATATCAACAGAGGAGTTTGAAGGTGTATATTTTAAAGTATTTGGTAATAATGAAGAGTATTCAATTCACGTAAGAACCGCTCTAACGATGGCTCCATGGCAATATTATAAATATAGTTTTAAAACTAATTCTGAGTGGACAGTAATAAAAGCACCGTTCAGTGAATTTAAAAAATCAAATGCTTATCAACCTAAAAAATTAGTTGGTCAGAATATAAAAACATTAGGGCTGGTTGCTGGATTTAAAGATTTTCAAGCAGATATTTGCTTATCAGAAATTGGCTTTTACTAATAATCTATTTTCAATAAATATAATCCTTCAGGTGGTGCAGTAACTCCAGCAAATTCTCTTTTTTTGGATTGAATAATTTCTGAAATAGATTTTTCTATTTTATTTAAACCTATGTCGACTAGAGTGCCGACCATGATTCTAACCTGAGAATGTAAAAAGGATTTAGCTGATATTAAAAAATTTATTTCATCATGATTAAAATTTATATCTAGTGAACTAATAGATTTAATTGGTGATTTCGATTGGCAATTTATTGATCTAAAAGCAGACAAATCAAATTTACCTATAAATTGTTGTGATTGTTTTATTATTTTTTCAGTATCTATTTTTTTGTGTACACACCAAACTTTGTTTTGCTCTAGCGTAATTGGTGATCTTCTATTTAAGATCTTATATTCATACCATCTCAATTTTGCGGAAAATCTAGAATTAAAATCTTTATCCACTTCTTCAGCATGTAAAACAGATACTGGTTGGGGTCTTAGATAATGATTAATGCCATCTCTAATAGTATCAGTATCAAAATGTTGCTCTAATTCAAAATTAGCTACTTGTCCTCTTGCATGAACGCCTGCATCTGTTCGACCAGCTCCAAAAAGTGTTATTTTTTGTTTTGATAGTTTTTCTATTGCCTCTTCAACCAATTGTTGAACAGAAGAACCATTTTCTTGACGTTGCCAACCAACATAATTAGTTCCATCATATTCTAATGTTATTTTGTAGTTAGGCATTTATTACTTCATTAACCTTAAAACTATATCCCCGAAGAAAATCATCTTTAGAAATAGCATTTTTGCCTTCTCTTTGTAAAATTAGTGGCTCAATACTTCCGTCATTGCACCCAATATCAAAGGTCTTGTTAAGAATTGTCGATGCATTACCGTTAGAGTTTGATTTTCTTGCTTTAATGATTTTAATTCTTTCATTTTGTATAGTAAACCAAGCACCAGGTTTAGGCGAATGTGCTCTTATGAGATTTAAAACTTCATTTACAGATTTATTAAAATTAATTTTTCTGTTTAGTGAAGAAATTTTATTTGCATATGTTGCATCATTATCATCCTGATCAGAATAAGTAATTTTTTTATCAAATATAAGGGGAATAGTTTCCACTAATAATTTGATTCCAACCTCTGTTAATTTTTGACTTAATTCGTTTTTATTACAACTGTCTTCTATATCTACTTTTTTTTGATTAATAATTGGTCCAGCATCTAATTTTTCGATTAGCTGTATTATTGATATACCCGTCTCTTTATCGCCATTCATTAGAGAATGCTCTATTGGGGCTGCACCCCTCCATCTAGGCAACAAAGAGACATGGATATTGATACAACCAAATGGTGGTAAATCTAAAATATCTTTTGGCAATATTTTACCATATGCCATGACAATAATTAAATCTGGATCTAATTTTTTCACTGTCTCAATAGTATCTTTATCAAACGTATTTGGACAAAAAACTTCAATGTTATTTTTATTTGCAAGTTGATGGACTTCCGATTCAATTATTTTCATTCCTCTAGATTTCTTTTTTGGGGGTTGTGAAAATACTGCAGAAATTATGAAATTGCTTTTAATTAAAGCCTCAAGATAATCAGAAGCTATTTTAGGTGAACCCATGAAAATTATTTTTTTATTATTCATTATTTTTTGTTTTTTAAAAATTTTTGTACTTTTTTGATCATTATATTCCTTTTTAATGAAGAAAGATAATCTACAAATAACTTTCCAGAAAGATGATCAATTTCATGTTGTAAAATTCTTGATTCTACTCCACTCACTTCTTTTGTTATTTGTTTGTTATTTTCATCTAAGTACTCGACTACTATATTTTGAGGTCTCTCAATTTCTGCAAATTGTTCAGGAAGAGATAAACAACCCTCTTCCATAACAATTTTTTCTTGAGAGTATGAAACAATATTTGGGTTAAACAATGTATATTGTGTTTCTTTTTTAGTCTCTTGATCTACAAAAAATATAGTCACAATTTGTTTTAGAATTCCAATTTGATTTGCTGCTAAACCTACACCTGGTGCTTTTATCATTATTTGCATCATTTTTTTGGCAATTTCTTTTTCCTTAACTCCAACAGACTGAATTTTATCTGCTTTTTGGCGTAATAGTGGATTTGGTACGTAAAGTAATTTATCCATTTTTATTTATGTAATTTTTTTTCTAGATTGGAATGCTGTATTTAATGTGTTTTCATCTAAGTAGTGTACTTCTCCACCCATAGGGATACCTTGTGCAAGTCTTGTTACATTTAAATCTTTAAATTTTTCTAGCTTATCTGCAATAACAAAAGATGTTGTTTGTCCTTCCATAGTTGTACTTAAGGCAAGAATAATTTCTTTAACATTATTTGTTTCAATTCTGTTTAGTAGATGTTCTATTTTCAATTCATCGGTTCCTATACCTTGTATCGCTGATAATGAACCACCTAAAACATTATAGAGGCCACGATAAAATCCTACTTTTTCTAATGTCCACAAATCTGACACATCCTCAACAACACAAATAGTTGCTTTATCCCTTTTAGGATTTGCACAAATATTGCATGGATTTACCATGTCTATATTTCCACATTCTGAACACTCAATAATTTTATTATATGATAAGTTTAAGCTCTCAATTAAAGGAGATAAATTTTTATCTTTATTTTTTAATAAAAAAAGAGCAATTCTTTGTGCTGATCTTCTTCCTAATCCTGGAAGTTTTGAAATATCGTTTATTAATTTATCTATTGGGGATTGCTCCATTTTTAGAAAGGAAGTTTCATTCCTGGAGGTAATGGCAGGCCACCTGTGAGATTTTTCATTTCTTCTTGGGCTGCAGCTTCTCCTTTTTCTTTGGCATCATTTATTGCAGCGACGATCAGATCTTCAAGTATTTCTTTCTCATCTTGTTTAATCAAGCTGTCATCAATTGAAATTCTTTTGAATATACCTTTTGCTGTAGCTGTTACTTTAATAAGACCACCTCCAGAAGTACCTTCAACCTCAATATCATTTAATTTATTCTGTGCTTCAGCCATTTTCTTTTGCAGCTGTTGAGCTTGCTTCATCATATTACCTAAATTAACCATTATTTCTCCTTTTTCATCTTTGGTTGATTTATATCTGCTTCATCATCATTTATTTCACCTAGTTCTGTAATAGAGTGAATTTTACTTTCAGGAAATTCATTTAATATTTTTTTTACTTCTGGATGATTTTTCATTATTTCAATTTCTTTTTGCTGGTTAATAATATCCTCATCATGTAAACTTTTTCCAAGATTACTTGTAGATGAGTGTATCTGCCATATTCTTCCTGACCACTTAGAGATTAATTTTGCAACTGTTCTATTGAAGGCAGTGTCATTAATTTTAGATGTATTTAAAGTAACTTCTCCCTCTTTAAAAGAGACTAATTTAACATCATTGTACAACTTAGTGTGGAGTAATCCTTCTCTATTTTTAAAAAACATATCAACAAAATGTCTAAAATCTTGAACATGCATTATATCTACATTTTCTTTTGGTAAAATTTCTTTTTTATTTTCATTAAAATTTAGAACTTTGCTACTTTCATTAGCTTCATTTTGTAGTTCAAGATTTTTTTCTAGAGGTTCTTTTTCGATAACTTCTCTGTCCATTTTTTTAATTAAATCTTCTGGACTTGGACCATCATGAAAGTAAATTATTCTTAAAATAATCATTTCCCCATGTTGATATAAATGAGAGCTATTTTGTAATTCTTGATAACCTTTGAATAAAATTTGCCATATAATATTCAAATTATTTAATGTCATTTTTGATGACAATTCAGCCCCCTTATTTCTTTCAAATTCAGGAATATAAATGTCATCTTTTAAATCTGGTGCTATTTTTATTTGAACAAGGAAATGTAATACGTTTAATAGTTCATCAAATATCATTGCTATATCTGCTCCTAATTCATACAATTCTTTATATTTGTTAATTGCGCCAAGCGCATCTCCTTCTAAAATAATTTCAACTAAGTTAAATATTTTTTCTCTATCAGCTAATCCAAGCATGCTTATTACAGTTTGCGAGTCAACTTTTTCATTTGGGCTAGTTATTGCTTGATCTAATAAACTAAGACCATCTCTTACAGATCCATCTGCCGATCTAACAATTAACGAAATAGCATCTAAATCAATATCAATATTTTCTAGTTTGGAAATTTTTAATAAATGATCTGATAAAATTTTATTCTCTATTCTATGTAAATCAAATCTCTGACACCTCGATAAAACAGTTATAGGTACTTTTTTAATTTCTGTTGTGGCAAAAATAAATTTAACATGTTCTGGTGGTTCTTCTAAAGTTTTAAGCAGCGCATTGAATGCACTTTTAGAAAGCATATGAACTTCATCAATTATAAATATTTTATAGTCTCCAATAACAGGTTTATATTTTACATTGTCAATTATTTCTCTGATGTCATCAACTCCAGTATTCGATGCTGCATCAATTTCAATAACATCAAGATTGCTGTCTGAAGTTGTTGACTTGCATGAATCACAATTACCGCATGGTTCACAATTTTTTTTATCCCTATTTTTACAATTAATACTCATTGCTATAAGTCTAGCAGTTGTGGTCTTTCCAACACCTCTGACACCGGTTAGAATATAAGCATGAGCTAGCCGATCATTATTTATAGCGTTTGATAGAATTTTTACTAATAATTCTTGACCAACTAAATCTTCAAATTTTTGAGGTCTGTATTTTATAGCTAAAACTTTATATTTTTTTTCTTTTGTCATTATAATCAATGGAAGGAGTTGAGACCCAAACAAGATTGTTACAGCTGCTTCTTTTCAGATCTGACTGGATTAGCAATTTATTTGCCCTCAATCCTCCCTGTAGCAATATAACATTAATGTAAATAAAATATAAATAGACTTTTCAAAAAATCCTATTTTTTCCTGAATGAAGATTTTTCATATACTCCAAGGATTTCTATCTTCTTACAAAAAAATTTCATCTCTTCTAACGCTAATTTTACAGATGTATTTTCAGGATGTCCCTCAAAATCTACATAAAATTGTGCAACATCAAAACCCTGTGGGTGAATGTAACTCTCAAGCTTAGTTATATTAACACCATTACTAGCAAATCCACCAAGACATTTATATAAAACCGCTGGAATACTTCTAACTGTAAATACTAATGTTGTAAGAATATCCTTTGTATCTGGATTTATATCTAATAAATTTTTTTGCATAACTAGAAATCGGGTTACGTTATTTTGGTTATCTTGGAAATTTTTTTCCAAAATATCAAGATCATAGATCTTAGCAGCAAGTGCAGATGCAATAGCAGCATCTTCAATATTGTTTAACTCTGAAATTAGTTTAGCAGATCCAGCTGTATCAGCTTCAACAATCATTTGTTTATCTAGTTTTAAAATTTTGTTTCGACATTGAGCAATTCCCTGTTCATGACTTCTTATTCTTTTGATATCTGAGATTTTTGCACCTCTAATTCCAAGTAAGTTATGATTTACTTCATGAAAATATTCATAAGTTATTTTTAAATTAGAGTCGGGTATCAATCTTTGTGTATCCGCTACTCTTCCTGCAAGTGAGTTTTCTATTGGAACCATTGCTGCTTCTGATTTTCCTGATCTAACATGTTCAAACATATCTTCAAAAGTTGCACACGGTAAACTTGTTGCGTTTGGAAAAATATTTTTTCCAGCTTGTTCACTATAAGCACCATTTACACCTTGAAATGAAAAACTATCAACTTTTATCATTGTGCTCTCTTATATTAGTTTCAATATTTATTAAATCCTCTTTTGTATCTACACTCATTGGAACCTCAGGAACATACGTAACTCCAATTGGAATGTTGGAATCCATAGCTCTCATTTGTTCTAAGCTTAAATCTATTTCATTTTTTGATTTAGGTAGATTGATAAATGTATTTATTGAATCTGGAGTATAACTATAGATACCAACATGATGGTATAAGTTTTTATTTTCTATCGTAACTTTTCTATAAAAACTTAACGCCTGCGCTATTTCATTTTTTTTAAAATCAACTTCAACTTTTGTTACATTGGGATTATTTAATTCATTATCATTTAAGTTTGTTGCGAGTGTACCAATAGCAAAATTTCTTTTTATTGGGTCAGTGACTTTAAGAATATGTTCTGGATTTATAATAGGCATATCACCTTGTAGATTGATTATTAAATCAATGTCTTTGTTATTTTTTATCTTTAAAAAAGCAGAATGAACTCTATCAGTTCCAGAGGGGAGATTTGGATCTGTCATAATAGCTTTACCACCATTATTTACGATTAAATCATGCACTTCAATTTCCGAGCAAGCAACAAAGACTTCTCCAATATTTGACTCAATTGCTCGTTGCCATACTCGTTGTATCATTGGAATACCATTTATATCGATTAAGGGTTTGCCTGGCAGTCTAGTGGAAGCCATTCGTGAGGGTATAATTACTACGCTTTTCATAATTTATGCGACAATTAAGCAAGAGAATTTAAATTTCATACTTACGACAAATATATTCTTTCTTCTAAAAAATCTGTATATGTACTTATACATGTCTGGGCTTGAAGTTAATAAAATTTTAGCATCTATTATATTAGCAGTCTTAATTGTTACCCTTATCGGCCATTTTGGAGATTTAGTCATTGATATTGATCATGATGAGAAAAAAGAAACTGCTTATAAAATAGATGTCCCAGAGGATTCTACTGGTGTAGGAGTAGTGGAAAAAAAAGAAGAAGTAATAGAGCCAATATCAATGTTATTAGCTAGTGCTTCTGTCGATAATGGAGAAAAATTATTCAAGAAATGTGCTACTTGCCATAATTATGAAAAGGGTAGTGCCAATAAAGTAGGCCCTCACTTATGGAATATCATTAACAGACCAAAAGCAAATGTTGAAGGTTTTGCATACTCTAAAGCTTTAGCCGAATACGGTGGAGAATGGGGGTATGAAGAATTGGCAGAATTTTTATATAAGCCAAAAAAATATATAAAAGGAACAAAAATGAACTTTGCAGGTTTGAAAAAAGTAAAAGACAGAGCAGACTTAGTTTATTTCCTAAGAGAACACTCAGATAATCCAGCACCACTCCCATAATTTTAAGTAATGATTTTAAACGCAGACGAGTTTTCAAAATTTGCAAACTCTTTAGCCGATGATGCATCTAAAACTTCGATGCATTATTTTAGAAACAAAATTGAAATAGAAATTAAAGATGATGAAAGTCCTGTAACTTTAGCAGATAAAGAAACAGAACAAGTATTAAGAGAGAAAATAAGAAAAGAATATCCTCATCATGGAATTTTAGGTGAAGAGTATGAAAATGAAAAAATAGACTCTGAATTTTTATGGGTATTAGATCCTATAGATGGGACTAGGAGTTATATAGCTGGACATAAAGATTTTGGTAATTTAATTGCATTACTTCATAACAAAAAACCAGTTTTAGGAATTATTAATTGCCCTGCACATGGTGAGAGATGGATGGGAATAAAAAATCAAAAGACAAAATGTAATGGAAAAGATGTTCAAACTAGTGCAATTAAACAAATTAAAGATGCCTATCTTTTTACATCTGGATTATATTTTGATGAGCCTCAAATCAGAAAGGGATTAGAATTACTAAAAGAACAATCAAGATATTATAGACTTGGTGGTGACTGTTACATGTATGGAATGTTAGCCTCAGGACTAATTGATATTGTTTTAGAGGATACATTAAAAGTACATGATTATATGGCCCTTGTAAATGTAATTGAAGGAGCTGGTGGAGTAATTACGGATAAGTTTGGACAAGATATATCGCTAAACTCAGATGGCAGTTTAGTTGCTTCCAGTACAAGCTCTCTTCATGATGAAATAATTAAATTAATAAACTAAAATTTATTTTAATTTTTAATAAATAGACATATATTAAAAGTATGAAAATACTCACTTTGATCTTTACATTTACTCTAATTTTTCAATTAAAAGCACAAGCTAATACCAATATATCTCATGCAATTGCAATGCATGGTGTACCAAAATACTCAAAAGATTTTGAAAATGTTGAATACATTAATCCAAATTCAATCAAGGGTGGATCAATAGTAAGAAGTGCCATTGGAACCTATGACAGTTTCAATCCATTTATTTTAAAAGGTACCTCGGCAGCAGGAATTGGAGGACTGTATGAGACATTAACAACGGGATCAAGTGATGAAGCATTCACAGAATATGGTCTATTGGCAGAAACGATTGAATGGCCAGAAGATAGATCTTGGGTTTCATTTACATTAAGAAATGAAGCATATTGGCACGATGGAAAAAAAATTACAGCTGATGATGTTGTGTGGACATTTAATACCTTGATGGAAAAAGGTCACCCATTTTATAAATATTATTATGGTGATGTAAAAGAAGTTATTAAGGAAGAAGAAAATAGAGTAAGATTTAATTTTACAACAAATACGAATAAAGAATTAGTATTAATTGTTGGCCAATTACCTGTACTGCCAAAACATTATTGGGAAAATAAAAATTTTGAAGAAACATCTTTAGAAGTTCCAATTGGGAGTGGTCCTTATAAAATTAAGTCGTTTGATAGTGGAAGGTCAATTACTTATGAACTAGATGAAAATTATTGGGGTTTTGGTGCATCAATACCAATTAAAATTGGTAAAGATAACTTTGGCACAATTAGATATGATTATTACAAAGACAGAGGTATTGAAAGAGAAGCTTTTAAATCTGGTGAGATTGATTTCTTCTCTGAAAATTCATCAAAAGAATGGGCAACTGCGTACGATATAAATGCTGTGAATGAAGGTTTAATTAAAAAAGAATTAATAAATCATGAAAATCCACAAGGCATGCAATGTTTTGCATTTAATATTAGAAAAGATAAATTTAAAGATAGAAGAGTAAGAAAGGCTCTTTCTTATGCTTTTGATTTTGAATGGTCTAATAAAAATTTATTCTTTGATGCATATAAAAGAACAGATAGCTTTTTTGAAAATTCAGAACTTGCTTCCTCTGGTCTTCCTTCAAAAGAAGAATTAAATTATTTAAATCCATATTTTGATGTACTGCCAAAAGAAATATTTACAGAAATATATACAAATCCAGTAACAGATGGCTCGGGTTATATGAGGATGCAATTGCAAGAAGCTTCAAAACTATTAGAAGAATCTGGATGGGAATTAGTTAATGGAAAACTTTTACATTCTAACACGAAAGAGCCTTTTGAGTTTGAAATTTTACTTCGATCACCAGCTTTTGAGAGGATAGTTTTCCCATTTAAAGATAATCTTGAAAAATTAGGAATAATTGTCGAAGTAAGAACAATTGATAGTGCGCAATATCAAAAAAGAATGGAAACATTTGATTTTGATATGGTTGTGCAAACCTTTGGTCAATCTTTATCACCAGGTAATGAACAAAGAAATTTTTGGGGGTCTGATGCTGCAAATACCGATGGTTCAAGGAATGTTGTTGGTATAACAAATTATGCTGTAGATGGATTAATTGAAAGTCTAATTAATGCTAGTGATAGAGAAGAATTAATTACAATAACCAAAGCTCTAGATCGTGTTCTTCTATGGAATTATTATGTTATTCCACAATGGCATATCTCCTCATACAGAGTTCTATATTGGGATTTTTTTGACCAACCAAAAATAAAACCAAAATATTCTTTAGGCTTCGATACATGGTGGATTAATCAGAATAAATTTGAAACAATCCAATCAAATAGAACATCAAACTAATCATTAAAGTTTATTAGAAATAATATAAAATAGCACAATATGGGTGCTTACTTAATAAAAAGACTTCTTTTAATTATCCCAACTCTTTTTGGGATAATGGTTATAAATTTTGCAATCATTCAAATTGTTCCAGGAGGCCCAGTAGAACAAATGATTGCACAAATGACTGGTACAGCTGTTGAATCAACAGCTCGATTTTCTGGTGGCGGTGAAGGTGAAACTTTAGAGTTTAATCGAGATAATTCTACATCAGTTAATGATAGTAAATATAGAGGAGCACAAGGCCTCGATCCAGATGTTATAAAAGAAATAGAAAAGATGTATGGAATGGACAAACCGGCACATCAACGTTTCATGAAAATGTTAAGAGATTATTTAACTTTTGATTTTGGAGAAAGTTTTTTTAGAGATCAAAAAGTTACTTCTATTGTTTTAGATAAAATGCCAGTATCAATATCACTTGGTTTATGGACAACTTTGTTAGTATATTTAATATCTATACCTCTCGGTATCAGAAAAGCGATAAAGGATGGATCTAAGTTTGATATACTATCAAGTTCCATTGTAACAATTGGTTATGCAATACCAAATTTTTTATTTGCTGTAATACTAATAGTATTTTTTGCAGGAGGAAGGTTTTACGATATTTTTCCTCTAAGAGGTTTATTTTCTGAAAATTTTGATGAGTTAACATTATTTCAAAAAATAATAGATTATTTCTGGCATTTAGCACTGCCTTTAATTGCAATGCTTGTAAGTGGGTTTGCTGGATTGACTTTTTTAACAAAAAATTCATTTCTTGATCAAGTAAATCAACAATATGTAATTACTGCCCGATCTAAAGGCTTAACTGAAAGAAAGGTTCTTTATGGTCATGTATTTAGAAATGCAATGTTAATAGTAATTGCTGGTTTCCCATCAGCATTTATTGGAATTCTTTTTTCAAGTTCTCTGTTCATTGAGGTTATTTTTTCTTTAGATGGATTAGGTTTACTAGGATACGAAGCTGCTCTGACTAGAGATTATCCAGTTATATTTGCAACACTTTATTTTTTCTCACTACTCGGTTTGGTTATGGGAATAATTGGTGATTTTATGTACTCAATTATTGATCCACGTATAGATTTTGAATCAAGACAATGAAGAAATTATCAAAATTAAATCAAAGAAGACTAAATAATTTTAAGAACAACAAAAGAGGGTATTATTCTTTTTGGATATTCAGTTTTTTATTTATTATTTCTTTATTTGCTAATTTTATTGCAAATGAAAAACCCTTATTAGTAAATTATAACTCAAACTTTTATTATCCAATATTTTCTTTCTATTCAGAAACAACATTTGGAGGAGATTTTGAAACTGAGGCAGATTATAAAGATCCATATGTTAAAAACTTAATTGAGGAAAATGGATGGATGATTATGCCTATAATTCCATATTCATATAATACTATAATAAGAGATTTATCTGCTCCAGCTCCTTCACCACCTTCAAATAAAAATTGGCTTGGTACTGATGATCAAGCGAGAGATGTACTATCAAGATTAATTTATGGTTTCCGAATATCCGTATTATTTGGATTTACTTTAACATTTTTTTCAATGATTATAGGAGTATCTGCAGGAGCAATACAGGGTTATTTTGGAGGAAAGACTGATTTATTCTTCCAAAGATTCATGGAAGTGTGGTCAGCCATTCCAACTTTGTATGTCTTAATTATTTTAGCTAGCGTAATTCAACCAAATTTTTGGTGGCTTTTGATTATTTTGTTACTTTTTAGTTGGATGGGTTATGTTGGGGTAGTTCGTGCAGAATTTTTAAGAGCAAGGAATTTTGATTATATAAGAGCTGCAAAAGCACTAGGTGTTTCAAACATAAGAATAATGATTAGGCACATGTTACCTAATGCTACTATTGCTACTGTAACTTTTCTTCCATTCAGTTTAAGCGCATCTGTAACTGCTTTATCAGGTCTTGATTTTTTAGGCTTTGGCTTACCACCTGGGTCAGCATCATTGGGAGAAATGGTAAATCAAGGTAGGAATAATTTACAAGCTCCATGGCTTGGAATTACAAGTTTTTTAACCTTAGGTTTGATGTTAGGTCTGTTAGTTTTTGTAGGCGAAGCAATTAGAGATTCTTTAGATCCAAGAAAGACTTTTAATTAAAATGGAAAAAATAATATCAATAAATAACTTAAGTATAGGTTTTAATAAATATACTGACGTAGTTAGAAATGTAAATATTGATGTAGTAAAAGGTAAAACTACAGCAATAGTTGGAGAGTCTGGATCAGGTAAAACATTATCAGCTCTAAGCATATTAAAATTATTGCCTAATGGAGCCAACATTAAAACAGGAAATATAATATATAATAATAAAAATTTGTTAAATTTAAGTCAAAAGGAAATCCAAAATATAAGAGGAAATAAAATTTCAACAATATTTCAGGAACCAATGACTAGCTTAAACCCTCTGCATACAATAAATAAGCAAATTGAAGAAATAATTACTACACATAATACACTAAGTAAAAAAGAAGCAAAAAAAAGAACTATAAAATTACTAAATGAAGTTGGACTTCGTGATATTTCATCAAGACCAAAAATATACCCTTATGAACTATCGGGGGGACAAAGACAAAGAGCTATGATTGCGATGAGTATTGCAAATGAACCTGATTTATTAATAGCCGATGAGCCAACTACAGCTTTAGATGTAACTATCCAATTACAAATCTTAGAATTATTACAAGATATTCAAAAAAAAATGGGTATGTCTATGGTTTTTATAAGCCATAATCTCTCTGTTGTAAAAAAATTATCAGATTACATATATGTCATGAAAAATGGTAAAGTAATTGAATTTGGTACAAAAGAAAAAATATTTAATAATCCTCAACATGAATATACTAAAGAATTAGTATCCAATGAAAGTAATATTAAGGAAAACAGTAACCAAAAAAGTGAAACAATAATAAATATTAAGGATCTAAATGTTTGGTATCCTATAAAAAAAGGATTACTTAGTAGAACAATTGACTATGTAAAAGCAATAAAGAATGTAAGCTTTAATTTAAAAATTGGAGAAACTATTGGTATTGTAGGCGAATCTGGTTCAGGAAAAACGTCACTTATTTTGGCAATTCTAAAATTAATACAATCTAAAGGGGAAATAATAATAAATAAAAAAAATTTAAATAATTTAAGTAAAAAAGAGGTTTTAGATTTAAGAAAAGATATTCAAGTTGTATTTCAAGATCCATTCTCATCCCTAAGTCCAAGAATGAATATCGAAGATATTATATCAGAAGGTTTAATGGTTCATTATCCTAATATTAGTTCAAAAGAAAAAAGAAAAAAATTAAAAAATATTTTGGAAAAAGTTGGTTTAGAGTATGATACTACAATAGAAAAATATCCTCATGAATTTTCTGGTGGTCAACGACAAAGAATTGCTATTGCTAGAGCTTTGATTTTAGAACCTAA
>CACBAT010000012.1 GCA_902537325.1 uncultured Alphaproteobacteria bacterium | reverse complement strand
ATTCAAGATCTTATTGCAAATATCCTCTGCTAAAAACTCTGTTGAGGTAATTTTTCCCTTAAATTCATCAATCTCATCTAAATTTTGATAATTATATATTTTAAGAATATCTTTTAAAGTCGTGGACACTATTCCTAAATCCATAATTATATTGTATTTATTAAGTTTATCAGTGAAAAATTCTGCATCTACTAAATATGTAGCTCCATGCATATTTTGGGCTGGTCCAAATACTTCTCCAGGTAAAGAATGAGCTATTAGAATATTTTCTCTTACTTTTATCGAATACATAATTAATATTTAACTAGATGCATTACTGTATCCTTATTTTGAAGGATTTTATAGTAATCTTTTTCTAAATCAAAAAAATTACTTTCACTAGTAATTAATTTTTCTAATTTTGAATTTTTTAAAGATTTAATTGCTAATTTTAATCTCCCCTCAAAATCATATTTATTTTTCATGTATTTTGGTATTTTAGATACCTGTGAGCTAATAATTTTTAATCTTTTAGAATGAAAATACCCACCTAAGGCAATTTCTCCTTTATTTTTACCATACCAACTAGCTTCTACTATTTTTCCTTCAATAGATAATTTTTCCATTAAAGAATTTAGAACTTTATAATTAGCTGTAGTGTTTATTGCTACATCTATTTTCTCAATCTTTCTTATATCAATAAAATTTAATCCTAAATAGTTGGCAATTTTTCTTTTATTTTTATTATTATCAAAAACATAGACATTTTTATATCCATTAATTTTAAAAAAAAATGCAGTTAATAATCCTACAGAGCCAAGTCCTACAATTAGAATTTTGTTATTACTTTTAGATTGTGCGTCCCAAAAGATATTAATTGCTGTTTCCATATTTGCAGTTAGAACATATTTTCTCAAATTTCCTTTTGGTAAAAAAATTAAATTTTGAATAGAAATTTCATATAAATCTTGATGAGGATAAAGACTAAATATTTTTTGATTTATATGTTTCCTTGGACCATCGATAATATTCCCAACATTTATATAACCGTATTTTATAGGTAAATTAAAAGAACCCTCTTGAAAAGGGGCTTTCATTAATTCAAATTGATCCTTACTTACGCTTTTAGATGAAACTAATTTTTCAGTTCCCTTGCTAATACCTGAGTAAATAGTTTTAACTAAAACTGTTTTGTTATTTTTATTGTAAACAAGTTTTTTTTGATAAATTTTAGCTTGTTTTTTTTTATCAATCCATAAAGAATAAGATTTCATAATTTACTTATAAATGTATAATAAAAAAATGCTAACAAACTTTTGGGAAGAATTAACAACAAATGAAGTTAAAAAAATAAATAGAAAAACAGTTTTAATTTTCCCATTTTCATCAATAGAACAACACGGTCCACATCTTCCATTAAATACTGATAAAAAAATTCTTGAAGGAATATTATTAGAATTCAATAAAAAATATAGTTCAAATAAATATTTAATTATGCCTGAAATATATTTTGGTTCAGCTGCTGAACATACAGATTTTGATGGAACAATAAGTATTGATTCATTGGAATTTATATCGCACTCTTTGTCAATTTTAGAAAATGTATGTAAATTGAAATTTAAAAATATATTACTTTTAAATAGTCATGGTGGACAAATTAGCCATATAGATATTATTGCTAAAGAATTGAAATCAGAATTTAAGATAAACATAGTAAAAGGCACATATTTTTTATTTGATCAATTTAAAGGAATTATATCAAGTAAAGAAAAAGACTTTGGTTATCACGGTGGAGAATTTGAAACATCTATTATGTTATATTTATTTCCAAACCTAGTTAGGCAATCTAAAATTTCTAAACATAGATTATCTCCCGATTATTTATCATCTAAAACCATTTCTTATGAAAAAAATATTAAGAAAACTTGGGTAACTAAAGAATTAAGTAAAAGTGGAATTATTGGAGATCCTAGAAAATCTAATGCACAGATAGGAAAAAAGATAATTGATAGAGTAACACAAAAATTAAATAAGATAATAAATGAGATGTTTTAGATTTTTATTTATTAAGAATTAAATTAAAAAAATTTTTCGTATACCTCATCGTACTCACAATCGTATACCTCACAGTTATCCAGCATATATTCAGTTATTTGACTTAAGAATGTACCATGACTGACTAAAACAATTTTTTGTAAATTAAGGTTTTTGATAGATAGCAGAAAAGACCTTAATCTCATTTTAATATCATTGTGAGACTCTTGTATAATTTTTTTTTCATTAATAGGTTTGTTATTATTCCACCAAAAATCATTTAAATTATTAAAATCAAAATCATTAAATTCTTTTTTTAATTTTTTTGGTTGTCTTCCTACATCACATGAATGGTACAAATGTTCTCTTATTAAAGGTTCAATTACAGGTTTATTAGATGGAAAAACAATAGAGAATGTTTCCAATGTTCTTGTTAAGGGGGAACAAAAATAATTATCAAATTTGAGATTTTTAATTCTATTATTTAATTTTTTTGCTTGATCAACTCCTCTTTGAGTAATTCTTGCATCATAATAATAAGTTGGATTATCTAAATCTGATGCTGCATTAGCTTCTGACTCTGCATGTCTTATAAGATATAATTTCATTTTTTAACTATAAATACAATAAACGTTAATGCATCATTAAGTATAAAACTTAGGTTTATTTACGGGAAGAAACGGCCAATAACAATGGCACAATCATAACTAAGGTTGTTAAGACTGATGGATTAAATAACCAATAAAGAACACCTAGAGAAAATATTAACATCCAGAATTCATTTTTATACAAAAATTTCATTATTTTTTAATTATATTAATTCAAATTATTTTCTACTAATACTTTTTTAACAGCTTCACCCATTACAGAAGGGTTTTTGGAAATTGTAACTCCACACTCTTTAAGAAGTTCTACTTTTTCTATTGCACTTTCACCATAAGCAGAAACAATTGCGCCAGCGTGCCCCATCACACGACCTTTAGGTGCAGTTAGTCCTGCTATATACGCAATTACCGGTTTACTCATATTTTCTTTAGCAAATTGTCCAGCTTCAACTTCTTGTGGGCCACCTATTTCACCTATCATTAAAACTGCAATAGTTTCATCATCATTTTCAAACTTTTCAATTATATCTCTAAAAGAACTTCCATTTATTGGATCGCCTCCTATACCCACACTTGTTGAAACACCAATTTCCAAATCTTTAAGTTGTTGTGCAGCTTCATATCCCAAAGTGCCAGATCTACTAACTATTCCTATTTTACCTTCTTTGTAAATATGACCAGGCATAATACCTAACATAGATTTACCAGGGCTAATTATTCCTGCACAATTCGGACCTACTAATCCCATTTTTTTATCTTTTGGATATCTTCTCATGTATCTTTTTATTTTAACCATATCATGAGAAGGAATACCGTCAGTAATAGCCACACACGTTTTAATACCTGCATCAGCAGCTTCCATTGCTGAGTCTGCTGCAAAGGCTGGTGGGACAAATAAAATTGATGTTGATGCTCCAGTTTGATCTACAGCTTCTTTAACAGTATTAAAAACAGGTAGATTTAAATGAGTCATACCACCCTTTCCAGGTGTTACCCCGCCAACAACGTTAGAACCATACTTAATCATTTCTTCAGCATGAAAACTTCCAATTTTACCAGTGAATCCTTGGACTAAAATTTTTGTATTTTTGTGAATGATTATAGACATGATTATCCAAGAGCCTTCACTGCTTTATTTGCTGCATCTTCTAAAGTTGATGCCTCAATGTAATTAATATTGCTTTTTTTAAGTATTTCATTTCCCTTTTCGACGTTAGTTCCAGCTAAACGTATAACTAAAGGATGTTTAATTTCAATTTTTGATAAAGCTTGAATAATTCCTTCTGCAACCCAATCACATCTATTAATTCCTGCAAAGATATTAACTAATATTACCTTAACTTTTGTGTCCATAGAGATTAATTTAAAAGCTTTAACTATTTTTTCAGGCGTTGCACCTCCGCCAACATCTAAAAAATTTGCAGGTTGACCACCAGCAAGTTTTATCATATCCATAGAAGCCATTGCTAAGCCTGCACCATTAATAATATTACCAATATTCCCATCTAAGCTTACATAATTCATTCCTCTGTCAGAAGCATAAACTTCATTTGAATTTTCTTGTGTTTTATCTCTAAGTTCTGCAATTTCGTCTCTTCTAAACATTGCATTATTATCAAAACTCATTTTACAATCTAATGCTAATATTTCATCTTGGTGTGATACAACTAATGGGTTAACTTCAACCATTGTTGCATCAAGCTCACTAAAAGCTTTATAACATCCAATAATTGTATTTGCAGCTCTTGAGATCAATTTGGATTCAATTCCTAAACCAAAAGCTATTTCTCTTGCTTGAAATTGTTGAATACCAACTGCTACTTCTATTTTAGATCGTATAATTGTTTCAGGTTTTTCTTTTGAAATTTCTTCGACACTCATTCCACCTTCTGTTGAAGCTACAACCATTATACTTTCTGAAGATCTATCAAACACTAAACCTAAATATAATTCATGTTTGATATCAGTTGCTTCTTCAATATAAATTCTATTTATTATCTTCCCCTCTGGACCTGTTTGGTTTGTAATTAATTTTTTACCCAACAATTTATCAGTTGCATCAGCAACTTCTAACGGAGAATTACATATTATAATTCCTCCCGCTTTACCTCTAGCACCAGAGTGAACTTGCGCTTTTACAACCCATTTAGAACCACCAATTTCTCTCGCTTTATTTTCTGCATTTTCTGGACTATAAACAATACCGCCAGTGGGAATTTTAACGCCAAAATCGGATAATATTTTTTTTGCTTGATATTCGTGTATATCCATTACTTACTTTCAATTAACTTATTAATATTTACAATATTTTCAGCCATTCTTGCAGATGCAGCATCGATCATTCTTCCATCAAGCTGAGCAGCGCCCTTTCCTTCAGCAGCTGCTTTTTCTAATTCTAATAATATTCTTTTTGCTTTATCTATTTCTTCTTTGGGTGGAGAAAAAACTTCATTAGCTAGATCTATTTGCGATGGATGTATTGCCCATTTACCCTCAAAACCAATTGCTGCAGCTCTTTTTGCTGCATCAAGATATCCTTCTTTGTCATTAAAATCACCAAAAGGCCCATCTATTGCTCTTAAGCCATATGACCTGCAGATCATTACTAAAGTTGATAGACCATGATGCCATTGATCACCAGGGTAATCGGGATTTAAACCTCCTATGACAACTGTTCTTGCTCGCATACTTGCTGCATAATCTGCAACTCCAAAGTGTAATGCTTCTAGTCTTGAGCTTGATGTTGCGATTGATTGGATATTAGACATTCCTAATGCTGTTTCAATTAAACATTCTAAACCTATTCTATTTTCAAATTTTTTATTTTGTTCAATTTGATTAAGCATACAATCAACCATATATACATCAGATGATGAGCCTACTTTTGGAATTAATAATGTATCAATCTTATCACCGACCTCTTCTATAATTTCAATCACATCACGATACATATAGTGTGTATCCAAGCCGTTAATTCTTATAGAAATTGTTTTACCTTCTTCTCTCCAATTATATTCTTTTATTGCATTAATAACATTTTTTCTTGCATCAATTTTATCATTTGGAGATACTGCATCTTCTAAATCTAAAAAAATATAATCGGCATTTGATTTTAATGCTTTTTCAAACATCTTTGGATTAGAGCCTGGAACAGCCAATTCACTTCTGTGCAATCTAGATTTAGCAGGTTTATAAAATAAATGGCTCATTTAAAAAAAAATTATATATTTGATTAATATTATAAAAGCGATAAAAAAAATTAAATATTATAAAGATATTTCTTTAAGGCAATTTTCATCATTATTTTTTGGATTATTTACGATTTTTGATACTGGATAAAAGTCTAAATCATCCTCGATAATACTTTTGTTTTTATATAGAAATTCATTTTTATCATCATTAAGAAAATCAAGACCCTCATTATGAGACATAATAAGAGGCATTCTATTATGTATATAGGAAAGGTTTTCATTTGCTTCTTTGGTAATGATACAGACAACATTCATTTTTTTATTATCTCTGATTTCCTCCCTCCAAATTCCGCCAAAAAATAATAATTCATTTCTAGGAATTGATATTAAATATGGTTGTTTTTGATTATTTATATTTTTCCATTCATAGTATCCATTTGCAATAATAAGACATTTTCTTTTAGTAAATGATTCTTTAAATAAATATTTATCATTAATCGTTTCAATTCTTGCATTAATAACAAATTGAGTAACATTATTTTGTTTACTAAAAAAACTATAACTCCAAATAAAAGCATCTATTAAAAGTTTATGATTATTTTCATAAATAATATTAACGATATTAGAAGGTGATATATTGTAAGACTTATGTGCATAATTTAAAACTTCAGAGTTAGGAAATAGTTTTATAATTTTTTCTTTATCTTCAGTACTTGTAAATCTTCCACACACTATGATGCTTGTGATAAAGGCATTGGTCTAGAAACACCGACAGTCATCCAACAATCTTTAAACTCACCATTTTGCTCTACTTTTTCTACTGTCCATTCGAAACCAAATTTTTTTCCATTACTATCTGTAAGCTCTACAAAGTAATATGAACTTTTTTCTTGTTCCTGAACAGGAATTATATTGTGTTCTAAGTGATCAATCATCATTGCATAGGATGGGTTTTTAATCATCCTAATAAAATTGTCTAGAGGACCTGTGTACATTCTATTATTTGGATGAGCAAATTCCCAAGTTTGTTCAATACCGGCATCGTCAAAAGGTAAGTTATTTTTTTGGAGTGCTTTTAATTGAATGGAAATAACTTCTTTAGGACCAATTGAAGGGTCTGGTTTTATCATTTCGCCATAAACATTTTTTGATAATAAAATAAACAAACTAAACAATATAATTTTGTGCATAATTTTAAAATAGTGTAATTATAATTTAAGGCAATATGTATATTTATGATTTTATCCAAGGATTAATAATTGGAGGAACATTAATTATAGCCATAGGACCTCAAAATTTATTTGTAATACAGCAAGGGCTTAAAAAATCTTATGTTTTTACAGTTACTTTATTTTGCAGTTTATCAGACAGTTTACTAATTATAATAGGAATATATTTATCCAATTATATTGTTCAAATTAATCCAAGTATTATAGGAACAATAAAAGTATTAGGTGGAATTTGGCTTATATTTTATGGATTAAATAAAGTGATAAAATTAAATCAAATTAAAAATATAAATAATGAATTAAATATAATTAACGAATACGGAAAAATATTAATTACCTTATTCATTATTACATACGCAAATCCTCATGTTTATCTAGATACAATTATTTTACTGGGATCATTATCAACAAATTTTAATGATCAGTTTTCATTTGGCGTTGGAGCAATTTCAGCTAGTTTTTTGTTTTTCTTTTCACTGGGATATATGTCAAAGTTTTTATCAAAATATATTTATTCTAATAAAACTTGGTTTTGGATTGATCTAACCATTGGTCTGCTAATGATTAGTTATGGAATATATTTTATAATTTTTTAAAGAAATTTTCTAAGTTTTTACATACTTGATCAACATTTAATTTTGTAAATACAAGAGGTGGTTTTATTTTAATAACATTGTCATAAGGTCCATCAGTGCTCAATAAAATACCTTTATTTCTCATATAATTAATAAGTAGTTTAGCTAATTTTTTATTTGGTTTAGATACATCGTTATTTTGAATAATATCTATTCCTAAAAAAAGCCCCCTACCTCTAACTTCACTAATATACTTTTTATATTTAAGTTGGATTTTTTTTAATTTTTTTAAAAAATAATTACCAACTAACAAAGCATTTTTTTGTAATTTATTATTATCAATAGTCTCTAATACTGCTTTACCAATAGCACAGGAAACAGGATTACCACCGAATGAATTAAAATATTCCATCCCGTTATTAAAAGTTGAAGCAATTTTTTCTGTAGTTATAACTGCAGCTATAGGGTGACCATTACCCATAGGTTTGCCCAAAGTTACTATATCAGGAACGACATCATGCTCTTCAAATGACCAAAAATTTCTTCCAACGCGTCCAAAACCTGTTTGTACCTCGTCAACAATACATAATGCATTGTTTCTTCTAATTTCTGAAAATATTTCTTTTAAATAATTTTTTGGAAGAATTACTTGACCACCGCAACCAAGAATACTTTCAGTAAAAAAACATGCAATTTTGGTTTCTTGAATTTTATTTCTAATTACTGTTTTAGCTTCCTCTATATATTTTTGAATCCAATTTGAATTTTGATATCTCCACTTACCTCTTAGGGGATCAGGCATGTCTAATACATGAACATAATCTTTTTTACCTAAACCACCCTTACTATTAAATTTATATGGACTTAGATCAATTAAAGCATTGGTATGCCCATGATAAGCATTGTCCATCACAAAGACATCTTTTGCACTAGTATAAGTTTGAGCTATTCTATAAGCTAAATCATTAGCTTCAGATCCTGTACATACGAAAAATATCTTATTTAATTTCTTTGGAAACTTACTTAAAAGTAATTCACTATAATCGTTAATTGTATCGTACAGATATCTTGTATTAGTATTAAGTTTTAAATTTTGCTGAGTCATAGCTTCATGGACATAAGAATTTGAATGCCCAACATGGGAAATATTATTTACACAATCTAAGTATCTTCTGCCATATCTATCAAAAAAATACTGATCTTTAGCTTCAAGCATATGAAGAGGTTTCTTGTAAGAAATTGATAAATTATCAGAAATATTTTTTCTTCTTTTCTTTAAAATATCTTTAAAATTATTATTATTATTATTAGAATAAAAAGATTTTGGAATTCGTAGAATTAAATTTGGATCAGGTGAAATTCTATTCCAAATATTGAATAAAAATTCTTCACCTACTCCTGGAAAATTCTTGTCATGTCCTAATAAATCTAAAATAATTTGAAAATGTAAATGCGGTAACCATTTTCCATTTTCATTAGAATTACCAACTTTACCAATCCATTCACCTTTCTTAATTTTTTTTCCAATTTTTAGTTTTTTAAATATTATTTTAGATAAATGACCGTATAGTGTATAAAATTTATATTTTTTAAAACTATGTTCTAAAACTAGAGTGGGACCATAGTCATATTTAAAATTATTATTTTTTAAAATTATAATTTTACCATCGATTGGAGCAAATAAATCTGTTCCCTGATCAATAAAAATATCTATTCCTAAGTGAATATTACGTCTTTCATTCGTATTTAATTCAGAAATAAAGTTAGGTCCATTATAAATTTTTCTTTTTTCATTGTATAAACCTATACCTATACGAGAATTATCTTCTTTAAATATTTTATTAACTCTTTTCTTAAGCGAACTATTATCTGGGTTACCTTTTAATAAAGGTGAATCAGAACTTAATTTTAAGATAGATTTATTTTTATCAAGTAAATTAAATTTAAAAATATTACCAAAGTTGAATTTATTTATATAATTTATAATTTCATTATGATGGTGAATAATATCAAAGCCGCATATTTCACGAACAATATATATTAAAAAATTGACAGGAATTTTGTCTAATTTTTCTAATAAAGACCATGCATCTTTCTCACTAATACTTAAATATTGATTTGATGGATATTTAATTCTTTGTTTTTTTGCCATTACAACAGTAATCATAAGTCTTGACTTACATAATGATATTAATGAATTAATTTCATCCTCATTAATAGAAAACTGTTTATTGTACTCTGTTATTATATTTTTAAGTGTAAAATAAATATTATCATTATTCATTAATGCATATGAAAGGCATATAGCTAAATCATTTATTGTTGGAGAATAAATAGAGTCTCCATAATCTAGTAAACCACAAACATTGCTTTCCTTAATAACAATATTATAATTATTTGGATCTGAATGAGTTATTGAATATCTTAATTTATTTAAATTATTTTTTACAAATTTTTCATATTCAGAAAAACATTTTAATAAAATTAATTTTTTTGAACCAGTAAAAATATTAATATCTTTTTTAATCCATTTTATATTTGATGGATCCCAAATAAATTTTCTATGAGCATCTATATCATTAAATGCTTGTAACTTAGTTGATACTTTTCCAAGTAACTTACCTAAAGAATTTTCAATCTTATCGTTACTTTTTGTATCTCCATACATTCGTCCCTCAATATAAGATAAGATCCTAACAAAGCATTCTCTATTTTTTGCATCTAAATATTTTACAATCTTTGTATGGTGTATTTTTGGTATAAAAGATTTAAGAGTAAGATCACTTCGTAAATAATTAATTAATCTATCTTGGTATTTTAATATATTTATTTTTTCTGAAGGGTTTGAAATTTTTAATACATATTTTTTTTTATTATTTATAAATATAATAAAATTTATATCCCTTTCACTATCAAGTTGTTTAATTTTGAGTAATTTATTTCTTAAGAAAGAAAAATTAATCTTTAACCATTTAATTAAATGTTTATTATCAATAATAGGTGGATCAACATCAAAAACTGACATAAAAGGTGTATAATTCATAATGCTGAAATCTAAAAACATTTTTGTTTGTATTGGGGCAATTCATCACGATTATTTATTAAATCTTAAAAAAAATATTATTAATTTTAGATCTAATCAAATTACACAAAAAAGCAGAATTGGTGGAGTGGCTTATAATATTGCAGAATTGCTTTCAAATTTTGTTGATGTAAATTTTTATAGTTTAGCTATCAACGAAGATGTAAGAAAAAAAATCTCAAAAAGAATATATGTTCATCAAGTGAATAAAAATTATAAAGATAGATACTATTTAGCTTTATCAGATAAAAATAATAAATTTTTATTAGGTTTAGCTAACACAGATGAATATGAAAATAATAAATCTTTAAAAATACCAAACATCAAGAATAAAAATATAATATTTGACCTAAATTTTTCTAAAACCTATTTGGAAAAATCAATAAATAAACTATCAAAAAAAAATAAAATTATAGTGTGCGCAACATCAGTGCATAAAGTTATTAAAATTAAAAAGGTTATAAATAAAATTGATTTTATATTCTTAAATAAAGCTGAGTTACTCAAACTTACAAATTCTTCAAAAATAATATTAGGTGTAAAAAAAATATTAAAACAAAATAAAAAAATAAAGATAATTACTACCAATTCAAAAAATAATGTAATATTTGGAAGTAATGAATTTATCAAAAGAATAAAACCCCCATCTATCAAAGTAGTAAACGAAAATGGAGCTGGAGACGCACTAGCAGCTATGATGCTGTATTTGTTTAGTATAAATGAAAAAATGAACTATATTTTGAAAACTTCTGTAGCATGCGGATCTTATTATGCTAGTGGTAAAAGTCTAAAAACTAAAAGTGATTTTTTAAAAATTAAAAATCTTTCTAAGAAAGTGAATGTACAATAGTATGCATGAAATATTTGATGTAAGTGAAAAAATTCAGGAAGCAATAAATAGAAAAAAACCAATAGTAGCTTTAGAAAGTACATTAATTAGTCATGGATTGCCCTATCCAGAAAATATTAAAGTCGCAAATGAGTCTATAAAAGCCATTGAAGATAACGGTGCAATTGCTGCAACAATAGGAATAATTAGAGGTAAGGTTAAAATAGGATTATCGCAAGAAGATATTCAAATATTGGCAAAAGAGAAAAATGTACAGAAAGTATCGAACCACAATATAAATTTATCAATATTTAATAAAGAAAATGCTGCTACAACAGTAGCAAGTACAATTTCTATAGCTTCTAAATTTAAAATAAGATTTTTTGCAACAGGGGGAATTGGTGGTGTACATCTAAATGCTAAAAATACCAATGATGTATCTGCAGATCTATATGCACTTTCCGAGAATTCAAATTTTGTAATCTGTAGTGGTGCTAAATCTATTTTAGATTTAAGTAAAACTAATGAACTACTTGAAACTTTAGGAATTACAAGAATTGGTTATCAAACAAATTATATGCCTGGTTTTTGGTATGAAGAAACAGAAAATAAAGTAGATAATAAATTTAATGAAATTCATGAAATTTCTTCTTTTTTAAAACTCAATGAAAATATGGGAAATAAAAAATCAATTCTCATATTTAACAAAGTTCCAAAAGAAAAAGCACTTAATAAAAATGATGTTGAAAAATGGATTAATAATGCAACAATAAAAGCTGATAGAAATAATATTAGTGGAAAAGAGTTAACCCCCTTTCTCATAAAAGAAATTAACGAGCAATCGAAAAATGAAACTCTAAATGCTAATGTGTCTTTAATAATTAATAATGCAAATTTAGCTGGACAGATTGCAAAAAGTTTTTATGTTTAAGGTAACAACGATAATTTATCTTTAAGTAATTGAAAAAATTTTTCATCATTAGCTTCATTCATCACAAAACAATTTACTGGTCTTTTGGTAACTCCAAGCCAATCAACAACAGTCTCCCCTCTTGTTAATTCAGAATTTTCTTCAACTGTAACATTAACTTCTTTTCCACTAAAAATAGATGGATCTAATAAATATGCAATAACACAAGGGTCATGCAAAGGAGTTTCCTGAGTTTCGTATAATTCTTTATGAAATATTGTATAAAATTCCATTAGTTCTCCAAAAAACTTAGAACTTTTATTTTTATTTTCATTCATTGATTTGATAATTTTTGAATTTACATTTACCTGATGAGTAACATCTAAACCCATCATTGTTAAAGGAATGCCTGATTCTAAGACAATATTAGCCGCATGTGGATCCACATAAATGTTAAATTCAGCTGATGGTGTAGTATTTCCTAAGCACATAGCAGCCCCACCCATAAAAACTATTTCTTTTATATTTTCTTTAATAGACGGATCTTTTTTTAAACTTAATGCAATATTTGTAAGAGGTCCTGTTGGACATAAATATATTTGCTCTGTTGAAGATTTACAAGTTTCTACTATGAAATCAACAGCGTGTTTTTCTTGAGTTTTATAATTTTTATCTATTATTATAGGATCGCCTTTTTTATCTAATCCGGTTTTTCCATGAACATATTCAGCTGTAAATAATTCATAATGAATAGGCTTATTTGCACCAGAGTAAACTTTGATGTCTGTTCTTTCAATTAATGTACAAACTTTAAGGGCATTATTTACTGTATTATTTAAACCACTATTTCCTCCAACACAGGTGATACCCTGTATGTCAATCTCTTTAGAAGAAGCAGCTAACATTATTGCTACAGCATCATCATGACCTGGGTCACAATCTAAAATTATTTTTTTAGTCATTAATAAAACTTTTAAGAGGCAATGAAGATCTTTGTAACCAATTCCATTCAGGATAATAATTATTTTTGTCAACTACATGAATTGTGTAAGCATGTCTTGATTTTAAACTTGTGTTCTCACATGAATAATGAGGAAGTCTACCATGTAATAAAACAAGTGATCCTTTTTTTACTTCCACAAAAGTATCAGTTTCAGGAAAAGGATCATTATTTAAATCTATCATCTTCATTTTTCCATCTACTTTTTTAAATAGTTTTCTTAATGGACCTTTATGACCTCCACTTGCAACTTGTAAACATCCGTTAGTTTTATTTGCATCTTCTAATGCAAACCAGAAACCGATAGTACTTTCTGGCTCAGTATATAAAAAAGTGGAATCTTGATGGCATACTACTTCACCCCCTATTTTAGGCTGCTTAAAAATATACATAGACTGTAATAATTTTGGTTTTGAGAAACCAAGTGATAAAGCAATATCTTGAAGTTTTTGTTTATGAGAAAAGTTAAAAAAAACTTTATCTAAGTCGTGCAACGCATGACCTATTTTATTTACAATAAAATGTTTATTTTCTTCTATGTTGTCATCATTTAAATTAGCTTTTTCTTCAAAAAAGAAACGAATTTTATCTCCTGATTCTAAAAAATAACTATCATCATTATGAGCTTGATTGACAGTATCAAAAATAGATTTTTGATTATTAAAATTATTATGTTCGATAAGATATGATGATCTTTCCATTAATTCATCACACTCTTTATCTGTGTTGAAATTTTCAATAACCAAATATCCATTATTATTCCAAAAATTAATCATTTCGTCGTTTAATGGTAGATCATTGATTGAAAAATATTTCATTATATTCCTATTAATTTAGTTAAGAATGGTAAACCAACTTTAATAAGGTTTAATAATTGTGGTATTAAAAATTTTCCAGTTGTTGCAAGGAAGAAGATTATACCTCCAATTATGACAATCAGAATTAAATTTCTATAAAAATTACCATAATTGTTATATTGTGATTTGGCTCTTGATCTCAAGATAAATAGTATAATTACTATAACTATTAAAACTATTAACAATCGGATCATATATTTTCTATATTTAGTAAAAATTAATTTGCAATACTAATTATATCTTAATAAATAGTTTTTAGTAGATGATCAGATTAAGCATATTATTTTTATCAATTTTTTCTTTAATTTATGGAATTTATTTTTTATTTTTTCCATATAGTTTTATCAATTTAACTGTTGCTGAAAGTACTAATATTGCATGGCTAAGAAATCTTGGTGGAGCTATAACAGGTCTTTTATTTATTGGTCTTTTATTGATCTACTTAAATACAAAAGGCTCAATCAGATTACTCAATGTTATTATTATTACATCAGTAATACAGACTTCAGCTTTAATATATTCAAGAATACAAAATGAATTTTCTGCAAATAATTTAATAATTATTGATATTACAATTTATGCGGCAATATTTGTTACAATTTATTTAATCTTTATTTCTTTAAAATTTAAAAAAATATTTATTTAATAACTTTAAAACCTCTAAAAAAAATAAAACAAGTAATACTTAAACAAGAAATAATAAAAATTAATACAAATAAATTTTCATAAATATTAAAATTAAATTCTTCCTTAAAAGAACTTCTAAAAAAATTTACAACATAATAGTATGGGTTATATAAAAGAATGGATTTTAAATTTTCAGGCAAATAATTAATTGAAAAAAATGTTCCAGATAAAAAATTAATTGGAGCAACAAAAAAACTTGAAAATGAACTTTGCGAATCCCATGAATTAAAAATTAAACCTACAAAACACCCTAAACAAGAAAAAAATATTATAACTAAAAATAAATAATAAAAAAAATAAAAAAAATTATATATTTCAATATCTATTAAAAAAGTAAAAATAAGAAAATTAAATAGAGCTAAAATTATCCCAATAATTAAAGATGTTAATATTAACGATATAAGTATTTCAACCCTGTATATAGGTGCCATTAGCCAATCATCTAAAGAGCCAATTTGCTTCATATGAATTAAAGTGGCAGACGAATTGTCATAACTTTCTTGTGCCACGATCATAATAATTAGTCCTGGAGCAATGAATTCAACAAAAGAACCAGAGTCCATTGAGAGTGAATAATAATTTTCTACTGTAAGAAATACTAATATAAATAAAAGATTTGTAGTTAGAGGGGCTAATAAAGAATAATGATACTCTTGAAGAAATTCTTTTATCCTAAATGCGATAATTGAATAAATCGCACTAAAATTCAACATTAAATAAAATTATCTTGAAAAATATTTTTGAACTAAGTCTACCCAAAAATTTACACCAATAGGCAATAAATTGTCATTAAAATCATATCTAGTTGTGTGAAGGTGAGCACTATGTTCTGCATCTCCTTGACCAAGATAAAGATAGGAACCAGGTTTTTTTTCTAACAAATATGAAAAATCTTCACCTCCCATTGACGGATCAATATCAGTAATAACTTTATCATCACCAACTAAATCTTTAGCTACATTTGCTGCGAATTTTGTTTCTTCTTTAGAATTGATTGTTGGTGGATATTTATTAACTAAATCAAAATCAATTTTAATCTCTGCACCATGTGCATCCGCGATACCCTTACATAATTCTTTTAATCTTTTTTCTATATATGCTCTAGTTTCTCTTCGAAAAGTTCTAATGGTCCCGCCCATCTTAACTTGATCGTCGATTACATTATAAGCTGTACCAGCATTAATTTTTGTAATACTTATAAGAGCTTTATCAACAGGATCTGTGGATCTACTTATAATTGTTTGAACAGCAGAAATAACTTGTGCAGAAATTACTACAGGATCAATTGCTAGATGAGGTGATGCAGCATGACCACCCTTTCCTTTTACAGTAATATCAAATTCGTCAACTGCTGCCATCATCGGTCCACTATTTACACCAAAGGTACCTAAAGGTAACTCAGGCCAATTATGAAGTGCATAAACTTCATCAATTTTAAAATCATCAAACATACCATCTTGAATCATTTTTTCTCCTCCAGCAAAACCTTCTTCTCCTGGTTGAAAAATGAAATATACTCTTCCATTAAAATTATTATTTTCACTTAAATATTTCGCTGCCCCAAGTAGCATAGTGGTATGACCATCATGGCCACAACCATGCATCATACCTTTATTTTGAGATTTATGATTAAATTCATTTTGTTCTGGCATAGGAAGAGCGTCAAAATCTGCTCTTAAACCAATTGTCTTATTATTAGTAACTTCATTACCATCTACCCAAGCAACAACACCTGTATTAGCGTAACCATCTTTAAATTTAATATTAAATTCACTTAACTTATTTTTGATATATTTTGATGTTTCAAATTCTTGAAGACCTATCTCAGGAATTTTATGTAAATCCTGACGCCATTCTGTCATCTGACCTTGCATTTGATTAATACTGTTTAAAATTGGCATTATAATATTCCAAAGAAACCTTTTTTATTTAGTTTTTCTTCACATTGTTTTAATTGTTTATTAAACATCTTAGTATTTCTTTCTACATTTTTAGCAACATCAATCAACCAATCTTTACTTTTAAAAGTCTCTTTCGACCATCCGTTTTGACCTTCATGATATGCCAAATATTGATTATAGTAATCATTTTTTGAAATTCCAATCATATTTTCGGACTGCGTTGTATACCATCCAATAAAATCGGTTACATCTTTAAAATTTGCCCTTGATGCATTTTGATTTCCAGTTTTATTCTTATACCAATCCCATGTAGGATTTGTTATTTGTGCATAACCAAAAGCAGTTGATGGTCTAGACATTGGTATTAAACCTAAAAATTTTTTTCTTTTCGGTTTTGCAAATTGAGTAAAAGATGATTCTTGTTTTATAACTGCTAATTGGAATGCAATTGGGGTATTCCATTTATCATAAGAATTTTTAGTTGCTTTATACCAGCTTTTCTTTTCATCAAAAATTATGCAACTATCAGCAGTATTTGTTAACTGATTTGAAGTACATGCATATAAAAATAACAATGTAATGCACAATAATTTTAAAAAATTATTAAATTTCATTATAAATCTAAATACCATAACTTTTACTTATATAGTCTTAAATGTGGCAAAAAATTATTGCTTACTATTGAATTATAGATATGAATGCTTAAATTTCAAAAATGGCAGAAAAAACTAAAGAAAATTTAACATTTCAAGCTGAAGTCAGTAAACTTTTAGATCTTGTTGCTAATTCTCTTTATAGCGAAAGAGAAATATTTTTAAGAGAATTAATATCTAATTCTGCAGATGCCTGCGAAAAATTAAGATATCAATCGCTCTCCAAAAAAAATCTTCTTAAAGATGAAAAGGATTTAAAAATAAATATCAGAGTTTCAAAAAAGAAAAAAATTATTGAAATTGAAGATAATGGAATTGGAATGTCTAAAAATGAACTTATTGATAATTTAGGAACTATAGCCAGATCAGGTACTAGTAAATTTATTGAAGCAATGAAAAATAAAAAAAGTAATGATATTTCTGCAATTGGTCAGTTTGGTGTTGGTTTTTATTCCTCATATATGGTTGCGGATAATGTTGAAGTACTTTCTAAAGATGCTGAAAATGAAGAAACAAATCTTTGGTCTTCTAATGGAAAAGAAAATTATACCATAGAAGAAGCTAAAAAAGATAAAAGGGGCACTTGTATAACTCTTAATATAAAGAAAGATGCTGATGAATTTTTAGATTCATTTCGTTTAAGATCAATTATAACAAAATACTCAAATTATATTCCTTTTCCAATTTTTCTTAAGGACCTTGACGATAAAGAAAAAGAAGAAAAAATAAATGAAGGTAGTCCATTATGGCTAAAAGATAAAAAAGATATAAAAGAAGAAGATTATAAGCAATTTTATAATAATATTTCATTTAATTTTGATGATCCCTTAAAAACTATTCATTATAACGCTGAGGGTGTTATTAGTTATAAGGCTTTACTTTATTTTCCTACAAATCAACCTATGGATTTATTCAATGCTGATAGGAAAAATAAAATAAAATTATATGTTCAAAAAGTTTTTATCACTGATGATTGTGAAGACATAATTCCTAATTGGTTACGTTTTATCCCAGGAGTAGTCGATTCACAGGATATTTCTCTAAATATAAGTAGAGAAATGCTTCAAAATAATCCTATTATTACAAAAATAAAAAAAGGTATTACAAATAAAATTTTAAGTGAAATTGATAGCTTAGCTAAGAAAGAAAAGGATAAATTTGAGACATTTTGGAATAATTTTGGTCCAGTACTAAAAGAAGGGTTATATGAACATAATGATCATCATGAAAAAATCCTACCGCTATTAAGGTTTGAAAATTCTTTAAATGATAAAAAAATATCTCTTGAAGAATACACCAAATTAATGGCTAAAGATCAAAAAGAAATTTATTATTTTGCTAATACTGATAAGGATCATATTAAAAACTCCCCTCAATTAGAAGTTTTCACTGATAAAAAGATACCAGTTCTGTTTATGGTTGATGCAGTAGATGAGTTTTGGATACAAAATGTAAATAAATTTAAAGATTCAGAATTTAAATCAATAACTAAAGGTAAGGTTGATGTTTCAAAAGTTGGTGAAAAATCAAATAAGAAAGATGAAAATAAAAAAGAAATAGATAGTAAAATCAATGATTTAATCAACATACTTAAAACAGAGCTAAAAGAGACAATATCTGATGTAATTGTATCTGAGAGATTAACAAAAAGCCCAATTCTGCTTGTTGCTGAAGAAGCTGGGATGGATATAAATATGGAAAAACTTATGAAAATGCATAATCAAAAAACTCCTGTTTCAAAAAAGATACTTGAAATTAATCCAAACCATCCGATGATTGTAAATTTATCTCAAAATTTAACAAAAATTGACCATAAAAAAGCTTCAAATTTAATTTTAGATCAAGCTAATATATTAGATGGTAACATTCTATCAAATCCATCCGCTTACTTGGAAAATTTAACTGAAATTTTTATTAAGTAACTGAATTTATAATTTTATTATTATTAAAAAATTCAACAAACTGATTAGCAACCATTTCTGCTACAACTATTTGTGCTTCATCAGTAGAAGCAGCAATATGTGGAGTTAAAATTATATTATCTAAATTATAAAACCCACTTTCTTCTAAAGGCTCATTTTTAAAAACATCTAATGCAGCGCCTTTAATTTCTTTTTTTTCAAGAGCATTTTTAAGGTCATCTTCATCAACTAAGTTACCTCTAGCAGTGTTTATAATTACGCAATTTTTTTTCATTAGTGATAGATGATTTTTATTCATAATCGGGTTACCATCTTTATTGGGTTTACAGTGAAAAGAAATTATATCTGAATCTTTAATAATCTCATCGATAGAACAAGAATTATATTCAGGATAGCTATCCTTAATTGTTTTAAAGTATGAAGAAAATATTGAAACGTGCATTCCCAATACTTTAGATATTTCTGCAACTCTTTTACCTACATTACCAAAACCTACGATACCAATTTTCTTGCCTTTAATTTCATTTCCTTTTAATTTCTTTTTTTCCCATAGACCCTTATGAGTTGTCTCATTTGCAACAGTAATTTTTCTTTGCAATGCAAAAATTAAACCAACTGTGTGTTCTGCTGTAGCATTTGTATTGCCTCCTGGAGTATTCATTACGATAATTTTTTTATTTTTAGCAGCTTCCACATCAACATTATCTACTCCTGCTCCTGCTCTACCTATTATTTTTAAATTAGAAAGAGAATCAATTAAATCTTTACGCACTTTAGTTGCAGAACGAATGATTAATCCATCATAATTATTAATTATTTTTTTTAATTCTTCAGGAGATAAGTTTGTTTTTGTATCAACTGAAATGTTATTCTTTATTAAAATTTCAGATGCAATATTATCTAGTGAATCTGATATTAGTACTTTAGGCATATTTAGATTTAATTTCTGAATAAGCCCAATCAATCCAAGGTAAAACTAATTCTATATCTGAAGTTTGAACCGTGCCTCCAGCCCATATTCTAAAAGAAGGTGGTGCTTTGGGATATCCATTACAATCAAATCCAACATTATTTTCAGAGAGTAATTTACATATATCAGCCATTACAGCTCTTTGACCGCTCTCATCTTTATTTGTAAACCAGTCTTCAATAATTTTAAAAGTTATTCCAGTGTTTGAGATATAATTATTATCTTTAATCTCAGATAAAAAAGTGACCCAATCTCTCTCATTAATCCATTCTCTAATTTTTTGTAAAGAATTCTGGGATTTAGAAATTAATGAATCCAACCCTCCTTGAGAAGAGACCCAATTTAATGAATCAATGATATCTTCAACACATATCATTGATGGTGTGTTTATTGTGTTTCCTTCAAATATACCTTTTATTAATTTCTTATTTTCAGCTAATCTAAATAATTTTGGTACTGGCCAACTAGGTTTAAAACTTTCTAATCTTTCAACAACGCGTGGAGAAATTGCAATCATTCCATGAGCGGCTTCTCCTCCAAGGATTTTTTGCCATGACCAAGTTATGACATCACATTTATTATAATCTATAGGCATTCCAAAGATTGCTGAAGTAGCATCACAAATGGTTAGTCCTTTTCTGTCATCAGGTATCCAATCTCCATTAGGAACTTTGACACCAGATGTTGTTCCATTCCAAGTAAAGATAACATCATTATCAAAATTGACTTTGGTTAGGTCAGGTAGTTTGCCATAGTCTTCTTCATGAATATTTAAATTATCTAATTTTAATTCACTAATTGCATCTATAACCCAGTCTTTACCAAAATTTTCCCATGCAAGAATATCAACTCCTGTTTTACCTAATAGGCACCACATAGCTGCTTCTAAAGCGCCAGTATTTGATCCAGGCATTATACCCAATAAATAATCATCAGGTAATTTTAGAATATTTTTTGATTTATCTATCGCTTCTTTTAATCTTTCTTTACATTCAACAGATCTATGTGATCTACCAGTTAAAGCATTACTTAAAACAGATATGTCCCAGCCTGGTCTTTTTGAGGTAGGTCCACTTGAAAAATTTGGATTGTTAGGTTTAGTATTAGGTTTATTCATATGTTTTTTTCAAACTCATAAACTACTAAGCCATCTAAGGGTTTTGGATCAAACCATGTTGATTTAGGAGGCATAGTCAAATTTTTATTTGCGACTGTAATAACATCACTTATTGCAGATGGGAAGATAGAAAATGCCACACTATCATTATTTTCATCAACTTTTTTTTCTAAAGCCTCTAAACCATGGCATCCAGCAATAAATCTTATTCTTTCATCATTATTAACATCAACGATATTTAAATGTTTTTTAAAAATGAAATTGTTTAAAATATTAATATCTAGTGTATCAACAAAATTATTAGTTTTTAATTCACTTTTAAAATACAATGAATACCACTTTTTTTCATGATACATTCCAAATTGTTTTTTTGATTGAGGTTTGAATGGATTTTTTTCATTTTTTATTTCAAAGTTTTCAGAAAGAATGTCTAAAAACTTTTCTTCAGTCAAACCATTTAAATCTTTAACAACTCGATTATAGTCAAATATTTTAGCTTCATCACTTGGAAATGCCGCTATCATAAAATCTTCCTGCAAAATATTTTTATTATAATTTAATTCTCCAATAATTTTCATTGCACCCATTCTATGATGTCCATCTGCAATATAAAAATTATCAACTTCATATATAAAAACAGAAGATAATTTTTCGATAAAAGATTGATCAGAAATACACCATAGTTTATGAATAGATTTGTCAAAGCTTTCAAAATCATAGTCTGGAGTATTTGATATAATAGAGGATAACAAATTCTTTATCTTATTATTTTTTTTATATACCACATAGATAGGACCAATTTGTGTTTTTATATTTAACATTTGCTCTGCTCTCTCTCTCATCCTTCTCTCGTATATTTTTTCATGAGCTTTTATTTTTTCATCTACAAAATCTGAGATTTTAGAAAGAGATAAAAATCCTAGTTGAGTATGGCCTTGGAATTCAATTTGATAAATATAATAAAATAATTCTTTATCTTTTTTAATTACATCATTTTCTTTCATTTCATTAAAATGCGATTTTGCTTCTAAAAGAGTATCTGCTTCTTTTAATTGTCCAACGGGATTCAAAATTTTTAAATAATTCCAATAATTATTTTTTTTAAATATTTCTATATTTTCAATACTTAAATGATCAGTTGAAGGAGCAATTAAATTTTTTGCATCTTCGTTATAAGGACGTGTTCCTTTGAAAGGTTTTATTTCAACCATAATAAAGAAATACTTTTAATTAAATAAAAAAAAATTTAAACTTAAATTACGCTACTTCTGGTATTTGAGAAATAGATTTACCTATTCCATCATCATCAATAACATCATCAGCCATTGATCCATTTAGATAATCATCATAAGCTGACATATCAAAATATCCATGACCACATAAATTAAAGAGAATAGTTTTTGATTCACCTTTTTCTTTACATTCTAAAGCTGCATCAATAGCACCTTTTATTGCGTGATTTCCTTCTGGAGCAGGAATTATTCCTTCTTGTTTTGCAAAAGTTAAACCAGCTTCAAAACAATCTTTTTGACCATAAGCCTTTGCTCTCATCAGACCTAACTCATATAGGTGACTTAAATGATAAGACATACCATGGTACCTTAATCCACCAGAGTGATTAGCGGGCGGTAAGAAATCAGATCCAAGAGTATGCATTTTAATTAATGGAGTCATTTTTGCCATATCACCATGATCATAAGCATACTTACCCTTAGTAAATGAAGGACATGATGCAGGCTCGCAACCAATTATATCAATTTTTTTACCACCTCTTAACTGTTGTCCTAAAAATGGAAACATTAATCCAGAAAGATTACTACCTCCACCTGTACAGCCAACAATTATATCAGGATAATCTCCAGCCATCTCCATTTGCATAATAGCCTCATTACCATTGATAGTTTGATGCATTAAAACATGACCTAAAACACTTCCAAGTGAGTATTTTGCTTTGCCTCCACTTTTAACAGTTGCTTCTATTGCTTCTGATATTGCTATTCCCAAACTACCAGGGTTATCAGGATTTTCTGATAATAACTTGTTACCGAAATCAGTTAAATTAGATGGACTAGCGTGACAGTTAGCGCCGAATGATTGCATCATTAATTTTCTGTAAGGTTTATGATCAAAACTAACCTTAACCATGAAAACTTCTATATCTATACCAAAGATCTGACCTGCAAAAGCTAATGAACTTCCCCATTGTCCAGCACCGGTTTCAGTAAATATTTTACTAATTCCTTCTTCTTTATTAAAAAATGCTTGTGGGACTGCAGTATTTGGTTTGTGACTTCCAGTAGGACTAACACCTTCATATTTGTAATAAATTTTAGCAGGTGTATCTAAAAACTTTTCTAATCTTCTTGCTCTAAATAAAGGAGAAGGTCTCCATTGCTTATATACTTCTCTTACTGGTTCAGGAATTTCTATTTCTCTTTCAGTAGAAACTTCTTGCATAATTAAACTCATTGGAAATAAAGGCGCAAAGTCATCAGGACCAGCTGGTTGTTTAGTTCCAGGATGTAATGGTGGTGGTGGTGGACTTGGTAAGTCTGCATTAATATTATACCAAAACTTTGGTGCTTTATTTTCTTCCAGTAAGTATTTAATTGAGTCGCTCATAATAAAAGTATATTGGACTATAAAAAATTAAATTTCAACCATAAATGAAATACTTTAACTTCAAAAATGTGTCTATTTTTATTGCTGTTTTATTAGTATTATATGTATTTTACGGATATTTTACTCATTGATTTTTTTTTTGACCTACAAACAGACCGATAAAAACTAAAATAATTCCGACTACAGAACTAAATACTATTTGTTCAGAAAGGAATATCAATCCCCATATTAAAGCAAAAACTGGGATTAAATAGGCAACATAAGATAAGAAAACAGGACCAGATTGTTTGACTATATGATAGCGCATATGAAATGCAATAGCTGTTGGGAAAACACCTAAATAAATAATAGAAATTAAAGAAATTTTATTAATATTATTCTCATAAGTAATAAAATCATAGAATAAAAATGGTAATGATATTATCGCTCCAAACAATGTAGCAAAAGTAGTGATTGAAATAGGGCTTAATTTCTTTAATTTATTATAAGCAGCAATATTTGAAATCATGTAGCCAAATGCTGCTATAATAACAAAAATTTTTGCTAAAGTGCTAATGTAGTTTTCATCTTGAAAATTAAATTTACTTATATCTAAAATAAAAATAATACCTACAAAACCTATAATAATTGATAAAAATTTAATCCATGTAAACTTATCGTCTGAAGTTAAAACATGAGACATTAGTAATGTTATTAAGGGACCAACTGACATTAATAACCCTGCGGTGGAAGAAGGAATGTATTGTTCAGCCCAACTAATCAGATAAAATGGTAAAAAATTTCCGGTAATGCCTATAAAAGAAAGAATTATAACTAAATCGAGATTTAATTTAGGATACCTGTTGTATGAAAAATATAGAATAATTAAGAAAATTGATGCTATAATTAATCTTAATGAAGCAATACTTGTAGGTGTAAAACTAGACAGACAAATTTTAATAACAAAAAAAGAAGATCCCCAAATAGCAGCTAAAATTATAAGAAGTATTAAATTATTTGATACTAATTTATTTAACAAAAATTAGATTTTATTTTTAGGTTGTGGAATTTCAATATTTTCAGAAGGTTTCATAAATTCATCTCTTCTTCCATCCCAAAGATATTCTGCATAATCAAACTGTGTAATCATTCTATCAGATCGCTCAAATGTTAAGCCATATTTTCTACAATAACTAGCAAATTCTTCAGCGTTATCTATTAGTAAGTTTTCTACGGTCCATTTTCTAGAACTTCTATCAAATTTAAAACCATTCTTTTTGAACCAATCTCTGTGATAATATGAATCTCTACCAAAAGCTGAAAAGGTTATTCTTTTTGACATAATAGAATGCGCTATTATATGAAAAACTTATAAATAACAAATTTAATTTTAAAAATTAATTTTATTTAAAATAGTAGAAATCTAGTATTATTTATAATATGATAATCTTATGGATCTTTATAGTAGTAGTGAAATAACAGTTCATCAGTTAAATGAACTGAAACAAGATGACAAAAAAATTCAGATTATAGATGTAAGAGAAGATACTGAGAGAGATCATGCTCATATTAAAGGTACAATACACATGAAACTTTCAGAAATTGCTAAAAGATACACTGAATTAGACAAGAAAAAAAATATTTTTGTAATGTGTCATACCGGTACAAGAAGCCAAGCTGTATGTAAATGGCTCAAAGCACAAGGTTATAATCATTGTGTAAATGTACTTGGCGGCATAGATGCATGGGCGGCATTAATTGATAGGAATATAAGAAGATATTAATAAATACTTTCTAAGTACAAGCCTAGAAAAATAATTATTACACTAATTAAAAAAAGTATTATCCTAAACAGTATTTCAATAAAAAGATTAAATCTTATTCGTTTTTTTATAATTAGTTTATATAGAGGATTACTAATTGATAGAGAAATTAATAGTATCCCAATAATAATAACAAACCAATGCATAAAGTTAAAAAATACATAGCTGAAGATTTAAAATTTTCAAATCAAACTATCAAAGAAATGAAGATTAATTCAAAAAAATTTTATAATAAAATTAGAGAAAGAAGAAGCATACGTGAGTTTTCAAAAGATAAAATCGATATAAATATTATAAAAAATGCAATCTTATCTGCAGGATCAGCTCCAAGTGGAGCAAATCTTCAACCTTGGCATTTTATAGTAATAAAAAACAAAAATTTAAAAAAAAAGATTAGAATAGAAGCAGAAAAAGAAGAAGAAAATTTTTATAAGTACAAAGCTCCTAAAGAGTGGTTGGATGCGTTAAATCCTTTAGGAACTGATGAAAATAAAAAATTTATTGAAAATGCACCTTATTTAATAGCTATATTTGAGAAAAAATTTTCAGTTTCAAAAAATAAAAAAATAAAAAATTATTATGTAAAAGAGTCTGTCGGTATAGCTACTGGTATATTAATTACTTGTTTACATTTTTCTGGCTTGGCAATGTTAACACACACGCCAAGTCCAATGACATTTCTTAATAAAATTTTGAAAAGACCTAGTAATGAAAAACCATTTGTTTTACTTATTGTCGGACGACCACATAAAGATGTAAAAGTTCCAAAGTTTGCAAAACAAAAGAAAAAGTTTGAGGAAATTACTTCAATTTTTTAACCAAGTTCTTCTGGTTTCATAGTTTCATAAACCTCATAAGGCATATGTATCCAAGGAGAATCTTCTAAATAATCAACATAATAATTTGGTTTAAACGAAGATACTGATTTATAAAACAAAACTCCAGTTCTTATTGGTTCATCTATATAAAAACCATAAGTATGATTTAACCAATCAATACTTTTTTTAAGAGTAATTCCTGAGTCTGCCAAATCATCTACTATTAAAACTTTTGATCCAATGTTAGGGCTTGTTTTTGCTAAATCTCTTGAAAATGTGATTGCGCCTCTTTTATTTTTTATCCCCTCACCTTTATATGACTCAACAGAAAGAATTGCTAAAGGAACATCGAAGATTCTTGCCATTACATCCCCTACCCTCATACCTCCTTTTGCGATGCATACAACCTGATTAAATTGCCATCCATCCTTATGAATTTGTTTTGCTAAATCTTCTGTTTTACTTCTATATTCGTCCCAACTAATGTGTAAATCAGACATAAATCTTCCTTTGAAATTATGAATTAAACCTCTCCCTTTAAAAGAGAGAGGGTTATTAGGATTTTAATTATTGTGGTACTTCGCCGTCAATGCCTTGAACATAAAAGTTCATTCCAAGTAACATTCCATCAGGCGCTACTTCACCTTCAGGAACCACAAGCTCACCAGCTTGATTGTAAATTGGACCCGTGAAAGGATGAATAGTTCCATCTTTAATTCCAACTTCCATATTTACTGCTTCTTGAATTAAACTTGCTGGCATAAGTTTAGTATTATATGGTGACATTATAACCATACCTTTATCCATACCATCCCAAGTATCACCAGAAGACCAAGTGCCGTCCACAACAGCTTTTGCTCTTTCAGCATAGTAAGGGCCCCAAATATCTTCAATTGAAGTTAAATGTGCATCAGGACAAAATTCTTCTTGGTTTGAAGCTTGACCAAATGCATAAACACCCGCTTTTTGAGCAGCTTGGCAAGGAGCATATGTATCAGTATGCTGAACAATTATATCAGCTCCTTGATTAATTAATGTATTAGCTGCATCAGCTTCTTTACCTGGGTCGTACCAAGTAAATACCCAAATAATTTTCATTTTGATATCTGGATTTACTTTTGAAGCCGCTAAATAAAATGCATTAATTCCTCTTACAACTTCAGGAATAGGAAATGAAGCTATATAACCAATAGTATTAGTTTCAGTCATATGGCCAGCAATATGCCCTTCAATCATTCTCCCTTCGTAAAATCTAGCTGAATACGTAGCAACGTTATCTGCTTGAATATAACCAGTAGCATGTTCAAATTTTATATCAGGAAAATCCTTAGCTACTTCATGTGTCTGATCCATATAGTTGAAAGACGTTGTAAATATTAAATCATGTCCTGAGTCTGCTAGTTTTCGGATTGCTCTCACTGCATCTGCGTTTTCAGGAATATTTTCAAGATAAGTAGTAGTAATAGAGTCACCAAGTTGGCTCTCCATATATTTTCTACCTACATCGTGCATATATGTCCAACCATGATCGCCTGGAGGACCTATGTATATAAATCCAACTTTTTTAGGGTCTGCATATGCTGAACCAAATGCAAATACCAAAAAAGTAGATAAAAAAGTTATTATTCTAATCATTTTAACCTCACCTGCTAATATAACGATTACTCAAAGATATATTTAATATATACAAATAGGTTTGATCAATAAATCTATATGATTATAGAAAAAAAGAAGTGGATATTTATCTGCCTTTATAAAAAGGGATAGTTAATGAAGCTGGTGCACTAAGTTTTATTCTTAATTTATTACTAGAAATTAATACTAAAACTATAATAGTTGCAACATATGGCGCCATACTGAAAAACTGTCCAGGAAATCTTAAACCTAAAGCCTGAAGATTCATTTGAAGAATAGTAACACCCCCAAATATATAAGCTCCAATAAGCACTCTTTCTGGTTTCCAAGTTGCAAATACAACTAGCGCCAACGCTATCCATCCACGTCCAGCTGTCATGCCTTCTTGCCACATAGGAGCATAACAAATTGAAATATATGATCCAGCAAGAGCACACATAGAACCTCCAAATAAAATTGATAAAAATCTAATTTTAATAACGCTATATCCTAATGCATGTGCAGAATTATGAGATTCCCCTACTGCTCTTAAAATCAAACCAGCTTTAGTTTTATAAAAAAAATAACTAACCAAAAAGACAATTAAGAAAGAAAATATGACAAAAAACCATGGTGACAAACCATCAATTGGTGTTCCAATATATTGTTTGCCAAGCATCGAACTGAGGCCTATTCCAAAAATAGTTAATGCTAATCCTGTAGCAATTTGATTTGACATTAAAAATAGAACTAGAAAAGCAAATAAACCAGACATGATAATTCCTGATAATATAGATACAAAAAAAGCTAAAAAATAACTTCCAGTAATTACTAAGATAATAAAAGCAGACACTGCTCCTACCAACATCATTCCTTCTACACCTAAATTTAATACTCCAGATTTTTCTGTAACTAACTCACCTATACCAGCAAAAACAAGAGGTGTTGTTGCAATTAAAACAATTTGTAATATTCCAAGTATTAAATCTAAATTCATAATAATTTTTTGTAAGTTAATTTATAGTTAATTAGTAATTCTGCACCTAATAAATAAAATAAAACCAAACCCTGAAATATAAAACCTACTGCTGAAGGTATTTGTAAAAACAATTGTGCGTCTTCAGCACCAAGATATGTAAGAGCGATAACTAAAGAAGCAAAAATAATACCAATTGGGTGAAGTCTACCTAAAAAAGCAACAATAATTGCAGTAAATCCATAATTTGGAGAAATATCTCTATATAATAATCCAATTGGACCAGATACTTCGGCTAAACCTGCAATACCTGCAAAAGCACCACAAATTGCAAAAGCAAAAAAAACTAAAGTTGTTTGATTAAAACCAGCATATCTTGCAGCTTTGGCACTATAACCAGATACTTTTAATTGAAAGCCAAAAATAGTTTTTGAAAATACAAACCAAGATACAAAAATTAAAAATAGAGTTATAATTAATCCAAAGTGCACCCTTAAACCATCAAATAATAGTGGCATTCTTCCAGATTCACTAAATGGTCTTGATTTAGGAAAACTATAACCAAATGGATCTTTCCAAGGTCCCACTACTAAATAATCTAAAATAAATAAAGCAACATAAACTAACATTAAACTTGTTAAAATTTCATTTGTATTAAATTTTGTTTTTAAAATAGCTGGTATTAAACCCCACAATGCGCCTCCAATTGCTCCAGCAAAAATCATTAATGGTAATAACCAAAAAGCATTTGTATCATGAAATAATATTCCAATACCTCCACCAAAAATTGCTCCCATTGTAAGTTGTCCTTCAGCTCCAATATTATAAATATTATTCTTAAAACAATATGAGAGACCAATTGCAATTAAGGCTAAAGGGGTTGCTTTTACAAACAATTCAGAAATACCGTAGGTAGAAGAAATAGGTGAAATAAAAAACGTATACAATGCATAAACTGGATCAAAACCAAGAAGAATAAAAATAATTGAACCTGTAATTAAGGTTAAAACAATAGATATTATGGGAACAAAAAAATTCATTAGACCCGAACTCTGTGAGCGAGACACTATAGAAGGAAATAAACTATTCATTTTTTCCACCCATCAATAATCCTAATTTTTCTATTTCTACTTCACTAGTTCTAAAAGGTTTGGATAATTTTCCATCATAGATAACAGATATTTTATGAGTAATTTCAATTAATTCATCTAAATCTTGAGAAATAACAATTATTGATGTGCCATTTTGAGATAATTCTATCAAAGACTCTCTGATAGAATGCTCAGCACCGGCATCTATGCCCCAAGTTGGATGTGAAATAATTAATATTTTTGGCTTAGATGATATTTCTCTACCAATGACGTATTTTTGTAAATTTCCTCCAGATAAACTTGATGCTTTGGCGTCATTCCCTGGACTAATAACTTTAAATTCATTAATTACATTATTGGCAAAATCGTCAACGTTATTTTTCAATATTATACCATTTTTAATAAAATTATTTTTTGGGAATTGACTTAAAAGAATATTTTCAGACAAACTTAACTCAGGAACTGCACTATGACCTAATCTATTCTCAGGAACAAACGAAATAGATAAATTTCTTCTTTTTTGCGGCCCATACTTTTCAATTTTTTTATTATCAAAAGTAATTGATCCAGATTTAATATTTATATTTTCTCCTGTTAAAATGTCCATTAATTCTGATTGTCCATTACCAGCAACACCAGCAATACCATAAATTTCACCCACTCTAACTTGAAATGAAAGATTTTTAAGGTCTGTTAAAAATGGATCATTAAAATCACATGAGATATTTTTTACTTCAAAGTTTACTTCATCTTTTATATGCTCATAATTAGTTTTTAAATCATCTAATTTTTGTCCTAGCATTTTTGTTGCCAGTGTTTTTGCTGTTTGATTAGAAGTGCTTGAAGTGTCTATAATTTCACCACTTCTCATTATTGTAACTGTGTCACATATTGATATTACTTCTTCGAGTTTATGAGTGATATATAATATCGTACGACCTTCTTTGACGAGTGCATTTAACGTTACAAACAAACTATCAACTTCTTGTGGTGTTAAGACTGAAGTTGGTTCATCCATAATAAGTATCTGAGGGTCTTGTAATAAAATTCTTACAATTTCTACACGTTGTTTTTCTCCAGCTGATAAAGCAGTAATTGGAGCAGCTAAATCTAAGGGAAGATTATATCTTGAGCTTATATTTTTTAGCTTATCTTCTAAATCTGAATAAGACATCTTTTCATCAATTCCTAAAATTAAATTTTCTTTTACTGATAAAGAATCAAATAAAGAAAAATGCTGAAATACCATTCCTATTCCTTGTTTTCTTGCTTCTGCTGGGGAATTTACTTTAAAATCCTTATTATTTAATTTAATGTTTCCTTCATCTGGTTCTAACAGGCCGTATAGAATTTTTACCAAAGTAGATTTCCCTGCTCCATTTTCTCCTAAAATTGCATGAACTGCATTTTTTTTAATATCAAAAGTAACCTTTTTGTTTGCAACTACTCTTGGAAAAGATTTTGTAATATTTTCTATATTTAATATTGTATCACTCATATTTTAATTCAAATATTTCTGATTGTGCAAAATTATAAATCTCAATATTATTATCAGCATCTTTTTTATCAATAGTAATATATTTTTCATTCTCAAGAGATATTAGAGGAAAATGCCATACTTTTGGATTAAAATTTATACCATCACCACCACTTACTTTGAATATTTCAATTAAATCAATTTTAGGTTTGCCACCTATTGGAGCAACTAAAACTAAAAACCCTGTAGCATTAAAAGGAAGAAATACTTGAGAGCTGTAGGGGTGATTTTCCAACATGTTAATTTTTAATGGAAAGTTTCTTTTCTTTGCATGGAAAATATTTAATCTAGACCTTTTGTCATCACCAATTATTTGAATATTTGCTAAATCAAAAAAACTATCAGTTGTATTTTTATTAATACTTTCATAATTTTTATTAGATGTTGTAATTAAATCACCGTAATTTTTAAAATTTTCTTTACTAATATTCTTTATCTTATATTTCACAAAAACTTTCCAATTGCTCTAATCCGTGAAATGCCACCGTCAGGATAAATATTTAACTTCAAATAATTTATTTTTTTAATGTGTTTAGTCGAATTAATTTTTAATGATGAATTAGCTTTAAGACTTTTATTTTTTATTAAATATTTCCAATTTTTGCTTTCATTTATTAATTTGCTTACATTTATATTTTTTATTGAATAAAGACCTTGAACTGAGCAATGAGAAGGATAATTACCTTTAAAATAATGAGTTTCAATATTAAACTTTTCAATTAAACCAGGTTTTCCAAGTTTAATTATAACCCAATCATATCCTGATCCTCTTCTTCTTTTAGTTTCCCAACCATTGCCCATATTTTTAGATTTAAATGGAAGTAATAAATTTTCTGCCCTTCCAAAATGTTCATCGCTACATGCAACAATTTTTGATCCATTAAGGACACTAAGTAAATCAAATTTTTTATTTGGAAATTTTAATTTAGATACATCTAAATTTCCTAATAATTTTAATCTTGCAACTCCTCCATCTGGATAAATATTCAACCTTACGAAATTAAAAACTTTTTTATTCTTCTTAGTTTTAAAACCATGAAGATAATTTGGTTTAAGTTTTTTTTTTGATAAAATATTTACCCAATTAAATTTATTTTTTTCAAAATAACAAGCATCAATGCTTGCGTATTCAGGTTGGTTACCATTAAAATAGCTTGTATCTATTTCAGCAAAATTAATTTTACCAGGAAGACCTAATTTAATAGTAACATAATCATTTCCTTTAATTCTTTTTCTTCTTGTTTCCCATCCATCCATCCACTTCCCATTTTTATCATATACCCCTTCTTTAAAAATTGGCTGATCATCTTTAAGCAATCTGGATGCTGATCCAAAAAACTGATCAGAAAAACTATGAATTTTTGTACCTAAAACCTTACTACATAAATTTATATAATTTTTTTGAATGTATTTCTTATTCATTAATTAATTCTGTTAATCTTAATTTAGCAATTTCTTTTACTTGCGATATTGAAGTTTTTATTTCTAAGCTTAAATCATTATTTTCTAATCTATTTTTAAACTCTGTTATAATTTCATTCTTATTTTTATTTCTAACTGCAAAAATAAATGGAATATTAAATTTATTTTTAAATCTAGTATTTAAGTCATTAAATATGTTAAATTCTTCTTCTGAACAATCTTTTAAACCAGATCTAGTTTGTTCTTCATTAGATAGTTCAGACAAACCTTTATTTATTTTTATTTTATCGGCAAGATCAGGATGTTTTTTAATTATATTTATTTTAGTTTCTTCATCTAAGTTATCAAATAATTCCAAAAACACTAATACCATTTCTTTTTTATTTTTAAATGGTCGTTTTTTATCAGCATGTTCTGTTATAAATTTAGATTCTTCATAAATATTTTTAAAACAAGCAATAAACTTTTCAGAATTATAATTATTTATATCTTTAATTTTCATCACTAAAATTTTCATACCAGTGATTGGCAATTTCCTCTCTTTTACAAATCCAAATGTCATTATAAGCAGAAATATAATTCAAAAATTTTACCAAAGACATAAATCTTCCTGGCCTTGCTATTAATCGACAATGTAAACCCACACTCATCATTTTAGGTTTATTGAGCTCATTTGCTTCTCTGTATAATGTATCAAATGAGTTTTTTAAGTAATTATAAAAATCTTCACCTGTGTTAAAACCTTGTAAGGTAGAGAATCTCATATCATTATTATCTAGAGTGTATGGAATAATAAGATGTTTTTTATTTTTTACTTTTATCCAATAGGGTAAATCATCAGCATATGAGTCACTATCATAAATAATATTTGTATTATCTAAAATTATATTTCTTGTATTTGGACTTGTTCTACCAGTATACCAACCAAAAGGAAAATATCCAAAAATATCCTTAATAATGTTGTTACATTTTATGGTATGTTCTTTTTCAACCTCCTCAGTTATATTTTGATAGTCTATCCATCTATAACCATGGCTAGCTACTTCATACTTTGATTTAATTATTTGTTCACAAACATCAGGGTTTTTTTCTAAAGCCATACCAACACCAAATATGGTTAGAGGTAATTTTCTTTTTTCAAACTCATTATGTATTCTCCAAAAACCTCTTCTTGAGCCATATTCATAAATTGATTCCATATTCATATTTCTGGCAGCTATTATTTGCTTCGCATTAATTATTTCAGATAAAAAAGTTTCTGATCCTTCATCGCCATTCAATATTGAATTTTCAGCACCTTCCTCATAATTTAGAACAAATTGAAGAGCGAGTTTTGATTTGTTAGGCCAATAAAAGTTAGAGTCATTATTTCCGTAACCTATATAATTTCTGTCGTCTTTCATAAAAATGCTTGATTTAATATTTAGTTAAATACTGTATAAACGAATAATTATTATGTCTAAAGGATATTTAACTACTCATGTTTTGGATACCTATAATGGTAAGCCTGGTTCTGGTATAAAAGGGTCTCTTTTTAAAATTGATGGTGAAAATAAAGTTAAAATTTCAAATTTCACTCTCAATGAAGATGGCAGGTGTGATGAACCTATATTAGGTAAAGAGAATTTTATACTTGGAAAATATGAGTTATTATTTCTTTGCGGGAGTTATTTTAAGGAATTTACAAATCTTCATAAACCATTCTTTCTTGATGACGTAATAATTAGATTTGGAATTAACAAAGAAGAGCACTACCATGTTCCTCTTCTTATTACCCCGTGGAGTTATTCAACATATAGAGGAAGCTAGTGTCTAGAGAGCATATCGATTTTCTTCTTAATGAAGAAAAAATATCTATCAAAGATTTAGACACAAATACAACGGTACTAAATTATCTTCGTAATAATCATGAGTTAACTGGAACAAAAGAAGGTTGTGCATCTGGTGATTGTGGAGCATGTACTGCAGTTGTAGGAGAATTAAAAGAAAATAAAATTTCTTATAAAAGTATAAACACGTGTATTACTTTTTTGTATTCTCTGCATGGTAAACAATTAATAACAGTTGAGCATATACAAAAAAATAAATTTCATCCTGTTCAACAATCAATGATTGATAGTGACGGATCTCAATGTGGTTTTTGTACACCAGGTATTATCATGTCAATGTACAATATGTATGAAAATAAAATAAAACCAACAGAAGAAAATATTGATAAATTTCTTTCTGGAAATTTATGTAGATGCACAGGTTATCTTCCAATTAAAAATGCAATTAAGAATATGTATAGCTATAAAAGTGATAAGTATTCAAAAAGTAAAGTTATTAGATTATTAAAATCAATTAAGAAAACTGATACTGTTATTAAAAAAAATGGTTCTAAGTTTTTCATCCATTATAATTTAAATTCTCTAATAAAAGACTATCAAAAGATTAGTAATGGACATTTACTAGTTGGGGGTACAGATCTAGCTCTTGAAGTAACAAAAAAAAGAAAAGATTTAAAAAATATTTTTTATTTAGGGTCAAATAAAGATTTAAATTATATTAAAAATAAAAACAACAATTTACACATTGGATCTGCTACTCCCATAAATGATATTTTACCAATTTTAGAAAATATTTATCCAACATTTGCTAAAATGTTTGAAAGATACGGTTCTGAGCAAATAAGAAATACTGCATCTCTTGGAGGTAACATTGGAAGCGCATCTCCTATAGGTGATAGTTTGCCTGTATTAATTGCTCTCAATAGTAAAATTATAATTCAAGGAAAAGTTAAAAAAACTTTACTATTGGATAATTATTTTCTCAGTTATAGAAAAACAAAATTGAAGCATAATGAAATAATTAAAGAAATTATAATACCCATCTATAAAAAAAATATTCTTAAATGTTATAAAATTTCAAAAAGAATTGATGATGATATAAGCTCTGTTTTCATGGCTATAAATGCTAGAATTGAAAAAAATATTATTAAGGAAATAAAAATTGTTTGTGGAGGTTTGGCAGAAACTCCAAAAATAGCTGAAAAAGCTCAAAAATTTTTATTAAATAAAATATTTAATGAAGAAAATATTAATGAAGCAAAGAAAATTATAAAAAAAGAATTTGATCCAATAGATGATATGAGAGCGTCAAAAAATTATAGAACTAAAATTAGTCAAAACCTTTTAGAGAGGTTTTTAAATGAAAATAACAATATTAAATCAACGTTATATTAATGGATAAAATATTTACAAAAAATATTGAACATGAAAGTGCAGTAAAACATGTTACTGGAAAAGCAATTTATACTGATGATATATCAGAACCTAAAAATCTACTTCACGCAGTAATTGGATACAGTAATTGTAGTAAAGGAGTAATAAAAAAAATTGATTATAAAGATGTTTTATCTTCAGAAGGTGTAGTAGACATTATAACTGAAAAAGATATTGAAGGTATAAATGATGTTGGGCCAATATTTAAAGGGGATAAAATATTTACTTCAAAAAATATTGAATACTATGGACAACCAATTTTTGCAGTTATAGCAAAAACTAATAATTTAGCAAAAAAAGCTGCATTAAAAGTAAAAATAGACTTAAAAATATCTAAACCGATCGTTTCAATTGAAGAAGCATTAAAGAAAAAATCATTTGTTTTAAAACCGAAGTATCTAACTAGAGGAAATATAAAAGATGGATTTAAAAAATCAGACAACTTTTTAAAAGGTAAATTATATTCAGGGGGTCAAGATCATTTTTATTTAGAAGGTCAAATTGCAATGACTATTCCTCAAGAAGATAATAATTTTTTAGTTTATTCTTCAACACAACATCCATCAGAAACACAGCAAATTATTGGTAAGGTGCTAAAACAAAATTATAATAGTATCCATGTAATAGTAAGAAGAATTGGTGGTGGTTTTGGTGGAAAAGAAACACAATCTTTTTTATTTGCAGCTATTACAAGTATTGCAGCAAAAAAATTATCTAAACCAGTAAAACTAAGAGTTGACAGAGATGATGATATGATCATGACTGGAAAAAGACATGATTTTTTATTTGATTATGAAGTAGGTTTTAATAATAATGGCGAAATACTTGCTCTAAAATTAATAATGGCTTCGAGATGTGGTATCTCTCCAGATTTATCAGGAGCTATAAATGATAGAGCCATTTATCATATCGATAATGCATACTACATACCAAATATAGAAATTAATTCGTATAGATGTAAAACAAATACTGTTTCTAACACTGCTTTTCGCGGATTTGGTGGACCTCAAGGAATGTTTTGTATTGAAAATATAATTGAAAATATTTCTCAAAAATTAAAACTAGAAGCAAGTGAAATAAGAAAAGTTAATTTTTATAAAGATAAAATTAAAAATACTACTCATTATGGGATGAGAATTACTGACAATGTGATTGAAGATATTTTTAATAGACTAATTAAGAAGTCTAATTACAAAAAAAGAAAAGCAGAAATTAATAAATTTAATAAAAGAAATAAAGTTCTAAAAAAAGGAATAGCAATAACACCTGTAAAGTTTGGAATATCATTTACAACTACTCATTTAAACCAAGGTGGTGCCTTAGTTCATATCTACACTGATGGATCCATTCATTTAAATCATGGAGGAATTGAAATGGGCCAAGGATTAATGACGAAACTTGCTTTGGTGGCTTCAAATGAATTTGGCCTTAATTACGAAAATATAAAAATCTCTTCAACGGATACAGAAAAAGTGCCTAACACATCAGCAAGTGCAGCATCAGCTACAACTGATATAAATGGAGCAGCAATTGTTAATGCAATAAATAATATCAAATCAGGTCTAAATGAATTTATCTATGTTTATTTTAAAACAAATAGCAAAATAAAATATGGAAATAATTTTGTTTATTTTGATAAAAGAAAAATATCTTTTAAAGAATTGGTAAATACTGCTTACTTAAATAGAATTCCATTGTCATCTTCAGGTTTCTATAAAACTGACAAAATTAATGTAAATACAAAAACACTTCAAGGAAGGCCGTTCTTGTATTTTACTTATGGCGCAGCGGTAACAGAAGTAATCATTGATAAATTAACTGGTGAAAATAAAATACTTCAAGTAGATATAATTCATGATGTTGGCAATTCTATAAATAAGAGAATTGATAAAGGGCAAATTGAGGGTGGCTATATTCAAGGATTAGGTTGGCTCACAACTGAAGAAGTATCTTGGAAATCAAATGGAGTTCTAACAACTCATAGTCCTTCTACTTACAAAATACCTACTGCCGGTGAAACACCATTTAAATTTAATGTTGAAATATATGATCGTGGTTTTAATAAAGAAAAGGTTATTAATCGCTCTAAAGCTGTTGGAGAGCCACCATTTATGCTAGCAATTTCAAGTTTTATCGCACTAAAGGACGCAGTATGTAATGCTAATAAAGGAAAAAATTCTGAAAAATTAATCGCACCTGCTACTGCTGAAAATATATTAAAAAGTTTGAACTAATATGTACCTTAAAAAGTTAAGTAAAAATATAAGTTTTAACAGTAAAATAGTTAAAGCTAAAATTATTGAAGTTAAAGGATCATCGCCCAATAGTTTAGATGATATAATATTAATCTCAACTGATACTATCTTTGGAACTATAGGTGGCGGAAACTTAGAATATTTAGTTATAGATGAAGCAAAAAAATTAATAGATAAAAATATAGCTAATAAAGTAATGAATATTCCGCTTGGACCAGGAATTGGACAATGTTGTGGTGGATACGTACAAGTTAAATTAACTTTACATGATAATTCCAAAGATGCACTAAAAGATGAATATATTGTTAATAATGTTAAACCTAACTTATATATCTTTGGATCAGGACATATTGGTCAAGCATTAATTTCTAAATTAGAAAATATTAATTTTAATACTTTTATAATTGATTCAAGAGAAGATTATTTAAAAATGACAAATATCAAAGATATAAATTATTTACTTTCAAAAAAACCTTGGGAGATTGTATCAAAACTAGAAGATAATTCTTATTTTATAGTCTTAACTCACAGTCATGATTATGACTTAAAAATATTAAATGAAATTTTGAAAAAAAATAATACTTTTGTTGGTTTAATTGGATCTCTTACAAAGAAAAAAAGGTTTTATAAAAGATTGATTGATAATGGTCACAATAAATCAATAGTTGATAAAATTGAGTGTCCGATTGGAATTGATATTGGTAATTCAAAAGATCCGAATGAAATAGCTTTCTCAATAATTACAAGAATAATATCAATAAAAAATAGCTTAAAACATTTATCAAATAATAAAATTAAAGAAATTATATGACAAACATAGATTTTATGAAAAGAGCTATTTTACTTTCAATTGAAAATATCAAAAATAATGGAGGTCCTTTTGGATGTGTTATTGTAAAAGAAAATGAAATTATTGCAGAGGGAGTAAATAGAGTAACATTTAACAATGATCCTACTGCTCATGCTGAAATTGTTGCTATTAGAAATGCTTGTCAAAAATTAAATACCTTTAACTTAGAAGGTTGTGAATTATATTCCAGTTGTGAACCATGTCCTATGTGCTTGAGTGCGATATATTGGTCACATATAGATAAAGTATATTATGGTAACTCTAGAGAAGATGCTGCAAATATTAAATTTGATGACAAGTTTATTTATGATGAGCTATCACTAGAAATGAAAGAGAGAAAAATTCCTATCAGTCAATTATCACGTGACGAGGCAATAAAAGCATTTAATATTTGGGAAAAAGAAGAAAATAAAATAAGATATTAATATGGAATTTTTTCTTAAAATTGTAGCACCAGTTCAATCTTATGACTTCCAAACCTTTTTTCATAATTTACTTTTGTCACTACCAGCATCAGCATTATTAGGATTATTATTATTTTTTATCCTTGGGGCATTTTCAGGTTTAAAATCTAAAGAACAAAGGCTCTATATTGTAATTGCAACTACAATAGTTATAGCTTTTACTGCAGCTTTTTATAATTTAGGTGTTCCAACAGAAACTTTATTTGCAGTATATTCTGAGTGGCTACATTTAATTGTTAGGTGGGTTCATATAATTGTTGGTGTAGCATGGATTGGAACATCATTTTACTTTAATTGGCTGGATAGTAGACTGGAAAGAGATGATCCAGATTTTAAACACCTTGACGGTTATTTATGGTCTGTTCATTCAGGCGGGTTTTATAGAATTGAAAAATTAAAAGGACCTCCTAAAAAACTTCCAAAAGTTCTTCATTGGTTTAAATGGGAAGCATATGCAACTTGGATAAGTGGTTTTGTATTACTTATTTTAGTTTATTATTTAAATGCAAGCTCTATGATGTTGGGAGCAAGCGGTATTATATTAACACCCTTTCAAGCGATTTTAATATCTATATTCTTACTTATAGGATCTTGGCTTCTATATGATTATCTTTGTAAAAATGTTTTAAAAGATAATGAACAAACTTTGATTGCAACTGGTGTTTTATTATTTGTATTATTAAGTTATTTTTTAACCCAAATTTATGGATCAAGAGCTGCATACATACATGTTGGAGCAATTATTGGCACCATTATGGCGGCTAATGTTTTTAGAGTAATTATTCCTGCACAAAGAAATCTTGTTTCATCAGCTGAAAACAAACAAAAGCCAAATTTAAATCTTTCATTAGAAGCAAAAAACAGATCAATTCATAATAATTATTTCACACTACCTGTTTTATTTATCATGATTAGTTCACATTTTTCTTTTACATATGGGGCAGTTAATAATTGGTTAATTTTAGCTGTTATATCAATAGCTGGCATTTTAACTCGCCATTACTTTAATTTAAGAAATAAAAAACAATATAAATTTTGGATTTTACCATCAGCTGGTTTAATCATGTTTTTTTTAATGACTTTAAGTAGTCTTTCAATATTTGAAAAAAAAGATGCAAATGCATCTCTTTCTTTAGAATTAGTCAGTTTCAATGAAGTACAAAATATAATTAAATACAGATGTGGAACATGTCATGCCAAATACCCAACTTTTGAAGGTGTTGAAGCAGCACCAAAAGGAGTTGTATATGACACAGCTCAAGATATTGAAAATAATATTAAATTAATAAAAGCTCAGGCTATTGATGCTGAAATTATGCCTCCAAATAATCTTACTGGTATTACAAAAAATGAAAGAGAGATATTAAAAGTTTGGATTGAGCAAGGAGCAAATATCAATAATTAACTGGAATCGGGTCTAATGATCTCCATAAATACCATGTGGCTTGTGAACTATATGGACTCCATTTTTTATAAAGCAACTTAAGTTTTCTTTCACTTATAGGAAGTTGAACCTTATAAAGTTTTGAAATAGCTTTTAAAAACCCTAAATCACCTGTTGGAAAAATATTTGAACTTCCATAACTAAACATTAAAAACATATGAATAGTCCAATTCCCTACTCCTTTTATTTCAATTAAATTATTATAAATTTCTTCTTCAGAAGATTTATTTATATTTTTAATGAATTTCTTGTTTTGTAAAAAAAATTTAGAAATATTTCTAATATACAAAATTTTTTGTCTTGATAGACCGCATTTTCGTAAATCTGTAGTACGTAATTTAGATACAGTTTGTGGTGTTATATTGCTTTTAAGTTTAAAAAATTTAGTTTTCATCGAATCAGCTGCAGATACTGATATTTGTTGGCCAATTATTGAATTAATTAATGAATGAAAATAATTAGAATTTAGATTTAAATATTCATTCCTATAAGTTTGAATTAATTTCTTCAAAACTTTATCTTTATTTGATAGATAAATTTTACCTTTATTCCAATATTTAGGTTTCATATGAATTATTATAACAAATTTAAAAAAATAATATCATACATAAATTTTATTTTTGGAATTTATTTATGGGCTTTAGTAATATATGCAATATTAAGAGCTACAGGATTAATTAAAAGATTTGCATTACAAGAACATCTCTTAGGTGAGTATTTATCAATACCTATTAAATTTATTTTAAGTTTATTTTAATAAATAATATGATCTATTATTACTTTATTGCAATGACTGCTGCACTTTGTTGGGCAGTAGCATCTTTAGTATCAGCAGATGTTACAAGAACTATTGGAGGTTTGGCCTTTAATCGTCTTAGATTATTTTTTGTATCAATAATGTTAATTACTTATACATTTTATATAAATACTTGGAATACAATTAGTATTGATTACTTAACTATTATTATTATTTCAGGAATTGTAGGGATATTTTTAGGTGATACTTTATTGTTTATTGCTTTGCAAAAAATTGGGCCAAGAAGAAATAATATTTTATTTTCATTAGCTGCTCCTTTTACTGTAGTAATCAATATTTTTTTTCTAAATGAACTTGCTTCAACTATTAGTATTATTGGATGTTTTGTTGTGTTTTTTGGTGTTGTTTTTGCAATTTCCTATGGAGATAAAAAAGGATCTGAGCATAGATGGGAAAAAGTAGAAGGTTCACTTTATATAGGAATTATTTTATCCATTGGAGCAGCTTTATGCCAAGCAATTGGATTGGTTATGATGAAACCTATATTATCAGATGGAGCAGATCCTATAGCTTCAGCAGCAATTAGAACTACTATTTCATGTATTTTTTTATCATTTACATTTTTTTTAAATTATGAAGTTTTTAATACAAAAGTTAATCTTACAGCAAAAATTATTTACCAATCAATTCTTAGTGGCTTTTTAGGAATGGCCTTAGGTATGAGTTTACTTTTAATCGCATTACAAAAAGCTGATGCAGGTATTGTTGCAACTTTATCTTCAACTAGTCCAATAATGATATTATTTCTTTTGTGGATATTAACAAAAAAAATCCCTTCTTTTGGTGCATGGGTGGGAACAATTATTGCGATTTTTGGAACGGGATTAATTTTTATCTATTAATTTAATACCTAATTCTTCTAGTCGTTGTTTATCGATACTTGCAGGGGCGTCCATCATTAAATCCATAGCTTGTTGATTCATTGGAAATGCAATTACTTCTCTAATATTTGGCTCATCAGCAAGTAACATAACAATTCTATCAATACCTGGTGCACTGCCGCCGTGAGGCGGTGCTCCAAATTTTAAAGCATTGAGCATCCCTGAAAATTTTTCTTCTAAATCTTCTTTAGAATATCCAGCTATATCAAAGGCTTTATACATAATTTCTGGTTTATGATTTCTAATTGCGCCAGAAGATAACTCTACACCATTACATACAATATCATATTGAAACGCTTTTATATCGAGAGGATCTTTTTTTTCTAAAGCTTCCATCTCACCTTGAGGCATTGAAAAAGGATTATGGCTAAATTGTATTTTATTAGTTTTTTCATCAATTTCATACATTGGGAAATCAACTATCCAACAAAATTCAAAAGAATTTTTATTTAGTAAATTTAAATCATTACAAATTCTTTCTCTTACTTTACCAGAAAATAATTGTGCCTCTTTTAATTTATCACATATGAAAAATATAGAGTCATTTTCTTCAAGTTTTAATAATAATAATTGATCTTCATTTAAATTCTTTGCAATAGGACCTTTAAAACTATTTTCTATAAATGAAATATAGCCTAATCCAGCTGCACCTTCTTCTTTTGCCCAATTGTTTAATTTATCAAAAAAACTTCTAGGTTGATCGCCAGTATTTTTAACAATTATTCCCTTAACAACTGAGCCTTTTTCTATTTGATTACTAAATATTTTAAAATTTGAACCTTTAAATACATTTGTATAATCATCTATAACAAGTGGATTTCGTAAATCAGGCTTATCAGAACCGAAAACTTCCATCGACTCCATATAAGGTATTCTCCTAAATGGATACGGACTTACCTTAATTTCATTATTTTTCTTATTTTCATCAAATATTTCAAATAAAACTGGCTCAATAGCGTCAAATACATCTTCTTGAGTTACAAAACTCATCTCAAAGTCTAGTTGATAGAATTCACCGGGAGAACGATCCGCTCTACTGTCTTCATCTCTAAAACATGGTGCAATTTGAAAATATTTATCAAAACCTGCAATCATTAATAATTGTTTAAATTGCTGAGGTGCTTGAGGAAGAGCATAGAATTTACCCTGATGTATTCTAGATGGGACTAAATAATCTCTAGCTCCTTCTGGAGACGATGAAGTAAGAATGGGAGTTTGAAATTCAATAAAATTTCTATCTATCATTTTCTTTCTAATGTCAGATATTATTTTACTTCTTAATATAATGTTTTTGTGTAATTTATTTCTTCTTAAATCTAAAAATCTATATTTTAATCTAATTTCTTCCCCATATTCGATATCAGAATTAACAGGTAAGGGAAGAATTTCAGATTTTGATAAAATTTTGTAATTTTCAATTTGTATTTCAATCTCTCCCGTTTGAAGATTCTTGTTTATTGTCTCTTCAGATCTTTTAACAACTTCACCTCTAATTGTTAAAACACTTTCATTACTTAATTTACCTATTTCTTCAAATAGAGAGTGTGTTCCATCAATTACACACTGTGTAATTCCATAATTATCTCTTAAATCAATAAATAATAAGTTACCATGATCTCTAATTGTATCTGCCCACCCAGATAAAATAACCTTTTCACCTAAATTATTAATTGATAAATCTGAACATAAATGAGATCTATATTTATTCATATTTTTGATCCATCTATAGTATTTCTTTTATTAATGGTATTGTTAATTGCCTTTTTTTTTCTAGAGATAATATGTCAAGCTTATTGACTATTTCATGAATACCTTCATAGCTTCTATCAACCCTTCTTAAAATATATTCAAAGATATCTTTAGAATTTATGATAAATTGTTTATCTGTTAGTAATTTAGTTAATATAGCTAGAAGCATTTCATCATTAGGTTGATTTATTACATAATTAGAAAATGTTTTTAAACGAGATGATAAATCATCAAATTGAAAATCAATATCATTAATCTTTTTGTTTGAAGTAATAAGTAATTTTGTTTTATTTAAAATGCAATTGTTTACAATATGAAAAATTTTTTCCTCACTAAAAGATAAAAAATCGTCAATTAACAAGTTTTTATTACTATTTACTAATAACTCAAAATTGTTCTGCAATTGAATACCATTATTTCTTTTTAACCAAATTTGTGAAAGGAAAGATTTACCAGATTTACTAGGACCATAGAGAAATGCTAATCTGTTATCATTTTTGATTATACCATTAAAAGCGTAAATATTTGTTTGATTAACAAAAAAATTTAGCTCGTTAAAATCAATGTTAAATTTGTAACTAAAGCTTTCTTGTTTAGTCATTTCAATTTTATTGTACAATCACTATTAATATCATTTATTTTAAGTTTATTTAATTGAAAAAGATTAGAAAGTATTTTTAAATTTCCATAATAGTACATTTCATAATGAATTTTTTTATATGATAATGATTTTATATTTATATTTTTTAATAAAGAAATTGAATTTAAATTATTTTTAATTTCTTTAAGCTCTAACATATTAAAATAAGTTACCCTACAACTTAAAAGATTAGTATGATTATTTTGGATTTGATTTATATTTTTCCAAAGATTAATTGCTTCTTTTTCTAATATTTTAAAAAATTTATTAAATTCATATTTATTAAAATCAAGTCTTCTTTCTATAATTTCTCCTCCTGAAAATAAGGCTAAATCATAAGTAGTATTTTTATTATTTTTTTTTACAATAACTGTAATAACATTATTTAGTTCATATTTATTAGAAAAGTTTAATATTTTCTTTTTATTTTTTGAGTCTATATCTTTTTTATTCAAAATGTATCTATCATTAATGTCCAAATTTGGAATTTTAAATAATTTATTATAATTATCATAATTATTAATATAATAAGAATAAAACTTATTATTTTCAGTAAAAAGATTATTATTTAAATTATCTTCTTCAGAAATTATTAGTAAAATTTGATTAGGAAGATATTCAACATATGGAATTTTTTTTTCCCTATAAAAACTAATAATTTTTTTCTTTTCATAATTTATTTTAATTTTAGATTGATATTTGTTATTAATAATTTTTTCATTATTTATAATTATATTCTTTATAAAAGTATTAATTAAATCTTCTGATAAAGATTTGCTAAGATTTTCAAATTGTTTCTTTTCAAGAGTTTTTTCAAAAATAATTAATATAGTTTTTTTCTTTAATTGCTTGATAGCATTTAATTTATCAGACTCAATATTATCTGATATAAATTCTACATTATGAAACGATGTTTCAAATAAACTGAAAGATAAACAACTATTGTTATAAAATACTAATATAAAAAAAATAAAGTATTTCATTAAATTATTGCAATAAGATACATAATAATTATTATACAATTAATGGATTACAATAAAGATAATATAGCCAAAGATAAGGCAAAAACTTGGAAAATATTTAATAAATTAACAATTTATACTATAATTTTTGTTGCAATAATTTTAGTTATTATATTCTCTTTATTTTAATTAAGTAATTATTTCATCCTCTTTAAAAAAATAATTTATTTCAATTCTAGCATTTTCTTCAGAATCAGAACCATGAACTGAATTTTCTTGAATATTTAATGCGTATTCTTTTCTAATTGTGCCACTATCTGCATTCTGAGGATTAGTTGCACCCATTATTTTTCTATATTTTTCAATTGCATTTTCACCCTCTAAAACCTGAATAATAACTGGACCTGAAGTCATGTAATCAATAAGTTCATTAAAAAAAGGTTTATCTTTATGAACAAAGTAAAACCCTTCGGCTTTTTCTCTTGATAATTGTATTCTTTTTTGAGCAACAATTTTCAATTCATTGTCTTCTATAATTTTATTTATTGCCCCTGTAATGTTTCTTTTTGTAGCATCCGGCTTAATAATTGAAAAGGTTCTCTTCATTTTTGCTCCTTAAATTTATTCAAGTGATTATGTAATTTAGTAATTTGATTTTGTCTATATTTTGATAAAATTCAAAAGAAATAAATAATTAGAATTTAAAATAATTTATATATATTATCGATATACTAATTATTTAAGATTACAAAGTTATCATTTATGGATATTAATAAAATAAATATTTATTTACTATCTCAAGTATCAAAATATTTTTTATTAATATTATGTATATTCCTTTCAGTTGCATGGCTATTACAAATAACAAGACTTTTTACGATAACTAATTTTTTACATATACAAATTATAGATATAATTATTCTCTCATTTTATTTAGTTCCAAATATTATCACGGTAATAGTGCCATTTATTTTAATTTTTGGTCTTTTATTATGTTTTTTAAAATTAAATAGAGACAACGAATTGATAGCTATATACTCGTTAGGATTTGGACTAAAACCTTTAAGAAATACTTTATATTTTTTTACTTTATTAATAATTATAATTTTTGTAATTCTAAATTTTTTTTTAGCACCAAGTATTTATGAAAAATATAAAACTAATGAATATGATTTGAGAAATAATTTAGATTTAAACAAAATCGCATTTTCTAATTTTCTAAATTTAAATAATACAACAATATTAGATTTTAAAAAAATAGATAATGAGTATGCCGATATATTCATTAGCTTTAAAGATGAAAGAGAAAATATTGTTTATGCGAACAGAGGAAATATTTTTAGTAAAAATAATCAATATAATTTTCAATTATCTAATGGATTTAAAATTAGTATAGATAATGATGAGCAAATTGAAAAATTAGAATTTCTAAATTATATTTTAAAGATTGATCACAAAAACATTACAAATAATAGAATTGTTGACAAAAATACATTCACTATTTTTGATGATTTAAATTCTAAGAATTATTTAAATATTTCTTTTAAAATAGTTGATATAATTTTAATAATTTTTGTGGTATACTTATTTTACAAAAACAATATAAAAAACATAAATTTTAGCATATATAATAATATATATTTTTCCGCATCATGCATAACTGTATTAATTATTAATCAAATTTTAAAAAATTCCGAAATTATATTATTAAATTATACAATATTTGTATTTTTTGTAATTTGTATATCTTTACTAATTACTAATATTAAAAAAAAATATGAATAAAATAAATAAGTATTTATTTTTTTTAACTAATAAATATTTGATTATTAATTTTATAATTATATCAGTCTTTATATTTTTTATTAATATATTGGAATTATCTAGAGTATTGTCTGATGAAAACAGAAATATATTAAATTTTTTATATCTTTCATCTCTGAAGTATCCGTCAATTTTAAATGAAATTATTCCTTTTGTTACTATAGTTAGTGTATCTTTTTTAATTAGAAATTTAATTAACAATAATGAACTTATATCAATGAGAAATCTTGGTTACTCCATTTTTGATATTTTTATGCCAATTGGTATTGCTATATTTTTAATGGGTATATTCTTTTTAGTTTTTATTAATCCAATATCTGTATTGATGGAAAAAAAGTATGACAATAAATTAGACTATAAAGATAGTAGTTTATATTCAATTAAAATTTCAGATAATGAAATGTGGATTAAAAATGAAATAGATAAAAAAAATTCAAGTTTTATAAATATAAAGAATATTAATTTAAGAAATATGAATGCTGAAAATATTCAAATATTATTAATTAGTGATGACTCAAAAAAATTTATATTAGCGGAAAAAGGTGAATTTAAAGAGAATTTATTTTCTCTAAAAAAAGTCAATTATTATAATTTTTATGATGAAGAATATAAAAAAATGAATAATTTTGATTTAGTTATAAACTTTAATAAAGAAAATATTATTAGTTCAATTTCTAAATACAAACTTATCCCATTTTATAAATATATAAATCACTCAAAAACATTAACTAAGTTTAATTTATATTCATCAGAAATAGGGTTATATTATTTATCAGAGTTCTTAAAACCTATATTTATAGTGGTTTTGGCTTTTTTGATATTGGGTTTCAGCAGTAAATTTAATAGAAACGAAAATTTTTTTAAAATTTTATTTGTCTCAATATCACTTGGTTTTTTTATATTTTTAATAAAAGAGGTAATTACAAAATTAACTATTACATTATCTTTAAATTTTTATTTATCATATTTAATAATTTTCTTAATTCCTTTTTTTATAGCTCTTTATCAAGTGATTAAAATTGAAAATGATTAAGTCAGTAAATATATTAATTTATAAAGTTTTTTTGATATTTTTTATTTTATTAATACCTAATTATAATAGTGCTAAAGAAATATTGATTTATGCAGACTCAATAACATACGATGAAAATGAGAATTTAATAGCAAGAGGAAATGCAAAAATTTTTGAAAATAATAAACTAATTATATCAGATTTAATAATTTACAATAAATCAGAAGAGAAAATTATTTTACCTTCAAAATTTATATTTAAAGATGAAAATAACAATTATTTTGAGGGCGAGAATGGTTTTTTTCTTCAAGACTTAAATTATTCAGAATTTGATAAACCAAAAGTTAGATTAAATGATGGGTCTAGAATTATTGGAGAGAAATTTAAAAGAGATAAAAATATAGATTTAATATCTAAGGGTGTTTATTCGCCTTGTGAATCTAGAATTAAAATTGGAGCTTTTATTTGTCCCACGTGGCAACTAGAAGGGGAAAAAATACTCCACGATAATGAAAATCTTTTTTTATATCAAAAGCACTCGAAAATGAGAGTATTAAATACTCCTATTTTTTATATACCTTATATTGTTACCCCTTCTCCATTAAGAAAAGATAGGAAGTCGGGATTTCTACTACCATCATTAGCATTCAATTTCTTTGATACAAAAACTTCTCAGTCAACTTCGTTCCCATATTACTTTAATATTTCTATGGATAAAGAACTATTATTTACTCCAATAATTAATTATGGTGGAGGAGTAGACAATTCACAAAGATTTGTTTTTGATTATAATCAGATTATTTCAGGAGGTAATTTCAAAACGGATTTAACTTTCGACTCTAATTTTGAAAATCAAAATAATAATGATTGGTTAAATGATGCAAGTTTAATAACAAATTATAGTAAAAATATTAATTCAAAATATAGAATAAATATTGACTCTGCATTACAAACATCAAAAAATTATATTCAAATAACTAAACCAAATGATGATTTAAGTTATAAAAACTCACTTTCAACAAATATAATTTTAGAGGGATATAATTTAAATAAAATTGATGATCATTTAGATTTAACTCTTAACTTTTATCAGACTAATCAAGAAAATGAAGATAATAAAACAACTCCAACAGTACTTCCTAAAATAAAATATTTTACTGGTTACAACAATAATCCTGGACATATATCAAATTCGACTTTTGAATTTTATAATATTTTTAGAAATAAAAGTTCTTTAGTTCATGCGAAAAGACAACAAAAATTATCTCATAAATTTAATATAAGTAAAAAAATTATTAATTATAATTCCAAAATAATTTTGGACGCAGAAATATACAATCAGCTATTTAACACAGAAGATAAGCTAATAAAGAATGATACTTATAGAACAGGAACCTATTATAGATTATTCCCTATATTGGGCCTATCTTCTGAAAGCCCATTTAAAATTAAAAATTATTTACAAAATTTTACATTCACTCCAAAATTCAATGTTGTAATGACACCTAATACTAAAAATAATATTAAATTATCAAACGAAGATTCAACAAACAATGATTTTAGTATGGAAAATATTTACAGATTGAACAGGTATAGTGGTAATGACAAAATGGATAATTCGAAAAGAATATCTTATGGAATCAGTGCTTTTAGTCAAAATTTTAAATCTTCAATATCCCAATCATACGAATTTACAGATAATAGCAATTTTCATAAAGAACAAGGAAATGATGATAATCTGAGCGATATACTGGGGTCAATTCAATATCTAAAGAATAATGAATTATCTTATAATTTTAGGTATGATATGGCAGACTCATATCTAAAAAAACAAAATGTAAATATTAATTCAAGCACTGATTATGGAGATATAAGTATCTCTTATCTTGATCAAAATTCGAAGATAAATAATATAATAAGTAAAGATACAGAAACAATTAATTATTTATTTAAAAGTAAAAAATTCTCTAAATTTTCAGAAGTAAACTTTAATGGATTATATGATTTGAAAAAAGAAATTAACAAAGAATACAGTATTGGATATAGTTATTTTGATGAATGTTTTGGTTTAAATATTGATTTTAATCGAAAGTCATACGAAGAAGATAATCTTAAACCACAAGATATTTTGACTATAATGTTCTCTTTTAAAAATATTGGTAGTTACAAATCAAGCAACTTAGCAGTTTCGGAAAATGATAAACAAGATATTAATTGGGAAGGTTCGAGTTTAGATAATGATAAATTTGAATAAAATAAAAAAAATTTTTTTTAAAATACTGTTTATTTATATATTTTTATTTTTTTATTCAAATATTATTCAAAGTTCAGAAAATAAAATCATTTTTAAAATTAATGATAAAGTTTTCACAACATTTGATTATGAAATGAGAGTTAGATATTTAAATTTTGTGGGAAATAATATTGATTTAAATAAAAATATAATTTTAGAAGACTTTATTTCTGCAAA
>CACBAT010000011.1 GCA_902537325.1 uncultured Alphaproteobacteria bacterium | reverse complement strand
AATAAAAATTGATCAAAAGGAGGATCAGCTATGAAAAACCCAACAGCTTCCGTTTCTCCATCTTTTAAAACAGCTGTTTTAAAATCGAGATTATCAAAATGATACAGAATATTCGTTTTATCCCTATTCATATTTTTTAAATTTTGATTATCGTACAGCAATTCCCCTCTTATTCTTGCTGATTTAAATTCAAATTCTCTATTTTCATTAATAATTGGGTTTTGCGTAGCGATAAAGTCCAGTTCATTGTGAGGAATAACTAAGAATGTATCTTCCTTTTTATATTTAGAGAGTAAAATTAATTCATTAAATTGTTTTATTTGCTCTTCCAGTTCTTGTTGTTTTTTTAATTTTAATCTTTTAGCATTATCTTTTAATCTTTTTTGATTAAGTGCAACAAGTTGTTTTTCTTTTTCTATTCTTTCCTTTTCTTGTTTTTTTAGTGCTAATTGTTTTTTCTTTTCCTCATCATTCTTTTTTTGATCTCTTAATTTTTTAAATTCATTAAAAAATTTTTTATTATTTAAAAGAAGTGCTATTTCATAATTTGCACCACTTTGATGTGTGTAGTGGCCATAATTTTGTCGATCATAATTTAAAAGTTCATCTACCATTTGATTTTTATAAAAAAAATAAGGTGCAAAACTTATTCTCGGATAATAATTTTCTTCCTTTTGTCTTATGGATGCTTCTTGAGTTTTATCCTCCTTAAACTCAAGGCAATTTTCCCATTCTTTATCATTTGTATAAATATTAATTTTTTCAAAATTTTCAAAAAGGGATAAGCTGTATTCTATTGCATCGGATGGAGTACCAGAATTGTTGACACTTAAATCCCATTGAGCATCTCCTATTCTGTCCCAGTGAAATAAAAAATCACTCATAAACTGAGTTGCCCAAATATTATAATCTGCTGCAGTACATCCTCTTGATGAGTCTCCAATATTACTACCATCTTCTCTGATACCACTCATGTAACGGTGAAAGGCAAGATAAGCCATATCAATGTATAATTCTTTTTTAGTCCAAATCCCTATTCTTAAAAGTGTTTGTGCTCTTAAAATTCCTCCATTTTTACAAGCCTCTCTTTTATCTTTGTAAGAAAGAATTTTTGTAGGACAATATGTTCTTATGCCTTTACCCGTTCTATCTGCTGGAAATAATTCGAGAGCTCTATTTTTCATCCATGAATTAAGCTCATTATATTCGTCTTTAGTCCAATTAAATGAAGAATGAAGTAATTCGATTGCAATTAAAATTTTATTTAGATCAATTATATAGTTAAATAAATTTCTATCTTCTTTTTGGAATATAATATCTCTTTTAGGTGAATCATTTTTTATCCAATTTTTAATCATACTCTTGATTTGTTCACGCATTTCTTCTTCATATAGCGCTCTTAGATAAATTATATTAAATCCACTAGAACATATAACAAAGCCATCTCTTTGACTGCCCTTAGACCAACTTTGAGTACCATCTAAATTTTTAGATTGATTTTCAGCTATATAATTTACTTGTCCATACCAGTCTAAACAAAAATTTACTCTTTCATTATGTCTATTTTTAAAAATTTGTTCGCGAAAATCTTCATTTAAATATTCATATATTTTTTGTGTATCATCGATTGAGGTGAATAAAAAAGAAGCTTTATTTAAATCGTATTTTGGGATTTGTACTTTGTATCTTTTTTGATACTTTTTTAAGAATGTGAAAGCTTTTTTTTCAGAAGGTAAAAACCACCCTTTTTGAGGTTTAGTAATTCCTAAACAATTTAAATTTCTTTTGTTATGTTCATTAAAAGTACTTATTAAATCTAAATGTTGAAGAGACTCACATAATTGATCATCTGTTAGTTGCTCAGCTTTAATATTATTCGTCACTAAATCAGTAAGTAATTTATTTACTTCATTTGATTTAGCATGAATTAAAGAAGGGAATATTAAAAGAAAAAATAAAAAAAGTTTCATTTAAATTGATTTTTTATACTAAGTTATTTAATTTATTAATACGCTTCTTAATTAAAAGTACCCTAATAGAGTGCTTCATGAATTATGCAGTAGGAGGAGAAAAATCAACTTTATTTCCCATTTCTCTAACTTTGTTTAAATCAACAGACTCTAAAGTAACTGCCTCGGTAAGAGTTCCTGCTGCTTTTGCTTTTAATGCACATGCAGCCATACTTTCAAATGAGTCTGCTTCAGTAATCATGACAAAATCATACTGCCCTCTTGTTATATGATAATCAATTAATTTGCCCCCAACACTGCTAACCATTTTTTCCATAGCTGCTTTTCTGTCTGAGTCTCCATTAATGATACCATCTGCACCTTTTTGGGAATAAATACCTAATGATATAAAAATTGACATTTAATAATCTCCTTTCAATTTAATAATTATAAATTTAAGCACTAATTTTATTAATTAATTCTTTTGCTATTTTAATATTTTCTTCAAAATAAGGGTAATGTTTAGGTAATAATTCAAAATTAAAATTAGTATTTTTAGGAAATTGCAATTCATCAAATATTTCATCAAAGGGGATATTACCCCATCCTAATGGCAAATGAATATCACCCAAACCATAACTAACTGCTTCAGATTTATAAAACGTTGGCATTTTTTGCAATAATCCAAAAGAGTCGTGCATGTGGAGATGCTCACTTAATGGAGCCATTGTTTTTATTTCACTTATATAATCAGCATTATTATAATTACAGTTAATATAAGCGTGGGAAAAATCTAAACATGCTTTAATTCTTTTATGATTAATTTGATTTAAATTATGCGCAATTTCACTTGGTAAAGGAGCGTAAGCCTCCATATTAAATGGAAATAAGCACTCAATAGCTAGAGTAACGTTACAAGAATCAGCTAAACTCGATAATTCTTCATAACACTCGTTTTGTTTTTCTAATAATTCACTGTAATGATTTTTATCTTCAAATATTTTTTTGGTTGTATATCCAAAATGGGTCACTAAATGCGAAGCACCTAATTCACCTGATACTTCAATATTTTTTTTTAAAACCTCTTTGTGATCAGTAAAAAACTCTTCATCCATTAAGTTTACTGAAAGTTCTCCGTGAACAGTATAATTAAAGTCAAAAGTAGAAATAATTTTTTTTAGTTTATCTATTTCGGGTTTAAAAATTTTTTTTCCCACAATTATATCTAAAGCATAAATTGGTAATTCTATTGAATCTACTTCTAATAATTTAAATTGAGTAAGTTCTCCTTCTAGAATTTCTAAATTACTACTACTATTATTGTTTACAGATGTTCCAGTAATTGAAAATCCAACTTTATTCATAAATTTTCAAGTAGGTTATATTTATTAAAATAATGTTAAGAAAAAAAAACTTTTTTAATTTTATATTCTTAGTAAAGTAATCATAATGTTACATAAAGTTCCCGTTCATAAACTGGGTATAGGTTCGATTTTTTCTTATGGTTTTCTTTTTTATTTATTTGCACCAGTAAAACCTTATTTGTCTAATTTTTTAGAAACTTCAGAAACTTCCATCCTTATAATTTTAACTATAAATTTACTAATTCAAGCAGCAATAATGCCTATCATTGGTAAATATATTGACAAATTTGGTGGATTAAAGGTGATGAGGATAGGTTTTATTATTGGCAGCATAGGTATTTGTTGTTTGGGTTTAATTGAATTGAATTATATATATTTTCAAAATTTTTTTTGGTTATCGTTATGTCTTATTTTAATATCAACAAGTCTTTCTATGTGTGGTTATGAATGTTCATTTAGTACAGTCATACAATTAGATGAAAAAAATTCTAGGAAAAATATTTCCATAATTACTTTTTATGGCGGAATTGCAAGTACTATAACCTGGTTATGTATTTTCCCACTAATAGATATTTATAATCTATTAATTTCTTGTCTCATAATAAGTAGTTTATTATTAATTTATTCATTGATTATTAATTATGAAATTAAAAATCATACGCATTTAAATATACAAAAAAATAAATTTAAAAAATTCAATTTCCTTAAATTGGATATAAAACAAAGATTAATTTTTCTAATATTAAGTATATCAAATTTCTTAAATGTCTTGGTATTTGCATCACTAACACTTTTTTGGATAAATTGGTTTTCAAAAATTTATGAAAACCCAAGCTTAGCAATAATATTAGCAAGCATTTATGGCCCCTTCCAAACTATTGGAAGATTAATCGAGATGTTTTTTGGATCAAAATTTGACGCAAGAATAACGGGAACGATTGGATGCATTATTACTGCAATTAGTCTTATTTTAGTTCAATTTGATAATATATACTTTTCAATTTTATCAATGATCTTATTTGGGATGGGTCACGGTGTCATAACTGTTACATTTGGATTTGTTACTAATCTTTACTTTGATGCAAAGATTTATGGTCAGGCAAAAAGTTTAATTGCATCTACAAGCAATATAGCAATGGCTATTGGCCCAAGTCTTGGTTCATTTTTATATTTTTATAGTGGGTATTTGATGTTTACATCTATGCTTGTAATTAAAATAATAATGACTTTGATGTTTGCTTTATTAATAATTTTCGAACCAACGAATGCTGTTCATAAAAACATAAAATTTCACAGAAAATAATAATTAAAAGAAAATTTTAATAAAAAATTCATCAAAAAAGTATATTTTTCGAAATTATGAATAAATCAGTTTTTATAGGTTTATTAGCAATATCTTTTTACGTTCAAGCTGATAATCATAAAGTCTATATTCCCATTGAAAGTGGTGCAGGTAAAATTGAGGATCCAGAAGCGTATTTTAAAGAATACTTTTATAATTGTAATGATCCTGAAATTTTAAATCTCAATGCTAGATTAGAAAATGCTCTAGGAAGAATAGCTGAAGAAAAGAAAAAAGAAATAAATGATATCAGAAATGAAGGTGTCAACCTATGTAATGAAGGTAAAACTTTTTTTGCAAAAAATAAACTCACTGAAGGCTTTACCAAAGCAGAAGCTGCCGGTGAAGAGTATCTAAAGGACAGTGATAGTTTTTTTACCGGATCAGAACTTCAAGATTCAAAAAAAGATGAGACTAATCAGGATAAAAAACCTTGGTGGAAGTTCTGGTAAATTTTTAATTATCTCTTAAAAAAAAATTTTACTTCACTATAGCAACAAATACGTTACCAATTAATTTCCTTCTCAACCATTGTGAAAATGTATCCATCAAAAAAACAACAATTAAAATTAAAATTGACATATAAGCAACGTTTTCAAAATTAGCACCTGTCATTATCGAGTCAAGAAATAACAAACCAATACCTCCCGCACCCATTGCACCTAAAATGACAGCACTTCTTGTGTTGGACTCAAAATAGTAAAGTGATTGAGAAACAAAAACTGGAAGAATTTGCGGTATTATTCCAAACCTGTGTTGTTGATTTCTTGTTGCGCCTGTTGATTCAACTCCTTCATTTTGATTTTTTTCAATATTCTCAATTGCTTCAGACATTATTTTTCCTAAGGTACCTGTATCTGTGAATGCAATTGCTAGAATACCCGTATAAAGACCAGGTCCAAAAGCTCTTAAAAAAATCAAACTCCAAATTAAAAAATCAATTCCTCTTAAGGAGTCAAAAAATCTTCTTATAAAAAACCTAACAAAATTAAAAGGAGTTATGTTTATTGCTGCTAAAAATGCTAAGAGAAGACCAAATATAGTAGCAAATAATGTTCCTATCACAGCCATAAAAATGGTATCCCTTAATGAAGAAAAAACCAATCCATGAAACCACTGCTCATTAGATAGAAATTCATTAAACATAAAGCGAGCATTTGATATTTCTGGATCTAATCTATTTGACGAAAAAAATAATAAAAATAATTCTGATGATGAATACTTATTAAAAGGGCTTGCAAAATCAAAAAAGAAATATTTCCAACCAAATTGGAATCTATGTATTTCAATTTTTTCCGAATAAACTTGCAATCTTTCAAATAAACTTGGCCTAACCTCAACTTTGTTTTCAGTAACCCTAATCCATTTAGGTAATTTTGGATCATCAAATGTATACCCTTCAACTGTAGGTTTTCCATTTAAAAGTTTAAAAGTTAGCAGGAGATTTTTTTCTTCCTCATCGCCAAATCCTTTCATTTCAATTCTGTCTTTAAAAATATCGATTATTCCTTGATTATTAAATATTACTGAATGTTTATTAGTATCTGAAAGGAACCATTCTGGAAAATCTTTAGGATCATATTTAGTAAATGCCCCTCCTTCATAGCTTATAGTAACATCGCTTGTATCACTCCATTTTGTATTGATATGATCTTTGTAAGAGTATGAATCTTGAATCAATTTAGCTGCAAAATCAGGCTTAAATTGATCTGTTAGCTTGTTAAAACCAAGAGAGTAAAATGCAAAAATAGAGTATGAAATAATTAAGAATAAATAAAAAAAGCTTCTTAAGTATTTAGAAAATTTAATATTTATGACATCACTGTGTTTTTCTAAAAATTCTTTACTAACCTTATCCATTATTTATCTTTCGGAATAATAAAGCTTCCACCAATTAATTTCTGCCGGGTAAAAGTTGAAAAATAATCAAGTAACGTAATAGTCAAAATTAGTAAAAACATTACAGCAGTGATTTTGGCTCCAAAATTCCATTGAATTAAAGTGTTAAGCTGTTCACCAATTCCTCCGGCTCCAACAAACCCGAGTATTGTTGATGCTCGAACATTTATTTCTGCTCTTAATAAACCATAACTTAGTAAAATAGGCATTACTTGTGGCAAAACACCAAATCTTATTCTAGACAACCAGGATGACCCAACAGACTCTAATCCTTCAATCTGTTTATTATCTGCATTTTCAATAGCTTCAGAAAATAACTTTCCCAAAGCACCCGCTGTATGAATAATTATTGCTATAACGGCTGGTATCGGAGATCGACCTAGTAAATAAAGTAAGGTTATAGCAAGAACCAATTCAGGAAAAGCACGACAAATATCCATAATCCTTCTTGCAGTCCAGACAATAGTTTTATTTTTAATTAAATTTCCACTTGCAAATACACTAAGAATTAAGGCTAATATTGCACCAACAATTGTAGAAAATAAAGCCATATTAAAAGTATAAAGAAGATCAGGAACGTAATCTAAGACGTATCCAAACCAACTAAAACCAGCATCAAAAGTTTTAGCAAATAAAGCAATGGGATAATCAAAAAAATTATCTATTCCTCTTACAAAACTTCCAGCATTAGATTCTTCTGCAACATATGTTCCCGTTGATAAAATTAAAATAATAGCTGCTATAGAGATTACAGAATAAAGCATTCTCGTTCTAGCCATCTTGTTAAGATTATCTTCAAGATATTTTAAGTGATTAGGTAGCTCTTTATTATTCATAATATAAAATAAAAGGAAATCAAAGCGAGCTTATACTCGCTTTGACACTTTAGAAGATTAACCTCCAATTTTAGCTAATCTTGCAGCAACGATACCTTCGTAGAATGAATGATCAACGTCAACATATTGCTTAATTTCACCATAAGCTATATTTTTAGAACATTCTTTATCATTTGCATGAATCCATTCTAATAAATTTCTCATATGTTCAATCATAGCGATTGGCAAATCAGTGCTTAATGATTGAGGGCCCTCAGGAATAAGTGAAGAAGACCATAATTGAACTAGATCATCCATATTAAGAATACCTTTATCAACCATTCTTCTTAAATTTCCATTTGAGTAACCTTCTTCCCATTTACCTACACCAGATACCCAAGTAAAAGATGCATCAACATCGCCATTTAAAACGCCTAAGACTCCTGGCTCATGTCCACCCATAAAGTTAACTGATTCAAAGAAATCTTCATTAATACCCATACTTGCAAGTTCAGTAGATGGTATTAGAAAGCCAGATGTTGAATTCGGATCCGCATAACCTAATTTCTTTCCAGCCATATCTTCTAGGGATTTTAATCCAGAATCTTTTCTAGCTACTAAGACAGAATAATAACCAGTAGCTCCGGCGGGATTCATCCAAGTTGATATTGGTACGATTGCAGTAGGATCTTCAATATATACACCAGCGTAAGAAGAAGCTCCAAATCCTGCCATATCTAAGTTTCTACCAATTATTGATTGCATGGTACCAGCGTAATCTTTGAATGTAAAAATTTTTGCAGGTACATTTAAAGATTCGGTTGCATAATCTGCAAAGCATTGTTGTAATCTAATTTGATCAGAGGCATTTTCACCTCCAAGTATTCCAATTCTAAAGTCTGGTCTAAATTTACTTAGGTCAAACTTCGGCATTTCATGACCTCCGGCAAAAGAATTTGAAGAGATAAATAAGCCAAGCAAGACTGTAAATATAAATTTTCTAATCATACGTTCTCCTTTTAATATTAGTAAAATTTAAGTTTAATTTATCAATCAAGACCTTCCCCCTTTTTGTTACCAATTAGCCTTTCTTGATTATCACCCAAAGACGTAGAGGTAATAGCGGCTTCAAAAGCTTCTTCAGCTTCGGCGCCGTAAATATCTCTTGCAGTTTCATCTTTAAGTAATTCAGGTTGGTCATCGAAAACTATGTTTCCTGTTTTCATACCAATTATTCTGTCGCAATATTTTTTTGCTGTATCCAATGTATGTAAATTACATATAACCGTAATATTCTTTTCTTTATGTATTTTTTGCAATGACTCCATTACTAATCTTGCATTATAGGGATCTAATGATGCTATGGGCTCATCAGCCAGAATCATGGAAGGGTTTTGCATTAAGGCTCTGCAAATAGCTACTCTTTGTTGTTGACCGCCTGAAAGAGTTTCCGCTCTTTGTAAAGCAGTTTCTGCCATTCCTAATTTATCAAGATTAATAAGAGCCTCTGTTCTCTCTTCTTTAGTAAAAAGTTTTAAAGAGCTTTTAAAAAAACTTTGTTCATTTAACGTTCCTAGAATTACATTTGTCAAAACATCAAGTCTTGGAATAAGATTAAATTGCTGAAAAATCATTGCACAATTTTTTTGCCATGCTCTTTTTTTATTTTTTTTAAAATCTAAAATATTTTCATCTTTAACTATAATTTTTCCACTAGTTGCATCCGTTAATCTATTAATGATTCTTAACATTGTAGATTTACCAGCCCCTGATCTTCCAATAATACCTATCATTTGAGGTTTATTGATATTTAAGGAAATGTTATTTACCGCTTTGTTGTCACCAAAATGTTTCGAAAGATTTATTATTTGCATAAAAAATAATTGGTAAATTATTTTTATTACAAAAAGGTTAATGTTATTTTACGATTAGTTTACTCTTTTGCCTTTAATATAAACTTCTTTGATTAACGGTGTATTTTCTACAAAGGCAACTCTAAGAAAATCCGATCTTTTATTAATTTCAATGTGCCCCCTGTCATCTAAACCAACTGAATTTGCTGGATTATAAGAAACTAATTTAGTAGATTCACTTAAATTCACACCTTTATGTAATAATTTAAATACAGATTGTATTAGACTCAAAGGAACATAATCAGATGAAAATATATCAACTAAATCTAAGTTGTTATCCACTAAATCATTTACCGAAACATTATCCGAGTGTGATTTATTTCTTATAAAATTTGGAGCACCTAAAACTGTTTTCATTTTGAGTTTTTTTGCTTGTTTAACAGCTTCTAAGGTAGTTGGAAATTCACTAATATAAATTCCATTTTTGCTTGCTTCATTTACATGTTCTTCTGTCGTATCATCGTGAGAGGCCATAATAATTTTTTTCTCTCTCCATATTGTTGATACTTTTGGTCTATTCTTTTTTTCTGCTTCTTTTGCCGTTTCCTCTAGTCTTAACATTTTTTCATCAAAATCATATGCACCATGGGATGTAAAATTACTTCCTTTACCGTAAAATTCTAGCATTTTTTCTTTATTTCTCCATTGTCTCTGTCCAGGAGTATGATCCATTAAAGAAGCTAATGCTATATATTTGTTATCATAGTATTTTTCTAATGTTTCTAAGAGCTCAGGATCAGATAATTCACATCTATAGTGAAGATGGTGATCAGCTTTGAATAAACCTAAATCCTTACCTCTGGTAATCGAAGTTATTATATCATCCAAAATACTTGTTCTAATTTTTGTATAGTTTCCAACTAATATTGCATCAAAAACCGTTGTTATACCAGAAGAAATAATTTCATTATCATTAGCTATTGCAGCTGCAATTTTATTAGGCCAAATTGCATTTGGTCTAGGAATAAAATGTTTTTCTAAGTTATCTGTATGAAGCTCTATAAATCCTGGTAATAAATAATCACCTTCAAAATCAATTGCATTAGAGTTATTTAAATTACCCTTATCAATGTTTAAAATTGTTTCATTAAAATTTATTGAGCCAATAAAAGTATCATTTAAAGTAACTATATTTGCATTTTTAATTATCATTTGGAATGTATTTTTCTAAATTAATTTCTCTTGTACATATTTCATTTCTAATTTTTTTATCATGAACTATAACTATTATTGTTACATCTTTTTTAAGTTTTGATTTAATCATATCAATGACGATGGATTTATTAATATCATCGAGAGATGCTGTTGGCTCATCTAATAAAAGAATAGAATAATTCCCAATTAATGTTTTAGCTAAATTTACTCGTTGTTGTTCACCTCCAGAAAAAGTCAATGGTGATAAATTCCACATAGATTCTTGTATATTTAATTCAGATAAAAGTTTTTTTATTTTTATTAATGAGTGTTCATCAAATAAAGACTGTTGTTTTAGAGTATCAGATACTATTTCAATTGTTGGAACCCTAGGCAAAACTCTTAAAAACTGACTTACATATCCAATGAAATATTTACGAAGATTTATTATTTGATGTTCTAAAGAATTAGCAATATTGATTTTATTATTATTATAAAAATTAATTTCACCTGAAGATGGTAAATAATTTCCATATAACATTTTTAAAAATGTAGATTTACCAATTCCAGATTTTCCAACTAGCGCAATACATTCTCCTGTCTTTATTTCTAAATTAATATTTTTTAAAACATTTAATACTGTGCCCTTCTGATTATGCAGAATAAATTTCTTATTAACGTTTTTTAATTCGATAATTTTCATTATTAAACTTGTAAAATAGATGAAGTTAAAAGCTGTGTGTAGGAATGTTGAGGATCATCCAAAACTCTATCTGTTAATCCTGTTTCTACAACTATACCATCTTTCATAACCAATAATTTATCAGTTAAAAATCGCACAACTGCTAAATCGTGTGTTACTATAATCATAGTAACATTAATATCTCTTACAATACTCTTAATAGTATCTAGTATTTTAGCTTGTACAGACACATCCAACCCCCCTGTTGGCTCATCCATAAACACTATCTGCGGGTTTGATGATAATATTTTTGATATTTGAAGTCTTTGCTGCATTCCGCCTGAAAAACTTAAAGGAAATTCATCAATTCTATCTGAATCCATCTCAGTTTTTTCCATCCAATATTTTCCAGTATTTCTTAAAAATGAATAGTTTTTTTCAGATACATTGAGAAGTCTCTCTGCAATGTTACCTCCAGCACTAATTCTTAAATTTAAACCATCTCTTGGATTTTGATGAACTATTCCCCACATGGATCTCATCAATTGTCTTTTTTCTTGTTCAGGTAGAGAAAGAAAGTCTTTTACACCCCCTTGATCTAGCGATATGTTAATTTTTCCTGCAGATGGAGAAATTTCTCCTGACAAGCACTTCAACAGTGTACTTTTACCTGAACCAGATTCACCAACAATGCCTAAAATTTCACCTTTATACAAATCAAAATTTATACCTTTGCAACCAATTTGGTTTCCATAAAAATGTGTAAGGTTTTCCACATGCATTATTTTTTTAATATTCATTTATTTTTCTCAAGATTGCTTTTACAAAAATCTGTATCTGAACATATAAAATTTTTCTTTCCCTCATTATTGATAATTATTTCATCTAAGTAACTCTTCGTTGAACCACATATTGAACAACATTCATCCCATGTTTGTATTTCAAAGGGATGATCATCAAAATCAAGACTTTTAACTTTAGTGTAAGGTGGAATTGCGTAAATTCTTTTTTCTCTTCCTGCGCCAAATAATTGCAACGCTTCCATATTATTCATTTTGGGATTATCAAATTTAGGTATTGGTGTTGGATCAGTAATATATCTGTTATTTGTTTCTACTGGATAAGCCCAAGTTTTTATTACTGAGCCAAATTGAGAAATTTCTTCATATAATTTTACATGCATTAATGCATATTCTTTATACGCATGGAGTTTTCTAGTTTCTTTTTCTTTAGGCTCTAATTTCCTTAGTGGTTCTGGTTGAGGAACTTGATAAACAATGATTTGATCTTTATTTAATGTTGTTTCAGGAATTCGATGTCTAGTTTGTATCAAGGATGCTTCTGTAGTTCTATCTGTAGTCATGATATTGCATACACGTTTAAAAAAATTTTTAATAGAAACAGCATTAGTAGTATCATCAGCACCCTGATCAATTACTTTTAGAATATCTTGCTTACCAATTATAGAAGCTGTAACCTGCATACCTCCTGTTCCCCATCCATATGCTAATGGCATTTCTCTTCCTCCAAATGGACATTGATAGCCTGGAATGCAAACAGCTTTTAGAATTTTTCTCCTTATCATTCTTTTAGTTGCTTCATCCAAATACGCAAAATTAAAACCAGTTTTCATAATTTTTTTCCCTGCAGAATTTCATTTCTAAGTTTTCGAATAAGGTTTAGTTCTCCTTGAAAGTCAACATAATGAGGAAGTTTTAGATGTGTTACAAATCCTTGTGCCTCAACATTGTCAGCATGATAGAGAACAAATTCTTGATCTTGAATTGGGAATTTGATTTCTTCACCGTACCCTTCACTCTTTAATGCTCTATCCACAATAGAAATAGCCATGGATTTTCTTTCATTATAGCCAAATGTTAAACCATAACCTCTCGTAAATTGGGGCGGGGTATTTTTATTTCCTGCAAATTGATCTATCATTTGACATTCAGAGATTTCAATTTCGCCAATACAAATTTCAAAACCTAATTCATCTGGTGAAATAAAAATATCAACAATACCGTATTTAATTTCTCCAACAAAAGGATGAGTTCCTTTACTTCCAAATCCCCTAATAGCAGAATAAGATAAACCTAGAAGAAAACCCTCATCACCCCTAGCTAGTATTTGCATCCATTGATCTCTGGATGCAGGAAATTTCATAGGATCTCTCGTAACATCAAATGGATTATCATTTAAATTGTTAATTTCCTGCTCTAATAAATTCTCATTATTAAGATAATCAATAACACTAGGAAATTCTTTATTTTTAGGTTCTTGGTTATTGATGTTTTCATATGAATTTATCTCATCTTCTTTCATTAGAGAAAAATCTAATAATCTGTGAGAATAATCAAATGTTGGGCCAAGTATTTGTCCGCCCGGTATATCTTTAAAACTTGCAGATATTCTTCTTTTTATAATAATTTTGCTTGTATCTATAGCAGTTGAGTAAGCATATCTTTCTAAAGTGGTTCTATAAGCTCTCAATAAAAAAATTGCCTCGACCAAATCTCCTTGAGATTGTTTTATTGCTAAAGCAGATAAATCTTTATCATATAATGAACCTTCATTAATTACTCTATCAACTGCAAAACTTAGTTGTTCTTTAATTTGATTTATCTCAATACTTTTAGTGCCAGTTTCTTTTCTTTTTTTCTCTAAAAGTTTCAATGAGCTTTTGATTGCTTTTTCCCCTCCTTTTACTGCTACATACATTATTTTAACACCTTTGATGTTCGTGGCAGACAGAAAAAATCATCTTTACACGTAAGAATTAAGTCGACACCTCTTGGAAAAATAAAATTATTATTTTGCCATTGAGATTGAAAATTTTTAGGTAAATTAGTTGGGGATATTGATTTTGTTTTTTCAATACCAGGACCTTCAATTATTAATTCTTCACCGTTAATCAGATCTTCAACTTCAATAATTATCGTGGATGAGTTGTCAGGATATTCATCTGAGCCAAGATTAAAATTTTCAATATTAAATTCCTTATTTTGAATAATTGCAAAGTCACAATGATTAGATTTTTCTATACAATTTGCATTTGTGTTGAAAGTTATAAAGTTTTGTATTTTTGATATCTTTTCAGAATCTATAAAAATTTTAGTATCAATATCAAATAACGTAAAAATAATATTAGCTGTTGAAGAATAAAGAACATTATCTGTTTCAAGATTTTCTGGAACTGTGAATATAGATCCAGGAAAAGAGGTTGCTTTTAAAATTGTTCTAAACATATTTTGTGATGAATGTGTTTGATCTTGATATCCAATATATTCCATTATCCATCACCTCTCACTAGTGTAAAGAAATCAACTTTTGATGAGTTACTTTCATTAATAATGTGATTTTCTTTTTTATTAATTTTATCTTTTAAATCTAAAATCATACTTTGAAGTTTAGAATAATAATTATTATCTTGCATTAAAGCATCTAAAACTGCTGCATACTCAGCTCTAATTTTATCTCTACCTAGATGATACGAATAACCAGTTGTTCCTTCTTCTAATTTTATGACACATTTAGTTAATGTTGCTTCGCCTAGATTATAAGGATCTCCATTACCTCCTAATCTTGCCCTTATCATGATCGACCCAACATTTGGTCCGTAAATTATTTTATAATCTTTAGTATAATTTATATTTTCAATACAATTTTTTAAATCTATTGTTTCTGTTTTTGACAAAATAGAAATCCAATCTTTTCTTTGTATTTCAGACATTTTATTTTGCTCTTAAATCTTGATTTGAACTTGAAAATGAACCAAGAGGAGTAATAATATTTCTTTTCTTAATATCTAAAGATATTTCTATTGGTTCATCGCCATAAACTTTCCATGAAAATTTATTATCAAGGGAAATTTGTCCCCAAGATTTTGCTGGTTTTCCATAATTAGAAAAACTTTCAGTGAGGGATTGCTGAGTAAGATATGTAATTCCATCTTCTTGTGCAAAAGAATTCCAGTGCACGTGACCAGACAGAAAAAAAACAGGTATTGATGCTTTACATAAACTATTTCTTAAACGAGAAGAATTAGGATAAGACCCAAAAGAAGGATTGTTTTGAAAGTAATAGTTCCCGATCAGAGATGCAGGTGAAATTGGTACATGAGAAAAAATAATAACTGGAACCTTGGAATTTATTACTTCGGTATTTAACCATATAAAATCCATTTCATTAATTTTAAAACCTCTAAAGTTATCTGTGTGATATATTTTTGTATCTGCTCTCCATAATATTATTTTATAATTATTTAAAAGAATAACTTCATTTTCTAGAGACTGATTAAATATCTCTTCATTTTCACTAATAGAAAGATTCACTACATCATGGTTTCCACAAATATGATAAGTTTTAATTTTATTTTCATTTAATTTCTTAAATATTTTTTTTTGCAAATTAATATCATTTTTTTTATCAACATCATTTATACGGTCACCAAAATCAACAATAAAATCTGGTTTTTCATTATCAACAAAAAGATTAAATTCATCTAGTAAGCTAAGTGCTGTATCACCTCTTTTAGTTAAAGTGTTCTTTCCATAATGAATATCAGCAATTGTAATTATTTTTATCATTAGTTTCTTGCCTCTATTGAATAACTATCTTCAGATTTTATATAAAGTAATGAATAATATGTTGAGCCAATTATTAAAATTATACCAACTATAATATTAATTGTTAATAATTCATTGAAAAATATAAATCCAAAAATTATTGCAGCAACTAATCTAGAATATTCCCATGGAGCTATATACGACACATCAACTAATTTATAAGCAGTAAGAAAACACCATTGAGAAATAGAACCAAAAGTGATCATAATTAGAATTGGTAAAAAAATTGAAGTTGGAATTTCATTCCAACTATAAATAGCGGGTAATAAAAACAATAATGTTATAGCAATATTTGGAATTAGCATTATCCTTAAAACAGGTTCTTTTATGGAGAGCTTTTTAATAACTATAGTCAATCCAGCAGCAAAAACAGCCCCAATTATTCCAACAATACCAGAAATTAAAATCGATGAATTTGAAAATTCTAAGCATAATAATACGCCTAAAAATCCTATAAAGGTGACTAGTATTTTTTGAAAAGTAATATTTTCTGATAAAAATAAATAAGCTAACCAAAGTACAAAAAAGCTTTTAGAAAATGATATAGCAGTTGCGGTTCCCATAGGTAAGTTAACAATTGAATAAATCCAGCAAACTATAGCCCCAATTATTAGAAATATTCTTAAAAAATATAATTGATAACCATTTTCTGGTAAAAATTTTATACCTGAAAAAATAAATATTGGAAATAGCAGTAGAGTGCTGCCAATAGATTTAATAAATATAATTTGATAGAATGATAGATATTGACTCGAAATTTTAAATGCTGACATCATACTTGCAATTGTAAGAGCACTTAATAAAACTAAAAAACTTGCAAGGTATTTTTTATTGATAAAATTTTCTAATTTTTTTCTATAAGTTTTTTCGGTGTACACAATTTTAACTAGAAAGAAGCATTCTATGATTTTCTAAATTATCATCATATTGTAAGTCTTCCTCAAATTGATATCCTTTCTTTAATAATAAATCACTTTTTATTTCAGAAAACATTTTTGGTTGAGTCATCTTTATATTTGGATCAGGTGTAGGAACTGATTTAATTAAGTTTTTTGTATAATCATGTTTAGTTTTTCTTAACACATCTTTAACTTTACCACTTTCAACAATTCTTCCAAAATACATAACTGCAACCCAGTCACTTATTTTTTCAATTACTGATAGATCATGTGAAATAAAAATATACGTTAATTTTAATTCTTTTTGTAAATCTTCAAAAAGACCAAGTACAGTTTCTTGAACAGAAACATCCAAAGCTGAAACAGGTTCGTCAGCAATAACTAGTTTTGGCTCAAGAGCTAACGCTCTAGCTATACTTAACCTTTGCCTTTGTCCTCCTGAAAATTCATGAGGATATCTATACAAATGTGAATTATCTAGACCCACTTTATTTATTAACCATTCAACTCTTTCTTGTATAAATTTCCTGGAACCAGCATTATGAATTTCTAATGGTTCTGAAATTTGTTGAGCAGCTGTTCTTCTTGGGCTCAAAGATGCGAATGGATCTTGAAATATCATACCTATATTTTTTTTAAAGTTTTGAAGATCTCTTCCTTTTAAGTCTAATGCGTTGGTTCCATCTAAAATTATTTCTCCAGATTCTGGTTTAACTAATCCTGCAACTGTTTTAGCAATTGTGGATTTTCCACAACCTGACTCTCCAACAATTCCTAATGTTTGACCTTCTTTAATTTTGAAGTTTGCTCTATCTACAGCACATAACTCAGTTGTAACATTATTTAAGATACCCCTTCTTACAGGATATTTTACAGTAACATTATTAAATTCTAAAATAAATTTGTTTTCCTCTCTGTATAATTTTTGATGTTCATTCCCAAGTTTTGGCACTGACTCTATTAAATTTTTGGTATACGGATCTCCTGGATTATTATAAATTTGATTAACGGTACCTGTTTCAATAATAGAGCCTCTTTTCATAACAACAACTCTATCTGAAATTTGAGCAACAACACCTAAATCGTGTGTAATAAACATTACTGCTGTACCATGATTTTCTTTTAATTGTTTTATCAACCATAAAATTTGTGCTTGAATTGTTACATCTAGAGCCGTTGTAGGTTCATCGGCAATTAATAATTTTGGTTCACAAACAAGTGCCATCGCAATCATTATTCTCTGTCGCATACCTCCTGATAATTCGTGAGGGTATTGGGAAAATCTTTTTTCAGCTTGAGCAATTTTAACTTCTTTCATTGCCTCTATTACCATTTGCCTCCCTTTTTCTTTTGAGACATTTTTATGAGTAATTAGGGCTTCTAAAATTTGCTCACCTACTGTAAAAACTGGATTTAAAGAAGTCATAGGTTCTTGAAAAATCATCGAAATCATGTTTCCTCGAATGCTTCTTGCCTTCTCTTCTTCGATATTCACCATATTATATTTTTCATCAAATATGATTGATCCATTTTCAATATTTCCACCTGCCTTTTGAATTAATGACATTACGCCCATTGCAGTAACAGATTTACCTGATCCTGATTCACCTACTATAGACACAGTTTCATTTGGATAAATATCAAAACTAATATTTTTTAGAGCTTTAAAATAACTATCATTATTACCGAATGATAATTCTAAATTTTTAACTTCTAATAATTTTTTTTTCATAAAATATTAATCATGGAGGGCAGATTATTCTGCCCTCCTTTATAATTTAATTTAATCTATCATCCTCAAACATGCCTGCTCTAAAATCAAGAACGTACGGTATATGTCCAGGGAAAGGATCCCAATGAAGATCTTCTCTCATTCCATAACTTTCAAATGGTTGATATAGAACTAACATGAAAGCATCTTCTTTGACGAGATCCATTATTTCACCATATTTTGCATTTCGTTTTTCAGGGTCTAATTCCCATCTAAACTCATTATACAATTCAGTATATGCTTCCATACCGATCGATGGATTCCAAAGTTCTCTTGTCATTCCTGCACCACCTGGAGCCCACATTTTTCCAAATGAGCCATGAGGATCTGCATAATACATTGGATTTGACCAATTCTGCATTTGACCATTGTACCCCCAAGAACCAGGCTCACCTTTAGAAGCCCAAGTTTCCGTTGTTCGAATAGTTACATCAATACCAATTTCTTTCCACATCTCGGCCATTGCCTGAGCAGCTAGAAGACCATTTGTATAATAATATGGATCAGTCCAAAATTCTAATTTTGTTCCTTCTAAATTATTATCTTTGATAAGTTTTTTAGCTTTTTCAATATCGTAACTAAAAGTATCAAAATCAGGAGTATAAAATTTCCCGTAGTTAGGATATGAATGCGTAGTAGGAACTACAGACTTTCCAAACCATAAAGCATCATTTAAAAGATCTCTATCTACAGCTGATACCATTGCTTGACGAAGTTCTTTAGTGAAAGTTTTTGATCCACCAGAGAGAGCATCACTTTCCCTATCATAGCCAGCACCAGCAAAATAGATTACATGAAATAAAGGAGTTACTGCACCTGTGGTTTTATAACCTGGGGCATTATCAATTGTTGCCAACTGATCTGGCGCTATGTTTGTAGCTAAATCAATTTCTCCATTGATAAGAGCAGTTACTCTTGCCGCAGCTTCTGGAATTCTTACCATAGTTATTTTATCGTATGGTGCTTTTTCACCCCAATAATCATCATGTCTTTCATAAACAATTTCGACTCTTGGATTAAATGATGTAACCTTATAAGGACCAGTACCAACAGGTGCTAATCCGAAAGCACGATAATCAGATATTTCATCAATATCAGGATCACCTGTCAAACCCATAAGATATTTCTTAGGATAAATCATTGATTGTTGTGAAGATAGAAATAATTCCGTTAGAAAATCTGGTTTTTTAGTAATAACTCGAACAGTGTTTTCATCGAGTGCTTCAGCTCTAGCTATATTTCCAAAAAATTCTTTAGATCTTTCTGTTCTTATAGGATCGGTAACATTAATCATTGATTGTAAAGAAAAAAGAACATCTTCAATGGTCATGTCATCACCATTATGAAATTTTACACCTTTTCTAATTTTAAAATCAATAATTTGTTTACTTGGATGAATTTCATACGACTCAGCCAATCCACCAAACATCGGACCAAATTCATTATCCATATTTTTTGCATTTTTACCTATCAAAGGTTCCATCATGTTTACAAAAAATTGTGAATCAACATTTGAGTGACTTTGTGCTGGTGCAAACGTGGCTGATAGATTTAACACACCAACTTTTATTTCAACTGCATTCGCAAAAGAAGTTAAAGATAATGATGAAATAGATGTTAGAATTATAAATAAATTTCTAACAAATTTTTTTATTTTCATAGTTTACTCCATTAACTAAAAAGTTAAATTTAGTTTTATTTTTAACCATTAAAAATAAAACACCATCTCTTGAAATCATTTTCTTTGTAAACGAACATCAAGAGAATCTCGTAACCAATCACCCAGTAACAAAAATACTAAAGCAATTAATAAAATCACTATTGCTGGCAAAACACAAATATGAGGATAGGAAGATAAAAAATCTCTTCCTAAGCCTGTCATTGATCCTAAAGTAGCTGTTGGAGGCTGAATACCTAAGCCCAAGAACGATAAAGAACTTTCTAATAAAATTATATTAGAAATACCAAAAGTGTATAAGACGATAATTGGGGAAGCAATATTTGGAAGCATATGAAGAAGAATAATTCTTCTTGGTTTCGCCCCTGCTACTTGCGCAGCAGATACATAGGGTTCATTTTTTATTTGTATTACTTGACCTCTTACAACTCTAGCATAATTTTCCCAACCACTAATACCTACTACAAAAATTAGGATTGTAATACTCGAGCCAAAAACAGATATTAATAATAAAGCCATTAAAGTACCTGGAAATGCAATCTGTATATCTACCAACATCATAAAAATGTTGTCTATGATACCTCCAACATATCCAGATATGACACCTATTAAGGTTCCAATCGTCATGGAGATTAATGATCCTACTAAAGCAATAAATAAAGTAAACCTTAAACCATATATTAATCTTGAAAGCATATCTCTTCCAAGTTCATCGGTGCCTAGCAAAAAGCCAACTTTAAATTTTTCAAAACCTAAAGGAGGTCTTAATCTAGCTAACAAGCTCGTCGAATTTGGATCATAAGGTGCAAGAATAGGTGCAAAGATAGCAACAAGTATTAAAAAGAATAAAAGAAATAAACCTCCCTTAATGATTAAATCACTTTTTTTGAATTTTTTAACTAATTCACTATTATTAAGAATTGAAAACATCAGTTTACTCTAATTCTAGGATCTAATAATGCATATGTCAGATCAACTAAGAGAGTAGCCAATACAACTATTGAACCCCATAGCATCACACCATATTGGAGTATTGGATAATTGCTAAAGATCGCAGCCTTAACAATTAAGTTCCCTATTCCATCAATGGCAAAAACTGCTTCAACTAAAACAACAGCAGCAATAAAACCTGCAATTTGTAATCCAAGAATTGAAACGATAGGCATTGATGCATTTCTAAATGCATGCTTAAAAATAACTATACGTTCTGATAAGCCTTTTGATCTTGCCGTACGAATATAATCTTCATTGAGAACATCAAGCATTGCTGAGCGTGAATAACGGATTTTACCGGCCAACATAGACATAGCTAAACAGCCTACTGGCATAATATAATGATAGGGAGTTTCTAAACCTACAGTTGGTAATAAATGAAGCGTAAAAGAAAAAAGAAGGATGGCAAATATAGCTAATATGTAATTAGGAATAGCATATCCAGTAAATGCTAAAGCCATTATGAATGTGGTTAAAATTGAATTTCGGTAAATAGCAGCGTAAATTCCAAGAGGAATGCCAATTATTAATGAAACTAAAAATGCATATCCAAATAAAGCTAAAGTATTAGGTAATTTACTAAAAAAAACTTCTGTTACAGGTTGAAAAGAAAAATAAGAAAAACCAAAATTACCTTCTATTATTCCTTTAAAATAACTAATATATTGGACAAAGTATGACTCATTGAGTCCAAAATACTCCATTAAATAGTTATACTCTTCATTACTTAAACCTTCGGGTGCAAAATTATCAATCGGATTTCCTGCTATTCTTGTAGCAATGAAAGTAAGAGTAATGACTCCCCAAATTGTTAAAAAAGCTCTTAGAGTTCTTATAATTACGAACCGCATTTTTTATAAATAAACCTTAAACGGATGACCCCAGGCCTGTTTACCGTCATTTGTTCTTAAAATTAATCTTGCCCAACTATTATGGAACTTTGCTAATGGAAGTTTTGCTTCTTTAAGGTTTTCACCTGAAATTTTTTCAAATCTTGCTCCTCGACCAACTAAACCGATATAATCAACATTAGAAGTTTCTACATGAAAATATTCACTAACTATTTCACTTCTAATTATCTCTGGCCCTGTTGATCCATAATAATTTCCAGATTTAAGCGCATCCAATATATCATTATGCGAGTTAGATGCTGCTTGAACCATAACCCAACCTGCATTGGCATCTTTTTCGTAATAATGAGCATCATCAGTTGCAATAGCTCCAATCATTCTACCCGAAGCCATAACTTGATCAATTAAATATGAGCCATTTTCTCTTCCAAAAGTTTTGCAAACACCATTAAATGCTTCAATTGCATGAATACCTAAGGGCATAGATAATGCATCATTTAGATTTAAACCTGACCATTCAGGATGGGCGATAGCAACAAAAGCTCCAGCTTTTAGAGCTCTTGTAGCTATTTCAGGCCCAGATTCATCTTCAGTCGGGGAAGTGAAATCTTTAGGAATACCAACAGATAAGATATGCCATTCGTCTCCATTACTATTTTTACCAGCGTGAAGTTCTGCACCAGTTATTGTTGTAAATTTATCATCGGAGAAATTTGATGTATCACTAATGGTAAAATTGTATTCACTTTTAAAATGGTCAGTTAAAGAAATAAAATCATAATTTAGGTTTTTATAAAATTCACAAACCTTTTCAGGTGACAATTGACCATCACTATTAGTTGAGTGGCAGTGAATGTTACCTTTATAAATTATGTCAGAATTAACTATCACAAAAAAGGTAATAGAAAAATTATTTGTAAAAAAAATTACAAATATATTGAATTTTATTTAAATTATCTTCCAACTTTAATATTGTGTTGTAACCAACTTTATTACTGTGTGAAATAAGAAAGTAAATGTAGTAAAATTGAAACAAAAAAATGTAAAAAATAAATATGAAACTTTTAAAAGATGATAAAAATCAATGGGAAATATTATATTTTAAAATTAAAGAAAAAATTTTAAATAAAGAATTACTAAGTGGACAAAAACTAGAATCTCAAAACATATTATCAAAAAAAAATAATATTTCACGATACTCAGTAAGAAAAGCAATTAAAAAATTAGAAAATGAAAACGTTATAATTTCGCATCAAGGAAAAGGTAGTTTTATCACTAAAAATATTTACAGAGTCCATCTTTCCAAAAATAGTAAATTTCATTTAAATGCTTTGTTAGAAAAAAGAGATTCCTCTGCTATTTTTTTAAGGTCAAAAATAATGAAACCTCCAATATTTGTTCAAAATTTATTAGAAGCAAAAGATTTTAAAAAAATTATTATGTGTGAACTATTGAGAAAAATTGATGGTAGCGTTGTATCCATATCAAGGCATTATTTTATGAGAGAAAAATTTCCTGATATTGAAAAAAGAATAAAAAAATTCCTAAGCATAACTCTGGCTTTGAAAAGTTTGGGTGTCTATGAATTTCATCGCAGTAAAACGTATTTAAGTACAAGATTGCCAGATGCATATGAAAGAAGAATTATTAAAATTTCTAAATTAATGCCACTCTTAATATCTACAGGTTTAGATGTTGATAAAGAAGGAAATAAAATTCAAATATCCGTTTCTACAATGCGTGGAGATTTATCTGAATTTTCAATTATTCATTAATATTTATTAGTTTTAATTAATAACATTATTTTTCTTAACTTAATTATTATCCAGTAATAGAATATTCACAAAATTGTAAAATTTTAATTTTAGATTTTACTAAACAAAAGGAGATTTATGTTATTTGAAAAATTACAAAAAGCATTTGAAGAAAAAGATGCAAAAGCTCACAGAGCTCTTTTCCATGAAGATCATGAATTTATTAGTCATAAACAAAATAAAGTTTTTAAAAAAAGTGAAGGAAGTGAAGAACAAACATTAGAAATGTTCAATAATATTACTCAAGATAAAGTTCGTTGTATTTATGAAAATGATGAAATTTTAGTCACACATCGTTTTAATACTTATGCATCTGGAGACAAAGAAGCTTTAATGATGGTTGCATTAAAAAAAGATGGATTAATTTGGAGAACAGAGACTGGCGCTACAGAAATGTAATTAAACTTAATTTAAGGAGGATTTATGAAAAAAGGATATTGGGTTGGACAAGTAAAAGAAATTAAAAATGAAGAAAAATGGGGACAATATTTAGAGAAATTTATGAATATTGTTGCAGAGGAAGCAGAAAAGAAATCAGGAAATTTTGTACCTACTGCTAGCAGTGAACCAAAATTCTATGTTCAAAAGAATTTTGATTTATTATATTCAGCAGTCGTTGAATTTAATAGCGTGCAGGACGCAATAGATGGTTACAATGATCCTCGTTATCAAGAAGCTTTGGCACATTTAGGTGAAAATAAAGAGGATGTTGTTGTAAGAAATTTAGTAATTATTGAAGCAAATTAAATTGCTAAATTAATTAACTATAGACTAATATATTCAACTAAAAGAAATAGAAAAAAGGACGTATTATGAAAATTATTATGAATGTTAAATTAAAAGAAGGTTATGAAAAATGGAAAAATCTTTTTCTCAGTGTTGATACTCATAGAGAAAAATATGGAATAAAAGTTTTAGCATATGGCCACCCTAAAGATGATGAAACTAAAATTTATCAAGTTTTAGAGATTGAATCAATGGAAAAAATGCAAGCAGCAATGCAAGATCCAGAATTAGCAAAACTTAGAACTGATGCTGGTGTTGATTTAGATAGCCAAGAATTAGTTTTCTTGGTCGAGTAGATAAATGAAAAATAAAACACTATATATTCATGGGGTATAAAGCCCTCTCCACTGAGGGAGTTTTGCCCCATTAAGATCAATTGATTAGTATTTTCTTGAATAAATTAGTGATTTGACCTCAATAATAAGTCTGTAGCTTTATCTGCTATTGCCATAGCTGGAGCATTAGTATTAGCACCGACAATTGTTGGCATCATCGACACATCAAAAACTCTTAAATTTTTTATTCCTTTCACTTCTAATTTTGTATTGAGCACTGCCATTTCATCATTGTCCCTACCCATTTTGCATGTACCAACAGGGTGCCAATTTGTTTTAATCATTTTTTTTGAATAATTAATGATATCTTCATCTGAATTAATAGATCGACCAGGAACTGTTTCTTCCAAAACAATATCGGATAAAGGTTTTGTTTGAATTACCTTTCTTGCAAGCTTAACGGCATTTAACATAACATTCATATCATCTTCATGACTTAAGAAATTTGGATCAATAAGAGGTAAATCTAATGGGTTGGAAGATTGAATTCTAACCTCACCTCGTGATTTTGGATTCATTAGACAAGATGTAAGAGTTAAACCGTGATCAGGTTTTATGCCTTTTGTATCTCTATCGGTATACATTATGGGCACGCAATACAGTTTAATTTTAGGATCTTTTTTATCTTCTAAATTTTCTGGATTAAAAAAAGAGCAACTATCAACACCTTGAGATCGAACAGGGCCTGAATTAAATAATAAATACTGAATTCCATTTTTTATCATTCGCCATCCTTCATCTTGTTTATAATAACTATAACCTGGTTTTACTCTCGAGATAACAGGAACTTCATGATGATCTTGCAAATTTTTACCTACACCTTTTAAATTTTCAATTACTGGAATATTCAATTGTTGTAATTGCTCTTCTTCACCTATTCCGGAATGCATTAAAATTTTAGGTGTTACGTATGCTCCTGATGTTAAAATAATATCATTCGCAAAATATTTAGTTGGTTTACCATTTGTTATACATTCAACACCAATTGCTTTTTTTTGATCAAGAATAACTTTTGTTACAATAGAACTGGTTTTGATTTCTAAATTTTTATTATTAGTTTTTGATTTTAAAAAAGCACTGTACACATCACATCTTTTGCCATTACCAATGGTGTATTGCATAGTTCCAACACCATATTGATCACCGTCATTGAAATCATCATTATAAGGTAAACCCATAGCTTGCATTGTTTTGATATATAAGTTAGTACCTTCTACAATATAACCAGGATCAGAAACTTTTAAGTTACCTTTGTTTCCATGATATTCATTTTGAATACGTTGATTATCTTCAAGTTTAACAAAATGTTTAAGTAAAGAGTTCCAATTCCAATTACTATCTTCACTCTCCTCTTCCCATTTATCATAATCTGATGGTTTGCCTCGCATATATACCATTCCATTTACTTTAGAGCCTCCTCCAAGTGTTTTGGCTTGTGCTATAAAATGCTGACGGTTATTTAATTGTTTTTGCGGAATAGACTCATAAAATTTTAAAAATGGACTATTTTCTAAACCTTTAATCCAACCAGCTGGCATCGATAAAAGTAAATTATTTGATTTAATTCCTTCTTCTAAAATTAAAACAGAAGCACCGTGATCAATTAATTTTGTTGCTGTAATAATTCCTGACGTTCCACCACCAGCTATTATGAAATCATATATTTTTGTCATTAATAAATTTGTATAGAAATAGTAAATTCTTACAATAAAATAAAATTATTTTTTTAATTGATTAATAAAGTAAATAAACAATAATCCATTAAATGCCCAAATAAAACAAAGAGCGATAACATTAAAAGTTAAACCGAATGTTTCGGCTGAAAATCCAATTATAGCTGGTCCAATTAGAAAGCCAGAGAATGCAATTGTTGTGATATTTGCAGCAGTGATTGATATACTTTCATTAGTATATTTTAATCCTTGCATTAAAACGATTGGATAAAAATTTGATGTGGAGAGAGCAAATAAGAATACTGCTAAAATAATAATATAAATATTAGCAGTTAAAATAGAAATAAAGAAAATCAAACAACCAACTAAACCAAAATACCCTGCTGCAAATTTTACACCGTAAGAATTTACAATCTTTTCACCATATATTCTTCCAATAAATTCCCCAGCTCCCCAACAAAGAATTGATAATGATGCAACGTACAAGGATGCATTAAGATCTCTTTTTAGCCATAACGGTGTCCATTCTAGCATAATACCAACAGTGCCCATGAATATTGCTAAATTTAATCCAAAGAATAAAACCTTTCTTTCAGGAATTTTAAATTTAGCTAACTTTTCATAGTAATCATTTTCAGAAGATAAACCAAATATGAATGTAAGAATGATAATTAAAATTAAAAAGAATATTAAACTTATAAAAATATGAGGTGGATATAAATTTAAATAAAAAAATAAACTTGCAAAAATACCACTAATAATAAAACCAAAACTAAATGAAGCTTGCTGATATGTTTGATAAATTCTTTTGGTTTTATTTTCAATAAAGTTAGTACTACTAGCGATAGTCGGGAAAATTAAACCTGCAGCTATTGATAATGGAATACTTGAAAGAAAAAAAATTAGTATATTACTTGCCGTAATGAAAATGTAGGGAAATATAGCAAAACTTAACTGACCCAACATTAGAGTTTTAGTGGTCCCAATAAGTGGAACAATTACTCTTCCTGACAATTGACTAAATATAAGTTGCAGAACTGCAAAAATTGTAAACCAAATTCCTAAATCAGTTTCTTTTATTCCAACTCTGTCAAATAACCATGGAATATTTGTAACAGTAATTCCCCAAGTAAAGGCCAAAGCAAAACCATTCAAGCATATTGCAAAAAATGCTTTTCTATACATTCTTATCTAATACAATTTATTAAATTTAAGAAATTGTTGAGGTATTGTGTTTTATAATACCTGATATTTCAATTATTTCAGAAGCGACTCCACCAGATCTTTCAGCATGTTCTTTAATGAGATCTTCAGAAGCAGCATTATAAATACAATAAATTGCATCATTTAGAACATAACTTTGTTCTTGTTGTATTTCTTTTCCTTCCTCTCTCATTTCAATAAGTGCCTTTTCAGACTCTTTAGCCCCTTTATCAAGATCATTAGAAGGAGTTTTGGAAACTCCAGGTATTTCTCTTTTAATTAAAAATTTTTTCATATATTTTTCTTAATATTATTTTGTAATTGTTACAATATTATTAAACTATTAAGTTCTAAGAGTAGTTTTGGTTACGACTAATTCCTCACGTTTATTTTCTCTAAATACAACAAAGATACCGCTTACCATAATAAGAAAAATTCCAATAAATGAATTTATATCGGGCACTTCAGAAAAAATAATGATTCCTATTATTATTGCAAAAATTAGATGTACGTACTCAGTTATACTATTAACTAGAGGTGAACCTACTCTATATGCTGCAATCAAACAAAATATCCCAAGACTTCCAGTTATAGAAATAAAAAGTATTAATCCAATAAATTGAAGATCATTAAGTACCCAAGGATTACTAAGAATAGAAAAAATTGATAAATTAAAATTTGAATTATGTAATAAAATACTAATTGCGCTTCCTCCAACAAATGCACCTATATAAATATGAAAAGTTTGTTGAAATAAATTGTCATTTTTTGAAGTTTTTTTTGCCAATGTCATCGATAATGCATAGGTAGCTGCTGCAATTATTGGAAATAACATATAAATATTTATGTCATTAAATTCTGGCTTAATGATTAAAAGAGTTCCACTAAAACCAACAAAAATTGAAAATATTCTATTCAAGCCAATTTTTATATTCAGAATAAAATAAGAATAAATAGTAATAAAAAATGGACTTACAAAAAATAAACTCGTTGCTTCTGCTAAAGTGATTTGGCTCAATGAAATAAAAAATAAGGTAAAGCCGAAGAAGAATGTTGAGCCTCTAAAAATTGCTATATAAGGGTGTGCAGTTCCAAAGAATATTGGTTGTTTTGTGTATATTAAATATAGGCATAACAATGAAAATCCTACCCCTCCTCTAAATACGAGTATTTGCATTAAAGAGGCATCATGGATGGTATATTTAATTAAAACGTCCTGGGTAATGATAAATAACATCCCCACAATAATTAAAATAAGACCTTTTATATTATTATTCATATAAATTTTCTTAGAGTAATTTAGGTATTAGTTTAGAAAAAAAAATAATATATAATTATTTTGATGATTTTTTATCTTGTAACACCGCTAATATTGATTTTTGCTAGTTCTTTAGGATTAATCATAAATCCCTCTTGGTCAATTTCACCTTTTATTTGGGTTTTCGTATTAGTTCCAATTATCGACCTTGTATTACCTTACTTAAGTAAAGATGATGTTGAGTTAAATGAAAGTGTGTTTCACAATTTTTCTATTTTAATAGTGCTCCCCTGCATTTTATTTTTAATTATATTTGGTTTAATTGTTGTTTCTGATTCCACTATCACTGTATTAACTGCCACTGCTTTAGGGGCAGCTGTAGGTATGTCTGGCGGTTCTATCGGCATTACAACTGCACATGAACTTATTCATCGAAAAAATAAATTTATGCGAGGTATAGGAGTATTCTTACTAGTTTTATGTTGTTATGGCCATTTTCGAATTGAGCATATTTATGGCCATCATTTAAATGTAGCTACAAAAGAGGATCCTGCCACATCTAGACGAGGAGAAAATTTTTATTTTTATTTTATTCGCTGTGTAATTAATAGTGTGATTTCATCTTGGAATATTGAAAAAAATATTCTTGATAGAAAAAGATTAAATACATTTAGTTTCCAAAACAGAATGATTCATTATTTTGTATTAGAATTTTTATTTTTAGTATTCGCTTTTTTAATTGCCGGTGTTAATGGTTTAGTTTTTGTTATCTTTCATTCTTTTGTCTCAATAATCTTATTAGAGTTAGTAAATTATATTCAGCATTATGGTTTAGAAAGAAAAAAAGAAAATGGAAGGTATGAAAGATTTACAGATTTACATTCTTGGAATAGTCGTCACATTTCTGCTAATTGGTCTACATTTAATTTAGGTCTTCATGCTGAACATCATCAAAGCGCTTCAAAACCCTATCCTCTTTTATCTCAAGAAGAAAAAGCAATTGAAATGCCTGCTAATTATTCCATTATGTTAATAATGGCTTTAATACCTCCTTTGTGGTTTTTTGTAATGGATAGAAAAATTGATAACTTAAAAACTATTTAATTAAATATGATAGATTTTTTTTCTATGTTGAAAGATAATCGTATTTTTCAATTTACTGTTGTTGTTATAATTATATTAAATGCCATTCTTATTGGTGCTACAACATATCAATTAGATCCCATATTTTTAAATACTATTCATTTACTTGATTATGCGATCACTATTTTTTTTGTTATTGAAATTTTAATTCGTTTTATTGGAGAAAAAGAAAAGAAAAATTTTTTAAAAGATGGCTGGAATGTATTTGATACAATCATTGTAGCAATTTCACTTATACCTATTCCAAATAATTCTAGTTTCCAAGTTTTACGTCTTCTTCGTATTTTTAGAGTACTAAGATTAATTTCTGTAATACCTGAATTAAAAAAAATTATAGAAGCTATTCTTGCTTCTATAAAAAGGGTATTTTTTGTCAGTCTGCTGCTGTTTATAATACTCTATATTTATGCAACAATGGGCTCTATTTTATTTGGTGAAGATGATCCAGAAAGGTGGGCTGATTTAGGAATCTCTCTTATTACTCTTTTTCAAGTTTTAACCTTATCTAGTTGGGAGAATGTTATGCTTCCTATGCAAGCGATATACTGGTGGTCTTGGATTTATTTTTTTTCCTTTATATCTATATGCTCAATAACAATTTTAAATCTCGTAATTGCTATCCTTGTAGACGTTGTTAATCATCAACATGACAATGAGAAAAATAATAATTAGAGAATCATCAATAAAATTGTAATTATAAAATATGAAAGAAACACTGTTTAAACCATTACATTGGATTATGTTAATCCTAATCTCGTTAGATTTTATTGATACTACTTATCGTATAACATACGGTTATTTTTCAGGACAAGGTGTACAGCCTCCAATTGGGGAATTTAATGTACAAATATCAACACTAGATTTCATTGTAAGTATTATATTTCAATTGGCAATCGCTTACACAATTTACATGTTGTACAGTATGAAAAGAAGTGGTGGATATTATTTAGTAGGTTTAAATATTCTTTTCGTAATTTATGGATTTGTTATTGGTCCATTTAGCACAGTACCAGCTGGAGAAGTATTACCTCTTATTGCCGGCTTTATGGTTTTCTATATTATTTTAGTTATTGGAATACCTTACTTGTATTCTGATAAATATGAATAATATATTACAAATTATTTTCTAAATAATATTGAATTGCATTTGCAGATTTAGAAATTATTGAAAATAGAATTTGCGTATCTTTATCTTCTTCCAAGTATAATTTTCTTGTACATTTTTGTTGATTGATAACTTGTTTATTATTTCTATTCGTTTTTGTTAAAATTACTAACCATTTATTTGATTTGAATAATCTTCCACATTTTTCAACAATAGTTTTATTTGTTTCCAGTAGATATTGATCAAAAGGAGGATCAGCTATAAAAAACCCTACAGCTTCCGTTTCTCCATCTTTTAAAACAGCTGTTTTAAAATCTAGATTATCAAAATGATAAAGAATATTTGCTTTATCCATATTCATATTTTTTAAATTTTGATTATCGTAATGCAATTCCCCTCTTATTCTCGCTGATTTAAATTCATATTCTTTGTTCTCATTAATAATTGGGTTTTGCGTAGCGATAAAATCTATTTCATTGTAAGGAAAGACTAAGAATGTATCCCCTTTTTTATATTTAGAGAGTAAAATTAACTCATTAAATTTTTTAATCTGCTCTTCTAGTTCTTTTTCTTTTTTTATTTTTAATCTTTTAGCGTTATCTTTTAATCTTTTTTGATTAAGGGCAATAAGTTGTTTTTCTTCTTCAATTTTTTTATTATAGTATTCATATCTTTCATTTGCTCTTATAACCGCATGTAAATTTAATGCATGATTTGCTCCAAAAGGATTTTGCTCTCTATACCTAAGTGTTTCACGATATTGTTCATCACCAAAATTTTCATAAATATCTTTTCTATAAGTTTGCACATATCTTATTGATTGCCGTATCATGGTTTCTTTCCAACCCGGTAAATAAATTCCTAATCCATCAGTTTTTCTTTCCTTTTTTGGTTTTAAGAGCTCAGTCCAATCATGTTTTTTATTCCCAAAATTTAATTTTGCATATTTGATAACTTCATTTGGGACGATATCATCCCAAATTGTGTAATGGAAATCAAAAGCATCTTTTATTTTAATTCCAGATGGAACAGTAATTTCGTAAAAATTAATATCTAATGTATGAAAAATTTCTGCAAAAACACTAAAATAAAACAAAAATTCTCTTGAATAAGAAATGGCTAAACCTCCTCTGTAAGCATAAGGGACATACACACCATCTTTATCAATGAAGGTCATTAGATATTTTAAATCAATAATACCTTTATCAAACAATTCTTGATTATTCGTTATAAGACCAATGAGTAATCTTGTTACAGTATGAGCATTAGATATCGTTCCACAATCGTCTGCACCTCGGTATTTCGTTTTTCCTTGATATAATAGATCAGCGTTCCCTGAGGCATAAATCTTAGCAGTACGTAAAACACCCTCTTCATCATACTCATTTGGTATTTTGCATCTTCCTCTTTTGGCTTGTAATTTAATATCCATTAAATCTACAGTTGCCCTAGAGATAAACCATTCATTGATCATCTTTATTTCTTTATCTGATAATCCTAAATGATCTTTTTCTACGGCATACATTTGTGCAAGCATAGATAAAGTTTTCCAGTAGCTATAATGATTATCTCCTTGTTGTAATTTAAAGGAGTCTGTTGAAGAGTAATAAAGAAGATAATTTTTTAGTAAATCAGTATTACGATCAGGAATATTTTTAAGAGTATTACCAAAAAATTGTCTAAATTTTGCATACATAATGCAACTATCCCAATCTAGAGAGGTTCCCATCTTAAAAGCTTCTCTACTAGTTTTATATATGATCGAATCAAATTTTTTGAGATGATCAAAACATAACTGGTCACCATTATTTGCTTGAAGTTCTCGAACAATTTTTGGACTGCCCATATCTTTATAATGATCTTGAATTACTTCGTCATAGTATTTTATATCTTTAACAAGAGACCATTCTTCTGGTATTTGAATATTTTCAATTTCTTTAATTGTAAAATGTTTAACTAATTCTTTCTTATCAATTAGTTTTTCGTATGAAAATGCAGGGATATTAAAAAATATAATAATAATTAGGAATAGAAATTTCATTTTTATAAATGATTCTAAATATATCTAATTAAAATATATTTGTTAAATATTTTTTAAATAAGTATATTTTTGTATTTTTTCTTGAATTGATTTAGTTTTTCTCTTCCATTGAAATCCAATCTATAAGAGGTAAATAAATCTTTTTTGGTGACCATATCAATTTTAGAAACACTAACAAATTTTAGATCTATATCCTCCACATCATCTATATTTCTAACAAGTAAAGCTAGTTTCCATTCTAATTCTTTGCTCCGAAGATTTTCAGGAATAGCATTTTCTCTGACTGATTTTTTTGAACTTTGGCTTAATATATTAGATAAATTGTCTAAAATTTTCATAAACAAAATATAGGTTTTGTAATGAAAAGTTCAAATAAATTAACTTTTATCAATAAGAACTAATTAATTTTAATAACATTTATAGATTTAATTGAATTGTAACAAATATGTATTATTTAATTACTAGAACGATTTGACTCTATTGCGGTTCACAAGCAGCTAAAATGAGATACGTATAAAATTATCCTCCCATTAAGAAAAATGGCGAGGATTTTTTTTTGAATAAATGGAGAAAAATATGAACTTATGTGTTGTTACAAAAGGAACATTTACAAAAGATGATTATATGAAATTATATAATTACTTTAAAGAAGATATAGCTAAATATACAGATGGCTTTGATATGGCTTTTGTAAATGACGGTCATGTTATTAGTATGGCAAATGTTACTGACCAAGATAAATTTTATGCTTTATTTGAAGATCCAAAATCAAAAGAATTTGATGCAAAATTTAATAGTACAGACACTGTGTACACTTTAGAGAAACAAGAATATTAAATACCACCTTGAGAAATTAAGAAGTCAGAAATTTTTTCGATTCCGTTATTATTTTTCATTTCACCGAAAACATAAGGTAATCCATTTCTGGCTTTCTTTACATCTTGTTCCATTTGATCGATATTTACATCGACATGAGGTGCTAAATCAACTTTATTAACTACAAGCAAATCCGACTTTTTTATTGCCGGAGCTTTTTTTCTTGGAATATCTGCACCTTGCGCAACATCAATCATGTAAATTGTTAAATCGACTAACTCTGGACTAAAAGTAGCTGCCAAATTATCGCCGCCTGATTCTATAAGTATTAATTCTAAATCAGGAAATTTTTTTTTCATTTCATCAACAGCTAGTAAATTAATTGAACAATCTTCTCGGATAGCCGTATGGGGACACCCTCCTGTCTCAACACCTTTAATTCTTTCCATAGGAAGAACTTGAGTTCTCATTAAATATTCAGCGTCTTCAGTTGTATAAATATCATTCGATATAACTGCCATTGAAATTTTATTGGATAAATGACGGCATAAACCTTCTGTTAAACTTGTTTTTCCAGTCCCTATCCCACCACCTATACCAACTTTTAACGGCCCATTTATATTGTTCATGTCAAATAAATCCTTGAATCTAAATTTTCATGTTTGATTGCAAAAATATCGCCAATAAAAAAACTCGTTCCAATATCTTTAAGAGTTAATTCCTTTGATTGTGCTAAAAATTTTTGTATTTGACCAATAAAATTAACATTTAATATCTGACCATCTTTTTGTGACATAGGAATATGCTTCACACATACATTTATTAAGTTTGAAATATACGACTGAAGATAAAATTTAATTAAGTCATCAAATTTTATTTCAAAATGAATAGCTGCTTTACCAATACTATAAATAAAAGAAGTATTGTCTTCTAATTGTAATCCCCAACTATCTTTCATTATCTTTCGAAAAGAATTTCCCATATCAATCATTTCTATATGTCTTTCTTTTGAAGAAGCACTTGCTAAAATTAAGTCATTAATTTCTTCACCCATATATACAGATTTTAAAAAAATATAATCATTTCTAAGACTGCCATAAAATAATAATGCTTCTAAATATTCTCTAACGTCATCTTTATTTTTAATTTTATTATCATCTATTAATGCCTCTAAACCATGAGAGTACGCATAAGAACCAAGAGGAAAAGATGAGGAAAACCAAATTTGTAATATTTGTAAAGGATCTTTTATTTTTTTCATTTTAGTGCTTATGACTATGAGTACGCCCCATACCGTAAGCCCCACCCTCAGGTTTAAATTTTTCAAATACTTTTTTTACATTTCCATGTAATTTCAAAACCATATCAAGGATAACAGCATCATCTTGAATAAGAATTCTGTTTTCTTCAATTTGACATGGCAGATGTCTATTTCCTATGTGCCATATGATTTGCTTTAAATTATCACCCGTTATTTCAATTAAATTTTCTTCTTTAGATATAACTTTAATTAATTTTCCATTGTCTAATTCAAAATAATGATTTTCATCAACACTGACAGTTTCTTCAAGATTAACTAAAAATTCAGTACCATTATTTGCTATAAGTTTTTTTCTACGAATAAATCTTTCTTCGTAAGATAGTGAAATTTCATCAAATACTTCTTTATCATTATTGTGATGAATAATTTTGAATGAAGTATCCATTTTAGTACATAAAATAACGTTGAGCTAAAGGTAGTGTTTCAGCTGGCTCACAAGTAATTAATTCACCATCTGCTAAAACTTCATAAGTTTCTGGATTCACTTCGATTTTTGGACAATAATCATTTAACATCATATCTTTTTTAGAAATTTTTCTAATTTTTTTAACTGGCAATAAAGATTTACTAATTCCAGAATTTTTGAATGAATTTTTATCAAGAGATGCTTTACTTACAAATGTTGTGGTAGATTTTTCTAATGATTTTCCAAAAGAAGAAAACATTGGTCTAGAATACACTGGTTGAGGTGTTGGAATAGAAGCATTTGGATCACCCATTTGCGCGCAAGCAATACTTCCTCCTTGTAATACCATTTCAGGCTTAACACCAAAAAAAGCCGTGTCCCAAATGACAATATCTGCACGTTTGTTCTTTTCGATACTACCAATATGATCGGAAATACCATGAGCAATTGCAGGATTAATTGTATATTTAGCTATATAACGTTTAACACGTAAATTATCATTATCACCCTGCTCTTCCTTTAACTGTCCCCTTTGAACTTTCATTTTATGTGCGGTTTGCCATGTTCTAATAATAACTTCACCAACACGACCCATTGCTTGACTATCAGATGCAATAATTGAAAATGCACCCATATCATGCAGTATATCTTCAGCAGCAATGGTTTCTTTTCGAATACGACTTTCAGCAAATGCAACATCTTCAGGTATTGATTTATCAAGGTGATGACAAACCATTAACATATCTAAGTGTTCTTCAACCGTATTAACTGTGTAAGGTCTTGTTGGGTTTGTTGAAGATGGAATAACATATTCTTCACCACAAACTTTTATAATATCTGGTGCATGACCTCCTCCTGCTCCTTCTGTATGAAATGCATGAATAGTTCTTCCATTAATTGCTTTAATCGTACTCTCTACAAATCCACTTTCATTCAATGTATCGGTGTGAATCATAACTTGAATATCATGTTCATCAGCTACATTTAAACAATTATCGATAGCTGCTGGAGTTGTACCCCAATCTTCATGAAGTTTTAATGAACTTGCTCCAGCAATTACTTGTTCTTCGAGAGCTTTGGGTAATGAACTATTTCCCTTACCTGCAAAAGATAAGTTCATAGAAAAAGCATCAGCAGATTGTATCATTCTTTCTATGTGCCATGGTCCTGGTGTAACGGTCGTTGCTAAAGTCCCATGAGCAGGACCAGTTCCACCTCCCAACATCGTTGTTATGCCTGAGTGAAGCGCATCATCAATTTGTTGAGGGCAAATAAAATGAATATGACTATCAAAACCTCCAGCTGTTATAATTTTTCCCTCACCCGCAATTATTTCTGTTCCAGGTCCAATAATAATATTTACATTTGGTTGTGTATCTGGATTACCAGCCTTTCCAATCTCATTAATGAAGCCATCTTTAAGACCAATATCAGCTTTATAAATTCCATTTACATCAACAATTAAAGCGTTTGTTATAACTGTATCGACAGCACCGTCTTGTCGAGATACTTGAGACTGACCCATTCCATCTCGGATAACTTTACCTCCGCCAAATTTTACTTCTTCACCGTATGTTGTTAGATCTTTTTCTACTTCAATAAAAAGTTCAGTGTCAGCAAGTCTAATTTTATCTCCAGTTGTTGGACCATACATATCAGCGTAAGCTTCTCTTTTTATTTTTTTCATTACAATTGACCCATAACTTTTTTGTTAAAACCAAATATCTTTCTATTTCCTGTTATTGGAATTAATTCTACATCTTTTGATTGACCGGGTTCAAAACGAACAGCTGTACCAGATGGTATATCTAAACGCATACCATTTGATTTTTCTCTATCAAATTTTAAATATTCATTTGTTTCAGCAAAATGATAATGACTTCCAACTTGTATTGGTCGATCTCCACTATTTGAAACTTTTAAAGTGATTGATTGTCTTTGATCATTCAAGTTAATATCACTATTTTGTTTTGTTATTATTTCACCAGGTTTCATTATCTTATTGGTTTATGTACTGTTACTAATTTTGTTCCATCTGGAAATGTTGCTTCAACTTGTACTTCTGGTATCATATCTGGAATACCATCCATACAATCTTCTTTTTTAACTACGTGCGCACCTTTTTCCATTAATTCTGACACCATTTTTCCATCTCTTGCACCTTCTATGACAAAATCTGTTATCAACGCTATAGCTTCTGGATAATTGAGTTTAACACCTCTTTCTAAACGTTTTCTGGCAACATTAGCTGCCATACTGACCATCAACTTATCTTTTTCTCTTGGTGTTAATTTCATTTATAGATCCCAACTTTTTGGTAGTTTATCATTTATTATATTTTTCATAATAAAATTTAGTGTTTTTTTTAAATCATAATTATCATCGGCTAAGCACCTGATTACAATTTTATCATCAAATTTTGTCATTTCACAATAATGATTTTCCAAGTTTTTTATAATTTTACTTAACTCAGACTCAAGTTGATGAATAATATCACCAAAAATTAAAATTGTTGATAAAGATGATTGATTATCAAATGTATAATTGTTTTTAAAATTATCAATCGTTGATCCTTTTATATTAATTGCTTCAAAATGCTTTATTGTAGAATTCGTAAAAATTTTCCATTGATCAGAGAAAGAAATATTTTTAATTTTTTCAGACATTTCTTTTCTTCCAAAAATCGTAGTTTCACAAAAAATTAAATTAGAATTATTTGATAGATTAATATTTATACTTCTTCTTAATTTTGAATTATCAAATAAAATTAACTCTTTGGGCAACCAATACAAAGTTGAATTATTTAAATTGATATTTATGTCTACTTTAGCAGGATCACCTATTCCTGAATAAATCTTTTCAGCGGCTTGTGTACAAATACTTAATTCTGAATTATGAATTGTAGCACTAATTTCAATATTATCATTACAAGTAATTCCTCCTGCAGTGTTAATTAAAACTAATTCTTTACTTCTATTATAATTATTTGGATTTAAAATTTTACAACAACCACTTTGAAAGAATTTTTTAAAACTATTATCAAATAATTCAATATTAATTTTACCATTTGACCTTTGTAGTAATTTGTCCATAATTATTCAATTAAGTATAATCGAAACAAAATATATGAAAATAAATATTTGGCGTGCCCGGCATGATTCGAACATGCGGCCCCCAGATTAGGAATCTGGTGCTCTATCCTACTGAGCTACGGGCACTCCTAATTTAATTTTTATGATTTAATGTTACTTCACCAGTTTTTGTATCAACAACATCAAATGTTTTTTCATTATTACTCATTCTTTTGGCTCTAGCAGCTGAAGCACGTTCCATTGAATCATTATCAGCATATAAAGAAATAGCCATAACAGTTGTTTCACTTGCTCGTATTTGTAATAATTGTTCAGCCTCTGGAAATTCAGATGGTGCTTTTGCTGAATAATCATTAATAGATTCGTCAGCATCTTCTTTAGATTTAAAATTAATTGTTGTTATTCTTGCTACAGACATTTTACCTCCTAGTTTATTTAATATTATTAATGATGAAGTTTCATATGATCCATATAATCCTTATGTTCTTCTATTAATAATTCGAAACTATTTTTTAATTCATCAATATTATCCCATGATTTAACATCAAGCTTGCCACTCTTAATATATTTTAAAATTCTTTTTATATCTTCAATATATTTAAAATCTTTATTCGTCATATTCCCTCATTATATATTAATTTATTTTACAGCACCTTCTGTCAAACCAGAAACAAAATACTTTCCAATAAATACAAATAATAATATTACTGGTAAACTTGCAAGAACAGCTCCAGATAATAAAAAACCCCAATCAATTTGATATTGACCAACAATTCCAGCTAAACCAACCGGTAAGGTTTTTAGATAATCACCACTTATTAATATTGACGCAAAAAGATATTCTGTCCAAGAAATAATAAAGCAAAAAATTGCTACACTCGCTATACCTGGGGCAGCTAGGGGAACAATAATTCTAGAAATTACGATATATCTAGATGCGCCATCAATATATGCTGCCTCCTCTATCTCATTAGGAATTAATTTAAAGAAAGCTTTTAACATCCAAACCGCAAATGGAGTAGCAAATAAAACATTAACAACAATCAAAGCAAAATAACTGTTAAGTAGATTTACTTTTGCAAACAATAAATAAATAGGTACTAATAGAATTACTCCCGGAAAAGCATAAGTAACTAGAAGCGAGTATTCTACAAATTTATTTCCATAAAATTTAAGTTTATGTAAGCCATAAGCTGCCGATACAGATAAAATGATGGAAATTATCATAGAAGAAAATGAAACTATTAAACTATTTTTTAAATATATAAAAAAATCTGAGTTAAATAATATTTTATTATAATGCTCTAAAGTAAAAGATCTTGGAATAATAGTTGTAGATGTAGCAATAATTTCTTCAGGGCTTTTAAAAGATGATGTAATTATCCAAAAAAAAGGAAAGAAAAAAATAAGTATTATTAATAATAAAGATAAGCTTAAAAATATAAGTTTGATATTATTTTCTTTAATCATCTTCTTTTGGTGCCATGGATTTGATAAATATTATTGAGAATAGTAATAACAAAAAACTAGTAACTATTGATAAGGTCGCAGCTTGACTAATTCTAAATTTGGTAAAAGCTGTTTCATAAATTAATAATGGTAAGGTAGTTGTAGCACTCGAAGGTCCACCCTTTGTGATTAACCATATAATGTCAAATATATTAAATGATAATAATGTACCAACTAGACCTAATACAAAAAGAACACTTTTAAGGTTTGGAAATGTAATGAAAAGAAATTGTTGAACAAAATTAGCTCCATCAACTTTTGATGCATCATACATTTCCCTATTTATAGAATTAAGTCCAGAAAGAATAATTAATGCTAAAAAAGGACTCCAACGCCATGAGTTTATTAGAACTAAACTTATAAAAGCTTTATTAGGAGAACTAAAGAAACCCGTTGCTTCATCTAATAATCCAATATCAATTAAAACTGAATTTATTACACCACTACTACTACTTAACATTAATTTCCAAATAACAACAACAACTACTGTTGGAATAATAAATGACAAAATAATCCAATTAGCCATAATTTTTTTACCAGGGAATTTATAATTAATTGTTAAGGCAATAGTGAATGCAAAAAATGTCTGGCAGACTGCATTACCAATTATCCAATAGAAACTATTCAACGAAGCATTTAAAAAATTAGATTTACCAAATAGTTTTATGTAGTTATCAATACCTACAAATTTTCCTGATGTACCAATTATCTTGACATTAAATAAACTTAATTCAAATGCTATATAAATTGGAACTAAAATAATAAGGGAAATCCAAATAACTAATGGAGATACAAACAACCAGCCTTCAATATTATTTTTTTTCACAGAAATCACAGCACCTCTATTAGAGGTGCTGAAAAGTTTTTAATTATTCAATTGCTTCAGTCATTATTTCCATACCTTCACTAACTGCGTCTTTTGCACTTTTGCCATCGATTAAAGTTAATTGAAGAGTTTGAGCTAATAAATTCTGAGCTGATATAGATGATATGCTTGTAAAAGTATTACCATTCGTAAAACCAAATAGACTTCCTCTTGTTGAATTGTCTAACATTGTTTCTACTTGTGATTTATATTTTACAACAACAGGATCATCCCAATAAGTTGAATCTTTACTTCCAGCTTCAGTTATTGGTAAAAATAATCCTGGCTCCATGTTGATAAATCTTCCATAATTTCCAGGCTCCATTAAGAAACTTAGAAACTTTTTAGAAGCTGCCATTTTTGCTTCATCTTCAGTCATTATCATTGCTGAATTTACATACGAAACAGTTCCAGCTCTATGAGCTTTACCATTTGCATGAGGTATTTGAATTACGCCTAAGTCACTAGCATCTCCACCAGCTTGTGAGTCATATGTAGAGATAACTGTGAACTGTAATATCATTGCACAACCTTTACTTGCAAAACATGCTTCGGCTTCACCCCAAGTCCAGTTTGCTGCATCAGGAGCTGAATATTGATATAGTTCTTTATAAACATCATATGCTGCTACAGTTTGAGGATTATCAAATCTCAAAGTACCATCAGAATTATAAATTTCTTCTGCACCTGAGTTAACCATAAAACTGTAGATTGTTTGATCAGTATAAAGTTGTTTATTTCCTGGAAGTCCAATTCCATAAACACCGTCTTTAGTTAGAGCTTTAGCGGCTTTCTTTAAATCAGACCAAGTTTTTGGCGGCTCAATTCCAGCAGCTTCAAAATCACTTTTTCTATACCATAGTGATAAACCCATGTTCCATAAAGGAACAGCCCAAGTATGACCATTATAAGTATATTGATCGAGTGCTTTTTGGTAAAAACCATATTTTGAATCTAACTCTGCAACGAAATCCTCAACGGGTTGTGCCGCACCCATATCAGCGAGTATAGGTGTAAAATCTGGAATACCAACTAATATTTCTGGTGCAGTTCCAGCAGCAACTGATGCAGGCGCTTTAGCGTAAATTTCACCCCAGTTTTGAACTTCTTGCGTTACATTAATATCTGGATTAGCAGAATTAAATTCATCTATTAATGTTTGAATTCTATCTACTCTATGTGGAACACCTTCCATATGCCAAAAAGTGACATTTGTTACAGCATAAGCATTCAAAGAAAATAGAATTGTAATAAAAAATAATAAAATTTTATTCATTTTTCCTCACTTAATTTATGATTAATAATTTAATATCAATATGCTGATATTATCAACTAAATTTGAGACTTTCACCAAATATTATTTAGTGACTCTCTTAATTTTTTATATTTTTGATATTTATTATGAAGATATTTGGAATGTTTTCTTTGAGGTGTGTAAATTTGACCAATATTTTGGTGATCATTAATTAAATTTTTTAAATCTTTTTTACGCAAGCAACTATCAATTAAGAATGAAACACCTAGCGCACCTAATTCGGAATTAGTTAAAATTTTAACTTTAATATTTAAAACATTAGAAATTAATTGAGGTAAAATTTTACTTTTTGATGCACCTCCTGCAAGATAAAGACTGTCGTTAGTTTTAATTTTATTTGCATAACAATCTTTAATAGATAATGCCAAACCCTCATAACAAGCAGTCATAATATCAAAATTATTATGATGTGGTAATATTCCAAAAATTTCAGCTTTAGAATTTAAATTTACAAATGGAGATATAGAACCTCCATAGTTTATGTAAGGAAGAAATACTAATGAATTTTCTGGATATTTAAAAGTTAAATATTTTTTTTCAAAATTTTTAATTATTTTAACTTTATCTAAATACTTTTTAGAATTTTTGTAAAAATTATCAATAACCCAATCAATATTAGTCGTTCCTGCTACATTTATTTTAGTTTCTAACCATGTATTATTTAAAGAAGCGAAAAATAACCCTGAACCATCTTTAGAAATTTTTGAATTATTTTTAACTATAATATTATGACATGTAGTACCAATTATACTTATTTTTTTATTATGGTTGATTCCTCCAGCTCCTAAAATAGAAGCTATTACGTCACCACATCCTATAACAACAGGTGTACCAACTTTTAAACTTGTTAATCTTGATGCACTTTTAGTAACGTATCCACCTAATTCATTTGATTTTTTTATTTCTGGGAATAGTTTAAAATATTTAGTGCTTAAATTAAAAATTTTGAAAATTTTTTTTGATAATTTTTTATTTTTTATATCTCCTGGATATACTGAAACTTCTGTTTCATCATTATTTATATTCCCTGTTAATTTAAATCTTAACCAATCTTTACAAGTTAATATATATTTAATTTTTTTTAAATTTTCTTTTTCAAATTTAGTCATCCACTTAAGAATAGGTATAGTACACCCGTATTGCGCGATAGAACCTGTAATTTTATAAATTTGATCAAATATTTTTTTATTACTGAAAACTTTTTGACTTCTTGTGTCATTCCACAAAATTGCATTTCTTACTGGTTTATTTGTATTATTGATAGACCAAAATCCGACCATATTTCCAGTTATGCCTAAACCAACAACTGATTGTGACTGAATTTTAGATTTTTTTATTAAAAGTTTAATACACTTTGCTGTAAGCAGCCAAAATTTTTCCATTTCAATTTCAGATTTACCAAATTTATCAGTTACGACTGGATTTTTTACACTATGAGAATTTATTTGTTTGAAATTTGTATTGAAAATTACAGTCTTTATTACTGAAGTCCCAGCATCAATTGCAAGATAATATTTCAAATTTTATCTCTTAAGTTTACAGCCACGAATAACCAACACAAACCAAAGCTATAATTAAAAAAAAATTCATAACTCTTTTTCTATTTTTAACTTGTTGATCATCTAAATTTTTATTTCTAGAGAGATAATATACGTAACATCCGATTGCGAATGCTACAAATCCTCCAAGATAGGCATACCATTGTAAGTCAGTCATTTATTAATATTATATATTATTATATAAAAATATTATCAAATACAGAAAGCAACATTTACTTTAAAATATTACAAACATTGCTAATTATTGATTAATGTGAACTATGTATAAATTTTACAAGACTTATTTAATCAATTTTTATAAGGATAATTTTTTAATTTTAAAAATATGATATGAAAAAAGATTCTACTTTCTTTAGTACATCAAAATTATTACTCCCTTATTTATGGCCCAAAAGCAGAAAAGATCTTAGAATAAGAGTGGTTTTAGCTGGGTTGAGTATGATATTAGCAAAAGTAGCTAGCGTTTATACACCTTTAATCCTTGGAAATGCTGTTGATTCACTTAATGATTTAAGTAGTGGTATAAATTTATTATTATATGTGCCGATTGCTATTATTATATCTTATGGAATTGTAAGAATAGCTTCATTTGCTTTTAATGAAATCAGAGACGCTCTTTTTTCTAAAGTATCTCAAAATGCTATTAGAAGAGTAAGTCTAAAAGTTTTCAAACATTTACATTTTTTGTCTTTAGATTTTCATCTTTCAAGACAGACTGGAGGTCTTAATAGATTTATTGATAGGGGGACAAAAGGAATAGATTTTTTATTACGCTATGTTCTATTTAATGTAGTTCCAACATTTATTGAGCTAGTTCTTGTTATATTTATTTTACTTACCTTATACGGATTTGAATACGCAATCATAACTTTTATTACTATTTCTATCTATGTTATTTTAACATTTACAATTACTCAATGGAGATTGCAATTTAGAAAAGATATGAATTTAGCAGATAACGCTGCAAGTACTAAAATGATTGATAGTCTTCTTAATTTTGAAACTGTTAAATATTTTAATAACGAAAATCATGAGTTTAAAAGATTAGATGAGTCACTAGAAAAATATGAAAACGCAGCAAACAAGAACAGAACATCCCTATCTCTTTTAAATATTAGCCAAACATTTGTAATAATGAGTGGAATAACTCTTATGCTTGTTTTAACAGTATTTGGAATTCAGAATAAAACTATAACTGTTGGCGGTTTTGTAGTTATCAATGCTTATATGCTTCAACTCTATCAGCCATTAAATTTTCTAGGAACTATTTATCGCGAAATAAGACAATCGTTAGTTGATATGGAAAATATGTTTAATCTTTTAAAAGAAAAAAATAATATTGATGATAGTGGAAGTGAACATTTAAATAACAATAATGCTGAAATAATTTTTAAAAATATTTTTTTTGGATATGAAAATAAAAGAACAATTATCAAAAATATATCCTTTAGTATACCAGAAGGTAAATCTTTAGCGATAGTTGGACCAACTGGTGCAGGGAAATCCACAATAAGTAAATTATTGTTTCGTTTTTATGATCCAGATAGTGGAGAAATATTAATTAATAAGAAAAATATAAAAAAATACAAACAAAACTCATTAAGACAAATGATAGGTGTCGTCCCCCAGGATACAGTTTTATTCAATGACACAATTTTTTATAATATTTCTTATGGTTTAATAAACTCAAGTGAAGCAGAAGTAATAAATGCAGCAAAAATTGCTGGTATCCATGATTTTATTGAAAGTATTCCTGATAAATACAATACTATTGTGGGTGAGAGAGGTCTTAAATTATCTGGAGGAGAAAAACAAAGAGTTGCTATAGCAAGAGCTGTTTTAAAAAATCCATCAATCCTCTTTTTTGATGAAGCAACATCAGCATTAGACACTAATACAGAAAAAGAAATAAATAAAAATTTAAACAAAATATCTCAGGGTAAAACCACATTAATTATAGCACATAGACTCTCAACTGTGTCAAATGCAGATAAAATAATTGTTATAGATAAAGGAAATATCGTTGAAGAAGGAGATCATTCAAGCCTACTAAATAAAGATGGATTATACGCATTAATGTGGAATAAACAAAAACATCAAAATTAATTAATAGTTTTTATATTATTTAAGTTTAAATAATTACTTGATGTAAAAGCTAAATATACTTAAAAAGTATTAATGGCCTATAAAGCAAATAATAAAAGATATAAAAAATTAGAATACAGAAGATCTGGCAAAAGCGGTCTTTTGCTACCCCCTATTACCTTAGGTCTTTGGCATAATTTTGGCGGGAAAAAATCTATGACAAAAGAAGCAAAGAAGATGCTCTTTAGAGCTTTTGATAGAGGTGTTACACATTTTGATCTAGCAAATAATTACGGCCCGCCTGCTGGATCTGCAGAAGAAAATTTTGGTAAGGTTATGCATTCTGATTTTAAAAAATATAGAGATGAAATGATCATATCAAGTAAAGCTGGTTATCATATGTGGGATGGACCTTATGGCGAATGGGGTTCAAAAAAATATTTGACAGCAAGTCTTGATCAAAGCTTAAAAAGAATGAAGATAGAATATGTTGACATTTTCTATTCTCATCGCTTTGATCCCTTAACTCCATTAGAAGAAACTGCCGATGCATTGGCACAAGCTGTTAATCAAGGAAAAGCACTGTACGTGGGAATTTCTTCATATAGTTCTAAACAAACAATAATAATTAATAAACTTTTAAAACAAAGAGGAATTAATTGTTTAATACATCAGCCATCTTATTCAATGCTGAATAGATGGATTGAAAAAGATCTTTTAGATACACTCAAAAAATTAGGTATTGGTTGTATTGCTTTTTCTCCATTAGCACAGGGTATGCTATCTGAAAAATATTTGAAAACTATTCCTAAAGTATCTAGAGTTTCTGATAATTCATCTCTTGATAAAAAAATGATTACTAAAAGCTACTTAGTCAAAATTAAAGAATTGACAAAAATAGCAAAAAAAAGAGGTCAATCTTTACCACAAATGGCTTTATCATGGGTGTTACGTCACGAAACTATGACATCTGCTTTAATTGGAGCAAGAACTGTGAAGCAATTAAATGAATGTCTGGATAGTCAAAATAATTTATATTTTAGTAAATCGGAATTAAAAGAGATAGATAAATATGCAAGAGAAGAAAAAATTAATCTTTGGGCTACTTCAAGTAAAGATTAATTTATTTCTTATATGAAATTAAATATTTTAATTACTGATATTCTTATCAAAGATTTTATACCTGTTTATAAAAAAAATTTTATTGTTGATTGCTTATGGCAATTAAAGAGCAAAATTGATTTTAACAAATATCAAGGAATTGTTGTCACTGGTGGTTTTAAAACTGATAACAAATTTCTTAAAAAATTTAAAAATCTCAAAATAGTTTCAGTATTTGGTGTTGGGTATGATGGTGTAGATCTGAATTATTGTAAAAATAATAAAATAGTTATAACAAATACACCTAAAGTTCTTACTAATGATGTTGCTGATTTAGCACTTGGCCTCATGATAGCTTTATCAAGAAAAATAAATCAAGCTCATGATTTTATTTTGAAAAAAAAATGGAATAACAAACCTTTTGATTTGACAACTAGCCTTACTAACAAAAAAGTAGGAATAGTAGGTATGGGTGAAATAGGTAAAGCATTTTCTAAACGAGTCAAATCACTTTCTATGAAAATTGTTTATTATGGTCCAAATAATAAAAATTTGAATTTTAAATATTTTAAAAATTTAAAAGATATGGCTAGTTTAATTGATGTAATGGTTATTACTTGTATTGGTGGAAGTGAGACAAGACACTTAATAAACAATAGTATATTAAAACTAATGAAACCCTCTTCTATAATAGTAAATGTTTCAAGAGGATCTGTAATTAATGAAGTTCATTTATTAGATGCTTTGAATAAAAATTTAATAAGTGGTGCTGCATTGGATGTATTTGGAATGGAGCCAAAAATTAATAGTAAATTTTTAAAGTTAAATAATGTTTTGTTATCTCCTCATAATGGAAGTGCTACTTTTGAAACAAGATTGAGAATGGCTAAGATTAGTTCACAAAATATATCAAATTATCTTTATTCAAAAAAATTAAAAAACAAAGTTAAATACTAAAACATATTGTAATTAGTTTTCTTTTTTGATAATTTTTTTTAATGAAAATTTTTAGAAATTTTATTGTAGTTTTGATATTTGCTTTTCTTTCATTCAATTTTTTATTTGATTTCACATATATAAATAAGCAAATTAACAATAATTTAAATGAATTTGTACATAAGTATATTTTATTTCATAAAAATACGACAAACTTAAAAACTCAAATAAAAGATCTCAAAAAAGAACGAAATCAATTTAGAGCACAAAAAGAATTATTTGAAGAGGCATACAAAGATTTATATGATGATAGTTTTGAAACTGAATATAATTCTCAAATATTAACAAAAATACTTGAACAATTTGATCCTTATGAATTTGATTTAGAAATAAAAAAAAATAATAAGAATTTAGAATATGCAATTAACCCTGAACACAGTTTTTCAAATAATAAAATCAAAACTAAAGTTTATAGTCCCCAAAAAAACATATTATTATATGGTATAGCTAATCAATTTCCAGCAAGTGGATATTTAGAAACATATAATAATAATTTAATTTTAATTTCAGCAAGTGGTGTATTAGTGTATTCTAATGAAATTAAAAATAATACAAATGACTTATATTTTAAACAAATTAAAACAAATATTAGTAAATTCATAGGTGAAGAACAATTTAGAAAATCAAGAATACATGATTTTGATTGGTTAGAAGGTGGTTGGTTCTCAATAAAAGATATCAATATTTACAAAGATCAAATTTATGTATCTTATACAAGAGAAGTGAAAGACAATTGTTGGAATACAAGTTTATTACATGGAAAAATGAATTTAAAACTAATTATATTTGAAAATCTTTTCACATCAGATGAATGTGTGCATTTTTATGACAATATTGATGGTGAGTTTAATGCACATCAATCTGGAGGACGAATAATTAATGCAGATGATCAAAATCTATTTTTTTCTACTGGTGATTTTAGAAGTAGATTTAGAGCACAAAAAGAAGACAGTATATTTAGTAAAATAATTGAAATAAATAAAAAAACAAAAGATTACAATGTTATAAGCATGGGGCATAGAAATCCACAAGGCTTATATTATAATAAAAAAAATAATTTCTTACTAGAGGCGGAACATGGCCCTGAAGGTGGTGATGAAATTAATTTAATAGAATTAAATCAAAGTGAAATACCTAATTATGGATGGGCTATTTCATCTTATGGAGAGCATTATGGAGGAAAAAACGCACCTTATAACAAAAAAAAGTATGTAAAATATCCGCTGCATAAATCTCATTCTGAATATAATTTTATTGAACCTGTAATTTACTTTAATCCATCTATTGGTATTTCTCAAATAGTTGGCTTAAATCAAAAAAACAGCTACGTAGTAGCATCTATGAAGGATGAATCTCTTTATTTTTTTGAATATAATTACAACAATAAAAATCTTTCAACTCCAAATAAAATAAATAACGGTAATGCTGAAAATATAAAAATTGAAAGAGTTCATATTGGTGAAAGAATAAGAGATATGATTTATTATAATGAAAAATTATATTTATATTTGGAAGATACTGCTTCTATCGCTGAAGTTTCTTTAAATTAAATTGATTAAACTTAATGAAAAATGGCTTTGGGATTTTTGGTTAAACAAGGATAATGACATTTGGTATTGCTATTTTCTTCAAGCTGATAAATCATTAAAAAATCCTGATCTAAGACATAATAATGTTACTCACGGATTAGCCACCTCAAAAGATTTAATTCATTGGAAACATTATGGAACAGTTTTTGCACCTTCTGATAATGAAAATTTTGATGACTATACAACGTGGACAGGTTCTATAATTAAAAATAATAGTAAGTGGCATTACTTTTACACTGGAAGAAATAAAAAGGAAAATGGCAGAAAACAAAGAATTGGTCACGCAATAGGTGAAACACCCTATGCTTTTAATAGATACGGAAATGGATTAGCTTTAGATTTAGATAAAAATATTTACCAAGAGTTAGAGAGTGGCAATTATTGGCAAGATCGTGCTATGCGTGATCCATGGGTAATGCAACATCCTTATGAAAATAAATATATAATGGCTTACACTGCAAGAGCGTCAATACATAGCGATCCTTATCAGTGTGGTGTTATTGGTATGGCAGAATCGAATGATCTTTATGAATGGAAATCTACTAAACCCTTATTTGGAGGTTTTTTTAGTCAGTTAGAAGTCCCGCAAATATTTAAAGTGGAGAATAAATGGTATTGTTTATTTTGTAATCATCCTGAAGATTGGTCCAATGAATTTAAGAAAAATTATAATGGGCCAAATAAACGAGGAACACATTATTTAATTGCTGATAAATTTGAAGGTCCATGGAATTTAGCACCTGGTCCTTATTTAACAACAAGCTCTGAAATAGAACTTTATGCTGGTAGAATTGTTGAAAAAGATAATAAATTTTTCTTTATGGCTTTTTTACATGATGATGAAGGTGGAAATTTTATAGGAGAAATATCAGATCCAATTCCAATTAATTTTGATAAAAATGGTTTAATGAGTTTAGAAATCTAACTAATATTCTTCCATGAATATTCTGGTTTAAATCCTAAAATTTTTTTCGCTTTCTCATTACTTAATAAAGTTTTATTTTTTCCAATCTCTCCTTTAATTTGAATATTTGGAAATACTTTATCGAGAAGTAATTTATTATCCTCTTCCATAACAGTATCATCTGCAGCTATAATAAAATTATCAGCACCTTTTAAATTACTTTCTATAGCTAATAGACAGGCTTGAGCTACATCTCTAGCATCTATATATCCCCAAAAGTTCCATTTTCTTTGGAATGGATCGTTTTGAAATGATTGAAATTGTTTGTACTCATGCTCTTCCATTATATTTGAATAGCGCAGTCCAAATATTTTCATGTCTGGATTTATCCTGCAATATTGTTTAGCCATTTCTTCGCCAATTACTTTTGAAAGTGAATAGCTTGACTCTGGACGTGGATGATATTCTTCATCTACAGGGACATATGGAGGATATTTATCAAAAGGTAGACCCAGCACAGTTTCACTTGATGCCCATACAATATTATTTATTTTTAAAACTTTAGCAGCTTGAAAAATATTGTAAGTACTTAAAGTATTAATTCTAAAAGTTTTATGATTGGTTTCTAAACCTGGAGCAGGAATAGCTGCCTGGTGAATTATAGCATCTATTCCATTAATACGATCATCTATCTCAGATACAGACTCAATTGCTTCACCAAAATTTTCTAAATCAACTTTTGTAAAAGGAACCTCTAATTCAGGGTGATTAGCTAAATCTACATTGAATACCCTATAATTTTTTTTTAATAATAACTTAATTGTTGCTCTACCTGCTTTACCTGAACCACCTGTTACTAAAATATTCTTCATTAAAGATTACTTTAATAATTTTTTTATAAAGAATCATTAATATTTTGATAATTATAATAAAAATAGGAGATTTTATGGCTGAATATATTTTAGAAGCTGGAGGAACAATGGCATTTACATTCCATGTTTTATTTATGCTTTTTAATTTGTTTATTATTTATCAATTTTATTTCAATGATAAATTTTTTAATGAATTAGGTTTTTCAAATGAGGAGCCTAAATTAGTTTTTAGAGGTCCTCTAGGTGCGGTTTTTTTAACAATGTTGTTAATGTCAATATTGCTAACTTTTGATGTTACTGGAAATACTTATGATGAAAATGTTGTACAATATAAATTTTGGTATTCATTTTTATTTATGCTTATGGCCATAGCTTTAATTAGCTCAGTAGTTAGATACTTTAATCTTGTAAATAATTATGGAATTACTCCAAATATAAGAGGTGTTATTTTTCCACTAGTTGGACTTGTTTTAATAATTCTTAGAACAATATTTGAAGGTTATTAATAAATTACAAGCGGTTTAATAACCGCTTGTTTTAATTAAAATAACTTCTTATCTTTTTTCTTGATGCAAAATGTAAAATTATTGAAACTATAAATAAGAATAGTACAAAATAATATTCTCTATATTCAACTTGGCTAGTGTAAAAAACAAATAAACAACAAACTGTCAATGATTTAATATAAATCTCTAAAAACTGAATAGGATAAAGTTTTTCTGATTGAAGGAAGAGATATCTAAAACCAAAATAAGCAAAAGTTAGAAAAACGGCTAATCTCACTGAAGTAATTCTATGGTATGGAATTTCTTGTTTTTCAACAATATTGAATGGAAAATAGATAGTTACACCCACAATCTCTGCAGTTATAAATACTAGTGCCCATAAGCTTAATAAACCAATAATAATTTTAGCTAAAGTTTTTACCATAATCAAATTTATGATCTTTTTTTTACAAGGGTTTTGACCTACCTATTTTAATATTGTAACTAAATTTTAATAAAAAATACATAAATATTGATTAGATTGCAGGAAACTAAGTTTATTCTTATCTAAAATTATCTTTAATTGGAGAAAAATATAAAAGAATCAAAATTGCTCCGCTTATTAATCCACCAATTTGATCCAGCATACCACTAAAAGCAGTATAGATAACAGAACCACTAAAATAATTTAGAACTATGCCAGCTACTACTAAAAATAAATATAGTGGTTTGCCGTAAGAAATAAATCGATAAAGTAAATTTAAAGTTAGTAGATATAAAAAGAATAAGCTAATCGATACTATTCGAGAAAAATTTTCAAAATTAGATAATAATCCATCATTTAAATTTTCATAAAGATTGGAAATTTCGGATGGTTGATACATAGATGATATAACCATTAAAATTATAACAATAAAATCAGCTAAAATTAAATTTTTAAAAATTTTTTCAATTTCCATAATAGGTTTAAATTCAAATAAATATTATATTTAACTTAGATATGTAGTTTGAATATTACAATAAGATTATTAAAATCTATTTAAAAATAAATTAGATATTAAAAATTATATTTACCACATTGAATGGATAATATCTGAACTATTAATTTTTACTAAATTCTCACATTTACTTTCAAAATCACTAAAATCATCTCTAAAAGTTGCTCCATTATTTTGTGCTTGTTCAAAATGATTATCTATTCCTGCTTGATTTGCATAAACCTCTGTTAGGATCAGAGACATATTGCCTGTTTTATTTCCATCTTTAAATTCAGGACCTATAGACCAATTTAACATTAGAAGTGCTTTATCACCTTCCTTTGTATGTGTTTCCTTCATCCATTTTGTATGATCTTCTGCAATTCTTTTTGCAATATCATTAAGTTCAGGTTTAAAAATCCATAAATACTGAAGTTGTTTTTTATTTTGAAACATATTTCCTCCTTTTTAAAAATAATACTAGTAAGTTAAGAAAATATTTCAAACAAATTATTGTTGAGAATTATTTTCCAATGTTTGTACATGAATATCTAAGTTTTCTATCACAGCATCATTATTAATATTTCCATAAAAAACACCTTTAATAGGTGATGCGTAACTTGCATCAAGTCCACAAGAAACACGTACATATCTTTCATCTGGACTGCACTTATTTGTCGGATCAAATCCCACCCAACCTAAGTCATTTATATAAAATTCTGCCCACGCATGTGTAGATTGAAATTCTGAAGAATGGGAATTGTTATGCATATAACCATTTACGTATCTAGCAGGTATTCCTAAAGTTTTTGCTGCAGCAATCATAATATGTGCTTGATCCTGACAGACTCCCTTTTTCTGATTAAATGCTTCAATGGCTGTTGTTTGATTATTTGTCGTTAAAGGTTTGTATTCAATTTTTTCAGCTACTAGATTCATCAGATTATGAGATGTTTCTAGATTTTCATTTTCATTAAAACCATTTTTAGCTTCAATAGCTAAATTTTTTATATCTACATTTGCTTTTGTTAAATTTGATTCTCTTAAATAAACTAAAGGATCTATTTTATCAGAAGCACTCTGGTAAATTCCTTTTGTATCAAATGTTTCAACTTTTCCAAGAACTGTAAATTGTATTTTTTTCACCTTGTTTGTATTTGTAAAACTTTGAATATTATTAGCCTCACCATCCTGATAAATTTTTGATTTTTTGGCTGAGTCGTTATGGACATTCCACTCTAAAATTTTAAGACCATTATATTCTGAAGGATGCAGTTTAGTGGTTTGAATTAATCCCGCAACTGGATTTTTATATTCATACTTAGTTGTGTGTTCGATGATTAGTTCCATATTAATTAAAAAACTCCTTATGTATTTCGTTATCAACACTAGATATTTTTCTAATAAATTGTGTTACAAATTGATGAAGTCCATATTCAACGATAGTTTCTATTTTTTCTTCCTTAATTTTAGTATTTAGATCTTTTAAATTATTATAAATTCTTCCAACTTTTTCTGGACTGCATGTTAGGTTGGTTAAATGTTTAACAATATTCTGAATACAAAAACTTAATGATCTAGGGCAATTATTATTTAAAACTAAAAAATCAGCAATTTTAGTTGCGGTAATATTACCATCGTATGCCCATCTAAAAGCTCTAAAAGAAGATAAAGAGCGAAGCAATATACTCCATTGCATATTATCGATATTACCACCTACATATTGAGGCTTAGGTAATAAAACAAAATACTTTACATCTAATAATCTGGCAGAATTATCAGCCCTCTCAATAAATAAACCAAGAAAAAGAAAATTATAACCATCATTTCTAAGCAAAGAACTTAATGATCCTCTAAATAAGTTTACTTGTTCTATTGTCCACTCTGTCAAATTAGGTAAATCAGATTTTGTAAATTTTTGTTCTTTTAAGTTTAGTATCTCTTGATAAGTTTTATTAATTGCTAACCAAGACTCAGGGGTAAAGGAAGTTCTAACTACTAATGCATTATTTCGTGCATTAAGAATACAATTGTAAACAGATGAAGGGTTACTTTCATCAAAAAATAAATAATCTTCCACATTTTTCTGTTCAATTGTATCATATTTATTTTTATATCCCTCAATTGCTCCAGCAGCAGATAAAACTGATTCCCATTCATTATTATAACCACTTGGATTTGGAAAAAGAGACATTCTATAACCAACATCCAAAAGGCGGGCTGTAGTTTCAGCTCTTTCCATATAACGACTGATCCAATATAGATATTCAGCAGTTCTACTTAACATTTTTATTCCTCATTCAGCCAAAACCCATGTGTCTTTCACACCGCCTCCTTGACTAGAATTTACAACAAACGAACCTTCATTCATTGCAACTCTAGTTAAACCACCAGAACTTAATTGAGCTTGCTCTCCAATTAAACAAAATGGTCGTAAATCTACCCTTCTTCCCTCAACTTGATTTTTGATTAGTGTTGGTGAAAATGAAAGATCAAGTAGAGGTTGAGCTATATATCCATTTGGATTTGTTGAGAGTTTTGTTTTAAATTCATCTATAGAGGATTTAGAAGATTTTGGACCTATTAACATCCCATAACCTCCAGATCCATCAACCTCTTTTACGACAAGTTCATTTATATTATCTAAAACATATTTTAACTCTTGTTCCTTTTCGCAATTCCATGTTTCAACATTATCTAAGATTGGTTGTTCGCCTAAATAAAATTTGATCATCTCAGGTACATAAATATAAATTGCTTTATCATCAGCTATGCCTGCTCCAGGAGCTGAACAGATATTGACACCACCTGTTCTATAAACATCCATAATTCCTGGAATACCAATTACAGATTGAGGATTAAAACATAGAGGATCTAAAAAATCGTCATCTATTCTTCTGTACACAACATCTACTCTTTTTGGACCATCAACTGTTTTCATATAAAGATATTTTCCTTCAACAAATAAATCTGTTGATTCAACCATTTCAATACCCATTTGATCTGATAAAAAACTATGTTCGTAATAAGCGCTATTTAAAGGACCAGGTGTAAGTAACACACATACTGGTTCTGGATTTTCACATTTAATAGGAGCTAAACTCATCAAGGTTTGCAAAAGTCTTGTTGGGTAGTCATCTATTGGTGTTACTCTGTTGTTATGAAATAAATCAGGAAACATTCGCATCATTATTTCTCTATTTTCTAGCATGTAAGAAACACCACTTGGTGTTCGACAATTATCTTCTAAAACAAAATAATCATTGGGACCTGTTCTCACTAAATCAATACCAATTATAGGACTATAAATATCTCTAGGAGGAGAAAAACCAAACATTGAAGGTTCAAAGGATTTTTTTTTGTAAATAATTTCTTTAGGAATTATATTGGCTTTAATTATTTCACCTTGATTATAAATATCAGCTAGAAACGCATTAAGAGCTTTAGCTCTTTGGATTACTCCTCTTTCTAATCTTAACCATTCTGTATAAGTAAATATCCTTGGAATTAAATCAAACGGAATAATTCTTTCTCTTGCAGTTTCGTTGTTTGTAGAAAAAGTAATACCAATATTTCTAAAATGTGTTTCAGCTTCAGCATTCTTTTCAAGAATAACTTTTGAAGTCATTTGATCTAACCAATCATTAATATTGTTATAATGATTTCTTATTACTGACTCAGATTGATACATTTCATTAAACATTAAGGAATAAACCTCTTGAGATTTGAATAGAATATTTTTTTATTATCTAACTCTTCAACCATAGTTATAACAAACCTCTCTTATCCGTTATAATTCATGCTTAGCTATGGAAATTAATAATAAGATCCGCGTTCCTTCAGCTTCGGCCTACTTCCGATCTGTTAATACAGATTGAACGATTTAATAACTTGCATGCGTTCCTTCAACTTTCGTTTACTTCCGTTTTGAAATATTCAAAATGAACGATGAAATTTTAATAATAAAATTTATTTATTTTTAAAAATGAATTTCATACTTATTTGATATGCATTTTTTGCATATACAAAATAATGTTGATTTACTTAAACTTTTAATAGTCTTTTAGCGATCTAAGAAAACAAATATAAATGAAATAAGCCGTACAAATTAACCATATTAAAAGAACAATTGTATCATTTATAATTAAGTTTATTTCTGATTTTGTTACTAAGCGTAATGTTGTTGCTGCCCAAACAATAGTAAAAAAAATCGTCAAATTTCTAAATGATTTTACTCTTAGTGGATGAACAAACTTCCATGGAACGAATGTCAATACTGATAGAACAATTATCACAATTAGGTTTATCCATTCATTTGTATTTAATATAAAGAAATATAAAACCACAACATTCCAGACTGCTGGAAAGCCTTGGAAATAATAATCATCCGTTTTCATATTAACGTTGATAAAAGTGTATAAAGAAACTCCAAATATAAGAGCAGGCATAATCATTTCAAAACCTGATGGCACCATCTGAAACCAGTAAATCATTAAAGCTGGGTTAATAACGTAATTTAGATAATCAATAATTGAATCTAAAATAATCCCATCTAGATTTGGTGCTTTTTCTTCAACTCCAACCTTCCTAGCTAATGTTCCATCAACTCCATCTACAAGTAAAGCTATACCAAGCCATAAAAAACTACCAACTTGATCATTATTTAATATTGATATTAATGCTAGAAACCCAAGTATAGCTCCAGAACCAGTGAAAGCATGAACGCCCCATGCGGATATTTGATCTTTATCAACTTTCATAAATGCTGTTGATCTTTATCATTAAAATAAAAGAAAATAAAATTTTTGAAAAAAAAGTTGAAAAATTAAGGTTTTAAACAATTTTTAAAATTAGATTTATAATAAGTTTATAATATCACTATCTCCTTCTGCAAAATTATAATTTATAAATTCATTTTTTGTAACCCAAGCAGAGTCTTCGTGTTCACTCAAAATAATTTCACCATTAGCATGAGAGCATATAAAATAATGTAATTTCACATTTATTTTGTCATCTTGATAATTTTCTTCACCTAATTTATTTTTAATATTTATTTCTATATTAAGTTCTTCTTCTATTTCTCTTTTAAGTGCAGTTTCAAAAGATTCTCCTTCTTCAACTTTTCCGCCTGGAAATTCCCAACTTAATC
>CACBAT010000010.1 GCA_902537325.1 uncultured Alphaproteobacteria bacterium | reverse complement strand
TGCCAAAAACAACTTGCGCTCCAGCTAATTCTAATTCTTTTGCCCATTTTAAGTTACGCTCTTCATCAAAACGTGCTTGCAACTCTATAATGACAGTTACTAATTTTCCTTTTTGTGCTGCTCTAACTAAACTTGCTTCTATTGGTGAGTCATCAGTAGTTCGATATAAAGTATGTTTTATTGATAAGACTTTTGGATCATCTGCAGCTTGATCAATAAACTGCGTCACTACTTCAAAAGATTCAAAAGGGTGATGAATAACAATATCTTTATTTGCTATAGCTTTAAAATAATCATTTTTAAAATCTTTAATTCTTTCAGGAAATCGTACCTTAAATTTTGGAAAAAATAATTTTTTAAAATCTTTCAAAAAAATTGACTCTATACTAGAAAGATTAATGGGTATTGGAAGTTTATATGTATTTACATCCTTATAGTTAAGTTTTTTATTTATGAATTTAATTAAGTGACTAGATATACTTTCATCAAAATCAATTCTTATTACCTCTTGTCTTCTTCTCTCAAAAATAGCTTTTTGAAATACTAAAAATAAATCTTCTCCTTCACCCCCTAATTCTAATTCACTATTCCTAATTGGTCTAAAAACACCTTTATCCAAAACCCTATCACACTGGAAAATTTCTTTTAAAGAAATAAGTAGGGCTGTCTCCATAGATACAAAACGTGTTTTTTTACCAGGTAATTTAATAAATTTTTCTAATCCCTCTGGCACTCTCAGTATTCCATAAAAAGTTTTTTTATTATTCATTAACCGACATACTAAGGTTGTTTCTTTATTTGGTATAAAAGGAAATGGGTGAGATGGATCAATAATAATTGGCGTTAAAACCCCCCAATTATTTTCTTCTAAATAATTTTTTATAAATGTTTTATCTTTTGTTTTCAGTGTTTTTTCTACATCTATATGGATCTTATTTTCTGAAAGTTCTTTTAGTAAATCTATCCATATTGATTTTATATCTGAAATCATCTTTGATGTTTCTTTATCTATCAGCTTGAGTTGCTGTTGTGGTGTTAATCCATCAAAACTTTTATTTCGTGAATATTTTTGAACATTTAATCCTGCCACTCTAACCATAAAAAATTCATCAAGATTAGAGAATGCTATTGATAGAAACCTAACTCTTTCTAATAATGGCGTTTTATTATCAAGTGTCTGACTTAAGACTCTTTCATTAAATTTAAGCCAAGATAATTCTCTATTAATATAGTTAAAAGAATTATTATTTTTAATCATAATTTTTGTTTATATTATTAATAAAAAAAAAACACTTTCATAAAAAATACATATTTCTTTAATAATTCTTATTTTTTGGTTTTAAAATTTCACTTAATACCCAGCTATTTTTAAAGGATATTTTGGCAAAAGCACAGGTTGGAAAATGTTCAATATTTGAATTACATAAAATATTAATTGACTCTATCAAACTAGGGTTGTGCCCAATGATAAGTGTGTTTTTTTTTAATTTTTTAATTTTTCTTACAAGTATATTTGATGGACATTCATAAATATCGTTATCAATTGTAAATTTTACTGAGCGATCAAACGAGTTAGAAATTATATTATATGTGCTAGTTGTTCTTTTAGAAGGAGAACATATTATCTGACCAATTTGAAATTTTCTTTTATCTAATATTTTAGAAAATTGTTTTGCATTTCTCATACCTCTTTTATTGAGAGGTCTATCAATGTCATCAAGCTCTAAATTATCCCAACTAGATTTGGCATGACGTAATAAATAAACTTGTAGCATTCGAGTTTAATACTTTAGATATATACATTTCCATGGCTAAAATGAAAAACAAAAATCCCATAACAGTGATTGATCTAGGTTCTAATACATTTAGACTGGTTATATATGAGCAAGCTATTTATCCTTTTCCAATACTTTATCAAAAAAGAGAATTTTTAAAATTAGGTGAAAGTATTAACACAGGTAAACTCCCATCGATAAAAATAAAAGAAGCTATAAAATGCTTAGAAGAATATATTAAGATTGCAAAAGATTATGAGTCCTTAGATATTCATATAATTGCAACGGCCGCAATTCGTGAAACAATAAATGGAAAAGAAATTATTGAGCCTTTCAAGAAAAGAAAGTCAGTAAGAGTAGAAGTACTCTCACCAAAAAATGAGGCTAAATGTGGATCCCTAGGTGTAATTAGTTCAATAAAAAATCCAATCGGTTTAGTTGCAGACTTGGGAGGTGGAAGTTTAGAACTTAGTTCAATAAAAAATAAGAACATACTTGAGACTAAAAGTTTAAAAATTGGCATCTTAAGAAGTGAATCTGATATGTACAAAACTACTAAAATTAAATTTGATAATTTTTTATTTTCGAAATTTAAAAACCAATCTCTTAAATTTTCTAAAAACGTAGGAAATATTTATGTTATTGGAGGCATGTGGCGCAATCTTGCAAAACTACATTTACATCTAAATGGCATCAAGAAAAATAAACTACATGGCTACCTGATACCATTTTCAGAGTTAGAAATATTCTATCACAAATTATACTCTATGGATAAAAAACAAATTAAAAAATTGAATGTTGTTCAACCCAATCGATTAGATAAATTAAAATTATCTACATATATTTTATTTAGCCTTGCTTCATTTTATAATATTAAAAATATTATTTTTGTAAGATATGGAATTCGTGAAGGTTATTTACATGATATGTTGAATTAATTTTTAAAAAATAATCTAACAATAACTGTAGCAATAAGAGCACCAATAATCTGAGCTAAAATAAAACCTATAACGCTTGATGGACTTATTCCACTAAAACTATCTGTAAACATTCTTCCTATGGTTACTGCTGGATTTGCAAAACTTGTTGATGATGTAAACCAATATCCTGCAGTAATAAATAGAGCGACACCAATAGCTATTTTTTCCTTGTTTACCTCTTTTAATATAAAAATAGTTAATAATAATCCAACAGTTGCAATTATTTCTGAAAAGAATTTAAATACTCCAACTCTTTCATTGAGTGACCATTCAATTATGGGATATTCAAAATACCAATTTGCAGTTAAACAACCAAATATACCAGCAATAATCTGAGTAAAAATAAAAATTATTCCATAATTAATAGGAATATTTTTTTGAATAATATCACTTAATACAACAGCAGGATTAAAGTATGCCCCTGAGATATTAATAAACATAGAAATAATTACATATAAAATGGCACCTGTTGCGATTGTGTTTCCTAGTAATATTATACCAAGGTCATTTGACATTAACTCTCCCATAATTCCACTACCCACAATTGTTAGTACAAGAAAATATGTCCCAATAAATTCTGCTAGTATTTTTTGTCTTAAAGAAAATGTCACTATAAAATTACCCTAATAACTAAACGTTTACCATGTATTCTAAAAATTCTTTCACGCATTTATCCCAAGTTAAATTAAGTGTAAAATTTCTACAATCAACTCTTTTTACCTTGAGTGCTTTCTTAATTGACTGTAATAAGTCATTATCTAAAGTATTAATCTTCTCATCTGTTAATACATCTATAGGCCCAGTTACTGGATATGCAGCAACTGGTGTTCCACTAGCCAATGCTTCAAGTATTACATTTCCTAATGTGTCTGTTTTAGAAGGAAATACAAACACATCTGCGTTTGCATAATATTTCGCTAATTCTTCTCCAGTTTTTACACCGACAAAATTTACTTCAGGATACTTATTAATATATTTTTCTAATTCAGGACCATCTCCCACAACTATTTTATTATAATTTCCTTTAAGTTTTAAAAATTCTTCAATATTTTTTTCAATAGCAACTCTTCCAACATAAGTCAGCTGTGTATCCTTGCTGTTTATATCTCTTTTATTCGGATTAAATAATTCTGTATCAACACCTCTGTTCCAAACTACTAAATTTTTAAAATTATATTTTTTTAACTCATTTAGCATTGAAACTGATGGAACAAGAACTCTTTCAGAATCACTATGTAGTTTTCTTAATATGGAATAAGTAAATCTCTTTGGGATAAAAGCTCTTTGTTTAATATAATCAGGAAAACGAGTGTGAAAAGAAGAAGTATATTGAAGTTTATTTTTAAGACAGTACTTACGACCAGCAAAACCTACTGGACCTTCAGTCATTATATGAACAATATCTGGATTAAATTCTTTAAAAAATTTTTCAGTAACTTTCTTAGTGTTGTAAGAAATCTTTATTTCTTTGTACTTAGGATAACTAAAATTATTAAACATCTGAGGATGTAATATTTTTATTTCAAAACCTTTTTTTTCTAGAATAGGTATAACGCTTTGAAATGTCGTAACTACGCCATTTACCTGAGGAACCCATGCATCACTAATTAATGCGATTTTTTTAGGCTGCATCCTCTTTTATTTTTCGTCTTTCTTCAAAAGAAATTAATTTTAAATTTTCTCTTTCTTCGGGCCAATTAAGAATTGATAAATTTCCAATTTCATCTTCAACAAGTGCTGTGCAACTTTCAATCCAGTCACCATCATTACAATAGAGAACACCATTTAATTCTTTTATTTCTGGTCTATGTATATGCCCACATACAACAACATCGGCATTTTCTCTTCTAGCTCTATCAGATACAGCAAACTCAAAATTACTAATAAAGTTGGTTGCATGCTTTGTTTTCTTTTTTAAATATTGAGACAGTGACCAGTAAGACAAGCCCATCTTTCGTCGAATAAAATTAAATACATTATTTAACTTTAGTAAATATTCATAAAGTGCTGATCCAACTTTGGCTAACCATCTCGCATTAATGATCACAGCATCAAATTCGTCTCCGTGTGTAATCAGTACTTTCCTTCCATCAGCTAATTGATGAGTATCTTCATTTTTGATAGAAATTTCTCCAAAAGAAAAATTTGTAAAATCTTTTAATACCTCATCATGATTTCCTGGAATAAGTACTACCCTAGTTCCGTTTTTCGCTTTCTTTAAAACTTTTTGAACAATGTCATTATGTTCTTGTGGCCAATACATTTTCTTACGCATGCGCCATCCATCAACAATGTCCCCTACTAAAAATAAATATTCCGAATCTGTTTCTTCTAAGAATTCTAAAAGCATCTTGCTTTTACAACCACTAGTTCCTAGATGGGTATCCGAAATCCAAATTGTGCGGTAAAATTTTTTATTACTTTTAAATTTCATTAATTAAAGATTTTCTTATACATAAAAGTATCATTTTATAATACAATTTATTATTATATGTGTGTATTGTATAAAAATAACAGTATGACGCAGAAAATTTGGTTTAAAAAAAAATCACCCCTTCACGGTTCTGGATTATTTGCAAAAATGAATATTAAAAAAGGCCAGAAAGTAATCCAATATATTGGTGATAAAGTTACTAAAAGAGAGGGTGACAAAAGAGCAGATAAACAAATCCGCAAAGCAAAAAAAGATAAAAATAACGGCATGGTCTATGTTTTTGAACTAAACAAGCGATATGACATTGACGGTGATGTCGATTATAATTTTGCAAAATTTATAAATCATTCATGCAATCCTAATTGTGAAGTAGACATCATAGATAATGAGATTTGGATTTCTTCTATTAAACGAATAAAAAAAGGAGACGAACTTTTCTATAACTATGGTTATCCTTTTGATACAGATTTTGTGGATCACATTTGTAAGTGTGGTTCTAGAAATTGTGTAGGTTATATTTTAAGTGACAATGATTGGCCAAAATTAAAAAAATATGAAAAAAAAATTAAGACTAAGTCTAAGTAAGATACCTTCGATTATTATTGCAATTGATACAAATAAGGAAATAATTTTTTACAATAATGCAGCTAAACAAAAATTTTTATTTATCGATGAAGGAAGAGATCTCAATAATATTATTAGATCAACAGAGTTAAATACTTTTATTGATAAAGCCTTTAGGGAGAAAGAAGATTTTAAGTTTGAATTCACCCCATCTAATTTTAGTGATATGTATTTTATTGCTGACTTAATATTTGTTGAAAAAGATTATGAAGAATTATTAATATCACTAAATGATCAAAGTCTTCTTAAAAACTACGAACAAATGCGAACAGATTTTGTGGCTAATGTAAGCCATGAATTGAGAACTCCTCTTTCCTCAATTCTAGGCTATGTTGAAACAATTAAAAATTCACTCAATGAAGATAAGAACAAAGACAAAACGGTTGGTAAATTTTTAGATACAATGGAAGATCAGGCTTGGCGTATGACTAGACTAGTCGAAGATTTATTATTACTAAGTAAATATGAGACTGAAGATAAACCTATAGAATTTCAAGAAGCGAATATAAGGCAATTAATTGATGGCGTAGTTGATAATTTACAAAACAAGTTAATGGCCAAAAAAATTGAAGTTCAAATCAAGGATGATTTTGATAAGTCTACAATATCAGCAAACAAAGATGCTCTAATTCAAGTTTTTTTAAACTTAACCGATAATGCAATAAAATATAGTAAAGAAAATTCTACTATTGGTATTGAGATTGAGGGAGTCATTAATGACAATAATGCCTTTTGCCAAATAAGTTTTATAGATAACGGAGAAGGTATATCAAAAGAGCATTTAACTAGACTTACTGAAAGATTTTATAGAGTAGATAAAAATAGATCTCGAAATCAAGGCGGTACCGGTTTGGGTTTATCTATTGTTAAACATATAACTAATAGGCATAATGGTAAATTATCAATAAAAAGCAAGGTGGATAAGGGTTCAACATTTACTATTTCTTTACCTGTAATTCAGCAAACTGTAATAAATCCTTAATATATAATCTTTAGTAATACCTTATTTTAAATGAGGCTAAATATGAAAAATATAATTAAATTAATTGCTGTACTTGCTTTGTTTGGAACTACTTCAGTTTCAGCAAGAGACTATATTTCAATTGTAGGATCTTCTACAGTTTATCCTTTCGCTACTTTAGTTGCTGAAAAAATGGCATCTCAAGGAATGAAAGCACCCGTAATTGAATCAACTGGTTCTGGTGGAGGACACAAATTATTTTGTGCAGGTGTTGGAGTTGAACATCCAGATATCACTAACTCTTCAAGAGCACAAAAAGATAAAGAATTCAAACTTTGCCAAGATGGCGGTGTAACCGATATCATCGAAGTTAGAGTTGGTAATGATGGTATAGCTTTTGCATACGCTGCAGATTATGAATGGAAATATACCAACGGTGCTACAATGAAAGGTGGCATTGATTTAAGTAAAGAAGAAATCTGGCAGGCAATGGCTAGAGATAATGCAAACGCTCCAACAACTTGGTATGAAATAGATAAAAGATTACCAAAAGTTGAAATTTCTATTATGGCACCTCCTCCAACTTCTGGAACAAGAGATGCATTTGACTCACTTGTAATGAAAAAGGGTTGTGTTAAAGATATGTTAGTTGCTGATGGTGATTGTCAAGCATATCGTGAAGATGGCCACGTTATCGAAGGTGGTGAAAATGATGAACTTTATGTTGAGCATATAACCAAAGAACAAGGTGCATTTGGTATTTTTGGTTACAGTTTTGTATCTAATAACTCTGATAAAGTAAAAGCATCAATGATTAATGGTGTTGAAATCTCAATGGAAGGCATCCAAGATTATTCATATCCAATAGCAAGACCTTTATTCTTCTACATCAAAAAAGCACACATTGGCGTTATTCCTGGTTTAATGGATTATGTTAATGAGTTTGTAAGTGAAGAAGCAACAGAAGGTTACTTACTAGATGCTGGACTTGTTCAACTAAGTCCTGCGGATAGAGCAGCTGTTCTTGATGCTATTTCTAATCAAACAAATTATAAATAAAAATCTTTAATTTTTATAAAATGGGGGCATACAAGCCCCCTTTTTTTTAATAGTAAGTTATAAATGTTCTTTTGGTCTTTAGTTTTAATTGCAGTCGGAATTTTCTCATCCTTTATATACGGAAGATCAAGAATTAAATTAAACTCTAAAAAACAAGGTACGAAAAGCAAATCTCTTCCCAATTATTACGCACAATACGTTTTAATGTGGTGTTTGTTTCCTGCACTAATTGTTTATTTTTCATGGGCTATTTTTCAAGAACAGATTATTCAAAACATAGTTATTAGTAACTTTGAATTTATTGAGGGCGCAGCTTACAACGAAGGTTTATTGTTAGCAGAGATTAGAAATGTTGCTAATAACCCTTCTTTTGCCGATGGTAAATCTGTAGAAATAATTAATGCCGCATCTCAATATTCTTCCTTAAGACAAATAAGTCAAATAGCTTTTTATCTCTCAATAATCATTATAATGTTACTTGGAGCCCTATACGCTTCACGTAAATTAAAACCTGAATTTCATGCTCAACATGCAATTGAAAGATATATACAATATATACTTATATTTTGTTCATCTGTTGCTATTTTTACTACAATAGGAATAGTTTTTTCACTAATATTTGAAAGCCTTCGCTTTTTTGCAGAAGTATCAATATTTGAATTTTTATTTAGTACTGAGTGGTATCCATTTATTCCAATTAGAGAAGGTCAAACAGCTGCAGAGGGATCCTTTGGTGCAGTACCAATATTTGCTGGGACATTTTTAGTAATGGTAGTAGCTATGTGTGTTGCGGCGCCTCTTGGATTATTAACAGCAATTTACTTAGCAGAATACGCAAGTCAAAGAGTTAGAAAAATAGTTAAACCTCTTCTCGAAATTTTGGCAGGGATACCAACAATAGTCTATGGGTTCTTTGCCTTTGTTAGTGTTGCGCCTTTCGTAAAAGCATTTGGACAATCAATTGGAATTGATGCTTCACCAACAAGCGCCCTTGCTGCTGGTATGGTAATGGGGGTTATGATTATTCCTTTTATTTCTTCTTTATCTGATGATGTAATAAACTCTGTCCCGCAAAGTCTTAGGGAAGGATCATTTGGTATTGGCGCTAATAAAGCAGAAACTATTAAAAAAGTAATTTTACCAGCAGCTTTACCTGGAATTGTAGGAGCATTTTTGTTAGCAATATCCAGAGCGATAGGGGAGACTATGATTGTTGTAGTTGCAGCAGGTACAGCTCCCAATCTTACAGGTAATCCTTTTGAAAATGTAACAACAGTTACAGTTCAAATTGTTGTGGCCTTAATAGGTGATCAAGAATTTGATAACCCAAGAACATTATCAGCATTTGCTTTAGGATTAGTTTTATTTGTTATTACATTATTTCTTAACATTATAGCTCTACAAATTGTAAAGAGATACAGGGAGCGTTATGAATAATTCCGTTGCTAAAGAAAAAATTGTTTCTTTGAGAAAAAAGAGAAGTTTAGAAGATATGCGATTTAAGTATTATGGCTTTACAGCTATGTGTTTATCTTTAGCAGTTTTAGTTTTCCTTTTGTATACAATATTTTCAAAAGGATACACTGCTTTTCAAAAAACAATTGTTCTCCTAGAAGTTGATTATAATCAAGAGGTCTTAAAACTAACACCTGACTCTTCAGATGAAGAGATGGAAAAAGGAAAATTTTTTAGAGTTAAAAAACAGGCTATTGAAAATTTTTTCCCAGATCTCTCAAAATCAGATATTAAATTAATAAAAAAATTATTTTCTATAAATGTAGATAACGAAATTAAAGACTACTTCTTAGAAAATCCTGAAGTCATTAATACAAAGCAACAAATTTGGGTAACTGCCCATAGTGATGTGGATCAACTATTAAAAGGTAATTCAAGAAGAGATGTGCCAGAAGATAGAAGAAAATTAAATGATATTCAATTAAGTTACGTAGATCAGTTAGTTGAAGAAAATAGAGTTAAACAAGTTTTTAATAATTTCTTTTTTACTAAAGCAGATTCAAGGCATCCTGAAATTGCTGGTGTAGCTGGTTCATTTATGGGATCATTATTTACTCTTTTTACTGTTTTTATTTTATCTTTTCCAATTGCTATAGGAGCGTCTGTTTATCTTGAGGAATTTGCTCCAAAAAATAGAATAACTGAATTAATAGAAGTAAATATTTCAAATCTTGCAGCAGTCCCATCAATAGTTTTTGGATTACTTGGGTTAGGTGTATTGCTTAATGTTTTTGGTCTTCCAAGGAGCACACCGTTAGTTGGAGGGTCCGTGTTAGCATTAATGACGTTACCAACTATTATTATTGCCTGCCGAGCTTCATTGAAAGCTGTTCCTCCTTCAATTAAAGAAGGAGCGCTTGCAGTTGGAGCAACAAAAACACAAGCGGTATTTCATCATGTCGTACCCCTTGCACTACCTGGGACTTTAACAGGGACTATTATTGGATTAGCACAAGCATTAGGTGAAACAGCACCACTTATAATGATTGGTATGATTGCATTTATTCCCAATATTCCAACTGGTTTAACAGAACCTTCAGCAGCACTTCCTGTTCAAATATATCTTTGGGTGGAAAGTGCAGAAAGAGGTTTTCAGGAAAAATCAGCTGCAGCCATAATGGTAATTTTAATATTTTTGTTTATGATGAACGCCATTGCAGTGTTCTTAAGAAATAGATTTGAAAGGAAGTGGTAAAACATGAGTAACTCTAAAATATTGGCAAATGGTGTAGATGTATATTATGGATCCAAACAAGCTCTTTTTGGAATCTCAATGGATATCAAGGAGAAAGAAGTTACGGCATTAATCGGTCCTTCAGGATGTGGTAAATCAACTTTCTTAAGATGTATAAACAGAATGAACGATTTAATCGAAATATGTAAAGTATCTGGATCAATTAAAGTAGATAACGAAGAAATTATTAGTGAAAAAACTGATGTTGTAAGTCTAAGATCTAAAATTGGAATGGTATTTCAAAAACCAAATCCTTTTCCTAAATCTATTTTTGATAATGTTGCTTATGGCCCAACTATACATGGTTTAGTTGACTCAAAAAATGAATTAGAAGAAATTGTACATTCATCATTAAAAAAGGCAGGTCTATTTGATGAAGTAAAAGATCGATTAAATGAACCTGGAACAAGTTTATCAGGGGGTCAACAACAAAGATTATGTATTGCAAGAGCGATTGCTGTAAATCCTGAAATAATTTTAATGGATGAACCATGTTCCGCTCTTGATCCTATAGCAACTGCCATAATTGAAGAATTGATTGATGAATTGAGACTAAACTATACAATTGTTATAGTGACACATTCTATGCAGCAAGCAGCAAGGGTATCGCAAAAAACTAGTTTTTTTCACCTAGGGGAATTAATTGAAACAGGTGATACAAAAAAAATATTTACTAATCCTGATAATTCAAAAACACAAGATTACATAACAGGGAGGTTTGGTTAATGGAACAAGACAAACATATTGTCAAATCATATGATGAGGAGATCAAAGACATTAATAGTAAAATTTTAGAGATGGGAACTTTAGTTGAAAATCAATTAAAAGACTCACTTAATGCCTTAAAAAACCAAGATACCGAGCTGGCAGAAAAAGTAATTTTAAATGATGATTTAATTGACGATGCTTATAACAAACTTGATCAAAGCTTAGTTGAAATTTTAGGAAAGCGCCAACCAATGGCAACAGATTTGCGAACAATTTTCTCTGCTATCAAAATGAATAAAGATTTAGAGAGATTAGGAGACCACGCAACAAATATAGCAAAAAGAGCAGCTTTAACTGAATTAGTTTTACCTGAGAAACCTACAAGAGATATTATTAGAATGGGAGAGCTTGTTCATAAAATGATAGATCATGTAATAAAGGCTTTTTTAAATTTTTCCGATACTGAGGCTAAAAAAGTATGGTTAATGGATAGACAAATAGATGAAGAATATCTTGGTATTCTAAGACAATTATTAACCTACATGATGGAAGATCCAAAGAGAATAGCTTCATGCACTAATCTTTTATATATGGTTAAAGATCTAGAAAGAATTGGTGATTATGTTCAAAATATAGCGGAAGATATCTATTATGCTGTATCAGGCGAACCATTAATTGATACAAATCCTAACCCAACTTGGGAAGCAATCTTACCAATAAAAAAATAAATTGTAATATAATTGACACAAAAATTTAATAGAAGAGTTTCATGAAACTTAAAATGCTTATCGTAGAAGATGAAGAAGCATTATTAGAACTTCTAAAATTTAATTTTAACAAAGAAGGATATAAAATAGATACTGCAACGGACGGTGAAACTGCTCTAGAAAAAATATTATATAAACCACCTGACATAATTATTCTTGATTGGATGTTACCAGAGTTATCAGGAATTGAACTCTGTCGAAGAATTAGAAAACATAAAGAACATAAAAATATTCCAATAATAATGTTAACAGCAAAAGGTGAAGAAGAAGATAAACTTCGCGGCTTAGAAACTGGTGCAGATGATTACATTACAAAACCTTTTTCAATTAACGAATTAGTGGCAAGAGTAAAAACTGTTCTTCGACGAATTAGACCAATGTTTGTAGATGAAGTTTTAACTTATAAAGGAATAGTAATTGACCTTGTATCTCACTCAGCATCACGAGATGGAGAAACTCTTCATCTTGGTCCAACAGAATTTAATTTATTAGCTTTCTTCATGGAAAATATTGGTCGTGTCTTTAGCCGCGAACAATTACTTAATCATGTTTGGAAAAATGAGGCCCATGTAGAACCTCGAACAGTTGATGTTCATATAAGAAGACTACGAAAGGCTATTAATAATGACGTAAAAGAAGATTTTATAAGAACCGTGAGATCAGCAGGATATTGTTTTGGCTCGTAATTAAGCCATAAATTTCACTTATACAAATCACTTACCAAACTATAAAACCACCATATGAAGAGTCTTTTTAGATCATTCTTTACTGTCAGCTTTTATACATTTTTAAGTCGAGTATTAGGTTTTATTCGAGACATATTAATAGCGAGATATCTTGGATCGACAGTAATTGCTGATGCATTCTTCGTAGCATTTCGTATTCCTAATTTCTTTCGTCGTGTCCTAGCAGAAGGAGCGTACAGTGCTGCATTAATCCCAGTTTTCTCGGGTGTTGTTCTTAATCCAAAAGATGAACGTGAGGCTTCAGACTTTGTTGAAAACACAACCTCAATGTTACTATTTGCTACGGTCGTTTTAACGATCCTTTTTTTCTTTGGGATGCCTTATATCATTCAAGTTTTAGCACCTGGATTCACTGATAATAAAGAGGCTTATGAACTAGCTGTGCATTTTGGAAAAATAATTTTCCCCTATATTATTTTTATATCCTTAGCTGCTCACTTTGCTTCAATCAATAATGTTCATGAACGTTTTGCCGCCGGTGCATTTGCTCCTGCCATTTTGAATATAAGTTTTATTCTGTCATTATTCTTTTTAACACCTTTTGTAACTACTTCAGGTCACGCATTATCATACGGTGTATTGATTGGAGGTATATTACAATTTCTATATTTATACAGATCGGTTTTAAACTTTTACCGACCACGTATTCGTATCCCCGTTTTAAATGAAAAATTAAAAAAGTTTTTCAAATTATTTTTACCCGGTGTTGTTGGTTCAGGTGTTATTCAATTAAATATTGTCATTGGAACTATCATTGCTTCTTTTTTACCTGTTGGTGCTATCAGTCATATTTATTACGCGGATCGTCTTAACCAATTACCACTTGCGATATTTGGAATAGCACTTGGCATAGTTCTTTTACCAAGTTTATCAAAAGCAATTAAACAATCAGATCAAGAAACAACAAATAATATTCAAAATAGATCTATTGAATTTTCGTTATTAATTTCTTTACCATCAGCCATAGGATTATTTATTTTAGCAGAACCTATAATCCATATTTTATTTGAAAGAGGTGCTTTTTTAGAAAAAGATACTTTTTATACTGCTAAAGTATTAAGTTACTTTGCTTTAGGTCTACCTGCTTACATTATAATTAAAGTTTTAGTTTCCTGTTTTTTTGCAAGAGAAGATACCAAAACACCTCTTTATATATCCATTGTCAGTGTGATTACTAACGTTGTCTTATCTTTACTTTTAATTGGATCAATGAGAGAAATGGGAATCGCTGTTGCAACAGCAATTAGTGCATGGGTAAATGCATTATTACTATACCTCTTTTTAGCTATTAGGAATCATATGAAATTTGATGATCTATTAGTTAGTAATTCTATCAAAATTTTACTAAGTTCATTCCTATTATTTGGAGGAATATACGTATTAAATGAACTATTCTTTACAAATATTACTGGTAATTCAGTGTTATTAAATTCAACACTTTTACTTCTAATGATCTTTTTAGCTATAATTATTTATTTTGGATTAGTAATTATGTTAAAAGTCCTATCGGTAAATCAGTTAAAAGAATATTTAAAAAGATAATATGGAAAAACCAACAAAAAGAATTTTATCCGGCGTTCAACCATCTGGTGATCTTCATTTAGGAAATTATCTTGGTGCCATAAAGAATTTTGTTTCTCTTCAAAAAGAATATGAATGTTTTTTTTGTGTTGTTGATTTACATGCTATTACTGTTTGGCAGGATCCAAAAGTTTTAGCAAATAAAACACGAGAAGTAACTGCTGCATTTATTGCTTCTGGTGTTGATCCAAATCAAAATAATATTTTTGTTCAATCACAAGTACCTCAACATGCTCAGCTTGGATGGTTGTTCAATTGTGTTGCTCGAATGGGATGGTTAAACCGTATGACGCAATTTAAAGATAAAGCTGGTAAAAATAGCGAGAATGTTTCTGTTGGTTTATTTTCTTATCCAACACTGATGGCAGCAGATATATTAATTTATTTAGCAACACATGTTCCTGTAGGAGATGATCAAAAACAACATTTGGAGTTAACAAGAGATATCGCACAAAAATTTAATAATGATTTTAAGACAGATTTTTTTCCTATTCCTGAGCCACTAATTTTAGGAGAGGCTACAAGAGTGATGAGTCTTCGTGATGGTTCAAAAAAAATGAGTAAATCAGATCCTTCTGATTATTCGAGAATAATGTTAACAGATACTGCAGAAAATATTACACAAAAGATTAAAAAAGCAAAGACAGATCCTGAACCATTACCACAAGATAAAACTGGTTTAGAAAAAAGACCAGAAGCTGAAAATCTAATCTCGATATTTGCTTCTTTGCAAGACACATCAATTGAAAGTGTTGTTAAAGATTATGTGGGTAAAGAATTTTCTACTTTTAAAAAAGATTTAGCAGATTTATCTGTATCTAAATTAGAGCCAATTACCAGTGAAATGAATAAATTGATGAATGATGTTTCTTACATCGATTCTATTTTAAAACAGGGTCAAGATAATGCTATTGCAGTAGCAGAACCAGTTTTACAGAAAACAAAAGAAATTATTGGCTTTTTAAAGTAAAAATTCCCCAAAATTTGTATTTTTTTACAGAATATTCATACTAAAGACATATTAATAACTATATATAAATCATATGTTTATACAAACAGAACAAACGCCTAATCCTCAAACTTTAAAATTTTTACCGGGCAAAGTTGTTATGGATGATGGGACAGCTTTCTTTCAAAATATCGGAGAGGCAGCTAACTCACCATTTGCTAAACGACTATTTGACGTAGAAGGAGTGGAAGGAGTCTTTTTTGGCAGTGATTTTATTACTATAACAAAAGGACAATCCCTAGATTGGCAAGTTATGAAGCCATTAATTTTAGGTTCAATCATGGATCATTATAATTCAGGTGAAGAAACAATTACCACTGTAAAGAAAAGTGATGACTCTTTAAAAGTTGATGAAGAAAATGATACCGATATTGTAAAACAAATCAAAGAGCTTCTTGATACAAGGGTAAGACCTGCGGTAGCAATGGATGGTGGAGACATTATATATGATAGTTTTAAGGATGGTGTTGTCTATCTTCATATGCAAGGCGCATGTTCAGGATGTCCTAGTTCAACAGCAACACTTAAAATGGGAATAGAAAATATGCTTAAGCATTATGTTCCTGAAGTACAAGAAGTTAGACCTATTGATGCATAAAATCTTATTATATCCATTGGTGGTTATTGGTCTAGCAATTACAATTCCAACTATTGCCTTTGAAGAAAAACCTTCAACACTAGATGTTAAATATAAACTAAATGCTGAATTAGATGAGCTTGTTTTAAATTATTGTAAGACTTATGACTCGTATACAATTAACAAACTTTATTCAGAAAAAGATATTCTAAAAAACGACATTCTAAATAAATTAAAGAAAAAAAAATTTTTAGTTAATATTAAAACTAAACCATTAAATCCAAAATCATATTCTGGTATAGAACATAACGTACGAGTTAATTTAGTTACAAATTTATCTGAAAAAGACTTTCAGCATTTAAATGAACAAAAAAAACAATTTGTTAAAACGGTTTTACCATTAATAATCAATGAAAACCAAAAAATCTTATCAAATAGAAAAGATCTAATTTTTTTACGTTCTAAGCTCTCGAAAAATAATTCACTAAACAATTATGAATTAAGTAAATTAAGAAAACTTTCTAAAAAATATAAAATTAAATTTGATAATGAACACAAAATGGAAATAATTGATCAACTTCTTTTAAGAGTTGAAATAATTCCTAATTCCATTGTTTTAGCTCAAGCTGCAATTGAAAGTGGGTGGGGATCATCTAGATTTGCTCAGGAATATAATGCATTATTTGGTGAATATACCTATGATAATTCTAAAGGAGTTGTCCCAATGGAAAGAGAAAATGGTGATCGGCATTTAATTAAAGCATTTAATTCATATAATCACAGTGTTGCATCATACTTTAATAATATTAATTCTCACTACGCATATGAAGATTTCCGTGAAATTCGAAATATAATGAGAGTAAGAAATAATTTTTCAAATGCTGGCTTACTTATTGAAAGACTATCTACTTATGCAGAAGATGAAAATTATATTAAAACAATTAAACAAGTAATTAAGACTAATAACTTTAGTATTTTTGATCAAAAAATTATTTCTTATTAATTAAAAATAGAATTGGTGCCCAAACCATCTCCAATTTCCATCACTATCTTTAACGGTACAATTCATTCTTGATCTTCCAGCTGATAATTCTCTTGAAAGTCTTATTTCAATTCTTTCATTAAATTTATAAACCTCTCTATCAACTTGACCTTTGCTATCAAATACAAAACAATCTAGGGATTGTGCTTTCTTATCATCAAGAAGAGAAAAACCTATAAATGGTGGGTTTTGCTCAATCGTTGGATTTTTAGGAATAAAGTCGTAAACTCCTAAACCTTTTGATGATGCTGCAAACTTAACTCTGTCTATTTCACCATATCTCTCATTTAAGGAAAACCTTGGCAGGTAATACATATTTGAAGTTTCATTAATTATTCCAGAATGCTGACCAAATGCAACTTTAAACTTATATTCTTTTACTAATTCAATAATTTCATCTGTTGTCTCTCCATAAGGAAATGCAAATAAAGTTGGTATTTCCCCAAGTTCTTTCAGAAAAATTTTATTTGATGTTTCTATTTCATTTCTTACTTCTTCAATACTAATATCTGGCATGTGTGCATGTGTATGAGAGTGTGCACCAATTTTTACACCTTCTTCTTTAAGTTTTCTTATTTGATCCCAGTTAATATATTTTTTATTATTTGAAATTGTTCCAGTTGTTACAAATAAGGTTACGGGAATATTATTTTTTTTAAATAAAGGCCATCCAACTTCTAGAAAAGACTTATCAGCATCATCCACGCTTATACCAATAGTGTTTTCTGGAAGGTCTCCGTCATTAAGTATCGTATCAATGATAAAATCTAATGATTTGATCGTATATTTTTCTTTAGTTAGTTCTTCAATGTGGCTGTTAAGCTGATCAATAGTAACGCTTGTTGAAGGATACTTTGAAACTCCAAATTTATGATACATAAATACAGTAGCTGAATTTTTTACCTCATTTGCGAAAGTTCCACTTACTAATAAAAAAGTTAAAGAAATACTTTTTAAAAATAGTAATAGAATGTAGTTATGTAATTTCATATGATATTGTTTCTAGATGTTATATCATCAATACCAGAGTTTTGTGTAATTGATGATAACAAAATAATACTACAGGAGAAAATTATTCAAAATGAAACAGATAGGTTGAGTGATAATATAATACAGTCCTATATAGAAATAGATAAACGTTTAAATTTAACACAAAATCTTAAAAAAGTTTCTACGACAATTGGCCCTGGATCGTATACAAGTTTAAGAATTGGTTCAGCATTTATATCAGGCCTCATGATATCTCGTAAAATTCCTTACTATCCACTATCAATTGAGGATATTTTAAAATTTAATTCAAAAAAATTATCAAAAAAAAACTTAGGAGTTTATATAACATCATCTAATAATCAGGAATTTTTATGTTATAAAAATAAAGACAACGTAATGGAATACAATAAAATTGAAAATAATAAATTCTCAATTCCAAAAAATATTGAGTTAATTCTTTTTAATAAAAATGAAATCAGTGAAAATAATAAATTAGAACAAATTCAGTTTTCTTTTTTTGAAGAATTTTACAAAAATTATAATAATTTAACCTTTAAAAAAAATATTATCATTAAACCAATTTATATATCAAATAATCAATTGCTAAATTGAACAGTATTAGTCTAATAAATAAAGAAGAGCTATCTTCAATCATTAAGTTTATGCATCATAACAGGGATGAATATAATTATTTTAAAAAGATAGGTTGGAGTCTAAAAAATATTGAAAGTCAATTAAACAAAGTTAATAATTACTCTCTTGGATATTTTCAGGTTAATAACCTAGTTGGACTTTTAATTGGAGATAGAATAAAAAATGATAAAGATTATGACTTAGAATTACATATTTTAATTGTATCAAAAGATCAAAGAAGAAAACAAATAGCAACAAAATTATTAAATTATGTTGAAACAAATATAATTAAATTTTCAAAGATTTTCATTGAAGTTGCTGAAGATAATTTAGATGCAATAAGTTTTTATAATAAAAATAACTTTGTTTTTTTAAATTTAAGACATAATTATTATAGATATAATGATAGAAATGTTCATGCTAAATGCTTTATAAAAAAAATTATTCATGAGTGATAAGTATATTTATATAAAATCATATGGTTGTCAGATGAATGTATACGACAGCAACCGTATTAAAGATTTATTTTCAAATAAAGGATATAAAGTAACTGACAATATTTCAAAAGCAGACTTAACTGTTTTGAACACTTGTCATATTAGAGAAAAGGCAGTTGAGAAAGTTTACTCTGACATTGGCAGAGTTAAAAAAATTAAAGATAAAAAACAGAACATGAAATTAGTGGTTGCCGGTTGTGTAGCTCAAGCAGAGGGTCTTGAAATAAAAAAAAGATCACCGTCAGTTGATTATGTTGTAGGACCACAATCTTATCACAAACTTCCTGATATGCTCGATAGCGTAGATGAAGTAGAAAATAGTGATTTTTTACAAAATGAAAAATTTAAAAATTTAATTTTTAACTCTTCAAATTTATCATCAGAATTTTTATCTATTCAAGAAGGATGCGATAAATTTTGTTCTTTTTGTGTAGTTCCATATACTAGGGGGCCTGAATTCTCTAGACCCGTTGATGATATTGTAGAAGAGACAAAAAAATATGTTTCTAATGGGATTAAAGAAATAATTTTACTAGGTCAAAATGTTAATGCCTATCATGGCATTGCCTCTGATGGAAAATCAAAAGATCTAGCTTATTTGATTAATAAGATAGGAGAAATTGAAGAAATTAAGAGAATTAGATATATGACATCTCATCCAATAGATATGAAAGATTCCCTAATTAATGCTCATGCTGAGAATACTAAACTTATGCCATTCCTTCATCTACCTATTCAATCTGGCTCAGATAAAATTTTAAAAAAAATGAATAGAAAACATACAGTTGATGATTATTTAAAAATTGTAGAAAAAATAAGAAATGTTCGTCCTGATATTGCTCTTTCATCAGATTTTATTGTTGGCTTTCCAGAAGAGACAGATAAAGATTTTGAAGCTACAATGAAATTTATAGAAAAGGTTAATTTTGTTATTGCCTATTCATTTATTTATAGTCCGAGACCAGGAACGCCTGCTCAAAATAAAGATAATATTAGTATATTAGATAAAAAAGCACGATTAAGTGCATTGCAATCTTTACTTACACAACAACAAATGAATTTTAATAAGTCTTTTATCAATAAAGGTATGGAAGTATTATTTGAAAAAATTGGAAGACATAAAGATCAATTTATAGGCCGTACAATTTACAATCAAAGTACATTTGTTAATTCCAAAAAAGATTTATTAAATCAAATTATGAATGTTAAAATTATAAACTCAACAAATTTTGCTCTTGAATGCCAGATATAGTAAATAACAAAGAAAACCTTGAATTGGAATTAGATGATAACACTATATTAAGTAATTTATTTGGAATTAATGATAAAAATTTATCTCTTATAGAGAAGATTAATCAGGTTAAAATTCAATATCGCGGAAATAAAATTAAAATTTCAGGTAATAAAAAATCAATTTTTGAAACTAAGAAAACTATTCTTAATTTATTTAAAGAAGCACAAAATGGCGCTGAAATAGATGAGGATAGAATAAGAGATAATAAAAGCTTAATATCTATGAATATTAAAGCTGACAAACAAATGGATCTATTTATTCAAACTAAAAAAAGAAAAATTATACCAAGAACTGAAATACAAAATAAATATCTTCAATTACTAAACACTAAAAATATTATATTTGCTATCGGCCCAGCTGGAACTGGCAAAACTTATCTGGCTGTAGCGAAAGCTGTTTCAGCCCTTCAAGACGGAAAAGTAAATAAAATTATTTTATCCAGACCAGCTGTTGAAGTTGGTGAAAAATTGGGTTTCCTACCTGGGGATTTAAAAGAAAAAGTAGATCCTTTTTTGAGACCTATTTATGATGCATTATATTCAATGCTACCTTATGAACAGGTAGAAAAAAAATTACTTAATAACACAATTGAAATAGCACCTATCGCATTTATGAGAGGAAGAACTCTTGAAGATTGTTTTATTATTTTAGATGAAGCTCAAAATACAACAAAAACACAAATGAAAATGTTTTTAACTAGACTAGGTAAAAATAGTCAAATGGTAGTTGTAGGAGATATTACTCAGATTGATCTTGTAAGTGAAAAAGATTCAGGGCTTAAGGATGCATTAAAAAAATTAAACAAAATTAATGATATAGGTTTCATTGAATTATCAGAAAGGGATGTAGTTCGACATGATTTAGTAAAAAAAATTATAAATGCATATGAAAAACATAAAAGTTGATTTTTTTTCTGAATCAAAAAAATGGCCAAGGCGAGTACCTAAAATTAAGACTATTACGGATAAAACTATAAATAAGATGAGGCCTTATTTTAAAAAAGATTATAGTTTTAAGCTAAATATAATTTTAACAAATAAATCGAAAATGATAAGACTTAACAAAATCTATAAAAATAAACAATCAGATACAGATGTTCTCACTTTTATTTCTAAGATTTCAAATAAAAATGTTGGAAAAATTTTATATTGTGATATTTTTTTTTCAATAGATACAATTGATAAATTTATACGTAGGAATAAAATTAGCATATATGATCATTTTAACCATTTACTAATTCATAGTTTATTACATATTAATGGATATAATCATAAAACTAATTCAGAATTTAAAAAAATGAAAAGAGAGGAGATAAAAATTTTAGGATTATTTGGAATAAATAATCCTTACACAATTTAATGAATATAAAAAACTCTGATAAAACATCGAGCTGGAAAAATTGGATAATTAAAAAATTGCTATCTAATGATTCAACAAAAGAAGATATCTTAAATTTTATCGCTAACGATGATGACGATAAAGATCTTGAAGATCTTAATGATAATAATGAAAAAAATCTTATCAAGAACATCGTAAATTTGAATGAAAAAAGTGTTGAAGATTTAATGATTCCAAGAAGTGAAATAATAGCTCTAGATCATGACAAATCTTATAATGACATTCTAGAAGTTATTAAAGAAGAAGGACATTCTAGGTTTCCAGTATATAAAAAAAATATTGATAACGTAATTGGCTTCTTTCATATTAAAGACTTTATTAAATCATCACAAGATACCTTTCAAATGAATAAAATTATAAGAGATGTTTTATATGTTGCTCCAAAATCACCAATTTTAGATTTACTAAAAACAATGAGATCATCGAGGATTCATATAGGCCTCGTTGTTGATGGAGTTGGTGGTGTAGACGGATTAGTTACCATAGAAGATTTAGTAGAAGAAATTGTTGGAGAGATAGAAGATGAGCATGATGCTGAGGATGAGGAAGAATTAGTTTATAAAAAATCAAATAATTCAATAACTGTAGATGCTAGTTATAGAGTTGAAGATTTAGAGGAATATTTTGCCATTAATATTCCTAGAAATGAGGATGATGAAACTTCTTCTGTAGGCGGTCTAGTATATGAAAAAATAAATAGGATACCTAAAAATAATGAAATAATAGATTTTAATAGTGAACTTAGGATTAAGATTATTAAATCAAACAATAGAAAAATTGAAATAGTTGAAGTAAATAAAAATAATTGATTACTTTAATTTATTTAATATTAGGACTTCTAACTTCACTTTTATTTCCCCCATATTTTTTCTTACCATTAGGTTTTATAATTTTTCCTTCTCTTTGTCTGTTATTAGATACAAATAGAAAAAATAATATTAATTTAAATATTTTTAAAAATTATTCACTCTTTGGCTTTGGGTTTTTTATAAGTTATTTATTTTGGGTTAAAAATCCTTTTTTTGTTTTTGAAGAAACAAAAAATTTTTTTCTAGTTTTTTTGTTATTAATAATTTTATTATCTTTAATTCAAAGTTTAGTATTTACAATAATTTCTAAGTTAGGAAAAAATATTCCAGTAATTTTTTTAATTCCATTTATGTTCACTATTAGTGAATATATAATTTCAATTATTTTTTATGGATTCCCCTGGTTTACATTTTCATTGGTTATTTCTAGTAATGAATATTTACTTTTTTCATTAAAATCTTTCGGAACATTAATTACAAGTTATTTAATAATTCAAATATTCTGCTTACCTTTTATTTTTATTACCACAGTAAATCTAAAAAAGGAAATAAGATATCTTTCACTTTTTATTATTTTGCCAATAATTTTTTTACTCGTCTTAAATATTAATTCTAAAAATAATAATTTAAAAACTAAAACCATAGATTTAGAAATTTTCCAATTAAATTTTAAAAATAATGATAAATCTTTAACTCCAGAAAAAAAACTAAATACAATAATTAATAATATTCAAAAAAGTAGTGCAGATCTGTTAATATTTGGAGAAAATAATTTCCCATATCTTTTAGATAATCTTGATCTAAAAATCTTAAAAGAATCTTTAAAAGAAAATCAAGTATTGGTTATTGGTGCAACAAGATTTCAAAACAATCAATACTATAATAGTTTAATCAATATTACCGAATCAAAAGTAACTTATTTTGACAAAATAATACTTGTTCCTTTTGGAGAATTCTTACCTCTTAGAGCTTCACTTACTTTTTTTGAGAATATTGTTGGCCCAAACAATTATTCAAATGGCAAGGAAGAAAGAATAATTAATTTACCAAATAATATAAGTTTTATTCCTGTAATTTGTTACGAGATAGTTTTTTATTGGAAGCTTTTAAATAATTTAAACTACAAAAGTAATTTTATCATAAATATAACTAATGATTTTTGGTTTGGCGAATATATAGGACCTTATCAGCATTTGTATTTAACTAAAATGAGAGCAGCAGAGTTTAATAAACCAATAATACGTGTATCTAATAACGGAATCTCTGCTGTGATAGATAACAAAGGTAGTATAATAAAAAAAACTGAACTAAATAATATTGAAAAATTTAAACATAAATTATTTCTTCAAGAAAATATTAATTTTGTAAATCAGCATTTAATACTAAAAATTTATTTTTTTATTCTATTTCTTTTTTTTACTTTAAATTATTTAAGAAAAAATGCTTAGTAGTAAATATACAAATAGATTATTTGGAAGAACAAGAGGAAGAAGTAAAAAAAAAATTAATTTAAAAAAATATAATGAAACAATTGATAAATATAAGTTTCAAAATCTTAATGAAAAATTAGAATATATTTTGGATATAGGTACTGGATATGGTGAAACAAGTATATTTCTTGCAAAGAAATATCCAGAAAAAGTTATAATTTCTTGTGAAAAATATATTGATGGAAATATAATATTGCTTAAAAATATTGAAAAGAATAATATAAATAATATTCTATTACATAATGGAAATGTTTATAACATTATAGAAATTTCAAATAAAAAGTATTTTAACCTTGTATGGATCTTTTTTCCAGATCCATGGCCAAAAAATAGACATGCTAAGAGAAGATTGATAACTAGTGATTTCTTAATAAAACTTCACAAAGTTTTGAAAGAGAATAGTGAAATATATATAGCGACAGATTCAACGATTTATATAAGATTTATTTTAAACTCAATCTATAAATGTAAGGATTATTTTAATTGGGTTAACCAATCTGAAATTAATTTAAGCATAAAAGATCATTTCGATATAGAGACAAAATATTATAAAAAAGCAATTAAATCTCAAAGAAAACCATCTTTATTCATTCTGAGAAAATTATAAGCTTGAAATTCTGTAAAATATTAATATACGCAATAATAATAAGGTGGGTTAACCCACCTTTTTTTTATAACTATGGCTAAAAAAAAATACAATGTAATTAGAGAAGAAATGCTTCAGGTTGCGTCTAATGTAGCGCAAGAGAAAAATATTGATCAAGACTCAGTTTTTTCAGCTATGGAACAAGCACTAGAAAAAGCAGCAAGAGTTAAATACGGTCAAGAAATTGATATAAGAATTTCCATAGATAGAGCTACTGGTGATATTAAGCTAAATTCATATTTAGAGGTTGTTGAAAGTGTTGATGAGGAATTACAATCTAGACAAATTCTTTTAGAGGATGCAAAAAAGACTAAGCCAGATATTAATTTAGGAGAATTTATTATAAAAGAATTACCACCTATAGAATTAGGTAGAGTTGCTGCACAAAATGCAAAAGGAGTAATAATCCAAAAAGTAAGAGAGGCTGACAAATCAAACCAATATGAAGAATACAAAGATAAAGTTGGTGAAATAGCAGTCGGTATAGTCAAGAGAATTGAATTTGGAAATTTGATCATAGACTTAGGCAAGAGTGAAGCTATAATTAAAAGAGAAGAACTTATCCCTAGAGAAACATTTAAGAACGGTGACAGGGTAAGAGCATACATATATGAAGTAAAAAATGATGTTAAAGGATATCAAGTTTTTTTATCAAGAACACATCCACAATTTTTATCAAAGCTATTTTTTCAAGAGGTACCTGAAATATATGAAGGTGTAATTGTTGTTAAAAGTGTAGCTAGAGATCCTGGATCAAGGGCAAAAATAAGTGTTTTTACTGAAGACTCTACAATAGATCCAGTTGGAGCTTGTGTTGGAATGAGAGGTTCAAGAGTACAAGCAGTTGTTAATGAATTACAGGGAGAAAAAATAGATATTGTTACATGGTCAGATAATCAAGCCACTTTTCTAGCAAACGCACTTGCTCCTGCAGAAGTAAGTAAAATTTTTCTATATGAAGAAAAAAACAAAGTTGAGGTTGTAATACCTGATGACCAATTAAGTCTAGCTATTGGAAGAAAAGGACAAAACGTAAAGCTTGCTTCAAATTTAACTAGTTTAGAAATTGATATCCTTACAGAAGATGAAGAATCAGAAAGAAGACAACAAGAATTTAAAGAAAAAAGTGTTTTACTAGCTGAGACCCTGGATGTTGAAGATGTTATAGCTCAGTTGCTCGTTACTGACGGCTACACAACTGTTGAGTCTATAGCATTAGAAACTTTGGAAAATCTCGAGAAAATTGAAGGTTTTGATACCACTTTAGCGCAGGAAATTATTGATAGATCAAAAACTTATGTACAAGACAAAGAGAAGGCCGATAAAAAACTAATAGAAGAAAATATTGAAGATGAAAAATTAAAAAATTTGAAAGGTATGAATAATAGTATTTTGGCCAAACTTGCAAAATCAAATATTCTCAATGTTAATGATTTTGCAGACTTAGCTACCTTTGAACTCATCGATAAAGAAGAAGGTATTTTAAAAGAGTTAGATCTTGATGAAGAAATAGCTAACAATATGATAATGGAAGCAAGAAGTTATTGGTCTGAATAAAAAAATAAGGATTTAAATTGGATAAAGATAAAGGAAACAAAAAAAAACCACTCAAACTATCTTCTTCAGGTAGGTTACAAATAAGAAAAAATCTTGGTCCAGCAGGTGATAAAGCGAAAAGTAGCGGTAATAAGAAAACAATACAAATAGTTTTTAAAAATAAAAACAACCAACAGAAAAGTTCATCAACTACTCAATCAAATTTTAGAGGTTCTTCTAGTTTAAGGACACAAAGATCAGGTATCAATTCCTCTCCGCAAGTAAATTTTTCATCACCCAATAAAACTAGAAATTTTGAAAATAAAAATAAAAAAAATGTTGATAAAAAAACCCAACAAAAGAAGTCTACCCTAAGACCACTTGAAGATGATTTTAGTAAATCTGATGCCAAAAAAATATTAGAACAAGAAGATCAAGAATTTGATAAATTTCCAAGTTTAGCCAAAATAAAAAGAGCTAGAGAAAAAGAAAGACTAAAATCAATAAATGATGAGAATGAGACTAAAATTTTGAGAGAAATTTCTATTCCCGATTTCATTACTGTTCAAGAATTAGCAAACAGAATGGCAGAAAAAACTGCAGATGTAGTTAAAGTTTTAATGAAAATGGGTGTTATGGCAAATGCCACCCAATCTTTAGAGTCTGATACAGCTCAATTAGTTGCCGAAGAGTTAGGTCATAAAGTAACTGTAGTTAAAGATGAGGATGTATTAAATGATATTAAAGATTTTGAAGATCAAGAGGATAGTCTCATAAAAAGAGCTCCCGTTGTAACTATTATGGGTCATGTTGATCATGGAAAAACTTCTTTACTTGATGCATTTAGAAAAAGTAATGTAGTTTCTGGCGAGGCAGGTGGTATTACACAGCACATTGGTGCTTATCAAACTAATAACAATAACAAAAAAATTACATTTATTGATACTCCGGGTCATGCAGCTTTTTCAAATATGAGAGCGAGAGGATCCAAAACAACTGATATAGTGATACTTGTTGTGGCAGCTGATGATGGTATTAAACCTCAGACTATTGAATCTATTGCTCATGCTAAATCTGCTGAAGTACCGTTAATCGTTGCTATTAACAAAATTGATCTTCCAGGTGCGGATCCTGATAAAGTTAGAAACGAATTACTTAATCATGAGGTTATTGTTGAAAAACTGAGTGGTGAAGTTTTAGATATTGAAGTATCTGCAACAAAAGGCACAAATCTAGATAAATTGGAAGAAGCAATTCATTTACAAGCAGATCTTCTTAATCTCAAATCTAACCCAAATAGAAAAGCTAGAGGAACAGTTATTGAATCAAAGCTTGAAAAAGGTCGAGGTCCAGTTGCTACAGTGTTAGTGCAAAAAGGAACATTAAAAGTTAGCGATATTTTTGTATCTGGAGCAGAGTGGGGAAAAGTAAAAGCTTTAGTTGATGATAAAGGTAAAAATATTAAGCAAGCTGAACCATCAGTACCTGTTGAAGTTCTTGGTTTTGATTCTAATCCCTTAGCAGGAGATGATTTTATTGTAGTTGAAAATGAAGGTATTGCTCGGAAAATTGCTGAATTTAGATCAACTAAATTACAAATCCAAAAAAATACGGTTGTTAAATCTAATGTTGAAGAAATGTTTGCACAAATTAACAAAGGTGAAGCTACAAGTCTTCCGGTAGTGATCAAGACAGATGTACAAGGTTCTGCAGAAGCAATTGAAAATTCAATAATAAAACTATCAACTGATGAAGTTAAGGTTAATGTTATTTATAAAGGTGTAGGTGCAATTACTGAGAGTGATGTTACATTAGCAAGTTCTGGAAATGGATTCATAGTTGGTTTCAATGTTAGAGCACTACCGCATGCAAGAGATATAGCAAAAAGAGATGGTGTAGATATTAAATATTATTCAATTATTTATGAGCTCATTGACGATGTAAAAAATCTTTTAACTGGCTTATTAAAACCTGATATTTCTGAAAGCATTACTGGAAATGTAGAAATTAGAGAAGTCTTCAATATATCAAAAATTGGAAATATTGCAGGCTGTATGGTTAAAGATGGTCTTATTTCTAGAAAATCTCAGATTAGAATTTTAAGAGACAATATCGTAATTCATAAAGGACAAATTAGTAGTTTAAAAAGATTTAAGGAAGAGGTTTCTGAGGTTAAGTCAGGTTTTGAGTGTGGTGTAATGCTAGAAAATTATAGTGATATAAAGGTAGGTGATATTATTGAAACATTTGAAGAAGTTTCTACAAGTAGAAAGTTATAATGTTTTTTTACAATGGATACGCAGAGGCAAATTAGATTTGGTGAACTTATAAGGTCCTTATTAAGTGATTGTTTATTAAAAGAAGATTTTTTTGATCATAGAATTAATTCTTCATCCATCACAATATCATTTGTTAGAATGTCCAAAGATTTGAAAATTGCAAATGTATACTTTATGCCACTTGGTGGTAAGGACAAAATACAAATTTTAGAAGTTTTGAAAGATAGAAAATATATTTTTCAAAAGTTTTTATCAAAAGCAAAAATTTATTCAAAATTTACACCAAAGCTTTCTTTTTACTTAGACGACACATTTGACGAGGCAGAAAAAATTGAAAATCTATTATTAAACAAAAATGTCCTTAGAGATATTAAGTAATGATTTCAAAACAAGGTTGGATAAATTTATATAAACCCAAAAATATTACATCTTTCAAAGCCATTAATTCTATAAAAAAAAAATTTTCAATTGATAAAATTGGTCACGCTGGAACTTTAGATCCAATGGCTGAAGGTGTGCTACCTATTGCTATAGGAAAAGCAACAAAACTAATCCCATATATTAGCATTATTAATAAAGAATATGAGTTTACAGTTACATGGGGAAAACAAACAACAACAGATGATACTGAAGGTGAGATTTTATTTGAATCAAATCATTTACCTAAAAAAATAGAAATTGAAAAAACAATTGTTAATTATCTAGGTTATATAGATCAAATACCACCAAAAGTTTCAGCAGTTAAGATCAATGGAAAAAGAGCTTATAAACTATTCAGAGATAATGAAGTATTTGAGATTCAGCCAAAAAAAGTTTTTATTGAAAATTTGACTATCACTAGTCATAGTACTAATAAAACATCATTTAAAATTTTATGTGGAAAAGGCTTTTATGTTAGAAGTTTCGCGCGTGATCTTGCTTTAGACTTAAAAACATATGGTCATATCTCCTCATTAAAAAGGTCAAAAGTAGGTAAATTTACTGAAAACACATCGATTTTACTGGACGATCTTCTTAAAATAGGACAAAGGCACAATGAAATTAATTGTATTTTCCCAACAATTTCTATGCTGGACGACATCTTGGCTTATGAAATTGAAGAACAAATAGATATAGAAAATTTATCTTTTGGGAGATCGATTAAAATTGATGAAAAAAAAATTATAAACTTTTCATCAATCAACTTAGGTAAAAATAATATTTTTTTATTTAAGAAAGGAGACGTAGTCTCAATAGGCAAATTAGATGGTAATTTGTTTAAACCTAACAAAATATTAATATAGGAGAACCGATGTCGATAACTAAAGAAAATAAAAAAAATCTTATTAATGAATTTGCTAAAAATGATAAAGATACTGGATCTACAAGTGTTCAGATAGCAGTTTTAACAGAAAGAATAAAAAATTTAACTGAACATTTTAAAACTCATAATAAAGATAATCATTCAAAAAGAGGACTAGTATCATTAGTAAACAAAAGAAAAAAATTATTAAATTATTTATCTAGAAAAAATAAATCTGAATATTCTGATTTAATAAAAAAATTAAATATTAGAGGTTAAAAAAGAGGAAGAATTAAAATATGTTTGATGTGAAAAATGTAGAAATTGAATGGGCAGGAAGAAAACTTAAATTAGAAACAGGAAAAATAGCAAGACAAGCTGACTCAACAGTAATAGCTACTTATGGAGGGACCACAGTTATGTGTAATGTGGTTGCTGCAAAAGAAGCAAATCCAGATATGGATTTTTTTCCTTTAACGGTAAATTATCAAGAAAAATATTATTCTGTAGGGAAAATACCCGGTGGTTTTTTTAAAAGAGAGGCTAGACCAACTGAAAAAGAAACATTAGTTTCTCGATTAATTGATAGGCCAGTTAGACCTTTATTTCATAAAGATTTTAAAAATGAGACTCAAGTTACTTGTACTGTTTTATCACATGATCAAGAAAATGACTCAGATGTTGTAGCAATGGTAGCAGCAAGTACTGCATTAACTTTATCTGGTTTGCCATTTCTAGGCCCACTTGGAGCAATTAAGATTGGTTTTATAGATGATGAGTTTGTTGTTAACCCAAGTAAGAGTCAATTATCAAATTCTAAACTAGAATTAGTATTGGCAGGGACAAAGGAAGGTGTACTAATGATCGAGTCTGAAGCTCACGAGCTTTCAGAAAAACAAATGCTAGATGCAGTAGTTCTCGGTCAAGAAAATTATAAAACAGTGATCGAAGCAATAATCTCCTTAGCTAAAAAAGCTGCAAAAGAACCTTGGGACATTAAAGAAAAAGATGAAGAAATTAAAAATCTACCATCTAAGATCGACAAAGACTTTGGCAAAGAGTTTATAGATGCATACAAAATAACTGAAAAACAAAAAAGATCAGAAAAATTAGCTTCACTAAGAAACGAAATTTCTGAAAAATATGTAAGTGAAACACTCTCACCAGTATTAGTTTCAGATGCAATAAAAAATGTAGAAAAAGATATAGTTAGAGGAGAATTAATTAATACTGGAAATAGAATTGATGGAAGAGATACAAAAACAGTTCGTCCAATTGTGTGTGAAACTGGAGTTTTAGAAAGAACTCACGGATCTGCTTTATTCACAAGAGGAGAAACACAAGCTCTTGTAGTTTCAACTTTAGGAACCGGACAGGACGAGCAAAGAATAGATGCAATTGATGGTGAATATACTGAGAATTTTATGTTGCATTACAATTTTCCTCCTTATTCTGTTGGAGAAGTAGGTAGAATTGGATCAACTAGCAGAAGAGAAATTGGACATGGAAAATTAGCCTGGAGAGCTATTCATCCAATGTTACCCTCTAAAGAAAAGTTTCCTTACACTTACAGAGTTGTATCAGAAATTACAGAATCTAATGGCTCTAGCTCTATGGCAACCGTTTGCGGTACCTCTATGTCTTTAATGGACGCAGGAGTGCCTTTAGAAAGACCAGTAGCAGGTATTGCGATGGGCTTAATTAAAGAAAATGATAAATATGTCATATTATCTGACATATTAGGGGATGAAGACCATCTTGGTGATATGGATTTCAAAGTTGCTGGAACTTCTGCAGGAATTACTTCGTTACAAATGGATATTAAAATAACTAGTATTACAGCTGAAATTATGGAAGAGGCATTAGCGCAAGCTAAAGATGGACGATTCCACATTCTTGGAGAGATGGCTAAAGCAATTGATAAACCTAACCAATCAATTTCCCAATACGCACCAACCATAACTAATCTTCAGATAAATAAAGACAAAATTAGAGAGGTTATTGGTAAAGGAGGAGCAGTTATTAGAGAAATATCTGAAACAACTGGAGCTAAAATTGAAATTAATGATGAAGGTTTAGTAAGTATTGCAGCTGTAGATCAAAAATCTGGAAATGATGCTTTAGAATGGATTAAAGGTATTGTCGAAGAGCCAGAGATTGGGAAAATTTATGATGGTAAAGTTATAAAGATAATGGACTTCGGCGCTTTTGTTAACTTCATGGGATCTACAGATGGACTAGTTCATATTAGTCAATTAAAAAATGAAAGAGTAGAGAAAGTTGAAGATGTTATTAGTGAAGGAGATATAGTTAAAGTAAAAGTACTAGATATCGATTCAAGAGGAAAAATAAAACTTTCTATGAAAGCAGTTGACGCAGAAGAAAACGCTTAAATTACCTAAATTAATTGGGCACAGAGGTGTAAAAGATCTGTGTCCAGAAAACACTTTAGAATCTATTGCTAGGGCATTCGAAATAGGCTTAAATTTTGTAGAGATAGATGTTAAGATTTCTAAAGACAGAGTCCCAATTTTATTACATGATGACACACTTGATAGAACTACTAATGGAAGTGGGCTTGCAATTGATTATGATTACAAGGACATAAAAAAACTTGATGCGGGAAAATTTTTTTATAAAAAAAATACAAATATTTTTGTTCCAAGGTTAGAAGATATTCTTAGTTTGTGTACTAATAATAATGGGAATTTAAATATCGAATTAAAACCCAATAAAAAATTTGAAAAAGAAAATGTTTATCAAATATATAAAATTACAAAAAATATTAACCAAATAGATATTTTTTTCTCTTCATTTGATATGACTTCTATTTTAGAAATTTCAAAACTTTACCCTCAATCTATACGTAGTTTTTTATTAGATAACTTTAAAGAATATAATATTGATGATTTGATTAACATATCAATTAATCATGATTTAAACATTTGTGGATTAAATATAGATCTAGTTACATCTGAAATTATAAAAAAAATTAAAGAATCTAATATTGCCTTAACTGTTTATTCAGATAAAAATATAAATTTATCTAGTGCTAATGATCTTTTCTCTATAGGTGTTGATAGTATTTTTGTTGATAATCCCTTAGATTTATTGGGAAAATTTTAGAACTTATTGGGCATTCCAATAATATTGTAACCACAGTCAACATAATGTACTTCACCAGTAACCGCAGAAGATAAATCACTAATAAAGTATAAAGCAGATTTGCCAATTTCATCTAGTTGTGCATTTCGTTTCAATGCTGAATGTTCTTCTGTAAATTTAAACACCTCCCTAGCATTATTTATTGCTGCACCTGCAATTGTTCTCATAGGACCTGCTGAGATTGCATTAACACGAATATTTTTTGTGCCTAAATCCACACTCAAGTATTTTACACTTGTTTCTAAAGCTGCTTTTGCAATTCCCATTAAATTATAATTTGGTATTACTTTATTTGACCCGTAAAAAGTAAGGGTGAGAATACTTCCTCCATCATTCATTAAAGGTTCAAAATTTCTTGCAAGACTAGTTAAAGAAAAACATGATATTTCCAAACAATTAATAAAATTATCTTTCGTAGTATCAACATATCTACCATTTAACTCTGACTTATCTGCAAATGCAACAGCATGAATTATAAAATCAATTGTGCCCCATTCTTTTTTTATAATTTCTACAGATTTGTTTATTGACTCATCATTATTAAAATCACATTCTATTAATATTTTTGAATTAATTTGTTCAGAAAGTGGTTTCACCCTCTTCAATAATATTTCATTTTGATAACCAATCGCTATTTCAGCATCATTTTCAGCTAGCTGTTTTGCTATTCCCCATGCAATTGAATGATTATTTGCAACACCAAATACTAAACCCTTTTTATTTTTAAGCATGATATTTTGAAAATACTAATGTTGCATTTGTACCACCAAAACCAAAACTATTCGACATAACATGCTGAATTTCAACGTCATTTTCAGTTTTTAAAAGAATATTGCAATCCTTGGCACTATCATCGAGATTTTCAATATTAGCAGAACCACTAATAAAATTATTTTTCATCATCAATAAACTATAAATTGCTTCATGTACACCAGTTGCACCTAAAGAATGACCAGTCAAAGATTTTGTTGAACTCAGTTTAGGAATATTTGAACCAAAAACATTTTTGATTGCTTCCAATTCTTTTACATCTCCTATTGGAGTGCTTGTTCCATGTGTATTTATATAATCAATTTTACCATCAATATTTTTTAATGCTTGCTTCATGCATCTTTCTGCTCCTTCTCCAGAAGGCTGTACCATATCGTGTCCATCTGAGGTTGCTCCATATCCTGTTATTTCACCATATATTTTGGCACCTCTAGCTTTTGCATGCTCTAATTCTTCAAGTACTAAAGTTCCACCGCCACCAGCAATTACAAATCCATCTCTATCTGCATCATATGCCCTTGAAGATTTGCTTGGAGTAGAATTATATTTTGATGACAAAGCACCCATTGCATCAAATAAAATTGATAAAGTCCAATGGAGTTCTTCACCTCCTCCAGCAAAAACAATATTTTGTTTTCCAATCTGAATTAGTTCGTACGCATTACCAATACAATGTGAACTTGTAGAGCATGCTGAAGTAATTGAATAGTTAACTCCTTTAATTTTAAAAGGAGTCGCAAGAGTTGCAGAATTTGTACTAGACATTGCTCTTGGCACCATAAATGGTCCAATTTTTTTTGAACCTGAACTCTTTCCAATTTCAGAAGACTTAAATAAATTTTGCGTGGATGGACCACCTGAACCAACAATTATACCAGTCATTTCATTTGAAATATCACTATCCTCCAGCCCTGAGTCGTTTATGGCATCTTTCATCGCAATATAGTTGTAGGCGGCTCCATCACCCATAAACCTTAGTAATCTTCTATCAATTTCGTTACTAATATCTATATTTGGTTTACCGTACACAAGACTTCTAAAAGAAAACTCCTCATACTCTTCTGCACTTGTTATTCCAGATTTCAAATTTTTAAGACTCTCTATAACATCGGATTGATTATTACCAATACATGAAACTATACCTAAACCTGTTACTACTACTCTATTCATTACTTATTTCTCAGGTGAAAATAAACCGACTTTCATATCTTTAGCTTCATAAATTGTTTCACCGTCAGCTTTTAAAACACCATCTCCAACTCCTAAAATCAATTTTCTTAGTATAAGTCTTTTAAGAGATATATGATAAGTTACTTTTTTGATTTTTTGTAATACCTGACCGGTAAACTTAACTTCACCAACTCCTAAAGCTCTACCTTTTCCTGGTTGGCCAAGCCATCCTAAATAAAAACCAAGTAATTGCCACATTGCATCCAAACCTAAACAACCTGGCATTACGGGATCATCTTTAAAATGACATTCAAAAAACCATAAGTCTTCTTTAATATCTAATTCTGCAATAACCTCACCTTTAGAAAATTCTCCACCAGTATCATTTATTGAAGTAATTCGATCAAACATTAACATAGGAGGCATTGGAAGTTGCGCATTTCCTTTTCCAAAAAGAACACCTTTTGCACAATCAATTAATTGATCGTAGTTAAATGAATTTTGTTTCATAATTTAAATTAAACTTTTTTTATGTATTTATCAATTAACTTAAACTGATTTTAAATAACAATCATGTTTACTTTTAATAATAATATTATCAATGCTTAATTTTTTTCCATCAGAAATTGTCATTATATTAGTTTCATCCTTTAAATTTAAATAGAAATTAATTATTTTTTGAGCAGCAATTAAACCTGCTAACCCTGCAGAAATGCCTGAAATACCTACTACACTACATCTGGGGAGATCAACATCATCTTTGTTAGGAAATATACAATTTAAACATAAATGATTATTTTTATTTGAATTATTGAAAAGAATTATTTGTAAATCATGTCTTAATGCAGAAGAATATAAAAAATTGATTGAGTTTTTAATACAATATTCATTTAATAGTTTAGAACTGAACCAATCATCAGTTGCATCAACAATTATAGAACATTCTTTTAAAAAATTTAAATTTAAAGAATTGATATTTTCATCAATAGTATTAATTTTACATTCAGTATTAATTAATTTTAGTTTGCATTGTGCCACATCAACCTTTTTTTTTCCAATATCATTTAAATTAAACAAAATTTGTCTATTAAGATTACTTTTTTCAACAATATCTCCATCTACAATTAATAACTCTTTAATTCCAGAGTTTACTAAATATTGACTTAAAGGACACCCTATACCTCCCATACCAACAATACCAATTTTTATGTTAGATAATTTTTTTAGATTTTCTTCAGAAAATTCGTTTAAAATAAATAACCTGCTAAAAATTTTATATTCTTCCTCAGAGTAATCATTCATAAATCTATAAAGTACTATAAATTTGTTTTATAATTTGCTTTGCACAATTTACCTTTGTCATTTTCTTAAATTTTTTTATCTGGTTTTTTGTAATTATGGATATTTGATTATAATCTGATCCAAAAACTTTATTTTTACTGTCGATTTTATTGTAAATAATCATATCACATTTTTTATCCACTAATTTTTTTTTTGCATTATTAATGCCTCCTGTTTCAGCTGCAAAACCTACTAATAATTTTGGCCTTTGGGTTTTACTTTTTCCGATTTTTTCTAAAATATCAATATTCTTATGAAGACTAATATTTAATTTTTTATTTTTTTTAATCTTAGATTTATTGATATTTTTATTTTTGAAATCAGATACTGCAGCAGTAAAAATTCCAATATCAATTTTAGAAATTTTTCTAATTTTTTGATACATTTCGTTTGCTGATTCTATTTGAATAAATTTCAAATTTGGTGGTGGATCTAATTTTGTTGGTCCAGATATCAAGGTTACATTTGCTCCATATAAAACTAGTTGTGAAGCAATTTCATAGCCTTGTTTTCCAGAAGATTGATTAGAAATAAACCTAACTGGATCAATCATTTCAATTGTTGGTCCTGCAGTTACTAGGCATTTTTTATCTTTTAATAAATTAATATTTTCTAATCTGCTTAAAATTTTATTTACTATATTTTTTGAGTTATCAATTCTTCCTAAGCCAAATTCTCCACATTTTAAATTTCCAACTTTTGGACCAATAAACTCATGACCATTATCTTTTAATGATTTCACATTTTTTTGATTAGTTTTATTATACCACATAAAACTATTCATTGCGGGGACAAACAAAATTTTTTTATTTGCAGCAAGCAACGTATTAGAAGCTAAATTATCTCCATATCCATTAGCAAATTTTGCAATAGAATTAGCTGTAGCTGGACACACAACTATTATATCATTACATCTTGATAAATTAATATGGAGCATCTTATTTTTTTTCTCATCTTCATCTGTAAATATTCTATTTTTAAGTAATTTTTTTATATCTAATATTTTTGTATATTTCTTTGCCTCGTTAGTTAGAATACAGCTAATCTTAACTTTATTAATATTTAGCAAAGTAATAATTTCTTTACATTTGGATGCAGCAATAGAGCCAGTTATTATTAATAAAATTTTATTCATTATAATTTGTAACCAGTGTGTATAGCCACAATTCCATTGAACAGATTAATAGTTTCGACTTTAGTAAATCCACAATCACGTAGATTTTTACTAAGCTCTTCTTGTGATGGAAATAAATCAATACTTTCACTCAAATAGTTATAAGCATTTTTATCTTTAGCAACTATTTCTCCTAAAAGAGGTAAGATCTTTGATTTATAAATCTGATATGAACTTGATACAAAGGATGATTTAGGTGTACTAAATTCTAAGCAACAATATTTACCACCAGGTTTAAGAACTCTGTAAGCTTCTTTTATAGATAATAAATACTCTGTCACATTTCTTAAGCAGAAAGAAATAGTATATTTATCAAAAAAATTATTTTCAAAGTTTAACTTTTCAGCATTACCAATAAAATATTTTATATTTTTTTCTTTTTTTAATCTTTTTTTTCCTTCTAATAACATTTCTTCATTTAGATCCAAAAGATAAAGACTATTTGGTAAATTTTTCTTTAAAATTTCACTCGCAATATCACCAGAACCAGAACCAACATCCAAGATAATTTCATTTTCTTTTATGTCGATAATTTCTACAAATCTTTTTTTCCATAATCGATGCATACCTAAACTCATTAAATCATTCATTATATCGTAGTTTGGAGCTACACTTGAAAATACATTCTGAACAAGTTTAGTCTTTTGTTTTGAATTTACTTTTGTATAACCAAAATTATAATCTTTTTTCATTATGCCAGAATTACCTGAAGTTGAAACTACAGTTAAAGGACTTAGTATAATATTGAATCAAAAAATATCTAATGTGAAAATTCATACATCAAAACTTCGTTTTAAAATTCCTAATAATATAGTTAATATACTACGTAACTCCAAGATATCCAACCTAAGACGTATAGCAAAGTTCATTATCATAGATCTAGATACATATTACTCTCTAGTAATACATCTAGGAATGTCAGGAAGATTAAAAACTGTCAATAAAAGCTACAAAAGAATAAAACATGATCATTTTATAATGTTTTTTTTAAATAAAAGGATACTTGTATATCATGATCCAAGGAAATTTGGGTTTATAGATTTAGTACAAACAGAAGATTTGCAAAAACAAAAGTACATATTGAGTTTGGGTGTAGATGCACTGAGTCCAGATCTTAACGCACAAATGATATTTGAAAAAATTTCAAAATCTCATGTTCCAATAAAGCAGATTTTACTGAATCAAAAATTAATTGCAGGTATAGGCAACATCTATGCATCGGAAATTCTATTTGATTCTAAAATTTCACCACTTACTTTGGGTAAAGATTTAGAAATTAGTCTCATTATGAAACTAATTAAGTCTACTAGAAAAATTTTAAAGAAGGCAATTAAATATGGGGGCTCGAGTATAAGAGATTATAGATCTACTGATGGCACATTAGGAAATTTTCAGTCTAATTTTAAGGTATATAACAGAGAAGGAAAAAAAATAGGGGATGACGAGGTCAAAAAGATCGTTCAGTATGGAAGATCTACATTTTATTGCCCAAAACTTCAAAATAATAAGTAATTATTCAATAAATATTAATTGACTTAATTTAATTAGAATTTATAGCAACCATATGGCTAACCATGCTTCAGCAAAAAAAAGATCGAGACAGAACAAAACTAGAAATACTGTTAATTCTCAATACTTATCTAAATTTAGAAACGCTCTAAATAAATTTAAATCTTCTGTTGATGCTAAAAATGAGGAACAAATCCAAAAATCCTTTAGCAATGTCAACTCAATAATGGCCCGAGCTTCAAAAAAAGGTATTTTCAAAAAGGAATACATATCCAGAAAGTTATCCTCTTTATCAAAACAAATTTCAAAAAAATAATTTTTTTTTAATTTTTTTCACTTTTCTTCTTGCTAAAAATACTTAAAGGGTATTGATTAAGTATATTAATTTGGTGATTAAATTTTACGACTTTAGATTTTTTGCGTAAAACTTATTAAGTTATAAAATCGTCTTGTTGGGGGAAAATGGATAATTCATCTACTATATTTGACGAAAGTAAATGGTTATCTTTTAAAAAAAATCTTAAGAAAAACGTTGGTGACTCTGCCTTTAATAATTGGTTAAAACATTTAAATTATGTCTCTCTAGAAGAAAATACAATTACTTTCTCAGTTCCAACTAAATTTTTAAGGGATTGGATTGTAAATAATTATTCTGATAAGATAAAAAGTGAAGCAAAAAATCAGGCTAAAAATTTAGATACAATTAAGTTTGTAGTTAAACCCTCTGGCGGAAGAATTGTTCCTGGCACAACTAGAACAATTAAAAGTACAGATAATCATTGGAAGTCTTCGATGGATCTGCGATCTAATCAGACTTCGACATATCCAAATGAATTTGGAGCTCCGCTCGATCCACGTTTTACATTTGATAATTTTGTCGTAGGTAAACCAAATGAACTTGCTTTTGCTGCTTCACAAAGAGTCTCAGAAGCAAATAAAATTACTTTTAATCCTCTATTTTTATGTGGAGGGGTTGGTCTTGGTAAAACACACTTAATGCATGCTATAGGATGGAAGATAAAACAACAACAACCCGAAAGAAAAGTTATCTATTTGTCTGCCGAGAAGTTTATGTATCAATTTGTACGCGCTCTCAGATATAAAGATACTTCTGCATTTAAAGAGCAATTTAGATCAATAGATGTTTTAATGATCGATGATGTTCAATTTATAAGTGGTAAAGATAATACACAGGAGGAATTTTTCCATACTTTCAATGCTCTAATAGAACAAAATAAACAAATAGTTATATCAGCAGATAAAACACCTACTGATCTTGACGGTGTACAAGAAAGATTAAAATCTAGACTAGGTTGCGGATTGGTTGCGGACATTCATCCAACTACTTACGAATTAAGACTTGGGATATTAATTGAAAAAGCACATAAGAGAGGTGTTGAAATTCCTCCTAAAGTTTTAGAATTTCTTTCTCATAGAATTATCTCAAATGTCAGAGAAATGGAAGGAGCACTAAACAGATTAGTTGCCCATGCTACTTTGGTTGGTACTGCTATTACTGTAGAAACAGCACAATTAGTTCTGCAGGACTTATTAAAATCTTCTAATAAAAAAATTACCATTGAAGAAATTCAAAAAAAAGTTGCAGAACATTTTAATATTAGAATTACTGATATGCATTCCCCAAGAAGATCTAGATCTGTTGCACGTCCAAGACAAATAGCGATGTATTTAGCAAAATCTATTACCTCAAGATCCTTACCTGAGATAGGTAGAAAATTTGGCGGTAGAGATCATACAACAGTTATGCATGCTGTCAAAAAAATTGAAGAACTAAAGTTATCAGATGTAAATTTCAATGAAGATCTGGAGTTGTTAAAAAGACTTATAGATTCTTAATTCTTTTTATCATATGTTTAGATATGAAATTTAAAATATCACGCTCTAACTTTTTTAAAACTCTATCGCATCTACAAGGTATTGTTGATAAAAAAAATTCGCTCCCTATTTTAGCAAATATATTAATTGAAGCAAAAAATAATCAATTAACTTTGTCATCAACTGATATGGATATTTCAATAATAGAAAAAATTACTTGTACTGTTTTAGAAGATGGAGCTACAACTATAAACTCGCAGATATTGTATGACATTGTAAGAAAGATTGATGATAATAGTGAAATAGAAATTATTTCAAATAATGGTAAATTACTCTCTTTAAGATCAAAGGGGTCAAGGTTTTCTTTAGCTTGTCTTCCAAAAGAAGATTATCCAATAATAGAAACGAATAATGAGGGTGTTGACATTATTTTAAATTCAAAAATTCTCTTTAAATTAATAGATAAAACGAAGTTTGCAATTTCTAATGAAGAAACAAGATATTTCCTTAATGGTTTATATTTCAATGTTACAAATGAAGAAAATAAAAATATTGTAACACTCGTTGGTACAGATGGACATAGGCTTGCTAAGTTTAGTCATGAAATTGATGCAAAAATTGATCAAGTATCAGGGGTAATTATACCTAAAAAAACAATTTATGAATTATCAAAACTATTATCCGAAATAGATAATGAAATTAAAATTTCTATTAGCTCAAACAAAATAGTTTTTACTATTGGCGAAATAATTTTTATATCAAAATTAATTGATGGAAGTTTTCCAGATTATAAAAGAGTTATCCCAAATGATAATACCAACATTTTAAACATAAATAGAGATAAGTTATTAGCTGCTGTAGATAGAGTTAGTACAATTGCAAATGAGAAATCTCCAGTTATTAAATTTAAATTGTTAGAAAATATTCTTAACTTAAACACAGTAAATAACGAAAGTAGTACTGCTTCAGAAGATCTTAAAATAAATTATAATGGAGATGAGATTGAGATAGGTTTTAACTCAAAATATATAATGGATATAGTAAATAATTTAGATGATAGTGAAATATCAATTAACTTAAAAGATAATAGTTCACCAGTAATTGCAAAAGAAAATTCAAATACTAACCTTGTCTATGTTTTGATGCCAATGAGAGTTTAAAATTTGGCAATAATTAAAAATATTGAATTTAGCAATTTTAGAAATTTCAACAATTTTCAAATTTCCTTTAATGATAAATTAAATATTTTATTTGGGGATAATGGGTGTGGTAAAACTAATATTCTAGAAGGAATATCTTTAATAGCAAAAGGTAGAGGAATTAGGAATTCAAGTATTTCTAATTTAATAAAAAAAGGAGAAGATAATTTTTTGATTAAAAATTGTTTAGAAATAAACAAAAATAATTTTGATATTCAAATTTTCACTGAAACAAAAAATGCTAAATCTAAAAAAATTATAAAAATCAATGATGATGTATCAAAAGAATCTCTAGATTTCTTAAATAAATCTATTTCTTACTTATTATTTCTTCCTGAAATGGAAAGATTGTTCCAAGCCTCACCATCTTATAGAAGAAATTTTATAGATAGATTAATTTTCTCTAGTAAAAATAATTATAATCAGTTGATTAACAAATATAAAAAAACTTTGATTGAAAGAATTAAAATACTCCAAGGAAATAATGTTGATGATGATTGGTTAAATCATATTGAAAATGAAATAAGCTTGTTAGGATTGGAGATTAATCATCTAAGAATTTCTCAACTAAGCTTATTAAATAGTGAATTACATACTTTAAAAAAAGATCATAATTTTCAATATGATGTCGTGCTAAAAATTAAAGACAGCTCCCTTCAAAGTGGCATTACTCATGAGAAATATTTGTCAATTTTGCAAAATTCTCGAGTGTTTGATAAGCAGTACGGGGGTACAAAAATTGGACCTCATAGATCAGATATTATTTCAATTATTAATAATGATTTTGAGGCTTCTCTTTTATCTACAGGACAACAAAAAGCGGTTGTTCTTATGATTTTATTGGCCCAGTGTAATTTCCTAGTCAATAAAAAAAATATAAATCCAATATTTTTATTTGATGAAATTGGTTCTCATTTAGATAGTCAAAACCGTCAAATTTTATTAGATATGATTAATAGATTTGATATTCAATTCTTTTTAACTGGAACAGAAAAAAATTTATTTTCTTTTGTATCAACAAATGCACAATTTTATAATATAACTGACCTATGAATTCTGATTATTCTTCTGATTCTATAAAAGTTCTTAAAGGTTTAGAGGCTGTAAGAAAAAGACCTGGAATGTATATTGGTGATACTGATGATGGATCAGGCCTACACCAAATGATTTATGAAGTTCTTGATAACTCTATTGATGAAGCATTAGCTGGGTATTGTGATAAAATTGAAGTCATATTAAATGCCGATGGTACCGCGACAGTAACTGACAATGGAAGAGGAATACCTGTAGATCTTCACAAGACAGAAAAAATTCCTGCGGCCCAGCTAATAATGACAGAATTACATGCTGGAGGTAAATTTGATCAAAATAGTTACAAAGTATCTGGGGGGTTACACGGTGTTGGTGTTTCAGTCGTTAATGCCTTATCAGAATATCTAAATTTGGAAATAAATAGGGATGGCAAAGTACACAATATTGAGTTTGAAAATGGGATAGTAACTAAAGAATTAAATGTAATTGGTGATTCAAAAAAAACTAATAATCAGTTTTTTACTGGTACTAAAATTACTTTTCTTCCAACTACAAAAATTTTTAAAGATATAAATTTCAATTTTAAAACAATAGAGAAAAGACTTAGGGAACTAGCATTTTTAAATACTGGCATAAGTATCTTTTTAACTGATAAGAGACAATCTGTAGAAAAAAACATTAATTTTAAATATAATGGTGGTATCAAGGAATATGTAAAATATTTAAATGAAGGTAAGAATCTCATAAATCCAAATCCTATTTTTTTTCATGGTGAAAAAAACGATATTTCTATTGAATGTTCATTACAATGGACTGATAGCTACCATGAAAATACAATTTGTTTTACAAACAATATTATTCAAAGAGATGGAGGTACCCATTTAGCTGGTTTTAGAGGCGCCCTTACTAGATCAATTGTAAATTATATTAATAAAAACACAAAGTCCTCAAATAATATTACAGGAGAAGATGCGCGGGAAGGTTTAACTTGTATAATATCAGTAAAATTACCAGATCCTAAATTTTCTAGTCAAACTAAAGATAAGCTAGTTTCTTCTGAAGTTAGGCCAGTTATAGAATCTACTAGTCTAAATAAATTAGAACAATGGATAGAGGAAAATCCATCTGAAATTAAAAAAGTAATTGATAAAATTATTGAAGCGTCAAATGCAAGAGAAGCTGCAAGAAAAGCAAGAGAGTTAACTAGAAGAAAAACAGGTCTTGAAAATACTTCTCTACCTGGCAAACTTGCAGATTGCCAAGAGAAAAATCCAGAATTGTCAGAACTATTTATTGTAGAAGGTGACTCAGCAGGCGGATCAGCTAAACAAGGTCGAGATAGAAAAAACCAAGCCATTCTTCCATTGAGAGGTAAAATACTTAATGTTGAAAGAGCTAATGATAAACAAGTTTTAACAAGTAATGAAATAGGAGCACTAATTACAGCTATTGGTGCTGGGGTTGGAAATCCAACTGATGATACTGAACAAAATAAAATTGAAGGTAAGTTTGATATCTCCAAAATGCGATATCATAAAATCATTATAATGACTGATGCGGATGTTGATGGTAGTCACATTAGAACACTGCTTTTAACTTTTTTTTATAGACATATGAAACCAATTATAGACACGAGTAGATTATATATTGCCCAACCACCTTTATATAGACTTAAAAAAGGAAACTCGACTGTCTATAAAAAAGATGATGGTGATTTAGAAGATTATTTAATTCAAGAAGGTTTAAAAAATACTATTTTTGAAAATACCCAAGGTTATCAAGTTGCAGGAGAAGAGTTAAAAAAAATTATTTATCTTTCAAAAAAAACTAAAAATTTGGTAATACCATTATTAAGAAGAGTTGATAATCGAGATATAATTGAACATGCGGCAATTGTTAGAGCTCTAGATATTAGAAATCTTACTGATAAAAATATTGGTAAAGAAATAGCTAAATATCTTCAACAGAGACTTAACTTAATTTCAAACATTTCTCAGAAAAATTGGAAAGTAGTTCATAAAAATAACTCATTTTATTTTGAGAGAACAATAAGAGGTTTCACTGAGAAATATATTATAGATAAAAATTTTGCAATTACACCAGAAGCGAAAGTGTTAAATGAGCTCAAAGATCAATTAATGGAAAATTTTTATCGTCTTAAAGAAACAGGAAGTGGATTACTAAATCATAAAAATGAAGAGTTTAAAATCTTTGGACCTTTAGATTTAATAGATAAAATATTAGATATAGGTAAATCAGGCCTTCAAATTAATAGATATAAGGGTTTAGGAGAAATGAATCCAGATCAATTGTGGGAAACAACATTGGATCAAAATGAAAGAGTACTTTTATCAGTTAAAATAAATGAAGTTGATGCTGCAAATAAAGCATTTGAAGATCTAATGGGTGGTGAGACAGATGCAAGAAAAAAATTTATAGCTGAAAATTCATTAAAAGTTGCAAATCTTGATATTTAATTCTTAATGAATACAATTTTACTTGGAAATCTTATTAAAATTAGATGGATTGCAATCTTCGGTCAAGTTCTAGCAATATTTTTTGTTTCATTTGTAATAAAAATTCAAATCCCTATTTTTGAAACTTTATCAATAATTTTATTATCTATTGTCGTAAATTTTTATTCTTATTTTGAAGAAAGAAAAAACAAAACTATTAGTAATAAAAAAGCATTTTCTTATTTACTATTTGATACATTGCAACTTGGCTTTTTACTTTTTCTTACTGGAGGAATCATTAATCCATTCTCAATACTAATTTTAGCACCTGTTATTACTTCAGCCTCATATTTACCAGCATTAATGACAGTTATCCTTTCAACAATATCAATTATAATTATTATATTATTAAATTTTTATTTTATCCCCTTAGATCTAGGTCCAAAATTTTTTTTACCAGAGATATATAGTTTTGGTTTAATTTCAGCTTTAATCATTACAGTAATTTTTATCGCTATCTATGCTTATTTATTTGCAAGTTCTTCAAGACAAATTTCAAATGCGTTATCTATTTCTAAACTTCAAATTTTGAACCAAAAAAAAATGACGGAGGTAGGTTCTCTTAGTGCTGCTGCTGCTCATGAATTAGGGACTCCACTAAATACAATTTTTTTAATTTTAAATGACTTACTAAAAGAAAAAAAATTAAAAGAAGATAAAAATATTGTTAAAGATATAATTTTATTAAAATCTCAAGCAGAAAGATGCAAAGAAATATTACAAAGATTCTCAAAAAATCCTTTAAAGTTAAAAGATAAATTTTTAGAAAAAGTAAAAATTTCTGATTTAATTAAAATAAACTTTGATAAATTTAACAAAAATAAAAAATTAATATTAGATATAAAACCATCAGACTCTGAACCTGAAATAATTTATAAAGATGAAATAATGTATGCTTTAGGAAACATTATCCAAAATTCAATATTTTATTCTGAAAGTACAACAAAAGTTGAATTAAATTATCAAAAATTAGTCGTTAATATTATAATTACTGATGATGGCAGGGGATTTTCGAAAGATATTATAGATAAATTAGGTGAACCATATGTTTCAAAAAATAATCAGGGAATGGGACTTGGTATATTTATAGCTAAAAACTTGATTGAAAATACGGGAGGTAATCTTGATTTTTATAACTCAAAAGAAAATAATGCTGTTGTTGAAATTAATTTTGATAACTCTATCTTAAATATATGAATATGAGATTACTTATTGTAGATGACGATCTTCCATTCAGAGAAAGATTAACAAGATCCATGGAAAAAAAAGGTTTCGAAGTGACCTCTTCTCCTGGTTTTAAAGACTCATTAGATAAAGTAAATGAAAGCAATTTCGATTATGCTGTCGTTGATATGAGACTGGAGGATGGTTCAGGATTAGAATTGGTAAAAGAATTGCAAAAAATTAGTCCAAATACTAAATCTTTACTCCTAACCGGTTACGGTAACATTGCTACAGCAGTGGCCGCAATTAAATCTGGGGCTATAGATTACTTACCAAAGCCAGCAGAAATTGATCAAATTTATGATGCTTTAACTAACTCGAAAGAGGTTCTTCCACCACCACCCGAAAACCCAATGACAGCTGACAGAATTAGATGGGAGCATATACAGAGAGTTTTTATACAATGTAATAGAAATGTTTCTGAAACTGCCAGGAGATTAAGAATGCATAGACGCACACTACAGAGAATATTAAACAAGCATGCACCTAGAGAATAAATAATTAATTAATTATTAAAAATTCTATTTATTTTTAATCACCTTTATAAATACATCCTCTAGATCTCCTTCTGTAGTATTTATTTCTTTAAAATTTATTTGATTTTTATAAAGTATATCAATAATTTTTTTTATGTTAGTTTTATTTTTATCATAACTTAATTTCAAAATATTATTTGTAAGAATGGGTTTATATTCATTTAACTGATTGGGAACAATTATATTTTTATCTAATACAAATGAAACCGTTTTAGTAGATATTATACTTAGTAATTCATTTTTAGATCCTTCAATAATTTTTTTACCATGATTTATTATTGTGATATTATCACAAAGATTTTCAGCTTCTTCTAGATAATGTGTAGTTAAACACACAGTCTTTCCCTGTTTGCTTATTCTTTTTATATAATCCCAAACTGATGTTCTAATATCAATATCTACACCAGCAGTTGGTTCGTCTAAAATAATAATTTCTGGATTATGTACTAGAGCTTTTCCAATTAATAATCTTCTTCTCATACCCCCTGATAAAGTTCTAGCATATGCATTTCTTTGGTCAGTTAATTTTAAGTTTTCTAAAATTTCTTCAGTTTTCCTTTTCTTTTTTGGAACACCATACAAACCTGCTTGTAGTTCTAATAATTCAGCAGGTGAAAAAAATGGATCTATGTTGAGTTCTTGTGGAACAATTCCAATTTTGAATTTACTCAACTTAATATTTTTATCTATATTGATTCCACAAATACTAACTTCACCTGAATTTTTTTTAACTAGACCTCCAAGAACATTAATAAAAGTTGATTTTCCAGCCCCATTTGGTCCTAATAAGCCATGAATTGTTCCTCTCTTGATTGTAATGCTAAAATCTACTAAAGCATTAATTTTTTGATTTCTTTTTAAGAATGTTTTATTTACATTTTTAGCTTGTATTGAATATTTATAATCTGACATTTTATTAAAATCTTATATATTTAAATTTACAATGAATAAAAAGAGTAGATTAATATTAGTTGATGGTTCTGCCTATATATTTAGAGCATATTATGGATTACCTCCTATGAACCGTGCAGATGGAACTCCAATCAATGCTGTTTTTGGTTTTACAAACATGCTTGTTAAACTGATAGAAGATTATAGTGATGACAAAATGATCGTTATATTTGATGCATCAAGAGAAAATTTTAGAAATAAAATTTATCCAGATTATAAAGCAAATAGAGGAGAAGCTCCTGATGATTTAATACCACAGTTTCCTTTAATCAGAGAGTGTGTGAAAAGTTTTAATATACCGCAATTAGAAATAGAGGGATTTGAAGCTGATGATTTAATTGCTACTTATGTAAACTTAGCACAAAAAGATAAAATTGAGACGATCATAGTTTCCTCAGATAAAGATTTAATGCAGCTTGTTAGTCAAAATGTGACAATGCTAGACCCAATGAAAAATAAAAAAATAGAAATTAAAGATGTTGAAGAAAAATTTGGAGTTCAACCAGATAAAGTTATTTTTATTCAAGCGTTAACAGGAGACAAAGTAGATAACATTCCAGGCGCTCCAGGTATTGGCCCTAAAACAGCATCTCAACTAATAAATGAATTTAATGATATTGATGGGTTAATGAAAAATCTAAATAAAATTAAACAAGAAAAAAGAAAAAATATTTTAACAGAAGCAGAAAATGATATTAGATTAAGTTTACAACTTGTAACATTAAAAAATGATGTCAAAATACCTGAAAGTATTAATAAAATAAGAACGTATAATGAATTAAAAAATGAAAATAATAATATCTTTAAGTTCCTTAAACAGCAAGGCTTTAGATCAACATCTGAAAGATTAAAATCAAACTCTTTTATATCTAGTGATAAAGATAACATTATTCAAAGGAAAGAAATAGAACCAAAGTATCAATTAATTAATTCAAAGAAAAATTTTGAAAAGATTTTAAACGAAATTGAGAAAAAAGGTATCTGCGCTATTGATACTGAAACTAACTCACTTAATATAGAAAATGCTAAATTAGTTGGTATATCAATATGTTATAATGAAAACCTTTCCTATTATATTCCCATAAACCATACTACTTCAGATGGGTCAAAAAAAATTGATAATCAGTTAGAAGAAAATTATGTAATTAATCATATTAATAAAATTTGTAAAAATGAATCAATCTTAAAAATTGGTCAAAACATAAAATATGATATTAGAATTTTAAATAAGTATGGAGTAACGTTTAAATCAATTGCAGACACAATGTTAATTTCCTATTCAATTGATAATGGGATTTATAAGCACAATTTAGATGATCTTTCATTTAATCATTTAAATCATACAACAATTAAATATAAAGAAGTTGTTGGTACAGGAAAAAACGAAATTACTTTTGATAAAGTAGCTATTGATAACGCTATTAATTATGCTGCTGAAGATTCTCTATTAACATTCAGGCTTTTTCACAATCTTTATCCTCGTCTAATAAAAGAAAAGGCTAATTTTGTTTATCAAAACATCGATTTGCCTCTTGTAGAGGTATTGTCTTCAATTGAAGCAAATGGCATAGAAGTTAATAAAAAGTTTTTAACAAGTCTAAGTAATGAATTTGAAAATGAAAGTAAAAAACTCGAAAAGAATATTTATAAACTTTCAAAAGAAGAGTTCAACATTGGTTCACCTAAACAATTAGGAGAGATATTATTCATTAATCTGAAAATACCTGGCGGTAAAAAAACAAAATCAGGAACATATTCTACCGATTCTTCAACTTTAAATAATTTAGCCTCAGATGGATTTGAAATTGCACAGCTCGTTCTTGATTGGAGGGAATTAACAAAACTTAAATCTACCTACACAGATGCTTTGTTTAGATTAACAGATGGTAAAAGTAGAGTTCATACATCATTTGGTTTAGCTAATACTTTAACAGGTCGATTAAGCTCTACAGATCCAAATCTTCAAAATATCCCAATTAGAACTGAAAATGGAAAAAAAATAAGAACAGCTTTTGTTAGTGGAAAAGGAAAAAAATTAGTCAGTTTTGATTATTCACAAATAGAGCTTAGATTAGCTGCAGAAATTTCTGGTGACAAAAATTTTATTAATGCTTTTAAAAATAATGAAGATATTCACGCATCAACTGCCAAGGAAATATTTAATTTAGACGATAGTCAAATAAACAACGATTATAGAAGAAAAGCAAAAGCAATTAATTTTGGTATTCTTTATGGAATTAGTCCGTATGGTTTAGCTAAACAACTCGATATTTCCAATACAGAAGCAAAAGATTATATAAATGAGTATTTTATTAAATATCCAAAAATTAAAAAATATATGGATTATCAAATTGATTTTGCAAAAACAAATCAATACGTTGAAACAATTTTTAAAAGAAAAATTAATATTAAGGGAATTGCTGATAAAAATTTTGCCGTCAGGGGTTTTGCTGAAAGACAAGCTATTAATGCTCCAATACAAGGTAGTGCAGCAGATATTATTAAATTAGCAATGATTGAAATTCATAAAGAAATAAAATTTAAAAATATTGAGGCTGAAATGCTTTTACAGGTACATGATGAACTGATTTTTGAAGTCGAGAGTAAAAAATATGAAGATTTAGTTAGTAATGTAAAAACAATTATGGAGTCAGTACATTTAAAATATAAAGATTTTTCAGTTCCACTCACTGTTGATTTTGGTGCTGGCGATCATTGGGGGCAGGCACATTAGACCATAGTTTATGGAAATTAAAAAAAAAATTAAGAAAAGAAATCCCTATGCTCGAGATTTAAAATTACCAAAGTATAAACAAAGAATTGTTAGAAATAAAAAAGCTTATACAAGAAAAGGAAAAAAAGGTTATTTAAAATTCTTCATCAAAGGTATTAATTTCAAACCATTTTTCAAGCTCATGGTACCCTCCGATTTTTTCACCATTTAAAATTATTTGTGGAAAAGTTTTAGCATTGGGAAACTTTTCAAAAAAATCTTCTCTCGTATAATCTGTATCAAGCATATAAATCTTTGGATTATATTTAGCTAACCGTAGTTTAGCTCTATCACAGTATCCACAATTAGTTTTAGAATATATCTCTGCTTCCATCAAAATGCTTCATCAAAACTTAAAGCTCTATCTGTAGGTCTTTGATACTCAGATACTCTTTTTTCAAAAAAGTTTGTAACGTTTTGAACGTCTAAAGCCCTCATAAAATCAAAAGGATTCTCTGTCTTAAAGACTCTGTCAAATTCAAATAAATCTGCAATTCTGTCTGCAACAGCTTCAATATACTGACACATTAAATCAGCATTCATACCAATTAAATCTACTGGTAGTGCATCTTTTACAAATTCTTTTTCGAAAGCTACCGCTTCTCTAACAATTTCTTCAAACTGTGATTGAGGCACGTCTGATGGAATCAAAGATAAATCACTAATATCTGCATCAGTTAATCTTTTATTATTAAACTTGTCTCTTAAAGTTCTAAACATTAACGATGAGAAGCTAAAGTGCATCCCTTCGTCTCGTGCAATCCAATCGTTAGATAAGGCTAATCCAGGTAATAACCCTCTTTTTCTAAAATAATATATGGCACAGAAGGAGCCTGCGAAAAACAAACCTTCAACTAATCCAAAGCCTATTAATCTAGTTAGGAGATTTTGGCTACCATTAAGCCATTTTGATACCCATTGTGCTTTATGGTTTATGCATGGTACATTTTGAATCGCATCAAAAAGCATATCTTTTTCTTTTGCATCTTTAACATAAGCTTCTATTTGAAGACCGTACATTTCTGCATGAATTGATTCATTTAACATTTGCATTGAGATAAAGCATCTTGCTTCAGGTATAAGTATTTCTTTGTAGAACCTACTTGCTAAGTTTTCATTAATCATTGCCTCAGAGTTAGCAAAATAAGCAAGTACATGTTTTATAAAGTGCTTTTCACCATCATTTAAGGTTTCAAGATCTCTTAAGTCATCTTGTAATGATACTTCCTCTGTTGTCCAAAAGGCTTGTATATGTTGTTTGTATCTGTCCCAAATTTCTTGATTTTTTATTGGAAATATTGATTTAACGCCTTTTGATATCATTTTATTACTCCTTCTTTATGCACTGCAAGTTTCGCAATCTTCTGGTTCATTGTTTTGATTGATGGTGGTATTTATATAAGCATCTTTAGCTGCTTTTTCTGATGAAACTGTAACTTTTACAGCATCAACAGCTGATCTACTTCTTAGATAATACATTCCTGTTTTAAGACCTTTTTTCCATGCATACATATGCATTGAATTAACTTTTCCAAATGTAGGCGTTGAAAGCCAAAGATTCATTGATTGAGTTTGATCAATAAATGGTGCTCTATCTGCTGACATATCAATTACAGTTTTTTGTGATACTTCCCAAACTGTCTTATAAACTTCTTTTAGTTCAGTTGGAATTTCATTTATGTTTTCTACCGATCCATTTTCTAAAATTATTTTGTCTCTCATTTCTTTATTCCACAATCCTCTTTGAGAAAGTTCATTCACTAAATATCTATTTACGAGTAGGAACTCACCAGAGAGTGTTTGTCTTTTATATATATTAGAGGTTTGTATTTGGAATGTTTCAGTATTACCTAATATAATACCTGTTGACGCAGTTGGCATGCAAGCTGTGGTTAAAGAATTTCTCACACCGTGCTCTTTAATTTTAGCTCTAAGTGAATCCCAATCCCACTTTGAAGAAGGATTAACATTCCACAGATCAAATTGAAACTTACCTTCTGAAATTGGTGAATTTTTGAATGTTTCGTAGGCTCCTTTTTCTTTTGCTAACTCGCATGAAGCTTCTAAAGCTCCAAAATAAATTGTCTCAAAAATTAATTTATTTATTTCTTTAGCTTCCTCAGATTCATAGGCTATTCCCATCTTAAAATAGACATCTGCAAGTCCCTGTATTCCTAAACCTATTGGCCTATGTTTATTATTAGATCTTTCCGTTTTATCAGTTGGATAGAAATTAATATCAATTACTTCATCTAAGTTTTTTGTAGCCAATTTTGCAGTTTCGTAAAGGGCGTCATAGTCATATATTAATTTTTTATCTGATTTTTTTACAAATTTTGGCAGAGCTATGGAAGCCAAGTTACATACAGATGTTTCATTCTTATCTGAATATTCAACTATCTCTGCACAAAGGTTTGAAGATTTAATGATACCAATATTTTTTTGATTAGACTTATTATTAACAGAGTCTTTATAAAGCATATAAGGTTGCCCCGTTTCTATTTGTGCTTCTATGATTTTAGACATTAAATCTCTTGCTTTTATTTTTTCTAAATGCTTCATTTCATTTTCATACTTTGTGTAAAGTTTTTCAAACTCGTCACCATACACATCCGAAAGGCCTGGACACTCATGTTCACTCATAAGTGTCCACTCTTCATCATTTTCTACTCTCTTCATGAATAAATCTGGTATCCATAAAGCGTAAAACAAATCTCTTGCTCTAAATTCTTCAGCACCTGTATTTTTTCTAAGTTCTAGAAACTTCTCAATGTCAGCATGCCAAGGTTCTAAGTAAACTGCAAAAGAACCTTTTCTTTTACCGCCGCCTTGATCAACTGATTTAGCAGTTTCATTAAAAATTTTAAGAAATGGAATAAGACCGTTGGATTTTCCATTTGTTGATTTTATTCTACTTCCACTACCTCTAATATTGTGAGCGTGCATGCCAATACCACCAGCTGTTTTAGAAATTAGGGCACAATCTTTTATAGTATTAAAAATACCTTCTATGGAGTCATCTTCCATTCCTATTAAAAAGCATGAAGATAATTGCTGCATTTTTAATCCACTATTAAACAATGTTGGGGTAGCATGTGTATACATACCCGTTGATAAACTTTTATAAGTTTCTTTTATTTTATCTAAATTAAACTCATTCCCGGTAACTGTTAAAGTTACTCTCATCCATAGGTCTTGAGGTCTCTCAATTGTTTTATTATCGAACTTTAATAAATATGCTCTTATTAGAGTTGTGAGAGCAAAATAATCAAAAGTATAATCTTTGTCATAGTCAATTATGGACTCAATTAAATCTGCATTCTCCATCACCTTTTTATAATAATCTTCTCTTAACAATCCATCGTCGTATAAATTTTTTGTTGCTATGATGAAACCCGGAGTTTCTTTATGAAGTGAGTTTACTTTTATTCTTGCTGCAAGATAAGAATAATCAGGATGTTCAACTGTTAAAGCGGCAGCAGTTTCAGCAAGATAAGTATCAATTTCAACGGAACTAATATCACTATATAAGCCTGGAACAGCTTTTTGAACAACGACAATTGGATCAATGTTTAAGCCAGTAGATAGAATAGAGACTCTATTAGTTATTTTGTCCAGTGAAATTGGCTCTTTACTTCCATCTCTTTTAGTTACCATCATTGAAGAAGCTTTTTCTCCAACTTGTTCTTTTAGTTTTTTAGTGTGATATCTTGAAGCCGCTCTTTGTTCTCTATACAAAACATACGCTCTAGCAACTTTATGATGCTCATCCCTCATAAGTGCTAACTCAACTTGATCTTGTATATCCTCAATGTGAATCATGTCACCGTCAGCAATCCTTCTTGTTAGAGCCGAGACAACTTTGTGCGTTAAGGCTTCAACAGTTTTATGAATTCCATCTTGTTGTTCTTTTTCCTTATTTTTATCATTCCTAATTTTTGTTTGTGCTAAGAATGCTTTTTTAATCGCATTTGAAATTTTATCTGATTTGAAAGGAGTAATCGCTCCATCACGACGAACGACACTTAATGTTAAAATATTTACACTTGTTTCTTCTGAGATTTTTGCTGATACCTGTAGATTGTCTGCCATTTAAATTCTATCCATTTTTAAAAAATTATTGTCGAAAAACACAATATGTAGTGCCGCCGAAAAGGGACAATACAACATTTGCTCAATATCGCAATAAGAACAAAATAAGAACATAAATATTTTTTTTATCATGTCAATCCCTTACTTAATTGATATTTTTATGAGGCAAACAAGTTATTGAAATATTTACATTTACTTATCAACTTAAGTCACATTTTGTTAACTGAGTCATTTTTTCTTTGAACTTAAATCTGCCATAAATTATTAATAAAAAGCATTATGCCAAATATAGCATTAGTTGATGACGAGCAGTCGATTCTCACATCAGTATCTCTTTCTCTGCAAAGTGAGGGATTTACAGTAGATACATTTCTTAATGGAGTTGAAGCTTTAGAGGCTCTTGAAAGCAAATCATATGATTTGGGATTGTTTGATATTAAGATGCCTAAAATGGATGGAAATGAACTTCTTTCAAAAGTACGTTCGAGCAAGATTGAAAATCTAAAAGATCTTCCTATTATTTTTCTTACATCCAAAGATCATGAACAAGATGAAATTATTGGATTAAGAATGGGGGCATCAGATTATATAAAAAAACCTTTTTCACAAAAATTATTAAATGAGCGCATAAGAACAGTGCTAAGAATTCATAACAATAGAAATGAAGAACAAAAAGATAATAATATTAAAAAACAAAATTTTATTAAGGGTGATTTGATACTAGATGAAGATAAACAATTATGTTTTTGGAAAGGTATAGAAATTGAACTTACGGTCGCAGAGTTTAATTTAATTAAATCGCTTGCGCAGTATCCTGGGGTTGTAAAAGATAGAAATCAATTAATGGACGCAATGTATGGTGACTCAATATATGTTGATGACAGGACTATTGATAGCCATATAAAGAGATTAAGAAAAAAATTCAGATCTTATGATAATTCTTTTGATCAAATAAGAACAAGATATGGCTCTGGATATTCTTGGCGTGATTAAGAGATTATTTACCTTATCAAGTTATAATTTAACATTTCAACTCATTATAATTAACTTAATTATTGTATTTTTAGGTTTAGTATTTTTATCTTATTTCAATTTCAACTTAATTCAAAATAATAAATTCATAGATAATAGAGATGAATCAATAAGATTAAATTTATCAAATATAACAAAATATTTAGAAAATACTTCAATATTAAGAGTGCCAATTTTTCAATATGATTATCGTTGCAGATATCTTCAAGATATTGAAGCATACAAAGAGACTTGTGACTTGGCAGATAATATTAATCCTATCGAATTGTCAGAACCTGAGTTAGAAAAGTTTACAACTGAACAATTTATATTCCAAAACTTTGGTGATAAAGATTTTAACACTATTATTTATAATGAAAATTGGATTAAAATTGCAGATTCTTCAAATTTATTTCTGAGCACAGATGTTGAGGAAATAGATTTATCTGAAACGCGTGAAAATATAGGTGATTTCTCAAATTTATTTGAAAAAATTTACATTAAAAATTTTAATTATATTAATAATTACATTCTTAAAAATAAATTTACTAAAAATTTAGACAAAAATGTACATGAAATTATTTTGATCATTGACACTATTAAAGAAAAGCAAAAACTCGTTAAAACTTTCGAAGATGAAAATAATGATATAACTAGAATTTTAACATCACCTATAATCCAAGATAATAACGTCTATGGAGTTGTTCTAATAAAGTATAAATTATTATTAAATAATAATGAACTAGCTAGACAATCTTTGAATTTCTTTAATTTTTTTCTATTATTTATTTTAGTTACAATTTTATTATCATTTATTTTTTTGAGAGGTTTGATAACACCATTAAGGCAAATAACTAAAATCACTGTCCTTGAGAGAGATAAAACAAATAAGAAAAAATTAATATACCCTCTAAGATCTGATGAAATTGGTATTTTATCAAACCAAATACAACTGATGTCAAACGAATTGAAATCGCAAATCAATCAATTAGAAAAATTTAGCTCTGATGTTGCCCATGAACTAAAAAATCCACTTACTGCAATAAAATCTTCGATTGAATTATTAACTAGCAAAAACATAACTAATGAAAATAGAACCAAAGTAATGAATAATTTTAATAAAGATATCGACAGAATGAATAGATTGATCTCCGACATTTCTCATTTTTCAAAAACTATTGCAGAAATTGAAATAGAAAATTTTGAACTAACTAATGTAAACAAATTTCTAAAAGAAAATTTTAGTGAAAAATCAACTAATAAGAAAAATATTAAAATTTTACTTCAAACTGATAATAATAAAAATTTAGTACTTCTTAACAAAGATAAATTTTTGCAGGTAATACTAAATTTAATAGATAATAGTATTTCAATTGCCAAAAATAATTCAAATATTTTAATTACATCAAATAAAAGAAATGAAAATTGTGTTGAAATCAAAATTTATGATCAAGGTAAAGGAATAGATTTCAAAGAAAAAAATAAAATCTTTGATAGATTTTATACTGATAGAATAGATGATCGGGACAAGCACTCAGGTCTTGGGCTATCCATATCCTACGAGATAATTAATTCATTTAATGGTTCAATTGAATTAACAGAAAGTGACAAATTAGACTTTAGAGGTGCTTGTTTTCTGATTAAATTACCATTAAAAAGTTAAAATAATCATAAAAGGATACAATCATGAGTGAAGATTTTAAGGTTAAAGACATAAGTTTAGCTGATTTCGGCGATAAAGAAATTGCAATAGCTGAAACGGAAATGCCTGGTTTAATGGCATTAAGAGAAGAGTATGGTGACTCTAAACCCCTAGATGGAGCAAGAATTGTAGGTTGTTTACATATGACAATACAAACTGCTGTTTTGATTGAGACTCTGGTATTCCTAGGTGCTACTGTTAGATGGAGCTCATGTAATATTTTTTCTACTCAAGATCACGCTGCTGCAGCAATAGCTGCCAAAGGCATTCCAGTATTTGCTTGGAAAGGAATGACAGAGGAAGAATTTTGGTGGTGTATTGAGAAAACATTAGAAGGCCCAGATGGTTGGAAGCCAAATATGATTTTAGATGATGGTGGAGATGCTACAAAAATAATTCATGAAAAGTATCCAAAAATGTTGGAAGAAATCTTAGGTTTATCCGAAGAAACAACTACAGGTGTCCACCGTTTAAAAGAAATGGAAAAAAATGGAACATTAAAGGTGCCAGCAATAAATGTTAATGACTCAGTTACTAAGTCTAAATTTGACAACTTATATGGTTGTAAGGAAAGTTTAGTAGATGGAATAAGAAGAGGAACTGATGTAATGATGGCTGGTAAAATAGCCGTTGTAGCTGGGTATGGAGATGTTGGTAAAGGTTCAGCAGCTAGCTTAAGAGGTGCAGGCGCACGTGTTTGTGTTACTGAAATAGATCCAATTAATGCACTTCAAGCGGCAATGGAGGGTTACGAAGTTGTCACAATGGACGATGCTTGTAAATATGGCGATATATTTGTTACCGCCACTGGTAATCTTGATGTTATTACGCAAGATCATATGAGACAAATGAGAGATCGTGCTATCGTTTGTAATATTGGACATTTTGATAACGAAATTCAAACAGAAGCTCTTCAAAATTACAAGTCTGATGAGATTAAACCACAAGTAAGAGAAGTAGAATTTCCAGATGGGAAGAAAATATTATTACTATCAGAGGGAAGACTTGTTAACCTAGGAAATGCTACTGGCCATCCAAGTTTTGTTATGAGCGCATCATTTACTAATCAGGTCTTAGCGCAACTTGAACTTTGGAAAAATTCTAAAAATTATGAAAATAAAGTTTATGTTTTACCAAAACATTTAGATGAAAAAGTTGCTTCATTACACTTAAAGAAGGTTGGAGCAAAACTTACAGAATTAACTGATAAACAAGCAGAATATATTGGTGTTAGTAAGCAGGGTCCATTTAAAGATAATACATATAGATATTAGGAGTTAATATGAAAAGATCTTATTTATTTACTAGTGAATCAGTTTCTGAGGGCCATCCAGATAAAGTTTGTGATAGAATTTCAGATATGGTTGTTGATACTTATCTATCATCTGGTGACCCACAAACACGTGTAGCTTGTGAGACTTTGACTACTACTAATAAAGTAGTTCTAGCAGGAGAAGTAAGGGGCCCATCAGTTTCTAAAGATCAGATAATATCTCAAGTGAGAGATTGTATTAAAGATATTGGTTATGAACAAGATGGCTTTCATTGGCAGAATTGTGATATTGAAAGTTTTCTTCATGAGCAATCGGCAGATATTGCTATGGGTGTTGATTCTGGAAGCAATAAAGATGAGGGTGCAGGCGATCAGGGAATTATGTTTGGCTTTGCTTGTAAGGACACTGAATCATTAATGCCAGCCCCGATACATTATTCTCACCAAATTTTATATAAAATGGCTCAAGCTCGTAAAGATGGATCTGCATCTGGTCTAGAACCTGATTCAAAAAGCCAAGTTACAATGCTTTATGAAAACGGGAAACCAAGCAAAGTTACATCCTTAGTAATTTCTTCACAACATAAGGAAGGTTTATCTCCCGAGGACGTAAAAGAAATAGTTAAACCTTATGTATATGAGTGTATACCTAATAACTTGTTAGAAGGTCTTAAAGATGAAGAATTCTATGTTAATCCTACAGGAAACTTTGTAATTGGAGGTCCTGATGGTGACTCTGGTTTAACAGGTAGAAAAATAATTGTTGATACATATGGTGGAGCAGCACCCCATGGTGGAGGGGCATTCTCTGGGAAGGATCCATCGAAAGTTGATAGATCTGCAGCATATGCAGCTAGGTACTTAGCAAAAAATGTTGTTGCAGCTGATCTTGCTGATGAGTGTACTATACAGTTATCTTATGCAATAGGTGTATCAAAACCTTTATCAGTATATGTTAATACTAATGGAACAAACAAAGTCGATGAACAGAAAATTGAAAAATCTGTGCAAGATTTATTTGATCTAAGTCCAAGAGGAATAAGAGAACATTTAAAACTAACAAATGCAATTTATGTTCCAACTTCTGCTTATGGTCATTTTGGTAGAGAGCCAAGTGACAAGGGGCATTTTACTTGGGAAAAAACAGATTTAGTTGAAGCTTTAAAAGGTATTGCATAACAAAATTTGCTAAAATTAAGTAATCAAATTTTAGATCTTCATGAACTTGAAAAACTCTCAACTAATTTGTGTAAAGACATATCTGTTGGAGATATTTACTTATTTCAAGGGGAACTAGGTGCAGGTAAAACAACATTTGTAAGATTATTAATTAATAATCTGTATTTATTAAATAATTTACCAAAACCAGCTTCAATTGCCAGCCCAACATTTCCTATTTTAATAACCTACGATTTAAATCCATTACAAATATATCATTATGACCTTTATAGAATTCAAAATTTAAAGGAGTTAGAGGAATTAGATTTTTTCGAAAATCTAAACAATAATATTACATTTATAGAATGGCCTGAAATGTTAATTAGTTTACCACTAAACAAAAATCATTATTTAATAAATTTAGAAATGATTTCGGAAACTAAAAGAAAAATTAACATTAATTTTAATCAATAGTTTAATGAATTCTGATTATAACGAATTAGAAAAAATTGATTCCGGATTATCTAAAAAACTAATTTATAGAAAAACAGAAAAAAATAATATCAAAATAATAATTGATTTTTCTAGAGATAAACAAGAGTTTAAAAATTTCCTTAATGTCTATGAAATATTACTAAAGGCTAATGTATCAATTCCTAAGATATATGAAGTTAGTAAACAAAAATATAAAATATATATGCAAGATTTTGGAAATGATAGATTTAATAAAATATATAATAAAAATAATCTTTATAAACTTTTAAAACTAGCTGTAGATAATCTAATTGTTATCCAAAATGAATCAAATTTAAATAATTTAAAAAATTTAAAAGAATACACCTTTGAAGATCTAAAAATTGAACTTAAAGAGTTTGTTACTTATTATATACCTGCTAATAAAAATTCAAATTTTCCAACTTCAAAATTTTATGAATTGTGGGAAAGTTTATTTTATTCTCAAAATTATAATATGAAAAATTTTGTTCACAAAGATTTTGAATTTGTTAATTTATTTTTTTTAGAAAATTATAAATCACATTTGCAATGTGGAATTATTGATTTTCAAAGTGCTTTTATTGGGTTTATAGGATGGGACCTTCTATCATTATTAGAAAATCCAAGAATTAATTTTACAAGGGATTATAATGATAAATTAATTGAATATTTTTATAATAACACACCAATTATTGAAAATCTCGATATTTTTCGTGAACAATATTATGTCTTAAGTTTAGCTCGACAGACCCGATTACTTGGTAGATGGAGAAAATTACTTAGTATAAATAATGATAATCAATACTTAGATTATTTAAAAATAACTAAATCCAGAACAATAGCAACTTTAAATAATATTAAAAATTATGAACTAAGATCAATTTATGAAAAGTATTTATAATCTATGAAGAATTTTACGTTAATGATTTTATGTGCAGGTTTTGGATCAAGAATGCTGAATTTGACACGCAGTACTCCTAAACCTCTGTTAAAATATAAAAATAAAGTATTATTAAAGAACACAATTGATTTTTTTACTAATATTGGATGTGATGAAATCTTAATAAATACACACTATTTACATAATAAAATTAAAAAGTATCTGGACAAAAATTTTAAAAAATATCCCATTCAGATTATCCATGAAAAAAAAATACTTGGTACAGGTGGAGGAGTAAAAAATATTTTAAATTATACAAATAGAAAAAAAATATGTGTTGTTAACTCTGATATATTTTGGACTAAAAAAAATAAATCACATATCAAATATTTTCTCGGTAATTATCAAGATGTTTCTCACTGTAAAATGTTGTTATCTAAAGATATTAATTTTTTAGGTTTAAAAAAAGAAAATGGAGACTTTAATCTAAAAAGAAACCTAGTCATAAATTGGAACAGTAAAAATGAAAAATTGTATTATTCTGGTCTTCAAATAGTATCTAAAAATATCTTTAATAATAGAAAAAAAATATTTCCAATGAATGAAATTTGGACAAAACTAATTGAAAAAAATCAAATTAAAGGGTATGTAATTCCATCCAAAATTAGACATATTGGGGATAAAAAATCAATTTTAGAAAATTAGATTCAATTTAGCTTGATTATAGATAAATATTTCTTACATAATTATTATGACTACAAAAGTTACAAACGATCAAAATTTTGAAAATGATATTTCTTCAAATGAATTACCAGTGGTAGTTGATTTTGGAGCTGAATGGTGTGGGCCTTGTAAAGTGCTTGATCCAATTTTAGAAGAAATTGCTGAAGAGAACAAAGACAAAGTAAAAATATATAAGATGAATATTGATGAGAATCCTATGACCCCACAGAAATACGGCATAAGAGGAATTCCAACGATAATGATATTTAAAAAAGGTGAGTTAATTGATACTAAAGTAGGGAGTCTTCCAAAAACAGCTTTAGAAAACTGGATACAATCCAATTTAGAGTAATTTTCTTCTAATTTTTCCTATCAAATACAAAGAACCAGTTATTAAATATATTTTTTCTTGATTAGATCTAAAATATTTTAAAGCATCATTTATATTTTTTACTTGCTCACATTTAATAGAATGAAAATCACAAATCTGATTTATTTGTTTAGTTTTAAATGAATTTTTTTCATCTGGAATTTTTATAGCTAAAACTTTAGATATTCTTTTTTTTATTTTGTTCAAAAATAAACTTGCTTTCTTATTGTTCAACATTCCAAATAAGACTATAGGTTTTATTCTTTTAGTTTTTAAAAACTCATTTAGTTTTTCAGCTCCATCAATATTATGTGATCCATCAAGAATTATTTTTTTATTTTTATAATTAATAACTTCCAATCTTCCTGGCCAAATAGTTTCTTTTAAAGCCACATTAATTTCTTTTTTATTTAATTTATAACCCATATTTTCTATAATTTTTGCAAAATATATAGATATTGATGCATTTTCTTCCTGATGTTTTCCGTTTAATGAAGGTCGGGAATATGAATACTTTTTATTATCTATTTTTATCTCAAACTTATTTTTTAATGATTTTGTGACTCGAAATTCTTTTCCATAAAAATATTTATTTTCAAATTTATTTAATTTTTTTTGAATGTGATCTTTTAATTCTTTTTTTTGTTTACCAACTAACACAAACTCACAATTCTTCACTATACCCAATTTTTCATTAGCAATTTTCTTAAGTGTTTTTCCTAAAAATTCCTCATGATCAAAACTAATTGGTGTTAAAATACCACAAATTTTTTTTGGTATTATGTTAGTTGCATCTAATCTACCTCCTAATCCAGTCTCTAAAATTAGAAAATCAGATTTTGATTGTTTAAATAATATAAAGGCTGCAGCAGTTGTGATTTCAAAGAAAGTTATTGGTTTATTATTATTTATTTTTTTTACAAATTTAAGAGTTTTGTAAAGTTTCTTAGTGCTTACTTCTTTATTATTGATAATTATTCTCTCATTAAACCTAGATAAATGAGGTGAAATATATGCATCACACTTATAACCATTCTTTAATAAAATATTTCTTATAAAACTTTGCACAGAACCTTTTCCATTTGTTCCTGCAATATGAATGGTTTTTGGGAGATGATTATGGGGATTACCTAATTTTTTTAATAATAATTTTAATCTGTCTAATGAAAGATCAATATATTTAGGATGAAGTTTAACAAGTTCATCTAACAACCTTTCTGTTTTAGATTTCACTTACTAACTTATATGATCTAATACTTTGTATAATGTTTCTTTGAGATCTTTTCTATGAGAAACAATATCTACCATTCCATGATCCTTGAGATATTCAGCTTTTTGAAAATCTATAGGTAATTCTTCTCTAATAGTATCTTGTATAACTCTTTTACCTGCAAAACCTATCGTAGCACCTTGTTCTGCTATTGTTATATCCCCCAACATTGCGAAAGAAGCTGTCACTCCACCAGTAGTAGGTTCAGTAAGAATAACTATATAAGGTATATTATTTTCATTTAATAAATCAACGGCAGCAATTGTCCTAGGCATTTGCATTAAGCTTACAATTCCTTCCTGCATTCTTGCCCCACCAGATGAAGTAACAATTACATAAGGCAATTTGTTTTCTATAGCAATTTTAGCTCCTTTAACTATTGCTCCACCAACTGCTCTACCCATAGAACCACCCATGAATTCAAAATTCATTAGTCCCGAGATAATTTCTTTGTCTTTAATTTTTCCTTTTATAAGAATAAAAGCATCATCTCTATTTGTTTTTTTTCTGTATTCTTTTAATCTATCTTTATATTTTTTTTTATCTGTGAATTTCAGTGGATCATCTGAGATTTTGTCTGGGATAATTTCACTATAATCACCATCTTGAAAAAATAATTTTATCCTATCTTCTGCAGACATTCTAAAATGATAATTACAATTTACACAAACAGATAAATTTTCTTTTAAATCTTTATGATGAATCATATTTCCACATGACACACAATTATTCCATAATTTCTCTGGAACACTTCTTCTTTTTACAAGCGAGGATAGTTTAGGTTTTACAAAATTTGTTAACCAATTCATACTTTAGTTCCATCTTTCAAATCTTTTGAAAATTTATTAATTTCTGACAACATCTTATCTTTATTATTTAAATTCTCTTCAATAATTTTAATTATACTTGAACCAACAACTGCTCCATCAGCTATTTTACATATATTGTTTACATCAGTTGAGTTTTTAATACCAAATCCAGGCACAACTGGTAAGTTTGTGTGTTTTTTGATAAAAGCAACTGATTTTTTAAGTTCATTAAGATCAGCAGATTTTTGTCCTGTAATTCCCATAACACTAACATAATATAAAAAACCACTAGCATTTTTTAATATTAACTTAAGCCTTTCTTCGTCAGTAGTAGGAGTAATTAATCTAATTAAATCAATCTCATTTTTTTTAAGCTCATTGATCAAATCTTCATCTTCTTCTGGTTGTAAATCTACAATAATTAAACCATCAACTCCATTTTCTTTGCATTTTTTAACAAACTTCTCAATTCCAAAATATAGAATCAAATTATAATAACCCATTAAAATAATAGGGAGATCATCTTTTGTTTTTTTAGCCTCGGAAGCTAAAGAGAAAATATTTTCTAAATCAATTCCTTTACTTATCGCTCTATTACTTGATAACTGAATTGTTGGACCATCAGCCATTGGATCGGAAAAGGGCATTCCAATTTCCATGATATCAGCTCCATTATTAATTATTGTCTTAATAATTTTTAAACTTGTTTCGAAATCAGGATCACCTCCTGTAACAAATGTTACTAGTTTTTTTTCATCATTTTTGAATACCTGACTAATTAGATTAGTCATTTAAATCTTTATGTTTAATTCATCAGCTATTGTAAAAATATCTTTATCTCCTCGGCCACACATGTTCATCACAATAATTTTATCTTTACTATAGTTTTTTGCTATTTTCTTTAATACTGCTAATGCATGCGCTGGTTCTAAAGCTGGAATTATGCCTTCTAATTTACAACAATATTGAAAAGCTTCCAGCGCTTCTTTGTCTGTTGCCGACATATATGTAACTCTTTTTTCTTCAAATAAAAATGAATGCTCCGGCCCAATTCCTGGATAATCTAAACCTGCTGAAATGGAATGTGCTTCTTGAATTTGCCCAGATTTTGATTGTAATAAATATGTTTTATTTCCATGTAATACTCCTGGCTTACCACCTGTTAAACTTGCTGCATGCTTATCAGTTTTTATCCCATACCCTGCTGCTTCAACAGCAATCATTTCAACATTTGAGTCATCTAAAAATTCATGAAACAACCCTAAAGCATTTGAGCCACCACCAATACATGCCATTAATAAATCTGGAGCCTTTCCTTCCTGTTCTTCAAGTTGTTTACGAACTTCCTTACCAATTACAGATTGAAAATCTCTGACCATAGCGGGGTATGGATGTGGTCCTGCGGCAGTCCCAATTATATAAAAAGTATCTTTAACATTTGTTACCCAATCTCTTAATGCTTCATTCATCGCATCTTTAAGGGATTTTGACCCAGTTGAAACTGATCGTATTTCTGCACCTAGTAATTTCATTCTGAATACATTTGGAGATTGTCTTTCGATATCTTTTTCTCCCATATAAACTATGCATGGTAACCCAAATAGAGCACATACTGTTGCCGTTGCTACGCCGTGCTGCCCCGCTCCTGTTTCAGCTATTATTCTAGACTTACCCATTTTTTTTGCCAATAAAATCTGGCCCATACAATTATTGATTTTATGAGCACCTGTATGATTTAATTCATCTCTTTTAAAGTAAATTTTTGGACCACCAAGATCATTACTGATTCTTTCAGCAAAGAAAAGGGGACTTGGTCTACCAACATATGTTTTTAAATAATAATTAAACTCATTAATAAAATTCTTATCATTTTTTATTTTTTCATATTCTTTTTCTACATCAAGGATTAAAGGCATTAAGGTTTCTGAAACATATCTTCCGCCAAATTGACCAAAATATCCTTTTTCGTTTGGATAACTTTTGTAAGTATTTTTAAGCATTTTTTAACTTTTCAATAAAATTATTTATAATGCCATTATCTTTAATGCCAAGCTCTTTTTCAACTCCAGAGGATAAATCTACACCATGTGGATTTATATCTTCAAGTATTTGTTGAATATTATTTGTATTTACGCCTCCAGATAAAAACCAAGGTTTGTTAGTTTCTAGATTTTTTAATATTTTCCAATCAAAACTTTTAGCATTTCCACCCGGAAGATCACCTTTATTTGGTTTATAATCAAATAAAAAATAATCATTACTATCATATTTATGAATCTTATTTAGATCTCTTTTGTTAGATATAGAAATCGATTTGATTACTCTGACTC
>CACBAT010000009.1 GCA_902537325.1 uncultured Alphaproteobacteria bacterium | reverse complement strand
CTAATAAATAAAAAAACTATAAAAGATGTAAATGGTTTTATTAATTTATTTAATCAGGATATTAAATATTGGAAGAAAACTCAAATAAATAGATTACGATCTATTAAACAAGTTCTTTTTGGACTTCACAAACTTTCTAAATTATATAAAAAAAATAAATGATTGATTTAAATAAAATTAATGAATCGAAAATTATTGAGTCAGAAAATAGAGATGATGATTTGAGGGGTTCAATTAATTCTATTTTAGATAATGAAGTTAAAAATGTATCAATAATTATTTCTAACCAAAACTCTCTTAGATCTAATCATTACCATTATACTGATTGGCATATCATGCATGTTCTTGAGGGAAAAATTCATTATTTTTACAAAAAATTAAACTCACAAAAGGTAAATTATTTACTGGTATCACAAGGACAAAATATCTTCACTCCACCTAATGAAATACACGCTACATTTTTTCCTGTAAAAACAAAACTAATTGTGTCTAGTAAAAACCCAAGAGATAAAGAAACTTATGAAAACGACACTGTGAGAGTAGATTTTATAAATAATGAAAATCTGAAAATATATTTAGAAAAATATACTAAATAAAATGAAATATAAGTATATTTCAGAATGTAGATTATGTAAAAATAAAGAATTAAAAGATATTATTAATTTTAAAAATGTTCCACTTGGAAATGATTATCAAATTAAGAAAAAATCTGCAATCAATTCAACAAAATTTCCATTAAAAGTAAAGCAATGTAATAAATGTAAACATTTTCAATTATCTATTTCTGTAAATCCAAAAATTTTGTATCGAACTAATTATACATACTTATCAGGAATAGGAGAAACTTTTATCAATCATTTCAGATTATATTATGAATGGATAATAAAGAAAACTAAATTAAAAAAAGGATCTTTAGTAGTTGATATAGGATCTAATGATGGAACATGTTTATCAAATTTTAAAAAAAATTTTAAAGTTTGTGGTGTAGATCCTGCTAAAATACCAGTTCAAGTAGCAAACAAAAAAAAAATTCACACAATACTATCTGATTTTAATGAAAATGCTCTAGAAAAAATATTAAAAAAATATGGAAAAGCAGAATTAGTAACTAGTCATAATGTATTAGCCCACATTGATAATAATCAATCTGTTTTTGATAATGTCTATAATCTACTTAAAGAAAATGGTTATTTTTGTTTTGAAGTTGGTTATTTTTATAATGTTTTGAAGGATAATTTATTTGATACTATATATCACGAACATTTAGATTATCATCACGCCTCACCTTTAGTAAAATTTCTTATTAAAAAAAAGTTTAGTGTTAAAAATATATCTACTAATAATATTCAAGGCGGCACAATAAGAATTTTATGTAAAAAAGAAAAAAATCCAAATATTTCTGAGCAGACTAGAAGATTTATAAATAAAGAAAATAATAAAATTCATTTTAAAAAAAATTTTTTATCTAATTGGCAAAATAAAATAGAGAAAAATATTTTTAAACTTGGAAAATATATTAATTCTGTCGACAACAAAATAGTATATGGATATGGAGCTCCAACAAAATCAAGTTTATTGATAAAAATATCAAAAATTAATCATAAAAGAATAAGTTATATTTTAGAGGATAATATTTATAAAGTTAACCGATATTTACCTAATACAGCTATAAAAATAAAATCAACAAGTTTTCTTAATTTATCAAAACCAGATATAATTGTTATATTTGCTTGGAATTTTTCTAAAGATATACTTAAAAAACTAAAAAATTATGATATCAAAGGATCTACAATTTTAATACCATTACCTAAATTCAAAATTATAAAACTATGACAAAAAAAAATATATTAGTAATTGCACCTCATCCAGATGATGAAACAATTTCTATGGGTGGAACTATAAATAGATATGTAAAGAGTAATTATAAAGTCCATGTATTAATAATTAGTGGTCATTTGCCTCCATTATATAAAAAAGAAGATTATGCAGTTACTGTCAATGAAGCCAAAAAAGCCTTTAAAAAATTGGGAATATCTTCTTATAAATTCCTAGATATACCAGCAACATTTGTAAAAGATTATGATACTGCAAAATTAAACAACTTTATTCATAAAGAAGTTTTGCAGATGAAACCATCTACGGTTTTTATACCTTTTCCTGATAGACACATTGATCATAGAGTAATTTTTGATAGCTGTGTAGTTGCTGTGAGACCAAATAATAATTTTTTTCCTAAAAAAGTTCTGTGTTACGAAACTCTCTCAGAAACTCACTGGAATGTTGGGGGAATTGAGCCATCATTTATTCCTGATTACTTTATAGATATTTCAAAATATATTAATATTAAACTATCAGCATTATCAATTTACAAATCACAGATAAAAAATAATAATTCTAGAAGTTTAGATTCAGTAAAATCACTAGCTAAATTTAGAGGCAGTCAAAATGGTTGTAACTATGCTGAAGCTTTTAAAGTTGTAAGAATTGTTGAATAAAATATTAATGTTTCAAAAATTAAAATTTACTGAAATATTTCTTAATTTATTAAATTTTTCAAGAAGAAAAAAAATATTTTTTATTTTAATTATAGATATTTTTTGTGCTTTAATTTCAACATTTATTTCTTTCTTTTTAAGATACGATCTTAAATTAAGTTTTTTTGATTATACTTTAATGCCATTAATATTATCTTTAAGCTTTATTGTATTTTTTTTTATTTTTAGAATTTATAATTATTTCTCAAGATATATAGGAATAAATTCAGTTAAGAAATTTACGTACAGTTTATTTTTTTATACAATTTTTTATTTTAGTATTATTAATTATTTGTCTCAACCAGGAGTTCCTAGATCTGTTGGATTAATCCAGCCAATTATATTTTCCTTGCTTATTTTTATTAATAGAGTCTCAATTATTCAATTTTTAAATTATATTAATTCTAATTTTAATTTAAAGAATGCAATTATTTATGGAAATCATAAAAATGCATCTGAATACCTTAATAAAATAAAAGATTATAAAATAGCTGCAATTATAGATGAAAAAATCAAATTAAAAAAATATTCAATTGATGGGATCCCTATTTTAAATCTAAATGATTTGAATAATTTTTTTTCAAAAATTTATATTGATAAAATATTTATTATTTTAGAAAATAATAACTTTATATTTAGAAAAGATTTAAGAAAAAAATTTGAAATTTATAACAAAGATATAAGTTTTATTCCAAGTATTGATGAGCTAGTAAAAGGAAAATATTCCATAAAAGAAATTAATATGATTCAATTAGATGATTTAATTGAAAGAAAAATTAAATGGAATAAGGATAAAATAAAAAATTATATAAACGAGAAGGTCATTGTTATAACAGGCGGTGGTGGATCAATCGGTAGTGAGTTAGTAAAACAAATTCATTCTTGTCGGCCTAAAAAATTAATTTTAATTGAAAATAATGAATATAATCTTTACAAAATTATAAATGATATTGAGGAAATTGATATAAATCATAATCTAATACCTTGTTTGATATCTCTAAATGATTTTGAACAAGTAGAAAATATATTTAATGAATACAAGCCCGATATAGTATTTCATGCAGCGGCTTATAAGCATGTACCTATATTAGAGACAAATATTATTTCAGCAGTAAAAAATAATATTTTTTCTTCAATCAATTTAATTAATTTATCCATAAAAAATAATGTAAATGATTTTATACTAATTTCTTCAGATAAGGCTGTAAGACCAACAAATATAATGGGTGCAACTAAAAGATTCGTTGAACTTTATTTACAATCTTTAGTTATGGAAAAAAATATTGATGAGTTTACCTCTTTATCCGCAGTTAGATTTGGAAATGTTTTAGGATCAGCTGGCTCAGTAGTTCCCTTATTTAATGAACAAATTGATAACAATGGTCCTGTAACAATCACTCATAAAGAAATGACCAGGTATTTTATGACAATTCCAGAAGCTGTTGGTTTAATTTTAGAAACATGTATATTTAAAAATAAGTCTAAAATTTTTTTCCTCAATATGGGCAAGCCCATAAAAATAATTGAATTAGTAAAAAAAATGATTGAATTAAAGGGAAAAAAAATAAAAATTAATGATTTTGATGATGGTATTTCAATTAAATACATTGGTTTAAGGCCTGGTGAAAAACTTCATGAAGAATTAATTATTTCAGGTAAAAGTGAAAAAACTATTCACCCCGATATTAATGTTGCAATAGAAGATCATTTATCTCATAGCATTATGGTAAATCATCTTGATGAATTAAAAAATAGTGTAAAACAGAAAAATATCATAGCGATAAAAAAAATATTTAAAAAAACAGTTGAAGGTTTTAAATCATAGGTTTACTACAATACTATCTATGATTGGTAATTATATAAATGGTAATCATGTAAATAATAATCATTCAAATAATTTTATTGATATTTATGATCCTTCAAAAGGAGAAAGTATAAGTAAAGTTATTCTCTCAAATAAAAAAGATTTTGATGATGTAATACAAAGTTCAAGTGAAGCATTCTCAAATTGGTCCTTAGAAACCCCTTTAAAAAGATCTCGAGTTTTACAAAAATATAAATACATTCTAGAAAAAAATATTGAAAATTTAGCAAAAATTATTTCAACAGAACACGGCAAAACATTAGATGATGCAAAGGGATCTGTTATTCGTGGTTTGGAAGTTGTAGAATTTGCAATTGGAATTCCACATTTATTAAAAGGAGAGTTTTCTCAAAATGTTGGAAGTAATATTGATTCATGGTCAATAAGACAACCATTAGGAATAACTGCAGGTATTACACCATTTAATTTTCCAGCTATGGTGCCTATGTGGATGTATCCAATTTCGATTGCATGTGGAAATACTTTTATTCTTAAACCCTCTGAGAAAGATCCTTCATGTAGTATTAAGCTTGCTGAATTATTTTCAGAAGCTGGATTGCCAGATGGTGTTTTCAATGTGATTAATGGAGATAAAGAAGTTGTAAATCTTATTATTAATTCTCATGATATCTCATCCGTTAGCTTTGTAGGGTCTACACCTGTTGCAAAATATATATATGAATCATCAGCAAAATCTGGAAAAAGAGTACAGGCGCTTGGAGGAGCAAAGAATCATTTAGTTGTAATGCCAGATGCCAATCTTGATCAAGCTGTTGATGGAATTATAGGTGCAGCATATGGATCAGCAGGAGAGAGGTGTATGGCTGTATCCGTTGCAGTAGCAGTTGGAGATATTGCTGATAAATTAGTAGATAATATTAATAAAAAAGCTGAACCGCTTATAGTTGCACCCTGGACTGATTCTTCATCTCAAATGGGGCCTGTGATATCAGCAGAGCATAAAAATAAAATTGAAAACTATATCCAATCAGGCTTAGATGAAGGCGCGAAGTTAATACTTGATGGAAGAGATTTAAAAATTCAAGGTTATGAAAACGGTTACTTTGTTGGTCCAACATTATTTGACAATGTTAAAAAAGATATGAGAATATATAAAGAAGAAATTTTTGGACCAGTTCTATGCATTATGAGAGCAAGTAACTATGATGAAGCATTGAATTTAGTTAACGAGCATGCTTTTGGTAATGGAACAAGTATTTATACTTCAGATGGTGAAGTTTCTAGACACTTTACAACTAATTGTAAAATTGGAATGGTTGGAGTTAATGTTCCAATTCCTGTCCCGATGGCTTTTCATAGTTTTGGTGGTTGGAAACAGTCATTATTTGGAGATCACTCAATGCATGGAACTGAAGGAGTTAGATTTTATACAAAGCTAAAAACCATTACTTCACGATGGCCAAAAAGTATACAAAAAGGTCCTGAATTTAAAATGCCAACTAACTAATTAAATGAATATACTAATTACTGGATCGGCCGGTTTTATCGGTTATCATTTAACTAAAAAAATCCTTAAAAAAAATATAAAAGTTTTTGGTATTGACAATATTAATAATTATTATGATACAAACTTAAAAGAAAATAGAATTAAAGATTTAAAGAAAAGTAAAAAATTTTTTTTTTATAAAATAGATTTATCAGAATATAAAAAATTACATAACTTAGTTAAAAGAAATAAAATAAAATACATTATACATCTTGCGGCACAAGCAGGAGTTAGATATTCCATTAAAAACCCAAAAATGTACTTCAAAAGTAATATGGAAGGTTTTTTTAATATATTAGAGGTATCAAGACATAATAATATTAAACATTTGATCTACGCTTCCACAAGTTCAGTGTATGGAAACACAAATAAATTTCCCTTAAGTGAAAGTGATAACACTGACCATCCTCTATCTTTTTATGCAGCAACAAAAAAATCTAATGAAATTATGGCTTATTCTTATTCATATATTTATAAACTGCCTTCTACAGGAGTTAGGTTTTTTACTGTCTACGGACCATTTGGAAGACCTGATATGGCATTATTTAAATTTACAAAGAGTATTATTAAAAATCAATCAATTGAACTTTTTAATAATGGAAAACACTTAAGGGATTTTACATATGTTGATGATATAGTAGAAGGTGTTTTTTCTTTAATTAAAAAGGAATCAAAAAAATCTATTCCTTATGAAATTTTTAATATTGGAAATGGTAATCCAAAAAAACTTATAGATTATTTAAAATTTATAGAAAAAAAACTAAATCGTTCATCTAGTATAAAAAAATTACCTTTGCAAATTGGAGATATAATTAAAACACATTCTGATATTAAAAAATTAAAAAAGTACACAGGTTATAACCCAAAAACAAATATTAATACTGGAGTTAATAAGTTTATTGAGTGGTATAAAGATTATTATAAATTAAATTAAATATTTTTAAGAGCTTTAATCACTTTTTCAGTATCTATATTATTATTATAATGAGTCATACTTAACCTAACTACCCCATCATCCACATCTATTCCAAGGTATTTTAAACATCTCCAAGCATAAAAATTATCGTTCCTTGTTGCAATATTAAATTTAAGTAAATTATTTGATATTTCTTTTGATGATTTATCATTAGAATAAAATGAAATAGTTGGTGCTCGATTTTTATTAGTAATTTTATTTTTTCCAATTAAATTTAAGTCATTTCTTTCATGTATGTAGTTTAAAATTGGATTTGCTATTTCTTCCTCATGTATAGAAATAAGATTATTAATTTTTTCAATCTTTTCTAAAATACTAATATTTGTATTATCAAAGTGGTGACTATATAAACCCTCAAAATAATCATAAATACCAATTAAGGATACTAATTCTTCTTGATTTGGTCCACCAGGATTAATGGTATATGGGTATTGTCCATTTAGAAATTCATGATTTTGATTTGGTAAATTTTTAAGTATTTCCTCTTTTCCGTATAGTAGAGCTAAATGTGGACCATACGTTTTGTACAGACTAAACGTATAGAAATCCACACCCAAATCTTTGACATTTGGGAAGCCATGAGGAGCGTATGAAACTCCATCACCAATTACTATAATATTATTTTTATGAGCTATACTGGTAATTTTTTTTAAATTATTTACTGATCCAACAATATTTGAACAATGCGTAACTGCTAATATTTTTGTTTTTGCACTAATTAACTTTTCTAAATCAGATATTTTTAATTCATGATCATTAAGATTAAATTTCCACTCAATAATTTTAGCTCCACAGTTTTTTAATCTTCTCCATGGGCTAATATTTGCTTCATGATCCTGATTAGTTACAATAACTTCATCACCTGGTCTTATCAAGTCTTTAAGAGCATTTGATAAAACATATAAGTTTATAGAAGTAGAGCCACCAATTAAAATTTCATTTCTTTTAGCATTTATCATATTTGCAAATAATTCTGTTGCTTTATCCATATTTTCACCAGCCATTTTAGACATAGGATATTCTGCATAAGGTTGTACTTTCGTTGATGTCATAAACTCTGTTAGTTTATCAATTACATTTTTGGGAACATAACTACCTCCAGCATTTTCAAAAAAAGACCAGTCTTTACAAAGGGGATCTTGGAATGCTGGAAATTGAGATCTTACATAATCTATGTCGAGTTTAATATTTTCTAGTGTCAATTTTTCCTCTTATTGTATATTCTTTTATTCTAATATAGAAAAAAATAAATGTATAATTGATTTAAATATATTTTTCATAATGATTGATAAACGCAAATTTTATATAAATGGTACTTGGATTAATCCAATTATAAATAATGATTTTGAGGTTATTAATCCTTCTAATGAGCGACCGTATGCTTTGATTTCTTTAGGCTCTAAAAAAGATGTAGATCTGGCAGTCAATGTAGCAAAAAAAGCATTTATTACGTGGAGTCAGGTAGATAAAAAAGAAAAAATTAGTTTACTAGAAAATTTACTTAAGATTTATAAAAGTAGATGGGATGAAATAACAGAAATAATGTCTGAGGAGATGGGAGCTCCATTAGATTGGTCTTCATCAGCACAAACTTCTTCAGGGGCAGATCATATTAATGATTTCATTTTAAGATTAAAAAATTTTGAATTTGAAAAAAGATTTAATAGAAATTCTAATAATTATATTGTTTATGAACCCATTGGAGTATGTGGTCTTATTACACCTTGGAATTGGCCTATCAATCAAATCACATTAAAAGTAATACCTGCCTTGGCAACTGGTTGCACAATGATATTAAAACCTTCAGAAATTGCACCCATGTCAGGGATTATTTTTGCAGAAATAATTCATGAAGCTGGATTTCCTAAAGGTGTTTTTAATTTAGTAAATGGTGATGGAGATGGTGTGGGAACAGATCTATCCTCCCATAAAGATATTGATATGATATCTTTTACAGGATCAACAAGAGCAGGAAAACTTATTTCTAAAAAGGCTGCTGATACAATTAAAAGAGTCTGCTTAGAATTAGGAGGTAAAGGGGGCAATATTGTTTTTAGTGATTCACATCCAGAAGCAGTAAGAGAAGGAGTTAGAAACATAATGAGTAATTCTGGCCAATCTTGTGATGCACCAACAAGAATGTTAGTTGAAAAATCGATTTATAAAAGAGCAATAGAAGAGGCTGCTGATGAAGCAAATAAAATTAAAGTTGATGTTGCTTCTAAGAAAGGAAATCATATCGGTCCAGTTATTTCTAAAACACAATATGATAAAATTATTGATCTAATTAATAGTGGTATAAATGAGGGAGCTACACTTTTAGCTGGAGGTCCTGAAAAACCAAATGGTCTTGAAAAGGGTTATTTTGTTAAACCAACAATTTTCATAGATGTAACTAATAATATGAGAATTGCAAAAGAAGAGATTTTTGGACCAGTATTATCCATAATTCCATTTGAAGATGAAAATGAAGCTATATCAATTGTTAACGATACATCCTATGGTCTAGGAAACTACGTTCAAACTCAAGATAAAGAAAAAGCAAAAAGAGTTGCAAGAAAATTTAGATCAGGAGGTGTTTATATAAATGGAAATAGCGCTGATCCAGGAACTCCTTTTGGTGGTTATAGACAATCTGGAAATGGAAGAGAGGGTGGTGATTGGGGCTTAGAAGAATATTTAGAAATTAAAACTATATGCGGATGGGAATGATCTAAACTTTAATATTATTAAAATAATTTAATCTTCCTATTATTTCATCTCTTTCAATATAATATCCTTGAAGATGTCTATTTCCAGAGTTTGGATCAAATTCAGTCCTTCCATGTAATACTCTTCTATTGTTAAAACAAAATATATCACCTGCCTCTAATCTAAAATCAATTTTAAATTTTTTGTTTTGAAGCAATGATGCAAAATATTGGTAGGCATCATAAAATTTTTTCATTTTTTTTGGATCAACATCGACTGCTCCCATTGCAGCCATACTAAATCTAATATCATTAAAATCATTATCTCTTGTAAGTGTAATGATAGGTGAGTGAAGAATTCTGACAGCTTTTTGAGTATAATCCGTATCTTTGAATTTAACGTGAGTTTTTGTTAAAATATTAAAAACATCTTTTTCATTTTTTTTTAAATAATTTGCTACTGCAAATCCATCTACAACAGATGATAAGCCACCATTAGCTTCGTTTACTAAGCAATGAAGAAACTGGTAACCAGGAGCATATTCAAAATAAGGTAAGTCGGTATGATTTCTTAATGCATCTGCCGTATAAGCAGTGTTATTTGGCTTTGGAATGTTAATTACTTCAAAGGGAGTTCCAAAAAATGTTTCTCTATGATGACTTATTCTATTTAATATTTTGAATGCTGATTTTTTGATAGTTGGTGAATTTTTAATTAAAGCAAAACCATAGGTATGAAGTAAATTTAGCCATTTGCTTAAATGTTTATCATTTTTTATTACACTATTATGATCAACAATAATTTTCTTTAGGTTTTTTTTTAATTTACCATCCCAAAAAACATAAGGTGATTGATATTTTTTTTTATTTATTTCGGTATAACAATGATCTCTTAACCATTTTAAATTAAATTTACTTGTATGATCACCTTCACTCCAATCAATATTGAGTCTATTTTTTTCAATTTTATACTTTTTAGGAAATATATTTTTACTGACAGTTAAAATATTAAATACTCTCATATTTGCAGTAGGATGTATTGCTGTTGGGCAATTATCTCTTAGCCACATAAAATGGAATTTACTTTTTAAATTATCTTTCCATACAATACTTAAATGATCATTCTTTTTTTCTAATTTTTTTACATGATATTTGCTACTCATTTTGAAATATTTATATCTGAATAAATTATCTTAGTATATTTAATAAATTAATGAAATCGAAAAATAATAATCTGTTAGGAATTTCTTTCATGTTGTCGTCGATGTTTTGTCTTAGTATAAATGATATCACCTATAAATATTTAAGCTTTCATTTTCCTGTATGGGAATCAATATTCTTTCGAGCACTAAGTGGAAGTATTATTGCAATTTTTTTAGCTATGTATTTTGGATTTGATAAGTTAAAAACTAAAAAACCAATTGGACATGCTATCCGAGCTCTATCTGCTTCTGCTTGTGTTGTGTTCTATATTTATGGAATTAATCATTTAATGTTATCTGAAAATATAGCTATTGCACATTCTGCTCCTATTATTGCTGCTTTTCTTGCTGTACCAATACTTGGTGAGAGAATTGGGATTTTTAGAACAACTGCAATATTAATTGGTTTTATCGGTGTGTTAATTATTGTTAAGCCCGGTACTGACTTATTCAAATTAGAAACACTCTATCCTTTAATATCTGCAGCATTTATGGCTTCAGTTTATTTATCAACTAGATCAGTAATGAGTACTGATTCAAGTGTTGCAATTGTTTTTTATTACTCTTTTGCATTATTAATTACTTCAATAATATTTTTCCCTGATAATTTTATTATGCCAAATGGAATTCAATTAATTCTTGCTATGAGTTTAGGTGTGATGGGATCACTAGGACATTTATTTATGTCTCAAGCAGCTAAATACGCAGATGTTGCAATTACTTCACCCTTTGAATACACATCTTTTATATTTGTAGGAGTTATGGGATATTTAATTTATTCTGAGGTTCCAACTTTAAGTATTTATTTAGGGGGAATAATAATCATTAGTACTGGAATATTTATAGCTTACAGAGAAAGAAAAAATAGTTAAATTAAAAAATTATTTCTTTTAAATTTTTCTTCTTATATTTTTGATTTCTTATTTTATTTAAAATATTTTTTTTACCTCCACACATTAAAAATTTATTATCAATATCTTCATCTTTTAAAGGGTTATTTTTCCCTCCTTTAATATGTGATATTTTTTCAATCAATATACTTCCATCATTCATTATTACTTTAATTATATCAGGATACTTAGGGTCATAATCTTCAAAATTATTTGGCACTTTGTACGTGAGTAGTTTAATTTTTTTAACCATATTTAAACTTTTTTTATTTTTGGAAATATTTAAACTACTTAAATCAAATTTACCATTAATGAGAGCAGTTGCTAAACAATAACTCAATGAAAATCTAGCTTCAGTAGAATTTTTAGGTATATGAAATTTTGATACTCTGAACCAAGGTTCTGGAAACTCAATTGTAATAGATTTAATATTTTTTTTTATAAAAATTTTTTTATTTAAACTTAATCCTCCTTGTATTGCTCTTTGTGAATAACTACAAACTGGCCAAAACTTAATGAAATTTGGAAATTTAATTATTGCATTTCCTAAATCTGATCTTTTAAAATTATTATTTAATTTTTTAGAAAATTTACTACCATACAATTCAATAAATCCTCTCTCAATATTCCAAATATCTTGATTAGCTGCCCCTCCATTTTTTGCAAGTAAGGCTGACTGTACACCTGCTTGAGAAGCAAACCCTATATGAAAAGCTTTTATATCTGTGCCGAATTGCTGCTTTAATCCAGATGAAAAACTTGTTGCGATAGAAATTGCATTTGCCATTTGATCTGCATTTAATTTTAACACTTTAGATACTGCTGCAGCAGTTCCAATCACGCCTATTGTATTTGCTGAATGCCATCCTTTATAATAATGATCATAGCTAAGTGCTTGTCCTAATTTTATTATTAATTCATATCCTACTAACCACCCCTGATATATTTCCTCAATTGAGATGTTTTTCATTTGAGCAATAGATATAAGAGCTGAAAAAATTGGCGCACTAGGATGAGATCCTACAACGTATTCGTAATCATCAAAGTCTATGGATGCTGATCTGACTCCATGTAAAAAACATGCTGCAGAAATAGATAATTTTTTTCCTCCTCCAAAAACCATAATTTTTCCTGAATTATTATTTTCTAAACAATATTTTAAAGCAACCTTTGATTGTTTTTCTTTAACACCTGATAATATACAAGCTAGGGTATCTATGAATGCATTTTCTGCTCTTTTATAAGTTACCTTATTGATATTAATTTTTTTTTGTGATGCCCAATTACAAAATTTTTTATGAAAACTCATTTTTTATATTTTGCAATCATTGTAATTTCTTGTTTATCATTAAGAATTCTTCCAATAATTTCATCATCTTGATTTTCACCAATTTCTACAAAAAAATTATTGTTATATACAAGAGGAGCTGTAGCTTTATATTCAAAAGAATTGAACTCAATCTCGTTTTTTCTAGCAAGATTTAAAAGATAAGTTGCTTGAAGAGGTGCATGGACTAATAATCCCATATGACCCTCATAATTTTTTGTATAATCATTATCATAATGAATTTTATGTCCATTAAAAGTTAAAGCAGAATATCTAAATAGCAAAGTTGATGAACTAAAAATTTGTACTTTATCAATTAATTTTAATTCGACTTTTATTTTAGGAGTAATGGAGTTTTTATTTATTTTTTCTCTATAAACAGCAGTTTGATCTTCTGATATTATTAATTTATTTTTATTTAAATATTCATGATTAATATTAACAAAACATAGATTGCCTGATCTACCTTCTTTAAATTCAATACTTGAAATGGTTGAATTTTTTTTAATTTCAGATCCAATTTCAAATTCATCAAAAATTTTTATTTTACCACCAGCCCACATTCTAATTTTATAAGGTAACTCGGGTAAGAAAACTCCTAATTTTCTATTTCCATCTTTGTCTAGATCATTTATTGAAGCTGCATCTGGGCATAAACATAAAAAAATTCCCTCAGGCACAGTTTGATCACTTAAACAGTTTTGATCAATTGTTTTTTTTAAATGATCAACTAATCGAGGAGTAATAATATCGCTTCTTGAAATTTTTTTTCCAATCCAATCTTTGTAATTATTCATATTTAATTTACTCGAGTTTACTTATAAATTAATAATTAGTATAATTTATATTTTTAAAAAATGAAAAAAACATTTGACTATATAATAGCAGGAGGAGGTTCTGCTGGCTGTACATTAGCCTCAAGATTATCTGAAAATAAAGATATAAAGGTATTACTAATAGAAGCAGGGGGGTCAGGAAAAAGTTTATTCACTCAAATGCCCGGTGGTAACGGATACATTTTTGGAAACCCTAAATTTGATTGGGGTTTTGAGTCAATACCTCAACCTTCTTTAAATAATAGAAAAATTTTATACCCTAGAGGGAAAGGACTAGGAGGATCCTCTCTTTTAAATGGTATGATTTACATGAGAGGTGCTCCAGGTGATTTTAATAGGTGGAGACAAAAGGGCTTAGAGGGTTGGTCATACAATGATGTATTACCATATTTCAAAAGATCTGCTTCAGCTTTTCATAGAGAAAAAAATGAATATCACTCACATTCAGGTCCTTTAAAACTTACACCAGCTGGTAATTACAATTCTATCGATAAAGCATTTATTGATGCATGTATTGAAGCTGGGGCAGAAATTAATAATGATTTTTATAATGGCAATCTAAATGGAGTAGGCCGATATGATGTTAAAGTATGGAATGGAAAAAGACAATCATCTGCAGAAGCTTATTTGAAATTTAAACCTAACAACTTAACAATTTATAAAAATACATCTGTAATAAAAATTTTAATTGAGAAAAATAAAGCTAAAGGATTGCTTTTATCAAATGGTGAAGTTTATGCATCATCAGAGGTAATATTATCTTTAGGAGCATTCGGTAGTCCCAAATGTCTAATGTTGTCAGGAATTGGCCCAGAAGAACATTTAAAAGAAAAAAATATAGAATTAATAATTAACTTACCCGGAGTAGGTGAAAACCTTCACGATCATCCTGTTATGCCAATGAATTGGGCTTTTCAAAATAACAATTTAAGTTTCTCTAAATATCAAAGGATCGATAGAGCTATTATTGTGGGATTAAAATATATTTTGTTTAAAAAGGGATTAGCTGCAGCTCCTTTTTGGTCAACAAATCTATTTCATGCAATAAGAGAAAAAGACATGCCTGAAATACAAGTATTCATGACACCTATGTGTTTCAAAGAAGAAAAAGATAATTGGTCTATGAGTTTAGACAATTTATTAAATTTTGGTTCATTATTTTTTTCTAGAGGTAAAAAAGCTTTTCCAGGATTACACTTTCAAATTAATTTACTAAGACCTAAGAGTACAGGAAGTGTAAAACTTAAAAGTTCAAATCCAAATGATGAACTTAATATAAATCCAAATTGGTTCATCGATCCATCTGATATGGAAGATATGATAGAGGGGATGAAACATACAAGGGAAGTATTGTCAAAACCCAGTTTAGCTAAAATTGTTTCAGAAGAATTGCTTCCAGGAAAAAAAATCAAAAGTGATCAAGATTTGAAAGAGTCAGTACGAAATCATGTACAAACAGGTCATCATCCTGCATCTACTTGCGCAATGGGTTCAAGTAATAACAAAATGGCTGTACTTGATAATCAGCTTAAAGTTAGAGGAATAGACAATCTAAGAGTAGTAGATGCTTCTTCTTTCCCAGATATGATAAGTGGAAATATAAATGCATCTGTAATTATGTTAGCAGAAAAAGCATCAGATATGATATTAAAAATTAATTAATCATAAATAAGTTGACCAATGAAAATATTTAAGTTTAAATAAATTATGTCTGAAATTCAAACCTACAAATTTTATGCAGGAAATAAATGGCATGACCCTTCTTCTGAAAAATATTTTGAAAGTGAGGATCCATCTATAGGTAAAGTATGGGCAAAGGTCCCTGACTGTAATGAAAAAGATATCAATCTTGCAGTATCATCTGCTAAACGTGCTTATTATGTTGGTCCTTATGGTAAAATGCATCCAGCAGAAAGAGGGAGAACATTAACTAGAATTGGAGATATTATTGCTAAAAATGCAGAACGCATTGGGCAAATAGAAACTAAGGACAACGGCAAACTTCCAAAAAATATCACTCCTTCTTTAACCAGTTGGCAGACTGAGAGTTTTTATTATTATGCAGGCATGTGTGACAAGTATGAAGGTAGATTGATACCTTCAGAAGTTCCAAATATGCATAATTATTTAAAATGGGAACCATTTGGAGTTGTTGCACTTATTCTTCCTTGGAACTCACCAATTGGAACATTGATCTGGAAATTAGCACCTGCAATAGCTGCAGGCAATACAGTTGTAATTAAACCATCAGAAAGAGCATCGTGCTCTACATTAGAGTTAATGAAAATTTTAGAAGAAGCCGATCTTCCAGAAGGTTTGATTAATGTTGTTACTGGTTTTGGTCCTACCACTGGTGCACCTCTTATTGAACACCAAGATGTTAGAATGATAAGTTTTACAGGTGGAACAAAAGGGGGGAGTGCAGCAAGTTTAAGTGCATCCAAAAATGTTAAACCTATTATTATGGAGCTAGGGGGAAAATCACCACAAATTATATTTAAAGATGCTGATTTAACTTTATCAGTTAATGGAGTTGTATCAGGAATCTTTCCAGTTTCAGGTCATAGTTGTATTTCAGGATCAAGAATATTAGTGCATAAAGATATAAAAGATAAATTTACTCAAAATTTATTAGAAGTTGTTAAAAAAGCCAAAGTTGGTCACCCAAATAATATAGCAACACAAATAGGACCTATAGCAAATAAAGAGCAATATGATTTTATTTTATCTAAGATAGAAGCGGCTGAAAAAAGAGGTTTAAAATTATTAATTGATGGAAGAAAAGAACAAAAATCTGAAGGGTACTATATTGGGCCAACTATTTTTGATAATGTTCCAAATGAAGATGATTTAGCTCAAAATGAAGTATTTGGACCTGTCGCCTCAATACAATCTTGGGATAATGAAGATGAAGTAATTAAAATTGCAAACGATACTATTTATGGACTTGCAGCAGGTATTTGGACTAAGGATACTAATAAAGCTATACGTTTAGCAGATAAGATAGAGGCTGGAACTGTTTATATAAATAATTATTTTAATGCTTCTACGCAATCTCCAGTTGGAGGTTTCAAGCAATCAGGATACGGTCGTGAAAATGGATGGGAGGGAATGCAAAGTTACATGCAGACTAAATCTACATGGTTAGCTACCAATCCATCTCAACCAAACCCATTTTAAGAAGTAATTATTCTTTCCAGTTTGGTTCTCGTTTTTCTAAAAAAGCATCAATGCCTTCCTTAGAATCATCATGTAACATATTTTCCGTCATTACCTTTGAAGTAAAAGTATAGGCGTCTTCTAAATTCATATCTTTTTGTTTGTAGAAAGCTTCTTTACCAATTCTAATAGTATTAGAAGATTTAGATGATATTTTTTTTGCTATTTGAAAAACTTTTTCTTTTAAACTATCTTCTTCAAAGACATCATTTATTAAACCAATCCTTAATGCTTTATTTGCATCTATAAGATCTCCAGTGAGAAGCATTTCCATTGCCTGCTTTTTACCTACAGTTCTTGATAATGGAACCATTGGTGTGGAACAAAATAATCCAATATTAACACCAGGAGTTGCATATTTTGCTCTACTACTTGAGTAAGCTAAATCACAGCTAGAAATTAACTGACAGCCTGCTGCAGTAGCGATGCCATCAACCATAGCTATAACTGGTTTATTATTTTTATTAATTTTCAGCATAAGCTGAGAGCATATTTGAAATATTTTTTTAAAATAGCTTTCACCTCTGTCATTTTGCAATCTTTGCGAATTTAAATCTTTTAAATTATGTCCTGCACAAAAAATATTACCTTTTGATGATAAAATAATTACTTTTACTTCATTATCTTTATCAGCAATGTCTAGCGCTGATGTTAATTCATTGATCATGTTTTCACTTAAAGTATTTTGGTTTTTCTGGTCATTAAGAATAATATTAAAAATATTATTATTTTTTTCGGTTAATATTAGATTAAAATTCATTTAATTGATTTGAATTTCAACATCTTTAGATAATGAATTAGCAATAAAACAATACTTGTGTGATCTCTCTTTCATCTTTTTCATTTCTTCATCAGAAATATTAAAATTATCTTCAAATACTATAGCTGGATTTAGCTCTATTTTGTTGACGTACATTCTTCCCTCCGCATTTTTTCCTAAATACGAAATTGCTTTATCTTTATAATTAATAACTGGCCATTTCATTTTTGCAGCTAAAGCTAAGAATGTCATCATAAAACAACTACTAACAGCCGCAGCTAGTTTTTGTTCTGGATTAATATTAGTTTCACTTCCTCCATAATCTGGAGATGATCCCGCATCAATAGATACATTTTCGTTAAGTATTACTGTGTGATCAGTTAAGTATTTTCCAAATTCGAGTTTTTGATCTCCTAACTCCCACTTTAATTCGATTGAATGACTCATTTTAGGAATAATTAAAAGGTAGTGAGCACACTTTACCTTTTCTCTCAATATTGTCTGGTGTTAATACGATAACATCCTGTCCATCATTCCAATAATCTCTATCAACCATTGATAGCCCAATATTGGTTTTTAAAAACGGTGAATAAATACCAGAGGTGATATTACCAATTTGAAATCTATTTTTTGAATATACAGGAAAAGGTATTGAGCATGGAGGAGTCGGGGACCCATCAAAAGTAATTCCTTTTATTTTTTTTTCTATTCCATTTTTTAATATTTTTTTTAGTTCATTTTTTCCAATGAAATCATGAGATAAATTGTTACAATAATTATCAAATCCACATTCAATTGGATTATTTTCTAAAGTAAATTCATTACCATAGGATAATAAACCACCTTCTATTCTATCAATTAAATTTGGACATCCAGGTAAAATATTAAAATCTTTTCCTGCTTCCCAAATAGTTTCCCAAAGTTTTTTTCCTAAACTAAAACCTTTAAGATAAATTTCAAAACCATCTTGTTTGCTATATCCTGATCTTGCAATTATCTGCTTTGTTCCTTCAAATTCAAAAAAAGAAAAATGAAAGAATTTTAATTTTTTAATTTTTTCTCCAAATATTGAAGACATTAATTCTTCAGATTTTGGACCTTGAATTGCTAGTGGGTAAATATCTGGCTCTATAATATCAACTTTAAAGTTTCTTCCTACAGCCAATCCCTTTGCCCAAAGAAGAACATCTGAGTCTGCAACTGATAGCCAATATTTATTTTCACTTAATTTTAAAAGTACAGGATCATTTATCATCCCTGCATTTTCATCAATCATTGGATAGTAGTAACATTTACCAATAGGCATATCTTTTATTGATCTTGGGGACATGAGTTGTATTAATTTTGGAGCATCTTCTCCTAGTATTTGAACCTGTCGTTGACATGAAACATCCCAAATTTGAGTATTTTTAGATAAGTGCCAATAATCTTCTTCTACTGTTGCTTTATATGATTTTGGAAGAAGCATATGATTAACTACAGTAAAACCACTTACACCAGCCTCAATTACTTTCTCGGTATAGGGAGTTCTCCTTATACGTCTAGACATGTTTAATCCTGAATTACTCATTTTATTTTGACCACCATATTGAGTATCCATTTGGAGAAATAATTAGAGGTATGTGGTATTTTTTAAGAGGATCTTTCATTTTAAATTTAACACTTATTGAATTAATTATTTCACTAGTATTTCTAAAATATTTACCAGAATTAATTATCATTTCATAATCACTTTCACAATCTTCTTTCGTTAATTCAAATTCTTTAAGCATTCTTCCAGAGCTATCTGTTTTATCTTCTAGAAATACAACTTTGTTATTATCATCTACCTTATGAATAACAATTTCTACATCACTTGCATGCGTACCATCTATTGAGTTTAGTAAATGTGTAGAAAAAATTGCCATAACCTACTCTATAGACGCTTTATCTCTTTTATCACTAACTGCAGCAACTATTGGACTTATAACACCTTTAGCCTTAACATTTACACATGCAGTTTTGCCACTATCTAAAGCTCTTTTTAAAGCGGGGGCTAAATCTTCTCTTTTAGTAACTAATTCTCCATGCCCTCCAAAACCCTCAAAAATTGAATGAAATGGAATATCTCTAAAATCAGTTGCAAAGTGTTTCCCACTTTCAAATAATCTTTCTTGTTGTTGTGAGATACAGTCAAGACCTCCATTGTTATCTATAACTACAACAATAGGTTTTTTTTCTTGAAATGCAGCTTCAATTGATAATCCACCAGATAAAAATGCACCATCTCCACTTATTAAAACAACATTAGATTTAGGATTAAGATTTTTCGCTGATATTGCAAAAGGAACTCCAACACCTAACATACTGAAAGTACCTGGATGCAATATTCCTCCAAGTTTTTTACCTTTTGATCCAGCAATATTAATTGCGATCTCAGACCAGAAATGTGTATTTCCACCATCAATAACTAACCAATCATTTTCAGTTAATACTTCTTGAACATCTAAAGCTAATTGAAGAGGATGAATTTTTCCACCTTCTTTTTTAGCCTCTTCAGTTTCTTTATTTAAATCATCTAATGTTTTATCAATCCAATTTTTTTTCTCTTTTTTATTCTTATCAAACCATTCATTATTTAATTTCCATTTACTATTTTTTTTTAATTCTACGAGTTTATCCAAAAAGACTCCAGGATCACAAAGTAAATTAATATCTGCTGCTCTATTTAATTCTATTTCTTCATGTGATCCATTAATACAAACAAGCTTTGTGCTTTTTGGAAAAAGTGGAGGATTACCAAAATTCATTTGATTATCAAGACGTGCACCAATCATAAGAACCAAATCTGATTCATTGAGAGCCATCTTTGATGGGGGGTATTGATGAATATCTGCAAGACCCATATATGTATCTGCCTCTTCACCTAAAAGTTTTTGATGGTATGGTATATTAAATATTGGAATATTTAATTCAAACCCAGCTTGCTCTAATTTTTTTTCTGCACTAGACCACCAAACACCATGCCCTCCAATAAAAACAGGTTTTTGTGCACTAATTGCCAGATCAAATATTTCATTTAAACTCTCAGGATCAGGCCAAGCTTTTGCTAAAGGTTTTGTTTGATGAGTAAAAGGTCTTTCTTCTAAACCTGCATCATCTGCAAATGATGAAAACATTATATCTACTGGTACACTTAAATGTACTGCACCTGGATAACCATTTGTTGCAATTCTATATGCTTTATCTACGAACTCTCTTATTCTGTTGCCATCTGTTATACTTGCACTGTATTTTGTTAAAGGTGCTGCAATAGATACATCATCTATTTCCTTAAAACCACCTGCTCCTTGTCTTTTTAAGCTACTTGATCCAGTTATAAAAATAACAGGTGATCTTTCACCCCATGCTTCCATCATTGAAGGCACTGCATTTGCAAAACCTTCTGGCCCAACAATACAAACGGATGGTTTTCTTGATATTCTAGTATGACCATCAGCTAAATGACCAGCAATTTGTTCATGAGGACAATTAATTACATTAATTTGACACTCCATAAATCCTTCAAGTGCTGGATTACAAAAACCTCCAGAAAGTGTAAATACATTATCAATACCTTTATCTCTAAGAGCTCTTGCAACTAAAGCCCCACCTCTAATCTTTTTATCTACCATTTTAATACTTTATATCCTTAAAAAATTTCTCTGCTATAATTTTTTTATCAACTTCATTTATATCGGTTAATCCCACTAAGCCAAGATTTGTACTTAACTCTTCTTTTATTAAGTTAATGATTCTTCTAAGACCTTTTGCGCCATCCGCACCGATGGCATACATTAGAGGTCTGCCAAACATAACAAAGTTAGCTCCCAGAGCTAATGCGCGTAAAATATCACTACCACTTCTAATGCCACTATCAAAAAGTATTGGAAAATTGTCTCCCAAAGCTTTTCGTATTAATGGCAAAGCATTAATAGAAGCAGTAGCACTATCTAATTGCCTTCCACCATGATTTGATACTTGAATTGCATCAGCACCAGCCTCTTTAATTTTCAAAGCATCTTCAGAATTCATTACTCCTTTGATTATTAATTTTCCTTTCCAAGCGTCTCGAACTCTTTTTAGAGTATTCCAATCAGTTGCTCCTCTACTTTCTTTTCGTCTAAAAATTTTATCACCACTTTTAGAGGTAACATAATTCATTGGTTGTGGAGCGCCTTTGAACAAAGTTGTTAAGCTCCATTGAGGATGTAGTGCAAAATCTAAAAATTGTTTTGGGCCAATTTTAAATGGATAACCAAAGCCATTTCTATCATCTCTGGCTCTTCTTGAAAGAATTGGAACATCAACAGTGAGGATCAAAACCTTGTATCCAATGTTTTCTGCTCTTTTTAATAATTCCATAATAAATTCTTCACTTTGAAAAATATATATTTGCATCCATGAATGACCTTCTGAAAAAGTAAACATATCTTCAAGTGTAGTACTCGAAGCCATTGAAACACATGTTGGAATATTATTATACGCACTTTCTTTTGCTATCATTTTATCTGCTTCAGGCCATGAAAGATTTGTCATTCCCATTGGTGCAAATCCAAATGGATAATCAAAATGAAAATTAAATATTTTTTTACTTAAATTTCTATTCTCAACATTTCTAAAAACCTTAGGTTCAAGTCTAATTTGATCTAATGCAGTACTATTAATTTCAGCAAGTTTATCATCTCCTGATGCTCCATCAATAAAATCAAAGACTAATTTTGGTAATCTTTTTTTAGATAATCTTATTGCATCATCTATTGTATGGATTTTAGTGCTAGGTCTAATAAGATCATTCATTTTAATATTTGTATTCTAATATAATTTATAATTCTATTATAAAATATATTAGTTTTTTGAAATACCCTTCCAAGGTATTGGACTAGATGGAATATCTTCTTTTAAACCTCTTTGTATTTCTCCTTTCTCATCATACATTGGTAAAGTACATATTTCACCTTTTTGAACACTACCATCATCACATCTAACATCTACTATTGTGTCTGGCCCAAACTCTGCTTTATCCATATGAACTATAGTAACACCACAAACTTGAAATGGCGACCATGTACTTGAAGTCACAATTCCAACTTTTTTATTATCAATAGAAATTTCAGAATCAACCAACGCAAAGCTATTTTCCACTCTCATACCCCATGTTAAACAATCTTTGCTTGCATTAAGTAAATAATCTCTTCCAATAAAATCTCCTTTATTAAAATCAATAAACTTTCCTAATCCAACGGCAAATGGAGATCGATCTTTCGTAAAATCTCTCCCTGCAGATAAGAGACCTGCCTCAATTCTTCTACATCTAAATCCTGGTGAGGCTGTTAGAATCATTCCCATTTCTTCACCTTTACTTAGTATTAAGTCTCCAATTTTTTTTGAATCATTTTCTGGTCTTAAATAAATTTCCCAGCCAAGTTCATTTGTAAACCCTGTTCTGCTAATAATCACTTCTTCTGAATCAATTGAAGTTTCAACCCAATCAAAATAATTAAAATTATTTTTTAATGGTTTATCAACTAGTTTTTCTAAAAGTTTTAGAGATTTAGGGCCTTGTATTTGACTTACCCAAACGTTTGGATCTTTAATTTCAACATCTAAATTTTTCGAATGAGCTTTGTACCAACTATATAAATGTCCATCACCTTGTGCAAACCAAAATTTATTTTTTTCTAATCTTAATAATAATCCATCTGAAATCATTCCTCCATCATGGTAACAAGCAAATTGATAAGAACATCGTCCTATTTTTACTTTTGAAATATCTCTAGGAAATATTTGTTGAAGTAAATTTTCAGCATCCGGACCAGAGATTTCGTATGGATGCTCACCCGTATGACGTAAAATTATTTCTTGCCTAGCTTTCCAATACATTTCATCTGCTGTAGCATGAGATAATTTTTCAAGCGTAAATCTTCCATCAGCGTAGTTAGTATATTCTGGGTTAAGTGGTAACTCTTGATATGTAAGAGGGTGTATTTTCATGGGTCTAGCCAAATCTAAAGATCTACCAGTTTCCTTAATAACTGGCTTTACAACAAATCTGTAATTACTAACTAAATCTCCCATAAAACTTATTCAACTTATCACAAAATAATGAAAAAAAAATTTTAAAATAAATTCTTAATAGCTTCAATATGTCGTGGCTTTACTTCACAGCATCCACCAACTAGAGTAACACCTTCATTTAAAGAATTTAAAACAAATTTTTTATATTTTTCTTCTCCAAATTCTTCATTTCTAGTCCCAAGTAACTCAACGGGATCAATATAATCATAATTTTCTTCAAAACCTTCTGAATTAAATTTTTCTTCATTACTAGTAGGTAGTTCTTTAAATAAATTCATTTTATAACCAAAAGGAAGCTTTTGTTTTTTAAATATAGGAATACTCAAATTAATGATTTCAGGTGATACGCAGGCTGATACTATGCCACAACAATTAAATTTTTGAATAGTTTCAAAAAGTTCATCAAGACTTTCTCCAGATGGTAATTTTCCATCATAACGTAAGTGAACACCTACAAGAACTTGTTTATTAAATTCTTTTGAAGCTTCTAAGGCAATTTTTATTTCTTTGATGGAACACAAAACATCTAAGTAAAATATATCGACGTAATCTTTTAATATCTTTGCAATTTCATGAAAATAGTTAAACATGGTTTCATCAGTTTCAAAATGTATTGGGGAATATGTAACACCTTGATTTGGCAATGAGCCTGCAACAATAACTTTTTTATCACTTTCATTTTTTGCTTTTAATGCAAGTGCTCCAGCAGATCTTATTCCAAATTCAAATTTATTAAGTAAGTTGTAATTTTTTAACAGTCTTCTTCTAACACTAAAATTTGAGGTAACTATTAATTGTGATCCTGCATTTATAAAATTCTTATGCATATCTACAACCATTTGATGATTATTTTCATTTAATAAAGCTTGTGCAGACCAAAGATCACCTTTTGTTTCTAAACCCATTTCCATTAAAGTTTGACCTGAACCTCCATCAAAGAGATATTTCTTATTTTTTAAAAACATTTTTTTGGATAATTAGTAGAAATAGTGTGGCGCATTTAAATGCGCCACAAAGCAAATTAATATTTTATGCAAACCACCAACGTTCAGAAAGTTTGTTACCGTCACTTTCCCAGTTACCAGCAACGTCTTCACCGTGAGCAAGTTTTTTAGAACCAGCGCCAACATATTGGTTAAATGCATAAACAATAGCACCACCATCGTAGTTACAAAGTGCTTGTGCTTCCCAGTACATTGATTTTCTTTTTTCTGCATCAAGTTCTGATCTAGCAGATCTAACAAGTTCATTGAAACGAACAGTTGAATCAGTTTGAACTAGATTACCCCATGCAGCTTCGTTCCACTCAGTGTCATCTGTGAATGCAGCAGACCACATCATATCTTCTGTAGGTCTTCCACCCCAAGAACTCATACTGAAACCTTTAGTGTTCCATACGTTACTCCAGTAACCATCTTCAGGTTCTTTTTTAACTCGAAGATCGATACCGCATTCTTGAGCAGATGCTGCTATCAAGTTAGTTGCATCTGTACATCCTGCATAAGGAACCTCAGAAGTACTAATTTCAATTGGTCCACTTACTCCAGATTTTTTCCAGTGATAAGCAGCTTTATCAGCATCGAATTCTCTCTGCTCTAAAGCGCTATTGTGGTATGGGTGAGCAGTAGAGATCGGATGATCATTACCAACAGTACCATATCCAAGCATAATCTTATCAACAATTTCCTGTCTTTTAATTGCAAACTTCATTGCCATACGCACATCAAAGTTATCAAACGGTGGAACGTTCAATCTCATTGGAGCTGTATAGTGAGCGTAACCAGAAGCTGCTGTAATTTCTACACTAGGATTTCTAGTCAATAGATTAGCAGTTCTAAGATCAACACCATTCATCCAGTCAATTTCACCGTTTAATAATGCTGCTTGTCTAGTAGCAGGATCATTAATTCCGATTACTTCAACTGAATCAAAGTGTGCAACACTATCACCTTTGAAATAATTTGGATTTCTTTTTCCAAATTTTGCACCAACACCAGGATTGAATTCATCCATAATATATGGACCAGTTCCAATCGTTGATTGAGCATCAACAACTCCATCTTTTGTTGGTTTAATCATAATGTGATAGTCAGTAGTTATTGCAGGCCAATCGGCATTTGCACCTTTTAGCTTAAAAATAACTCTGTCATTTCCATCAGCAGAAACTGTTTCAATTTGAGATAAAAGTCCACCTGCTGCCGAAGCAGTATCTGGATTCATATGATACTGATAGTTGAGCACAACATCTTCTGCTGTCATTGATTTACCATTATGGAATTCAACACCTTTGCGAAGATTATATACCCATGTTTGAGCATCGTCTGATTCAATTGACTCAGCAAGCTCTCCAACAATTGTGTGATCTGAATCAACAACAGTTAGACAGTTCTGATATGACCAAGCAGTAGCTTGCATAAATGAGCTCTGATAAGTTGCTGGATCAAGAGTATCAGTTGCATCTGCTGCACTATTACCCCATCTTAAATGCCCACCTTTTTTTGGTGTAGCTGCAACTGCTTTATCTGCTAATGATAATGCAATTGGTAGCGTGACCCCAGTAGCAAGGACAGACATCATGAACTGTCTTCTATCAATAAGCCCTTTTGTTAGCTTTGAAGACTGTTCTTCAATGTATTTGTCTATTTTCTTATTTTTCATTTGTCCTCCCTTATAATTGAACAAAAACCTAAGATTTTTGTTCATAATTTCTAGAAATTTAACAAAAAACAAACTTAAGTTAATATATAAAAACATATATAACGTTTTAATTCAACGTATAAATTATTAATTTTAGCTTACATGTTGACCTAATTTAGACAAAACTTTAAGAATTAAGATTGTATCTTTAAGGAGGGTAATATTAGTAGAATTCATCCAATATTTAGAACAATTTTGTTAAGGCTTAGCCTCGGTCTCGTTACAGTTTTTGCATTTTCGGTAATAATATTTAGTACATTCTCTTTTTTACCGGGAGACTTTGCCACGGAAATATTAGGTCAAAGTGCAACAAAATCTGCAGTAAAAGCCCTAAGAGCAGAATTGGGTTTAGATAAACCTCCGGTAACAAGATATTTTGATTGGTTAGGAAATGTTTTTCAAGGAGATTTTGGTAGTTCTTTCTCTGGAAGATCTAAAGTTCAAGGGGATCAAGGTGATAGGTCTAGAGAAGTTGTTGGTTTAATTGTCCCCAGATTAAAGAATACATTATTTTTAACAGGAGTTGCCGCCATGTTGGCTATTCCTCTATCTTTAATCTTAGGTATCTCTGCAGCATTATACAGAAACTCTTATTATGATAGGTCAGCAACTGGAGTTAGCTTAGTAACCGTATCTTCACCAGAATTTTTTACAGCCTATATTTTTATTCTTTTACTAGCGACACTGTTTCCAGTTTTTCCAACTATTTCTAATGTGGATGAAGCTTCAACTTTGGCTGAAAGATTTTACAGGACTGCTCTTCCAGTTTTTACTTTGACATTAATTACTATGGGTCACATGATGAGAATGACAAGGTCAGCGATAATAAATATCTTATCAAGTGAATATATTGAAATGGCAAAATTATCGGGAGCTTCTAGATACGAGGTAATTGTTAAACACGCACTTCCAAATGCTTGGGCACCTATTTCTCAAGTAATTGCAATAAACTTAGCTTATATGTTGATTGGCTCAGTTGTTGTTGAATATGTTTTTAACTATCAAGGTATTGGTAGGTTGATGGTCGGATCAGTCTATAATCGAGATTTACCCGTTGTTCAAGCTTGTGCATTAATTTTTGCATCAACATATGTAATATTAAATTTAATTGCTGACTTGATCGGAATTATTTCTAATCCAAGGTTACTATATCCCAAATGAGTGAAAATTTATCTTATTCTGCAAAAAGTGAAGTTGCAAATTTAATTAAAAGAAGAACTAGATTAGAAAGATTAAAAATTGCCTTATCAAAAGCTCCAATCTCAGCTTGGTTTGGTATGATTGTACTATTTATATATTTTTTTGCTGCAATATTTGCTCCCTTAATTGCTCCACATGGAGAAGCAGAAATATTCCCAGTAGCTTATGCTCCTTGGGGTGATGGTCATATATTTGGTACTGATCAAATTGGAAGAGATATTTTTTCTCGCATTATCTATGCTGCAAGAAATACAATTGGTATTTGTTTATTAGCTACTTTTATTGCTTTAGGAATTGGAACAGTATTTGGAATTATAGCTGCTCTGGATAGAAGATATTTAGATCAACTATTAAGTAGAATAGTAGACACGCTTATGGCTATACCTGTAATGATTTTTACTTTTATACTTTTATCAGTTTTTGGACCTACTAATTTTAATTTAATTGTCATTTTAGGAATTTTGGAGTCAACTAGATTTTTTAGAATATCAAGATCAGTTGCTGTTGGTCAAGTTGTTCTAGAATATGTAGAGGTCGCGAGATTAAGAGGTGAAAATTTATCATATATTATTTTCAGAGAAATACTTCCTAATATAGCTTCACCGTTGATTATTGAGTTTGGTTTAAGGTTCATATTTATAATTTTTACAATATCTAGTTTAAGTTTTTTAGGAATTGGCATTCAACCCCCTTCAGCAGATTGGGCATCAATGGTGAGGGAAAATGCAATACTTATTCAATATGCGCAATATGATATAACAGCAGGTTTAACACCATTAATTCCAGCTGCTGCAATTGCTTTGCTTTGTGTATCAATTAATTTTGTTGTTGATTGGTATCTTTACATTACTAGCGGATTAAAAGATGACGTCAAATAAATCAAAAGAACTCCTGCTTGAAATGAAAAATATCCATATTGATGGATTTTCAGATGAGAGATGGCATAAAATTTTAAAAGGTGTAGATTTGACTTTACACAGAGGAGAAATACTAGGTTTAATAGGAGAGAGTGGTGCCGGAAAATCTACTATGGGTAAAGCTGCAATGGGCTATACTCAACCAGGTTGTAAGATTATAAAGGGAGAAATTAATTTTAACGGCATAGACCTCGCTAAACTAACTGAATTTGAAAAGAGAAAAATTTGGGGAACTAAGATATCTTATGTTGCTCAATCAGCAGCAGCATCTTTTAATCCTGCTCATAGATTAATGGATCAAACAATAAGTGCTGCTAATAGATTAAAGATAAATCCCACTGATGTATTAAAAAAAGATGCGGTTCAACTTTATGAATCACTACAGCTTCCAGATGCGGAAAATATAGGAGATAGATACCCGCACCAAGTATCAGGAGGTCAACTTCAAAGAATAATGACTGCTATGGCTATGTCACCAAGACCAGAGTTAATAATATTTGATGAACCAACTACTGCCTTAGATGTTACTACTCAAGTAGAAGTATTATCTGCTATGAGATCTATAGTAGACAAATTTAATACAGCAGCAATTTATATTACTCATGATTTAGCCGTAGTTGCTCAAATGGCTGATAGAATTAAAGTTTTGCGATATGGTGAAGAAGTTGAAGAAGCTGAAACAAGAGATATGTTATCAAACCCAAAAGAAGAATACACTAAATCTCTATGGTCAGTAAGATCACTGATCAAGCCTGAAGAAACAAATGAAGATTATATGTTGTCCATTAAAAATATTGATGCAGCATATGGCTCATCGAAGGTCTTACACAATGTTTCTATAGATATTCCTAAAGGCAAAACAGTAGCTATAGTTGGCGAAAGTGGATCAGGAAAATCAACAACAGCAAGAGTAATTACAGGCTTACTTCCTCAATTAAAAGGAGAAATAATTTTTGATGGAAAAAAATTGTCTCCAAAACTTGAGCAAAGGTCAAAAGAAGAATTAAGAAGAATTCAAATAATTTTTCAAATGCCTGATACTGCAATGAACCCCCGTCAAACTGTTGATGAAATAATAGGACGGCCAATTGAATTTTATCAAGGTATAAAAGGGAAAGAAAGAGAAGCAAAAGTTATTGAATTATTAAAAATGATTGAATTAGATGAAACTTTTTTAGATAGATTACCATCCGAATTATCTGGAGGCCAAAAACAGAGAATATGCATTGCAAGAGCTTTAGCGGCTAACCCAGATTTAATTATTTGTGATGAAGTGACATCAGCGCTAGATCAAATTGTTCAAGAAGGAATATTAAAATTACTCCAAAAATTACAAAAAGATCTTGGTGTAACTTATATTTTTATAACCCATGATATAGCAACAGTTAAAGCAATCTCAGATGAAATAGTTGTTATGTATCAAGGAGAGGTAGTGGAACAAGGTTTGAAAAGTAAAATTTTGAATCCACCGTATCCTGATTATACAGAACTTTTATTGTCTTCAGTCCCAGAAATGGATCCTGATTGGCTAACCAATCTTCTGAATAAAAGATCTTCCTAGTAAATCTATATTTTAATTAATGAATATATTTAAATTTTTACTTAATTTGTTTTCTAGCAAAGAAAATAGAATAGATTATCTAGAAGCAAAAAATATAATGATAATTGAAAAAAGTTTTAATAAAAATAATTTAACGTTAGGTTCTATTTACAAAGTAAACCAAAATATAAAACTAAAAAAATTTAAAAATAAAATTCTTGAAGATAACCTAACAATAGTAGTTACTGACAATAAAGGTAAAACTATTGGATATATTTCTAAAAAAGAGATAGATAAGATTCAATAAATGAAAATTAATCTTAGTAAAAAAAATTATATTATTTCTGCTGGTGCAGATGGCTTAGGTTTTGCTATAGCAAATAAAATAATCAATTCAGGTGGAAAAGTATATTTATCTGATATAAATAGATCAAAGATTGATAAAATAAATTCAAATAAAAAATATCGTAATAAAATATTTGCTAAACACTTAGATTGCACAAATCCAAAAGACATTAAAGAATATTTTAAATCTCTATCTAACTTAAAAAAAATAGATGGATTAATAAATAATATAGGTATTGCAGGACCTACAAAGTATCTTCAAAATATTTCAATAGATGAATGGGATAAGACAATAAAAACCAATTTAAGTTCACATTTTTATTTTGCAAAATTTGCTATTCCATTTTTAAAAAAAGCTAAAAAAGGATCTATTATTAATTTATCTTCAACTGCAGGATTATTTGGTTTTGCTCAACGTTCACCCTATGCATCAAGTAAATGGGCAGTAATTGGATTAACTAAAACATTAGCTGTTGAATTAGGAAAATTTAAAATACGTGTGAATGCAATTTGTCCTGGATCTGTTAATGGCGATAGAATGGATAGGGTAATAAATGCAAAAGCTAAATTAATAAATTCTTCAAATAAAAAAGTAAGAAAAGAATTAGAATCAATGGTTTCTTTAAACGCATTTGTAGAGAAAGAAGATATTGCTTCAATGGCTTTATTTTTATTAAGTGAAGCATCAGAAAATGTATCAGGGCAAATCATGACTGTTGATGGAAACACTGAAAGAATGAATTAGTGGATAAAAACGCTGACTACATCATTGTTGGAGCAGGGTCAGCTGGTTGTGTTTTAGCTAACAGATTGTCTTCACAATCAAAGAATTCCGTAATTTTATTAGAAGCTGGTCCATCGAGTAAAACCTGGAAAGTTGATATGCCAAGCGCACTTCTATATGTAATGCATGATCCAAAGTATAATTGGAAATATTATACAGAGCCTGAGCCATTTCTAAATAATAGATCTTTATATTGCCCAAGAGGTAAAATGATTGGAGGGTGTTCATCACATAATGGCATGGTTTTTGCTAGAGGTCATAAAGAGGATTTTGATAGATGGTCTTCAAGTGGTTTAACTGATTGGTCATATGAAAAAGTTTTACCTTTTTTTAAAAAATTAGAAACTTGGTCTCATGAAAGTAATGTAAGAGGTAAAGAGGGGCCATTAAAAGTAAATAAATCAAACATAGATAAAAAATATCCTCTATTTAAAAAAGTTTTAGAAGCTGCACAAGAAGCTGGATATAAAATATTTAATGACTCTAACAGTATTGATAAGGAAGGTTTTGGAACTTTTGATGTTACAATAAACAAAGGTGTAAGACAAAGTGTTGCTAAGGCATATTTAGAGCCAATCCAAAATAGAAAAAATCTAAGAATAATAAATAATATTGATGTTAAAAAAATTCTTTTTAAAAATAAAACTGCAATTGGTGTTGAAACGATTAAAAAAAATATAACCAATAATTATTTAGCCAATAAAGAAGTTATACTTTGTGCTGGTTCAATTAATTCACCTAAAATTCTTCAATTATCGGGAATAGGTAATGAAAAATATCTTAAAAGCTTGGGAATAGAAGTTATTAATAATTTAGTTGGGGTGGGAGAAAATTTACAAGATCATTTAGAGATGTATATTCAATATAAATCTAAAAAAAATGAAACATTACATTCTTTAGCAACAAATTTTCTCTATCAAGCAATAGAAGGATCAAAATGGTTTTTATTTAAAAAAGGTAGGTTAGCAAACTCACACTTAGAGTTAGGAGGTTTTGTTAAATCTGACAAATCATATAATCACCCAAACCTACAATTTCATTTTTTTCCCTACTTAGTTATTAATCATGGTTTAGAAAATCCTAATTTTGAAGCTTTTCAATTTCATGTTTGTCCAAATAGACCAAAAAGTAGGGGGTTTGTTAAAATTAAAACAAATAACTATAAAGATGATCCTAAAATACAATTTAATTATCTTAAGCATGAAGACGATTTAAAACAAATGAGAGTAGGTGTAGGAATTGCTAAAAAAATTTTGTCTCAAAAAGCACTTAAAGAATATGTTGGCACAGAAATTAGGCCTGGGAAGAATGTATCTAATCAAAATGAATTAGATGAAGTTATTAAAAATACATCTGAATCTGCGTATCATCCATCATGCACAAATAAAATGGGTGAGGACAAAACTTCAGTTGTAGATCAATACCTAAGGGTTCATGGAATTCAAAATTTAAGAGTTATTGATGCTTCTGTAATGCCAGATATTGTTAGTGCTAATTTAAATGCAACAACTATTATGATTGCTGAAAAAGCTTACGACCAAATAAATAGTACAGCTAGTTAGAGAGAAAAAATCTAATTTAATTAGATTGTTTTTCTTCTAAGAGTCCAACCGTATCTTTCGCTGTAGTATGCTTCGATACCATCAGCAAGATTAAGGTCATAATTTGAGTCTATAGATCCTTCAAGAACCTTCTTCTCAATAGAACTCTGCTCTAGGCTGTCTTTTTGGTTATTAATATTTTCTGTTAATTTACTGTTCATATTTACAGATTTTACAAATACATAATAAAATAAAAAAAAACTAGAGTTTTTCTTAGTTTTAATGTAAAGAAAGTTACTTCGAATTTATTATTTTTGTAAATTTTGTAAATGAATATTGAATCTGACATAAATTTTGGCCCAAGGTTAAAAAAACAAAGGATAAGCAAAGGTTTTTCACAAGCTGAATTATCAAAAACTATTGGTATATCTCCTAGTTATTTAAATTTAATTGAAAGTGGAAAAAGAAAAATACCACTTTCCTTACTAATTAAAGCAGCTGATAAATTAGATTTATCAATTAAAGACTTCTCAACAGAATCTAGTAAACGACTACTTTCAGACGTAATGGATGTTTTAAGCAATGAGATTTTTGATGATCTAAAGATAACCAATCATGACACAAGTGACTTTATTGGTTCGAATCCTAACATAGCTAAAGCATTACTGACAATAAATGATTCTTTTAAAAGTTTTAAAGAAGATATGCAAAATCGACTTGAAACGATGGATGTCAATGCAAATCAAATTGAAAAACCAACAAGACTACCTGTAGAAATTGTTTCAGATATTCTTCAAGAAAATAAAAATTACTTTCATGATTTAGAAGTAAGTTCTGAAAATCTAAGAAAAGAAATAGGTCTTGAAACTGGACCTAACATTGGTTCTGGATCTAAATTATCACTTTATCTTAAAGAAAAACATGGAATTGAAGTTAAAATAGTAACCATAAACGAAGATGAAAAAATAGTTAAAAGATTTGATGAAAATTCAAAGATTTTTTATCTTTCTGAAATGTTAACTTATACATCAAGAAACTTTCATTTAGCATCACAAGTTGCTTATTTAGAGGCTAATGATGTTATCAATAAAGTTATTAAAGATAATAACGTCGAATCAGAAGAAGTAGAACCTTTGCTTAAACTATCTTTACTAAATTATTATGCTGCTGCTTTTATGATGCCTTATAACGATTTTTTAAAGAGTGCTAAATTACATAAATATGATGTAGAAATTTTGATGCATCATTATGCTTGTAGTTTTGAACAAGTTACACATAGATTAACAAATCTTCAAAGACCTGGAAACGAAGGAGTGCCATTTCACTTTTTAAAAACAGATATTGCTGGAAATGTCTCAAAGCGATTTTCTTTATCTGGTATTCATATACCAAGACATGGAGGTTCTTGTCCTAGATGGAATGTTTATACTGCTTTTTTAAATCCTGGAAAAATTCATCCTCAAATATCTAAAATGCCAGATGGACGAGTATATTTTTGTATCGCAAGAGCTTTTGAGAAAGGAATTGAAAAACATGGAATGCCTAAAAGCTTTGTTTCGATTGGTTTAGGTTGTGATATGAAATACGCTAAAGATTTAATTTATTCTGAAGGAATTGATCTAAATAATAAAAAATTACAAATGCCAATTGGAGTTTCTTGTAGGATATGCCCTAGAGTGGAATGTCAGCAAAGAGCTTTTCCTCCAATTGATAAAGAACTTAAATTAGATATAAAATATCGAGGGACGTCGCCCTACGTTACAATTTAGTTAAATTTTGACTAACATTTTACCTAAATTTTTTCCATTAAGTAAATCTATAAATGCTTTAGGAGCATTTTCTATATTTTCATAAATTGTTTCTTTAAACTTTATTTTTCCTTCAGACAGCCAATTTCGCATATCCGTTTCAAAAGGCTCATTATCATTTTCATGATCAAAAATTAAAAAGCCTTTTATAGTTAATCTTTTTACTAATACGTGCGCCATATTTTTTAATCCAGAAGGAGCAGAAGTTGAATTCATTTGAGAAATCCTTCCGCAAATAATAATTCTTCCAAAATTTTTCATTCGAAAAATTGCAGACTCTAAAAAATCACCTCCAACATTATCAAAGTATAAGTCAAATCCTTCAGGACAAACTTCTTTTAAGTGAAGAACAAGGTTATCAATTTTTTTATAATTAAATGCTACATCAACATTTAATTCATTTTTTAACCAATCAACTTTTTCATCTGATCCAGTACTAGCATATACTTTGCATCCTAAATTTTTTGCAATTTGACAAACTGTTGATCCAACACTTCCACCTGCTGAAGATACAAGAATACTTTGTCCCTTTTGTATATTCCCATGATTAAAAAGACCAATATATGCAGTTTGCCCTGTCATTCCCAAAGGTCCTAGATAAGTTTGTAATGGAAGATTGGAATTTTTTATTTTTTTTAAATCACCGCCTTTGCAAACGAAGTTATCTCTCATTCCAAAATTACTGAAAACAACATCTCCTTCTTTAAATTGTGAATCTTTTGATTTTTGGACTGACCCAATTGCATAACCTTCCATTTCCTCGCCTAATAAAAAGGGTGGTTTATAATTTTTACGTTCTGTCATCCTTGCTCTCATATACGGATCAACTGATATCCATGAATTAAGAACATGAATATTATTTGTTTCATCCAATTCTAAAGTTTTAGATTTAATTTCAAAATCTTCTTCTTTAGGTAACCCAGTTGGTATATAATTTTTTAAAGCTACATATTTTGAAATTATTGTCATAATTATAATTTATATTTTTTCTTTAATTCTAGCAAATCTATTAAGAAATTATCTCTTATATTACTTAAATCTTTTATAGAATGATTCTTTGATTGTTTTTTTGTGCCTTTAATAATTTTTTCTTTAAGTGTTTTTGTTAGTTTTGGAGATTTGAGTTTAGTCCATGGAAGTTTCAATACTGGTCCAAACTGATCTAGCATGTGTTTCATACCCATTTCTCCTCCCGCTAAGTGAAATGTCAAAAAAGTTCCCATTATCGCCCATCTCATACCAGGACCATAAGTAATCGCTTCGTCTAAATCTTTTGTTGAAGCATATCCATCGTTTACAATATGTAAACCCTCTCTCCACAAAGCTTCTTGCAATCTATCAGATAAAAAACCCGGTAATTCTTTTTCTACCAATAATGTTTTCATTTTAATTTTTTGATAAAATTTTTTTGCTTTATTAAAATATAAATTTGTAGTTTTTTTACCTTTTACAATTTCAACCAAAGGGAGAATATATACAGGGTTAAAGGGATGAGCTATGATTAATCTTTTTGGATTAATACATTTTGATTGTAAATCTGATGGAAGTAAACCAGATGAACTTGAAGCAATTATTGAATTTGAGGGTGAATATTTACTTATATTTTTTATAACATCTTTTTTTAAAGTTAATCTTTCTGGTACATTTTCCTGAATTAATTCTGCATTTTTTACTGCTTCTTCAATACTGTCTACGATTTCCAAATTTTTGAAATTAATCTTTGTATTATATAATTTTGTTATAATTAAGTTTGTTCTTGCTATTTCTGCTTTTAGAAAATTTATTTGTCGAGAATTTTTATCAAATGCTTTGACTTTTATACCATTAGCAAGAAATCTAAGTATCCAGCCAGTACCAATTACACCAGTTCCAATGACAGCAATATTTTTCAAATTAAAAATGTTTTTTTAGTTTTAATTTCTCTCTTGTCTGTTGCGGGGATAAAATAGATGCCCCCATATCTTCAACAATACATCTGGCCTTTTCAACCAACTGTGCATTTGATGCAAAAACTCCTTTTTTTAAATAAAGATTGTCTTCCAGTCCTACACGAACATTTCCTCCCAAAATAACTGCCTGTGCAGCCATAGGCATTTGCGATCTTCCTATTCCAAATCCAGACCAAATACCTTCAGAAGGTACCATTTCAGCCATAGCTTTCATTGCGCTCGTTGTTGCAGGTGATCCCCAAGGTATGCCAAGGCATATTTGATAAAAAGGAGGGCCATCAATTAAACCTTCTTTATAAAGTTGGTTAGCAAACCATAAATGACCCATTTCAAAAGCTTCCATTTCTGGTTTCACTCCAAGCTCCTGCATTTTTTTTGCTGCAGTTCTTAGTTGTATCGGTGTATGAATAAATGTCATGTTTGAGTCACCAAAATTTAGTGATCCGCAATCTAAAGTACAAATTTCAGGTAATAACTCTTCAACATGTTCTAATCTGCTTAATGTATCGATCATATCTGTATTTGCTCCCACCGGATTTAAAGGATCTTTCCCAGTCCCAACTTCAAAATCACCACCCATACCTGTAGTAAAATTTAAAACTACATCAGTTTCAGAAGAGCGAATTCTATCTGCTACTTCTTTATAATAACTTAAATTTCTAGAAGGTTTGCCATCAGGTTCCCTTACATGTACATGAGCTATTGCCGCACCCGCTCTGGCAGCTTCAATTGAAGCATCAGCAATTTGTTTTGGCGTTATAGGTAATTCAGGATGTTTACCTGCTGTATCTCCTGATCCAGTAACGGCACACGAAATTATTACTTCATTATTCATTATTTTAAACTACTATATTTTTTGAATTAATAAAGAAAAACAATGAAGATATATTTAAATTCAGGAAGAGTTAAAAAAGAATGGACAGATTACAATGGTCATATGAATTTGGCATTTTATATTCATCTTTTTGATGCTGGATGGGAAGTTCTTTTACAAAAATTTAATATGGGTGAAACTTCTGCAAAAACAGAGAAGAAAACTACTTTTGCTGTAGAGTCACACACAACTTATGACAAAGAAGTGAAAGAGGGTGATGAAGTAGATATTAATTTGTTATTTCTTGATAGGGATAAAAAAAGATTAATTTACAAATTAGAAATGACACACAAGCTTGAAGGTTATAGAGCGGCAACAACAGAGGTTTGTTCTTTGTATGTTGATTTAAACATTAGAAAAGTTTCTGAATTAGAATTAGAAAAGCAAAAAGATATAGATAAATTTATTCAAGAAAATAAAAATAACTTTGATCCAGGTAACCTTACACTAATCAACAAGTTAAAAAAATAGTTATAAATTTCTATAAGGTGTTCTATTAAATATTCTTTGAACCATTGGAACAAATTCTTTTAGAGGAATTGTATCATAATTTGGATCAAATGATGCTTGATCCCATCTTTCACAAAAATCTATAGTGTCTTTAAAGAATTCATGACCTTTGAATTTATCTCTTAGATTTCTATCTTTTCCATAATAATGATTATAGTAGTAGGCTTGAAACAAACCATGTTGTTCTACAATCCATCTTGTTTTTTCAGACACAAAAGGTTTTAGTACTGCAGCGGCAAGCTCAGAATGATTGAGAGGTGCAATTTCATCACCTATATCATGCAATAAGGAGGCTACCACCATTTCTTCAGAAGCTTGTTCACGTAACGCTCTTGATGCAGTTTGAAGAGAGTGTTCTAATCTAGATACCTTATAGCCACCTAAAGAATTGTCTAAACTTTCTAGCACTCTTACTATTCTATCCGCTGTACCTTCAATAAATTTATCTTCAAAATTAGCAAGAAGTTCATAATCCTCTTTATCACCATGTTTCATTTCAGTGAATTTTACTTCATTTTTAGACATGAAATAATTATACATATTTTTAAATTTTATGAAACTAATTCCTGAATGGTATGAACACCAATATTGTTTGATTGCTTGGCCGTGTAATAAAGATCTTTATGGTAAAATTATTAATAAGGCCAGAGATGAAGTTGCAAATGTAATTAATGAAATTGCAAAAACTGAGCATGTTATTGTTTTGTCAAATAAAGAAGACATTAATGAAATTCAAAATAAAACTGATCATAAAAATATAGATATTATAGAATGTAAATTAGATGACTCTTGGATGCGAGATATTGCACCAATTTTTTATAACGAAAATGAAAAATTAAAATCAATTAGCTTTGAATTTAATGGTTATGGAAAGTATCCAGATTATCTAAATGATAATAAAATATCAAAATTTATTTCAAACTATTTAAATATCCCAACAAAAATTTCTGACTTAGTTATTGAAGGAGGAGCAATAACTTATGATGATAAAAAAAATTTATTTAGCACCAAAAATGTAATATTTAATAAGAATAGAAAACAAAAACATAATAGTGAATATATTATTAAAGAATTAAAGCTCTTGTTTGAGTTAAATTATATTTTTTTATTTGAAAATGGACTAATGGAGGATGATACAGATGGTCATGTTGATAATTTATTATGCCCGATCGGAAAAAATAAATATTTAATTGCTACAACCCACAAATTAGATCCTAATTATGAAATATTAGAAAAAAACAAAGCTGATCTTATTAAATTTTTTAGAGATACTAATCAGACATTTGATTTAATTGAAGTTCCTTTACCTACAAGAAAAAAGATTAATAATAAGAATATTATTAGCTCATATATAAATTTCTATTTCAGTAAAAATAAAATTATCTTACCTAAATTCAATGTTAAGGAAGATAATGAGGTAAAGTTAACTTTTGAAAAGTTATTCCCAAATCGAGAAATTATGATGTTGGAAACAGAAAATATAAATTATGGTGGTGGAAATATTCATTGTATAACAATGAATGTACCAAAAATATGAAAGTAAAAGTAGCAACATCACAATTCAAGGCTATTAAAGGAGACTTTGACGCTAATTTAAATAAAGCAATTAGTTTAGTTGAAAAAGCATCAAATGAAAATGTTGATATTTTACTTCTGCAAGAATTATTTCAAGATTATTATTTTTGTTCAACAAAAAATGATAAATTTTTTGATCTTGCAATTGATTTTCCTTCTAATCCAATGTTCGAAAAATTATCTAATATTTGTAAAGATAAAAAGATTTCATTACCAATTAGTTTTTTTCAAAAAAAGGAAAATAAGTTTTTTAACTCTCTAGTTATGATTGATTCTTTTGGTAAAATAAGTGAAGTTTATAATAAATCTCACATCCCTGAAGGGCCTGGATATAATGAGAAGTATTATTTTGAAAAAGGCAACACAGGTTTTATGGTTTTTGACACTCCTCTAGCAAAAGTTGGCTGTGCAATTTGTTGGGATCAGTGGTTTCCTGAATGTGCAAGAATATTAACGTTGAAAGGTGCAGATTTAATTTTTTATCCATCAGCAATTGGCTCTGAGCCACACATGCCTGAATTAAATTCAAAGGATCATTGGATTAATACAATGGTAGGACATGCTGCTGCAAATCAAATCCCTATAATAACTTCGAACAGAATAGGGAAGGAGGTCGAAGCTGATATTGAATTAAATTTTTATGGTAATTCTTTTATATTAGATCATCTTGGAAATGTAATAAATCGGATGAATGATCAGGATGAAGGAATAATAACTGCGACATTAGATTTGTTAATTTCAAGGGAATACAGAAAATTATGGGGTAACTTAAGAGACAGAAGGCCCGATCTATATAAAAAAATTCTCGATTTTTAATTTATTTTATTTAATGTAATTTTTATTTAGGAGGGGAATAATGCTTAAGTATTTTATATCTCTATTAGTTTTAATTTCTTTTTCAGCTCAGGCTAAAGAAGAATTATTTATTTATAATTGGTCTGACTATATTGCTGAAGATACAATTGAAAACTTCGAAAATGAATTTGGCATTGATGTAACTTATGATGTTTTTGATTCAAATGAAGTTCTTGAAGCTAAACTTTTAGCTGGTGGTTCAGGTTATGATATTGTGGTGCCTTCAGGCTCTTTTTTAGAAAATCAAATCAAGGCTGGAGTTTTTCAAAAACTTGATAAGACTCAACTTTCAAACATTGGTAATTTAGATCCCGATGTACTAGCAAAAATTGATGCACATGATCCAGGAGGTCAATACTCGATAAATTATATGTATGGTACTACAGGTATTGGCTATAATACTGATAAAGTTGATGAAAATGATATTACAAGTTGGAGCATTTTGTTTGATCCAGCTATTGCATCAAAATATGCAGATTGTGGAATCGCAATGTTAGATGCTCCTACAGAGGTTATGGAAATCGCTTTAAAATACGTTGGAAAAGATCCTTATACAGAGGATGAGAAAGATTATGAGGTTGCTCTTGAAATGTTACAGCAAGTAAGACCTTACATAAGATATTTTGATTCTTCGCAATATATCGATGATTTAGCAAATGGAGAGATCTGTTTAACTATGGGTTGGTCAGGTGACGTTTTTCTAGCTGCAGATGAAGCTGCAGATGGAGTAGAAGCTTGGTACTCAATACCATCTGAAGGAACTGTAATATGGTTTGATATGATGGCTATTCCAGCTGATGCAAAAAATGTTGAGAATGCACACAAATTTATAAATTATATTTTAAGACCTCAAGTTGCTGCTGATATTACAAATTACGTTTGGTATTCAAATCCAAATAAAGCAGCCAATGAACTAGTTGATCCTGAAATTTTTGAAGATCCTGCTATTTATCCAGATGAAGCAACTTTAAGTATGCTTTTTGCTGATACTGCAGACTCTCCGAAAAAATCTAAATTATCAACTAAATATTTTAATAAGTTTAAAGCAAATTAAAAAATATACTTCATTTCAGCACTAATATATTAATATTAGTGCTGATTTAAGATGGATAATAATTTTCTTGTAATTGAAAATATTTCTAAATCCTTTGGAGATAACAAAGTTTTAGAAAATATTAATTTAAATATTTCAAAATCTGAATTTTTTGGTCTCTTAGGATCTTCGGGTTCAGGCAAAACTACATTACTAAGAATACTAGGTGGATTTGAGAAGCCAGATACAGGACGTGTAATACTCGACGGAATGGACATAACAAACCTTGAACCTTTTGATAGACCATTAAACTATATGTTTCAATCGTATGCTCTATTTCCTCACTTAAACGTATTTAATAATTTAGCTTTTGGAATAAAAGAAAATTTTACTCAAAAAGAAATTGAAATAAATGTAAGAAATATTGCTGAACTTTTATCTATTGAACATTTATTAAATAGAAGAATTAAGCAACTATCAGGCGGAGAGCAGCAAAGAGTTGCTCTTGGAAGGTGCTTAATAAAAAAACCTAAGTTATTATTATTAGATGAGCCTCTTGCAGCACTAGATAAAAAACTAAGATCAAAAACACAATTAGAGTTAACAACACTCCAAAAGAAATTAAAGATTACGTTTGTTTTTGTCACCCATGATCAGGAAGAAGCAATGTCCTTATCTGATAGAATGGCAATAATGAAGAATGGTCTTATTTTGGAATGTTCTAGCCCTGAAGAGATTTATGAAAATCCTAAAAGTCTTTATACTGCCAATTTTATAGGAATTGCAAATATAATTGAGATTTATAAGAAAGATGAAAATTTTTATTCTGATGATTTAGGTGTAAATTTTAAATTAAACAAAGAATTAAAGAATACAAAAACTAATATTTTACTAAGACCAGAGAAAATAAAAATACAATCAATAAATAATTTGAAAACAAGTTCATTTAATTCCTTTAGTGGAGAAATTTTAGAAAAATCATATTTGGGAAGCTTTACACGTTATGAAATTAAAATTAAAAATATGATAATTTCAGTTTTAGATCAGAATTTTAACTCCAACTCAAATTATAATTTCCCAAAAGGGGAGAAAGTCATTTGTAGTTGGGAAAGTGAATCAATTAAGGTTTTAGAGGATTAATTGAAAAATAAATTATTTGAAAAATATTTTGTTTTTAGTCCTTATTTTTGGCTTGTTCTATTTTTTTTTATACCATTAGCTATAATTTTTAAAATATCAATTTCGGTATCAGAATGGGGGATGCCTCCTTATCAAGATATTTTTCTTTTTGATAATGGATTTAAGATCAATACTACATTTGAAAACTATGTTTATATATTTAGTGATTATTACTACATTGGATCTTTTGTAAACTCTTTGATACTAGCTCTAATATCTACTTTTTTTTGTTTGCTTATTGGGTTCCCATTAGCTTTTTATATTGCGACTTCAAATATCAGATTAAGAAATATCCTATTAGTTTTAGTAATTATTCCGTTTTGGTCATCATTTTTATTGAGAGTATATGCATGGAAAATAATTTTACAAAATAATGGAATTTTAAATGTAATACTTCTAAACCTAGGCATAACATCAGAACCACTTCAATTATTATACAATCAATATGCTGTCATCATGGGAATTGTATACACTTATTTACCTTTAATGATTTTACCACTCTATGGATACTTAAATAAATTTGACTTAAATTTAATTGAAGCATCAAAAGATTTAGGATTAAATCGTATTAAAACCTTTTTTAAAGTTATTCTTCCTTTGTCTGTTCCAGGAATTGTTGCTGGATCTTTATTAGTTTTTATACCTGTTGTTGGAGAATTTATTATACCTGAAATGTTAGGTGGTAGTGATAGATTGTATTATGGAAAAATATTATGGGAGGAATTCTTTGTTAATAGAAATTGGCCAGGTGCTAGTGCTTTAGCTTTTAGTGGAATTATTATTTTGGTTTTACCAATTGTTATTTTTCAAATACTTTATTCTCGTTGGAGTCAAAAAAATGAAATCTAGTTTAATCAAAAGTGCAGTTATTTTTTTAGGTTTATTTTTTTTATATTTCCCAATTTTAGTTTTAATTTTTTACTCATTTAATGAAAATAAGAGAGTAATGGTTTGGAAAGGATTTTCTTTAAGATGGTACAATGAATTATTTAATAATGAACAAATAATTGAGTCATTTATTATTAGTATTAAGATTGCAGCTTTGTCTGCAACTTTTGCTACAATTTTAGGAGTTATGATTGGATATTCACTTGTAAGAATAAGAAAAATTCCTTTTAAATCATTTTATATTTTTCTTTCTTCAACACCTTTGGTTTTACCAGAATTAATTTTAGGTCTTTCAATGCTACTTTTTTTTATAAGCTTAAATAATGTAATTGGATTTCCATCATCTAGGGGACAATTAACTATTTTTATATCACACGTTACTTTTTGTATTGCATTTGTCGCAATTATTATTCAAGCAAGATTAACTGACTTTAACAAAAATATTGAGGAAGCTGCGATGGATCTAGGCTATAATTATTCCAGGGTACTATATAAGATAACTTTACCAATAATTTTACCTTCTATTATTGCTGGTTGGTTATTAGCTTTTACAATTTCTTTAGATGATCTAGTTGTTGCGAGTTTTACTACTGGACCTGGAGCTAACACATTGCCAATTGTAGTTTTTTCAAAGGTTAGATTAGGCTTGAGTCCTGAAGTAAACGCATTATCAGCAATTTTAATGTTTGCTTTAATAATAATCGGTTTATTTTATTTTTATTTTAATAAAAAATTTAAACATTAAGTAATAAATATTCTCGCTCCCAAGAACTTATTACTGATAAATAAGCTTGATACTCAACTCTTCTTATCGCAGCAATCGACCTTACAAATTTTTCATTAAATATGGATTTTATTTCTTCATCATTTTCAAAGAGAGTTAACGATTCATCCATATTTTTAGGTAGATTAGAATTTTTATCTTTAAATGCACTATCTTTAGTTTCTGGATTTGGTTTTAAATTGTTTTTCATTCCTAAATATCCTGACGCTAAATTAGCTGCAAAAACTAGATATGGATTTGTATCAGATCCAGGAATTCTATTTTCAATACGTATATTCCTTTCTTCAATTGATGGAATTCTAAAACCACAACTTCTATTACCTATTCCCCATTTAACATTCTTAGGAGCACCCCAAGTTGCAAACAACCGTCTAAATGAATTTATATTTGGGGCGTATATTGGCATTAATAATGGAGTATATTTTTCCAACCCACCTAAATAGTTTTTCATTTTTTTTGAAATTTTAGATGATTGATTAAAAAAAATATTTTTATTTTTTTCATTATATATCGATTGATGAATGTGCATTGCGCTACCAGGTTGGTTCTCCATAGGTTTTGCCATAAATGTTGCATGAAGTTTATGTTTCAAAGCTGACTGTCTTAGAGTTCTTTTAAATAAAAATACCTGGTCTGCTAGATCTAAAGGATCACCATGCTGAAAATTAATTTCCATCTGAGCTGAGCCAGATTCATGGTTAATAGTATCAATTTCAATATTTTGAGCTTCACAATAATTATATACATCCTCAAAAAGATGATCAAATTCGTTCACAGCATCTATACCCAAGGCTTGCTTACCTGTTTCTTGCCTACCGGACTGACCCACTGGCACTTCAAGCGGATAATCTGAGTCAGCATTAGGTTTCACTAAATAAAATTCTAACTCTGGCGACACAATTGGAGTTAATTTATCTTTTTTATAAAGTTTAAGAATATTTTTTAGAGCATTCCTGCTAGAATTTATAACATCATCTCCGTTAAGATTTATTGCATCGCAGATAATTTGTGCAGTAGGGTCGTCGTACCAAGGCACTACTCTCATTGTATCAAAATCTGGTTTTAAAATTACATCAATGTCAGTTGGATTGTAAACACTTCTTGGTAAGGCACCGGCAGAGTCCTCAGTTGCATAATCTCCTGATATCGTTTGAATAAAAGTTGACTGAGGTAATCTGTGACTTTCATCTTCAAGTCCTTTTAAAAATTTATTAGTTGGTAAAATTTTCCCCCTTGCAATACCTCCAAGATCTGGAACTAAACATTCAACTTCTGTAATAGAGTTTTCATGAAACCAATTTTGAAATTTTTCAATCATATTGAGACTGTTTGTTTACTAATTATTATTAAAGCATTAAAGATAAGTTAATGTTTACTACAAAAAAAAGGACCTTTAATCAACATGATAATGAAAAAGAGAGTTTTTATAAATTTTCAGCACCTAATTTTCCTAATCAAATTAAATTAAATGAGAATATTTCAACTGATGTATGTATTATTGGAGGTGGTTTAACAAGTATTTCTTCAGCATTAAATTTATCTAATCAAGGTTTATCAATAATGATTTTGGAAGCAAATAAAGTTGGATCTGGTGCTTCTGGTAGGAATGGCGGTCAACTAGGAATTGGAATGAGAAAAGATCAATTCTACTTAGAAAAAAAATTTGGTATTGAAAAAGCAAAATTTTTTTGGAAAGTTGGATTAGATGCTGTTTCGAATGTAGTTAATTTAATTGAAAAATACAAAATTGATTGCGCGCTTAGACAAGGTGTTCTTCATGTAGGCAACACAAAAAAAGATTATAAATATTTTCAAGATGAAATTGAGCATATGCAGAAGAATTATAATTATAACAATTATGAATACTTTGACCACAATTCAATAAGAGATGAAGTAAATAGTGACAGATATTTTTCTGGAATGCTTTTAAAGGATTCTTATCATTTAAACCCATTAAAACTTACATATGGTTTAGCAGAAGAGTGTTTAGCAAATGGTATAAATATATATGAAAATTCTCCGGCTGATAAAATTGTTGATAATCAAAAAGAAGTTATAATTCACTCTGGAAAAAATATTATTAAAGCAAAGAAAGTAATTATTGGTTGCAATGGTTATCTTGACAATCTTTTAGGATCAAAGAGAAATTATTTTATGCCTATAAATAATTATATTATTGCAACAGAACCTCTCGGAAAAGATCTAGCAAGTAAATTAATCAAAAGAAATTGTGGTGTAATAGATTCTAGATTTATGATTGATTATTATAGATTTTCAGAAGACTACAGACTTCTTTTTGGAGGACCTGAAACAATTACATCTCATTTTGTAAAAGATGCAAAGAGTTTTGTCTCTAAACGAATGTATAAAGTTTTTCCTGAATTAAAAAAATTTAAAATTGAATTTTCTTGGGGAGGTACTTTAGCAATATCAATTAATAGGTTACCTATTTTTGGAACTATAATGAATCAAAAGTTATATTATGCTCATGCTTACTCTGGGCATGGACTAGCTATGAGTATTATGGGTGGGAAAATGGTAGCTGAAAAAATTTTAAATAAATCAAATAACTTTGATATGTTTGAGCAAATTAATCATTTTAAAATTCCAGGTGGCAACATGTTTAGAAGACCATTGTATTCCTCAGCCATTATTTATTATAGGTTAATGGATTATTTAAATAGATTGTAATTACTTAATTGCTCTTCTTAATCTGTCATTTATAGTTTTACCTAATCCTTTTTCAGGTATTTTAACTACAGCAATTTTTTTACATCTACTTTGATCTAATTTATGAAGATAATGATAAAAATTTTTTGCTGCTTCGTCTAAATTTTTTTTATTACTCAAATTTAAATTAATTATTTTAGACCTTAATTTATTATTGCCAAAATTTAATAAACCTTCGTCTTTCAGTATTCTCTTAGCATTCATTCTTATTGGTTTTAAAGTTGAATAATGTTTCTTTAAATTACCAGGAGAAATAGAGGATTTCTTTTTAATTTTTACTTTTGCATATTTATTTAGTTCTTCAACAGTGATGCTACCATATCTTAATATTTCAATTTTATTATTGGTATCTATTTTAACAACCGTGGACTCTAGTCCATGAGAAGACTGTTTATCTTTTAAAACAAAAATTTTTTTTTCTAGAATAGGGTCGATATCCATAATATTGGTTACGGAAGTTCTTTCTGACAGATTAGCACTGGGGGCTGCAATAGGTAGGTCAAATAAAGTTATTAATTTTTTAGCCAATTTATTACCAGGAATTCTGCAGCCAACTAATGCGGAGTTATTAGATACTAATTTTGATATTTTAGAATTTTTCTTTTTCTTTAATATTAATGTTAAAGGACCAGGCCAAAATTTTGAACCTAATTTTTTTTCAAATTTATTTAAAATAAAATATTTTTCTATTTGTTTAATACTTTTAAAGTGACAGATAATTGGATTACTTCGTGGTCTTTTTTTTACTTTAAAAATAGATTTTACAGCCTCATCATTTGTTGCATCTGCTCCAAGACCAAATACCGTTTCTGTGGGAAATATTACAAGTTCTCCACTGCTTAATAAATTTTTTGCAATATCTAACTTATTTTTTTTCATATTTATTTATAAAATGTTTCCATCTACCTTTAAAATAGTTATTATCAATACTTGTATATGGGAAAAGTTATAGCATTTTCGAATCAAAAAGGTGGTTCTGGTAAATCAACTCTTTCAGCAAATTTATCAGTTTTGTGGAGCAATAGTGGTTATAAAGTAGCTGTTATAGATGCTGATGCACAAAAAAGTCTTTCTTATTGGCTTGAAGCTAGAAAATCTTATTATGGTGAAGATGATATTGGAATAACTCAATTAAATTTTGATATAAGAAATTTAATAGATGAGATTAAAGCAATAAAAAGAAAATACGATTTTATAATAATTGATAGCCCTCCATCTATAACTTTTGAAACAATGCAGGTTGTAAAAGCTTCTGATAGGGTATTTGTTCCAGTACAACCTAGTCCAGTTGACTTAATGGCTACACTGCCTTTTTTAAAAATTGCAAAACAAGAAAGAAAAAATCCAATAATTATTCTAAATAGAGTTATGCCAAGAGCAAAATTAACTGACGCAATGATTTTACGTTTAAGATATGCTGGTGCTAAAATTGCTCGCTCTCGACTGTCTAGTAAAGTATTATTTGCAGAAACATTCTCAGTTGGAAGGGGAGTAGTTGATATAAGTGTTACATCAGATGCTTCAAAAGAAATTATTAATGTTGGAAACGAAATTTTAAGAAATTTCTAATTAAATGTCTGATATTACAACTGTTATACTTGCTGCAGGCAATAGTACGAGATTTAAAGCAAGTAAATCAAAACTTGTTTATCCATTGTGTGGATTACCAATTATTTCACATATTTATAATATTGCAAAAAAAATATCAGGCAAAAATGTTTTGGTTGTTTGCAATAATCAAAATAAAGAAGAATTAAAGTCAATATTAAATACTTCTAAATTAGTTGTTCAAAAAAAACAAAAAGGGACAGCTGATGCAATTGAATATGTTAAAAAATATGTGAAATCCAAAAATATTTTAATTCTATTTGGTGATACTCCTTTAGTTGAAGTTAAAGATATAAGAAAACTAATTGGTAAATTTAAAAGAAGTAAAGCTAAAGCATCCCTAATTGCATTTAATACAATGAAGCCACATGGTTATGGCAGGTTATTATTAAATAAAAATTATGTTAAAGAAATTATTGAGCAAATTAATTTACAAGCTAAGCAAAAAAAAATTAATTTATGTAATTCAGGTATTTTAATATCAAATACTAAATTGTTATTTGAAAATTTAAAAAATATTAAAGAAAATAAAATTAAAAAAGAAAGATATCTTCCTGATATCTGCAAAATATTTTCAAAAAAAAATATTCTTATTAATTATATCGAGTGTACCGAAGATACAATGTTGGGTATTAATACTCTTGATGATTTTAAGAAAGCACAAAGTATACTTCAAAAAAAATATATACAAAAATTTATTAATACTGGAGTTAATTTCCTTAAACCTGAAACATGTTATTTTAGTTATGATACAAAAATAGAATCAGGGGTAATCATTGAGAGTAATGTTACAATTAAAAATAGTACTTTAATTAAAAAAGGAACAACAATTAAAAGTAACTCTTACATAGAAGGGTCTATAATTGAAGAAAACTGCATAATAGGACCAAGTGCGAGGATTAGACCTCTTTCCTTAATTGGCAAGAATTCTAAAATTGGGAATTTTGTTGAGATTAAAAATGCCAAAATAGGTAAAAATGTTGCTATATCTCACCTATCATATGTTGGAGACGCTTTTATAGGAAATAAAGTAAATATTGGTGCGGGAACAATCACTTGTAACTATGATGGCAAAAAGAAACAAAAAACAATAATTGAGGATAATGTTTTTGTGGGATCAAATTCATCATTAGTTGCTCCTTTAATTATTAAGAAAAATTCTAAAATTGGAGCTGGAAGCGTCATTACAAAAAATGTACCTAATAATTCACTAGCTTTAGAGAGATCTGATCTAAAAATTCTAAGAAATAAAAGCTCTAAATAATAATTCTTGTTTATAAGATATTATGAGTTTATTAGGCTTTTTACATGAGTACATGGTCGCCAAAAAGTTGGAGAAGTAAAGATGCTCTTCATATGCCAAACTATAATAATGAAGATCATCTAAATAAAACTCTAAATGAAATTTCCAATTATCCACCTTTAGTTTTTGCTGGAGAAGCGAGACTATTAAAAAAGAAACTTGGAGAAGTTTCAAACGGAAATGCTTTTTTATTACAAGGTGGAGATTGTGCAGAAAGTTTTGCAGATTTTCATCCAGATAATATTAGAGATACATTTAAAGTTATTTTACAAATGGCTGTTGTATTAACTTTTGGTGCTTCTTGTCCAATTGTTAAAGTAGGAAGAATTGCTGGACAATTTGCAAAGCCAAGATCATCTGCCACAGAAGTTATTAATGATTTAGAACTTGAGTCATATAAAGGCGATATAATTAATGGGATAGACTTTAATCAAAAAGACAGAGATCCTAATCCAGATAGATTAATTCAGGCCTACAATCAGTCTGCATCTACACTTAATCTTTTAAGAGCTTTTTCTCAGGGCGGTTTTGCCAATTTAAATAAAATACATCAATGGAACCTAAATTTTGTTAAAGGTGAGAATGCTGCTAAATTTAGAGAGATATCTTCTAGAATTGACGAATGCTTATCTTTTATGGAGGCATGTGGAATAAATGGAAACAGTGTAAGACAATTAAATGAAACAGACTTCTTTACAAGTCATGAAGCTTTACTTCTTCAATATGAGGAAGCATTAACAAGAATAGATAGTACTTCAGGTAAGTGGTACGATGTTTCAGCTCACATGTTGTGGGTAGGTGACAGAACACGACAACTTGATGGAGCACATATTGAATTTTTAAGAGGTATTGAGAACCCTATAGGTATTAAAGTGGGTCCAAGCACAAAGACAGAAGAACTATTAAAGATATTAGATGTGTTGAATCCAAATAATGAAGCTGGAAAAATAACGCTGATATGTAGAATGGGTCATGAAAAAGTTAGTGGAATACTTCCAAAAATAATTAGATCAGTTAATTCAGCTGGTAAAATTGTTGTTTGGACTTGTGACCCCATGCATGGAAATACTATCAAATCTAACACGGGTTTTAAAACTAGGCCATTAAAAGATATAATTTCTGAAATTCAGCAATTTTTTCAAATTCACAGAAGCGAAGGAACATATCCAGGCGGCGTCCATTTAGAAATGACTGGTCAAGATGTTACAGAATGTATGGGAGGTCTTCAAGAAATAACAGATGAAGATCTAAAAAATAGATATCATACATATTGTGATCCGAGACTAAATGCCTCGCAGTCTCTAGAATTGGCTTTTTTATTATCAGATTTTTTAAAAGAAGAAAAATTGCTCTCAAAGCAATCTTCAAATTTATAAATTTATATTTATATATTACTTATGAATTCAAAAGATAAAATCGTATACATTTCTAATTGGATTAAAGATTACGCTAAATCTATAAATAATCATCCAACTACATTAGTAATAGGAGTGTCAGGAGGAGTGGACTCAGCTCTTACTAGCACCTTATGTGCTCAAACTGGTTTAAAAACTATAGCTGTTTCAATGCCTATTAAGCAAAATTCATCACAACATGATTTAAGTTTAAGACATTTAGAATTTTTAGAGCAAAATTATCCAAATGTAGAAACAAAAATAATCGAGCTAGATAATGTTTTTAAAACATTTCAAAATACGATGCAAAATTATGATAGTGAGTTAGCTTTTGCAAATTCAAGATCTAGATTAAGAATGGTAACTCTATACCAAATAGCTCAAAGTAATAATGGTATAGTTGTTGGTACTGGAAATAAAGTTGAAGATTTTGGTGTTGGATTTTATACAAAATATGGTGATGGAGGTGTAGATATATCGCCAATAGCAGATTGTACTAAAACTGAGGTGTGGGAATTAGCTGAAGAAATTGGGGTTATAAAAGATATTATTAGCGCAGCACCGACAGATGGTTTATGGGATGATAGTAGAAATGATGAAAGCCAGCTCGGTCTTTCATATAAGCAATTAGAAGAAGCAATGGAAAATAAGTCTAGTGAATACTACAGTAGATACGAAGAAATTAGAAAGCCAAATCTTCATAAGATGAAGCCTATTCCTGTTTGCGAAATTCCTAAAGAATAATATGAAGTGTAGGTTCGCTCCTAGCCCTACAGGAAAAATACATATCGGTAATGCTAGATCAGCAATTTTGAATTGGATTTTTTGTCAAAAAAATCAAGGTGAGTTTGTATTAAGAATTGATGATACTGATGCCAATAGGAGTTCTAAAGAATTTGAGACAAGTATCAAAGATGATCTTAAATGGCTTGGATTAGATTGGAGTTACACTTTTAATCAGTCCTCTAGACAGCATATTTACAATGAGAAAATCCAAATTCTAAAACAAAAGAAAAGACTTTATCCATGTTTTGAAACAGAAGAGGAATTAGCTTTAAAGAAAAAATCTTTGTTATCATCTGGGAAACCACCTATTTATGATAGATCATCATTAAATCTAAGTGATGAAGAAGTAGAAAAAAAAATAGAATCTGGAATCCAACCCCATTGGAGATTCAAATTAGATCATGAAAATATTGGTTGGAAAGATATCATTAAAGGAGATGTTTCATTTGATGCAAAAAATTTGAGTGATCCTGTTTTAATTAGAGCTGATGGAACATTGTTATACCATTTACCTTCAGTCATTGATGATATTGAAGAAAAAATTACGCATATTATTAGAGGGGAAGATCACATTGCTAATACTGCTTATCATATTCAAATTTTCAAGGCTCTTGAATCTTCTATTCCATTATTTGCTCATCATCCATTCTTAGTTGATGAAACTGGTAAGGGTTTTAGCAAAAGACTTGGCAGTCTTTCAATTGAAAATTTTAGAGACGAAGGATACGAAAATATATCTTTACTTAATTATTTTCTTTTTATTGGTTCGAGCAGTAATATTGATCCAATCAAAGATTTAAATGAAATAGTAAAAAAATTTGAAATTCAAAGCTTATCTAGATCTTCTGCTAAATTTTCAATTGAATCCTTAAGAAATCTTAATGAAAATACTATCAAATTATTTAGTTTTAATGAGATTAGTCATAAGTTAAAAAACATAAAATCTAATTTTCAAAAAGAGAGTTTTTGGCGTTTTATTAAAAATAATATTTCATTTGTTAATCAAGCTAAAGAATGGGAAGAAGTAATTACAAAAATAAATAATGCTAAAGATTTAAATATTGATGATAGTTTTATTAATACGGCAGTTGATGAATTACCCGAGGGTCCTTTTGATGAAACAACATGGGATCATTGGACATCAAAAATTAACAAAAAAACTGGGCTTAAAGGAAAAGATTTATTTATGCCTTTGAGGTTAATTTTGACAGGAAAATCTCATGGACCCGAATTAAAATATCTACTACCATTATTTGATAGAGACGAAATCTTGCAAAAACTTGGAAAAATCTAGTAAATTTTAATTTATACTCTATTAGCGATCTATTAATTATGGAAGATAAAGTATATTTATTCGATACTACACTTAGAGATGGTCAGCAAACAACAGGAGTTAATTTTTCTGTTAGTGATAAAATGAATATATCCCAACATCTTGATGATTTAGGAATAGATTATATTGAAGGTGGATGGCCGGGAGCAAATCCTACCGATAATGATTTTTTTTCAAGAAAAACAAAATTTTCAAAAAGTAAATTGACTGCCTTTGGTATGACAAGAAGACCAGGTAGAAGTGCAGATAACGATCCAGGATTAAATGCACTTATTAATTCAAGTGCAAGTTGTGTTTGTATTGTAGGTAAATCATCATCATTTCACGTAAAAAACGCTTTAGAGATATCTGAAGATGAAAATTTAAAAATGATCATTGATAGTATTCAATCAATAAAAAATAAAAACAAAGAGCCAATTTTTGATGCAGAACATTTTTTTGATGGCTTTAAAGAAAATAAAGAGTTTGCATTGAATTGTATTAAAGCAGCTTATGATGCTGGTGCAAGATGGGTTGTACTTTGTGATACAAATGGGGGAACTCTTCCAGATGAAATTTACAATATTGTTTCAGAAGTAGTAAAAGTTATACCAGGTCAAAATGTTGGTATACATGCTCACAATGATACTGACAATGCAGTTGCAAATGCATTAGCAGCTATTAATGCTGGAGCAAGACAGATACAGGGAACAATTAATGGTTTAGGAGAAAGATGTGGAAATACTAATTTAATTTCCTTAATTCCATCTTTGGTTCTAAAAACAAAATATAAAACAAATATTTCAAAAGATAAGTTAAAAAATTTAATTCATATTTCTAGAACATTAAATGATATTCTTAACATGCCTTCAAGAAAAAATGCTCCATATGTTGGAGATCATGCTTTCTCTCATAAAGGTGGATTACATGCATCTGCAATAGAAAAAAATTCTTCAACTTATGAGCATATTAAACCAGAAATTGTTGGTAATTCTAGAAACGTAGTAATTTCAAATCAGGCAGGAAGATCTAATATATTAAATCAATTAAATAAGATTAATATTGATCTACCTAAAAATGAAATTAATAATATCTTAGAGATTATCAAGGAAAAAGAATCAGAAGGATATTCATTTGATACTGCTTTAGCTAGTTTTGAACTATTAGTAAGACGTCATCTTGGTCATTTTGAGGATTTTTATAATTTAGAAAAATTTAGAGTCACAGATGAAAGAAGATGGAATGCTAAAGGTGAAATTGTTACTGAAGCAGAGTCTACGGTATTTTTAAAAGTTAAAGATTCAAATATGATGACAGTAGGCACTGGAAATGGTCCAGTAAATGCTATTGATAGTGCATTAAGGAAAGCCCTAATTGATTATTATCCTAATCTCAAAGATTTAAAGTTAACTGATTACAAGGTTATGATTCTTTCATCAGAAAAAGGTACTGGTGCTATCACAAGAGTTTTAATTGAATCATCTGATTCAACTAATACACATTGGACAACTATTGGTGTATCTCCAAATATCATTGATGCATCTTACAGCGCTATTTTTGATAGTATTACTTTTAAGCTATTAAATGATTTAAAGAATAAAAATTGACTCCAAAAAACCCAAGCATAATTTTAGTTAGACCCCAACTTCCTGAAAATATTGGAATGGTTGCTCGTGTTATGCACAACTTTGGTTTAAAAGATCTAATTGTTGTTTCGCCAAGAGATAAATGGTTAAACAATAAATCAATAAATGCAGCAAAAAAAACAACGAAAATTATTAAGAATATTAAGGTTTATGATGATTTAGAAATTGCACTTTCTAATTTTTCTTATGTTGTGGCCACAACGAATAGAAGAAGATATCTTGAAAAAAATTCTACTAACGATTTTAAATTCATTAAAAGAAAAATTACTGTTAATAAAAAAACAGCAATACTTTTTGGTCCTGAAAATTCAGGACTTTCAAATGAGGATTTGAGATTATCTGATATTATTTTTACTATTGAAACAAGTAATAAAAGTAACTCATTAAACCTTTCTCATGCAGTTACTGTTTTAAGTCATAAATTATTTGAATTGAATAATTTAAAAATTACTAATTCTATTTCAATTGAAAAAGATAATATTAGTAAATATCAATTATCTAAATTCTTAAATTATGTGATTGAGAAACTTGAAAATAAAAAATTTTTTACACCAAGTGAAAAAAAAGAAAGTATGAAAAATAATATTTATAGTATTTTCACAAAAATCCCTCTCTCAAAGAAAGAATTGCAGACATTATGGGGAATTACTAAAAAACTTAATAAATAAGCCAAAAATTGAGTATATTAAATTTGACATAGTACTTTAAATCACTATATACCCCTCATAGTAATGACAAAAAGACATAACGCTAAATATAAAATTGATAGAAGGTTAGGTGTTAACTTATGGGGGAGACCTAAAAGCCCTTTTAATAGAAGAAACTCAAAGCCTGGTCAGCATGGTGTACAGGGACAAAGAAAGAAACTATCAGATTATGGAAATCAGTTATTTGCAAAGCAAAAACTTAAATTTTATTACGGTGATTTAACTGAAAGACAATTTAGGAATATTTTCAAAAAAGCTTCTAATATTAAAGGTGATACAAGTCAGATTTTAATTGAACTTTTAGAAAGAAGATTAGATGCTACAGTTTATAGAATGAAATTTGTACCTACAATTTTTTCTGCAAGACAGCTAGTTAATCATGGTCATGTAAAGGTCAATGGAAAAAGAGTGAACATTCCATCTTATAGTGTTAGCGATGGAGATGAGATCTCAATAAGAGATAAAAGTAAAGAAATTAACTTAATTGTAGAATCAGTTAGTTCTCAAGAAAGAGAAATTCCAGAATACTTAGAAGTTGATGTAAAAGAGTTGAAAGGTCGTTTTTTAAGAGCGCCTCTAATTCATGATGTTCCTTATCCTGTAACTATGGAACCTAATTTAGTTATTGAGTATTATTCAAGATAATTTCTTTTTTATAACTATCATAAATATAAATTATTATTCCTATCCAAATAATTATAAATGATATTAACTTAATTTGTAAAATTTCTTCATTAAGAATAAATACTGAAGTGATAAAATGAAATGTTGGTGCTAAGTAAAATAAAACTCCAGCAAGACCTAATTGAATAAATTTTAAACCCAAATTAAAAAATAATAATGGAAAAATCGTTACAGCTCCTGTTAGAATTAAAAATAATGATGTCTTCAAATCAATACTAAAGATACTATTTTCATTTTGCCAAAATAAATAAACTAAGTAGGGGGTAGATATTAAAGATATTATGAAAGTCTCATATAGTAAGCCAATTGGGGGATTAACATTAACTTGTTTTCTTAATAATCCATATATTGCCCATGAAGTTCCAATCCAAATTATTAGGAATGGAAATTGATTTAAATTAATAAATAAGAATAATATACCTGATAACATAAAACATACAGATGCAAATTTAGGCTTAGTTATTTTCTCATTTAAAAAAAAATAACCAAGAACAATACTTATCATTGGAGTAATGAAGTAACCCATTGATGCATCCTGAACTCTTTCTTGTCCTACAGAATAAATAAAACCTGCCCAGTTACCTGCAATAAGAAAAGCTGTAATTGTTAAAAAAAAAATTCTTTTTTTAGATTTAAATATTTCAATAAAATCACTTATGTTTGAAATTAAAATTAATAATAAAAATAAAAAAATAAATGACCAGAAACCTCTGTGAGCTACAACCTCAATAGTCTCAACGTGATTTAATTCATTAAAAAAAAGGGGTTGTGGAAGCCCCCAAAAAATTGCTGCAATACAGGAAAATATTACACCTTTAGAAAATTTATTATTTAACAATCTAGGACGGGTTTACGTCTATTCCATTTGTATTGAATAATTCTAGTAATTCACCACTTTCAAACATTTCAGTTATGATATCACACCCACCTATAAATTCTTTCTTAACATAAAGTTGTGGTATGGTTGGCCAATTAGAATATGTTTTAATACCTTCTCTCATTTCGTCACTCTCTAACACATTCACACTTCCAAATTTAACACCTACTTTATTTAATATTTCAACTACTCTTGCAGAAAATCCACACATTGGAAATACAGGGGTGCCCTTCATGAAAAGCATTACATCATTTGAGTTAATTTCATTTTCTATATTTTGAGATACATGGTCGTTATTATTCATTATTACTCCGATACAGTTTTTAGCTTAAGTGCGTGCAAATCACTACCCATTTTACCATTAAAAGCATCATAAACCATCTTATGTTGTTCTACTCTTGTTTTTCCAGAAAAGGATTTTGACGTCACTGTAGCACTGTAATGATCGCCATCTCCTTTAAGATCTTCAATTTCAACAGTTGCATCTGGTATAGCTTCTTTAATAAAATGTTCAATTTGTTCAACAGTCATTGGCATACCTATAAAATAGTTCAGATATTAAAAAAAATAAAGACTATTTAATTTTATTTTTAAAAATCCAATCTATTTTCTTTAGATCGTTATCATCTTTAATGATTTTTTCGATTTCTTTCGAATTTAATTTTTTGTTTAATTCTTTATTTTTTTGTAAAACTTGAGAAAAATTCTTATTATTATTCCATGTTTCCATGGCACTTTCTTGAACAATTTTATAAGCTTGTTGTCTTTTCAATCCTTTTTCAATTAGTTTCAACATAATATTGTGAGTTCTATGTAAACCACCAAGCATATTCAAATTTTTCAGCATATTTTTTGGATAGACTTTTAAATTCTTTATAATGCCATTTAAACGACTCAGTGCAAAATCAGTTGCAATTGTAATATCTGGAGTCGTAATTCTTTCAACACTAGAATGACTAATATCTCTCTCGTGCCAAAGTACGACATTTTCTAGTGAAGGTATTACACCACTTCTAATATAACGTGAGATACCTGTTAAATTCTCACTTAATACCGGATTACGTTTGTGAGGCATTGCAGAAGAACCCTTTTGCTTAGAAGAAAAACTTTCTTCAACTTCTAACACCTCTGTTTTTTGTAAATTTCGAATTTCCACAGCGAACCTCTCAATAGAAGACGCTAAAATTCCTAGTACTGAGAAAAAATACGCATGCCTATCTCTTGGAATTACTTGAGTTGATACATCTTCAGAATTTAGTTTAAGTTTTTTTGCTACATAATCTTGAACTCGTGGGTCTATAGAATTAAATGTACCAACAGGCCCAGAAATAGCACAAACAGATATTTCGTTGATCGCTTGATCAAGTCTTTCTAAACTTCTTTTAAACTCAAAATAAAATGAAGATAATTTTAATCCAAAAGTAATAGGTTCAGCATGTATACCATGACTCCTTCCAATCATTAATGTGTCTTTATATTTTTTAGACTTAATTTTTAAACTTTGAATACATTCTACTAAGCTTTTTCTTATTATTTCAGAGGTTTGCTTTAGTTGTACAGAAAATGAAGTATCAATAATATCACTTGATGTTACACCAAAATGAAAATATTTTGATGAGTCGCCAATATATTTGCTTACATTATTAATATAAGCAACAACATCATGTTTTGTTTCTTTTTCAATTTTTTCTATTTCTTTAATATTAAATTTTGCTTTATTTCTTATTTCTTTTGCTGCTTTTTTTGGAATAACGCCGAGCATTGCTTGTTTTTCTGCAATCAAACACTCAATCTCTGTCCAAATTGTAAATTTATTTTCTAATGACCAAATCTTTTCAATTTTAGGTCTATTATATCTAGGTATCATTTTTTCTACTTATACATCCTTTATTGGAAAAGCTGTATTATTTTTAGATAATGTAAATATTTCATTTCCTTCATCTGTTATTCCAATTGTATGCTCGAATTGAGCAGATAAAGATTTATCTTTTGTTACAGCTGTCCATCCATCATTTAGTATTTTTGTTTGCCATCCACCTAAATTAATCATTGGTTCAATTGTTAAAAACATTCCAGGTTCTAACATTGGTCCCTCACCTGGTTCTCCAAAGTGTAAAACACTAGGTGGAGTATGAAATTCCTTTCCAATTCCATGACCACAAAAATCTCTTACTACAGAATAACCTTTTCCTTCTGCAAGTTTCTGAATTTTATTTCCTATATCACCAATATGCTTACCAGGTTTAGCTTCACTAATACCAATTAATAAAGATTCATAAGTTATTTTCAAAAATTCATAATTTTTTTTATTTGTCTTGCCTGCAACAAACATTCTTGAACTATCACCATGCCAACCATTTAGAATAACTGTTACATCTACATTTACTATATCTCCATCAGATAGAATTTTTCTTTCAGAAGGAATTCCATGACACACAACATGATTAACAGATGTACAAACTGATTTTGGAAAACCTTTATAATTTAAAGGTGCCGGTATTGCTTTGTTTTGAATAATTTGATTATGACATATGTCATTTATTTCTTGAGTACTTATTCCTGGAACAATCTTTTCATTTAAAGAATCTAAAACATCAGCTGCTAAAGAGCCAGCTTCCCTCATGCCCTCAAAATCTTTTTTCGTATGTATTGGGATATTGTTGTTTCTCATTTAAAAAATAATTACTTACGATTAATAAATAATATATAGAAAATATCAATTAATCATATGAGTTCTTTTACTGCAGGAGTTATCGTTATTGGTGATGAAATACTTTCTGGTAGAACCCAAGATACCAACTCAAATTATATTGCAAAAAAATTATTAGAAGCTGGTATTAAGTTAGAAGAAGTCATTGTTATCCAGGATGATAAAAAAATAATAATAGAAAACGTTCTAAAATATAGCTCAAAATATTCTTATGTTTTTACTACTGGAGGAATTGGGCCAACTCATGATGATATAACTTCAGAAAGTATATCTGAAGCCTTTAATTTACAATATGAAACAAATAAAATGGCTTTTGAGATTCTTGAAAATTATTATCCAAAAGGTGAATTTAATGAAAGCAGGCAAAGGATGGCCAAAATGCCATTTGGTTCAGAGCTTATTTTAAATCCAATGACCGCTGCACCAGGATTTATTGTAAAAAATATTTATGTTTTACCTGGTGTGCCAGAAATAATGCAAGTTATGTTCGAAGAATTAATGAAAAAAATTAAAAAAGGTAAGCCAAAACTTGTTACAACAATTAATACTAATTTATACGAAAGTAAAATTGCAAAAAATTTAAAAAATATTCAAAACAATTATACAAATGCTTCAATCGGAAGTTACCCCTATTTTAATCTTGCAGCTAAAACAGGCGGTGTTAACATAGTTGTTTCATCATGGGAGATGACATCTATTCAACCAATAGTTGATGATATAACTAAGATGATTGAATTAAATGGTGGAAAAAGTTCTATAGTTTGATATTAATCCAGAAATAGGCCTCGTGGTAGAATGGTAGACACAAAGGACTTAAAAGACTAGCCGACTAAGTAACCCTCGCATTACAAAATTATAAAAAATTTAAAATTCCTCGAGATTCGTTTTTCAAAATATTAATAGTTCTTGTATCTCATTCTTTTTTATAATTGCGACACGGCGCAATATAAAAATTTCAAAAATAAAGGAAACAATTTGTTTTTTATTGATACATTTTTGTATATAACGACTTTAAGTGGCCTCGTGGTGGAATGGTAGACACAAAGGACTTAAAGAAATTTGAGTGCCATAGTCGAAAGACCGTGAGTAGAACTCCTTAAATTCGGTGGAGGCTTAACTGCTAATACCGAGCCAAGCCTTGTAAAAGGAAGGTGTAGAGACTTAACAGGGAGCACCGTATAGGTGAAGATAAAGTCCAGACTACAAACACCTTAATAGGGTGGCAGTGAAAACTGTGGTGGTATGAAAATCCTTGCCCTTTTGGGAGTGCCGGTTCAAGTCCGGCCGAGGCTACCAATCATTAAATTATGTTTGCTTTTATTACTATTGGAACAAATAATTTAAAAAAATCATCTGCATTTTATAGTAAAATTTTAAAACCTCTAAAAATTAAAAAAGTATTATCTCATCATCGTTATTTTGGTTATGCTAAAAAAGAAACACCTAAAAAAATAGAATTATACTTGATTAGACCTCATAACAAAAAAAAAGCAACCATAGGAAATGGTACAATGATTACTTTTAAAGCTAATTCTAAAAAAACTGTTAATGAATTTTATAAAATTGGAATTAGTCTTGGAGCAAAAGATGAAGGAATGCCTGGCCCCAGACATGGCAAAGATTATTATGCATATTTAAGGGATTTAGATGGTAACAAGATTTGTATTTTTAAAAAAATTTGATTTTAATAATTAAATTGCTCATTCAAAATTTTATCTTCAATAGAGTGCTTACTATCGAATAATACAGTGCATTTATTTTCATCTGAAGAAACAATATTCACTTTACTAATATCTCTAAATTCAACATTGTCTGCTGTTACGCTAGATGAGCGTTCATCATTATATAGTACTTCAAAATCAATTTTACTAATTTCAGATAACAGAGCACCTCTCCATCTCCTTGGTCTAAAGGCACTAATTGGAGTTAATGCAAGTATATTTGAGTCTAAAGGTAGAATGCTACCATGTGCGGATAGATTATAAGCTGTACTTCCAGCTGATGTAGATAACAAAACGCCATCACATATCAATTCTTCCATTTTTACTTTCTCATTTATTTTGATTCTAATTTTTGATGCCAAATGAGTCTGCCTCATAAGAGAAACTTCATTATATGCATATGCCTCAAAGATTTCATTATTAACACTTTGTGCAGTCATTTTTAATGGTTTAAAAGTAGATTTTTTAGCATTGATAATCATGTCATTTAAATTTTCATTACTAAGATTATTCATTAAAAACCCAATTGAACCAAAGTTTATTCCAAAAAATGGTTTGTTTAGTTTATTAAAATTATGGAGTGATTTTAAAAGTAATCCGTCGCCTCCAATTGGAATAATGTAATCGGCATCTTCCACAGAATTTTGTCCAAATAATTCTGTTAGTTTTTTTTCTGTATTTTTTGCCTCAGGATTGTTTGATGATAAAAAATGAAATTTCATTATCCACCTGTTACATTCATATGTCTTTTCATATATTTATTAATTTTTTCTCCAATCATAAAATCATGTTGTTTTGGTTTAATATTAAGAGCAAACTTAATTTTTTCTTTTATATAATCATCACTATAATCTTTTCTCATTATTTCTCTAAAATCAACAAAGTCATTCTGTCCAAGGCACATGAAAAGTTTACCAGTGCTCGATATTCTTACTCTATTGCAAGTGGCACAAAAATTATTTGTTAAAGGACTTATAAACCCAATTTTATTAGAAACTAAATCACTACTATAAAATCTTGCTGGACCTCCAGTACTATAATCAATTTTAGAAAATTTATATATTTTGTCTAGTTTTGAAAAAGTATCAGATAATGAGATAAACTGATATTCTCTTGATATATCTGTTTCTTCCATTGGCATTACTTCGATAAATGTAAGATCAATTTTTTTATTACTAGTCCAATTTATTAATTCTTCAATTTCATTTTCATTAAAATCTTTAATTACTACAGTATTAATTTTAATTTTTATGTTGTTATCAAGTGCTTCATTAATTCCATCAAAAACTTTTTCAATATTTCCAAATCTTGTTATTTTATTATATTTTTCAGGATTAATTGTATCTAGAGAAACATTAATCCTATTAATACCATTTAGCTTCAGTAGTTTCGCATATTTTTTTAATAATGTACCATTTGTTGTCAGTGTTATTTCCTTTAGATTTGTTTTTTCTTTTTTGGTATTAAGTTTTTCAATTAATTTTATAATATCATTTCTTACCAAAGGCTCACCCCCAGTTAATCTAATTTTTTCAACTCCGAGTTCTATAAAGTTGTCACATAATCTTTCAATTTCTTCTAAAGTGAGTATGTCTTTTCGTGGCAGAAATTGCATTTTTTCTTTCATACAATAAACACATCTCAGATCACATCTATCTGTAACAGATACTCTTAGATAATTTACTTTTCTTAAATACTGATCAATTAGTTGCATTTATATTAATTATTTTTAATTCAACTTCTCTAGGGTTAATAGTTTTTTTTTCCAACATTTTCAAAATTAATTGTAACGATATTATTAATACATGATTGTACTTGGCCAATTCCCCATTCTTTTTCTTTGCTGACATTTACAACAAAAGTACCTGGTGTAAGATCACCTATATAAAAATCTGACATTTAAAAAAAATTAACTAATTCTTTTTTCTGCTTGTTCATGCATTTCTTGAGCTTCTAAACTCAATGTTGCAACTGGTCTTGCTTCTAATCTTTTAATACTAATTGGATCACCTGTTTCATCACAATACCCATAAGATCCATCTTCAATTCTTTGAAGGGCAGCATCAATTTTATTAATTAATTTTCTTTCTCTATCTCTTGTTCGAAGTTCGAAAGATCTATCTATTTCTTCAGACGCTCTATCAGTTATATCTGGTTTTGCTTCATTCTCATTTTGAAGATTATTTAAAGTTTGAGATGACTCCTTGAGTAAATCTTGTTTCCAACTTACTAATTTTTGCCTAAAATATTCTTTCATTTTGGCATTCATAAATTTTTCTTTCTGAGTTGGTTTATAATTTTTAGGTAATTTTGTCATAATTTTAAAACGCTGCTGATTTATCAAATGATTTTATTTATTCAAGCAATATTGAAATTTTATTAATTATAAATTATTCATAATTTTCAATAATTTAATTATATTTTTATAAAAGAACAAAAATAGAACTTTTAAAAATAGAACAAAACGTGTACAAGTAAACATGATTTGCAAGAATCTTAATAAAAACATAGTAAATTAATGGAGAAATGTAATGTCTCAAGCTAAATTAAAAGTAGTAAATAACGAAAATTCAATGGATAAAGAAAACAGAAGTAAATCTCTAGAAGCTGCTGTCAGCCTAATAGAGAAAAATTATGGAAAAGGCTCAATAATGAAATTGGGCTCTAAAACAAACGTAGATATTGAAGCAATATCTACTGGTTCATTAGGGCTTGATATTGCCCTTGGTATTGGTGGAGTTCCAAAGGGGAGAATTATTGAAATTTATGGACCTGAAAGTTCTGGTAAAACTACTTTAGCTACTCATATTGTTGCTGAGTCACAAAAACAAGGCGGTAATTGCGCATTTATAGATGCAGAGCATGCTCTAGATCCAGCATATGCAAAAAAATTAGGTGTAAATTTAGAAGAATTATTAATTTCCCAGCCTGATACAGGTGAGCAGGGTTTAGAAATTGCTGATTCTTTAATTAAATCTGGAGGTATTGATGTGCTAATTATTGATTCAGTTGCGGCACTTGTCCCAAGAGCTGAACTAGAAGGCGATATGGGAGATTCATTACCTGGTTTACAAGCTAGATTGATGAGTCAGGCTTTAAGAAAACTCACAAGCTCTATCGCTCAATCAAACACTCTAGTTGTATTCATAAATCAACTTAGAATGAAAATTGGCGTTATGTTTGGTAGTCCTGAGACAACTACAGGCGGTAATGCTTTAAAGTTTTATTCTTCTGTAAGAATGGATATTAGAAGAATTGGGGCAATTAAAGATAAAGATGAAATCATTGGAAATCAAACTAGAGTAAAAATAGTTAAAAATAAAGTTGCACCTCCATTCAAAGTTGTTGAATTTGATATAATGTACGGAGAGGGTATATCTAAATTAGGTGAATTAGTTGATTTAGGTGTCAAAGCAGAAATTATTGATAAATCTGGGTCATGGTTTGCTTACAAAAATACTAAAATAGGACAAGGTAGAGAAAACGTTAAAAACTTTCTTAACGACAATCCAACTGTAGCTAAAGAAATTGAAAATCAAATTCTACAAAATGCTGGAATAGTTGAAAAAGCTATGATGGAAGGAAAAGTAGAGAATAAAGAAAAAGAAAAAGAAGCTAAAGAAGCTGAAGAAATAAAAGAATAGTAAATATTATTTTTGTTTGGCGCCTATTTCAAAATAGGCGCTTTTTTATTTAGACAATAGAGTTTTCAAGTTATAATACCTTTTCATGAATTCAAATCAGATTAGGTCAACATTTCTCAATTATTTTAAAAAAAATGGACATGAGGTTATTCATTCTAGCTCTTTAGTGCCAGATAATGATCCTACTCTAATGTTTGCTAACTCTGGAATGGTACAATTTAAAAATATTTTTACAGGTAAAGAAATAAGAGAATATAATAGAGCAACTACTGCTCAGAAATGTGTAAGAGCAGGCGGAAAGCACAATGATTTAGAAAATGTAGGATACACCACAAGACACCATACTTTTTTTGAAATGTTAGGAAATTTCTCTTTTGGAGATTATTTTAAAGAGTTGGCCATAGAACTAGCATGGAATCTAATTACTAAAGAATACGAAATAAATAAAGATAGACTATTAGTAACTGTTTATTCTGATGATCAGGAAGCTTTTGATTTATGGAAAAAAATAGCTGGATTTTCTGAAAATAAAATTATTAAAATAAGTACTTCAGATAATTTTTGGTCAATGGGTGAAACTGGTCCTTGCGGTCCATGTTCTGAAATATTTTATGATCACGGTGATAAATACGAAGGAGGCCCTCCAGGTTCTCCAAACGAAGATGGTGATAGATTTATAGAAATATGGAATTTAGTATTTATGCAATATGAGCAAATATCTAAATCTGAAAGAATAAATCTACCAAAACCCTCCATTGATACTGGAATGGGATTAGAGAGAATGACAGCTCTTCTAGATGGTTCTAATGATAATTATTCAACAGATTTATTTCAACCAATTATAAATGAATCAATAAAACTATGTGGTGATGAAAGTTCAATAACAAATCCTAGTCACAGAGTAATTGCAGATCACTTAAAATCCTCCTCTTTTTTAATTGCCGATGGAGTAATGCCTTCAAATGAAGGTAGAGGATACGTCTTACGAAGAATAATGAGAAGGGGAATGCGACACGCTCATTCTTTAGGTAATAAAGATCCTGTATTTCATAAGCTATTTCCTATTTTTTTAGATGGAATTAAAAATTCATATCCTGAATTAGATAGAGCAAAAGATCTGATCACTAATACATTAATGAATGAAGAAACTAAATTCAAGGAAACTGTTGAAAAAGGAATTAAAATTTTAGATGAGGAAATTTCTAACTCAACAAATATATTTAATGGAGAAGTAGCATTTAAATTATACGACACCTATGGATTTCCCTTAGATTTAACACAAGATTATTTGAAAAGTAAAAATATTGAAGTCGATATAAAAACATTTGAACAAAAAATGTTAGATCAAAAGGAAAGAGCAAGACAAAGTTGGAAAGGTACAGGAGACATCGAGGATGAAGGCATTTGGTTTGAAATAACTTCTAAAATAGATCCAACAGAATTTTTAGGATATTCTGATATGGAAGCTGATTGTAAAATAATTTCAATCATATCAGAAAGTAAGTCAGTAGATAAAATTAAAAAAGATCAAGAAGCAATTATAATATTAAATCAAACACCTTTTTATGGGGAAAGTGGTGGTCAGGTGGGAGATCATGGTTTTTTTGAAAATGATAGCTTTAAGTTTGAAGTTATGAATACTACAAAAATATTTGGAAACTATTTTCTTCACAAAGGTAAAGTAATTAGTGGTGAATGCGAAATTGAAGATACTATTAAAGCAAGAATTAATACATTGAATAGAGATTTTATTAAATATAATCATTCTTCAACTCATTTATTACATGCTGCTCTTAGAAAAATACTTGGCAACCATGTCACGCAGAAGGGCTCACTTGTAAATTCAGAAAAACTTAGATTTGATTTTAGTCACAATAATCCAATTGAAAAAGATCAACTCATGAATATTGAAGAAATTGTAAATGATCAAATTCAAAAAAATGGAATTGTTGAAATTAAAATTGTGGATCAAAAAAAAGCTATTGAAGAAGGTGCGATGGCATTGTTTGGAGAAAAATATAGCGATGAAGTAAGAGTAGTAACAATGGGTCAAGAAAATGGATCATTCTTTTCAAAAGAATTATGCGGAGGAACTCATGTAGTTAAATTAGGGGAAATAGGTAAATTTAAAATAACTAATCAATCTAGTGTTGCATCTGGAATAAGAAGAATAGAGGCTGTATCTAATGTTGCAGTGGATAAATATTTTAAAGAAATAGAAAGAAATTTATTAGAAAAAAATAAAAACCAAGATAATCAAATTGAAGATTTAAAGAATAAAATTAAAAAGATTAATGCTAATTATAATTTTAAAAATCAATCTGAAGACAAAGGTTTGTTAATTAAAGAATTAATTCAGATACACGAAAAATTAAAACAAAATATGTCTATATCAAAAAATATTGATAATATTGTTGTAAAAAAAATCAAAGAATTAAATTTCATATACTTGATTGCTGAAGACTACCCTAATAAATCTTTGAAAACATTTATTGATGAGCAAAAAAAACAATATAAGAAAAATAGTGTTTCGTTAATAATTTCAAATAATAAGAACAAACTATCTATAGTGCTAGGAGTTACTGAAGATATTATAGACCTTTTTGATGCTTCAAAAGAAATAAGAGAAATTTCGATTATTCTAGGTGGCAAGGGTGGGGGTGGTAGAAAAGATCTTGCTCAAGGAGGAGGATCAGATGTTAGTCAAATTAATGAAAGTATAAAATACGTAGAAGATAAATTAAACTCTATTAGTTAATTTGAAAATTGTTTTTTATTGCGCTTAAAAAATCTTGAGTGTTTAACCATTTCTGATCTTTGTTAATTAATATTGCTAGATCTTTTGTCATTTCACCACTTTCTACAGTTTTGATACACGTTTCTTCTAATTTTTTAGCAAAATTTATTAATTCATTATTACCATCAAATTCTCCTCTAAAACTTAAACCTCTTGTCCAAGCAAAGATTGATGCAATAGGATTAGTTGAAGTTTCTATACCTTTCTGATGATTTCTATAATGTCTTGTAACAGTTCCATGCGCTGCTTCAGCTTCTACTGTTTTACCATCTGGGGTCATTAACACACTTGTCATTAAACCTAGTGATCCAAATCCTTGAGCAACAGAATCTGATTGAACATCTCCATCATAATTTTTACAAGCCCAAATAAAATTACCCTCCCATTTTAAAGCTGAGGCAACCATATCATCGATTAATCTATGCTCATAAACTATGTCTTTTTCTTTAAACTTATTTTTAAATTCAGTATCAAATACATCCTGAAATAAATCTTTAAATCTTCCATCGTAGACTTTTAAAATAGTATTTTTAGTAGAAAGGTAAACTGGCCAACCAAGGTTAAGTCCATAATTAAAACAAGCTCTAGCAAAGTCTTTAATTGAATTATCTAAATTATACATTGATAGGGCCACACCAGGTTTTTCAAATTCATATACATCTTTTGTAAATCCTTCAGATCCATCTTTAGGCTCAAAAACCATTTTAAGAGTTCCTGGTTTATTAATTAATGTGTCAGTCGCTCTATATTGATCACCAAAGGCATGTCTAGCAACTACAATTGGATGATTCCAGTTTGTAATTATTCTTGGAACATTTTTGCATATAATTGGCTGTCTAAATATTGTTCCTCCCAGTATATTTCTTATTGTTCCATTGGGAGAACGCCACATTTGTTTTAATTTAAATTCCTCTACTCGATTTTCATCAGGAGTAATTGTTGCACATTTTATTCCTACACCATATTTTTTTACCGCCTCGGCAGCATCTATTGTGATTTGATCATTTGTCTCATCTCTTTTAATCACTCCAAGATCAAAATATTTGATATCTATATCAATATAGGGCAAAATTAATTGTTCTTTGATGTACTCCCAGATGATTCTGGTCATTTCATCTCCATCCATTTCAACTATAGGGTTTTTAACTTTTATTTTTGCCATTTAATTAATATATTTTTTAATTGATCAACCGTATCTATAATGTGAAAACTGTTTTGTAAATTTTTATTTGAAAAATTTTCATCTTCAAAAAATTTAAATTGCTGAAATAGATTATCCCAGAAATTATTTTTATTAAAAAATATTATTGGCTTATTGTGAATCCCCATTACTTTCCAAGATACAACTTCTACTATTTCTTCTAAAGTACCTGTTCCTCCTGGCAATGCTAAATACGCATCACCTAACTCAAATAGTAACTTTTTTCTTTCAGACATATTATCCACTATTTTTAATTCATCTATATTTTCAAAAATTATTTCTCTCTCAGATAAAAAATTTGGAATAACTCCCGTAACTATATTTTTATATTTTTTTGCTGTCTTAGCAACCACACCCATAATACCAACTTTTGCCCCACCGTAGACAATATTTATTTTAAATGATGATAATAATTTGCTAATTTCTTCTGCATCTTGATAATATTTATTACTTAATTTATCTGAAGATGAACAATAGACAGTAATAGATTTAATAGTCATAAATTTAATGTTTATTAGAAAAAATTTAACTAGAAATTTTATTTTTATACCAATTCTTAATGTTTTCTCTAAACATTAATGCTGATGGTGTTACAACTAATGTGAGAAATGTCGCAAAAAGTAGTCCAAATACTATAGCTGTTGATAATTGAACCCACCACTGTGTATCTGGCGAACCTCTGGTTATTTCTCTAGATATGAAGTCAACATTTGTCATTGTAACCATTGGTAATAATCCTAGTACTGTTGTAGTTGTTGTAAGTAAAACTGGTCTCAGTCTCTGTGCCCCTGTTTTGATAATGGCTTCTCTAATACTAGATGTTTTAGTCTTTAAAAAATCAAATGTATCAATCAATATAATATTATTATTTACAACTATTCCAGCAAGAGCAATTACTCCAACTCCTGACATAACAATACCAAATGGCTGTGCTGTTACCATTAGACCTATAAAAACACCAGCTGTGGACATTACTACTGCAAAAAGAATTAAGAATGCACTATAAAAACTATTAAACTGCAATAGAAGTATCATTAGCATTAAAAATAAAGCTACACCAAAAGCTCCTGTTAAAAATTCTTGAGCTTCTTTTTGATCTTCATTTTCTCCAATAAGTTCAGCCCTTACTTTGTTATCTAATTCATAACGAGGTAAATCTAAAGTTCTTCCTCTCCAAGACGGAGCAGTATCTGAAATTCCTAATACGTACTCAAGTTCTTTTACTTTTCCGTCAGGATAAGTTCCAGGCTCTACATCTGCCTGAATATTTATAGCATTTTTTGAATCTACTCTAATTATATTTCCTGTTCTGCTATTTGGAACTATTTCTACAAAATTGGATATTGGAACTAAACCATTTGAAGTAGTTACTCTTAAGTTATCAATTCTATCCAATGTTCTTCCTTCGTTTGGATAACGAAGATAAAGTGGTATACTTTCATTACTATCATCAGGTCTATATTCACCAAGTTTAAGACCGTTTGTTGCAAGTTTAATTACATTACCAATTGATGTAATGTTAGCTCCAAACTTAGAAGCTTGTTTTCTATCTACATTAATTTCCCATTCTATCCCAGGTGCTGGTAAATTATCTTCTACATTCATTAACTTTGGATAACTTTCCATGAAT
>CACBAT010000008.1 GCA_902537325.1 uncultured Alphaproteobacteria bacterium | reverse complement strand
TTAATTATTTCAATTTTTGGGTGATTTTCTTTTTTAAAGCCTTCCACTATTACAATATCAATTTCTGAAAGTTGATTAATTAATTCATCTAATGTTTTTTCTTTTGAATTGTTTAGCTCTGATATTTTAACCCATCGCTTTGATGAACTAACTATTACTTGAGAAGATCCCGCTAATCTATGCTTAAAGCTATCTGTATTCTCATGATCTATATCAAATTCGTGATGTGCATGTTTAATTGAAGCAACACGAAAATTTTTAGAGCTAAGTTTATTTATAATTTTAGTTGCAATAGTTGTTTTACCTGAGTCCTTCCAGCCAACAATTCCTACTATTTTCATTTAACAGGTCTATTATTTAATAAATATACAAGCGAGTAAATAATTATTGTTATTGATATTAAAACTAAACCTAATGCCATAGCGTATTCTAAATTTCCCATTCTAGTTTCTAACGATATAGCAGTTGTCATTACTCGTGTATAATGATCAATATTACCACCCACAATCATAACTGCACCAACTTCTGAAATTGCTCTGCCAAAAGCAGATAATAATGTTGTTATTAATAAAAAATAACTATGGTTAAATAAAAGTTTTACAGAACCCCAAAAAGGAATATTTAAGGATCTTATTTGATCTTTAAATTCATACCAATTTTTAGAAAATATCTCATGAGATAATGAAGCAATTATTGGAAAAATTATTATAGTTTGAGCAATAATCATCGCAGAAGGTGTATAGAGAAGTTGTAAGATACCTAAAGGTCCACCTGATGCAAAAATAAAATAAACAATTAAACCAACTACAACTGGAGGAATTCCCATCAATGAGTTAATAATTATTAAAAAAATTTTTTTGAAATAAAAATTATAAATTGCGAAATAATACCCTACTATAAATCCTAATAATGATGCAATAATTAGGGCAGTAAAACTTACAAATAATGATAAAAGTATAATGTCCCATAGTTCATTATCTAAAGTAATAATTAATAGTATAGAATTTGTGAAAATTTCTAATATGTTCATTTATATTATTAGTTTAATTACAACATATGGCAAAAAAAGAGAAATATTTAGTCTCACCTGATATTAATAATAAGTCCTTAATTACAAAACTAAATGGTTTTGATGAGAAAGGGAATAAAATAATTTCTAAAGTTATTAATGAAAAAGCTCTTACAATTTTTCTTAATAATCAAGAGATAGTAACGCTAATGTCTATTAGTGATCACCCAAAATATCTTGCAGTTGGGTATTTATTGAATCAAAATATGCTTAGGAAAAATGACATAATTACAAAAGTTGAAATTGATAAAGATTTAGGTGTGGTTGTTGTACGAACAAAACGTAAAACAAATTATGAAAACAAATTAAGAAAGAAAATAACAACTAGTGGTTGTGCAATAGGTACGGTATTTGGGGATATCTATGCGGAAATAAAAAAATCAAAATTAAAATCCAAAAAGAAAATTAAACATAAATGGATTTATGAAATTTCAAAAAAAATTACATTAACACCGAGTTTATATTTAGAAACAGGAGCAATACATGGTTGTGCCATTATTCATAATAATAAACCATTGATTTATATGGAAGACGTTGGGAGACATAATGCTGTAGATAAAATTGCAGGTTTTATGTTTTTAAAAAAAATTAGCTCTTCAAACAAAATTTTTTACACCACAGGAAGACTAACTAGTGAAATGGTTATTAAAACTATAAAAATGGGTATTCCAATATTAATTTCTAGATCAGGATTCACAGCATGGGGTGTAGAGCTGGCGAGAGGCTCGAATTTAACACTTATTGGACGAGCAAAAGGAAAAAAATATTTAGCACTTTCTGGGGAACATAGAATTGACCATAAATAAGAAAAAAATTTTGTTTGCTATACTTGCTGGAGGTCAGTCAAAAAGATTTGGAGGTGGATTTAAAGCTTTTGCAAAAATAAATGGAATTACAATCTTGGACAAAATAATAAACAAGCTTAAAAAATATAATAATGAAATAATAATAAATGCTAATGACTTAAAAAGTTTTAAGAAAATTAATTACCCAATAATTGAAGATAAATTCAAAGGTTTTGTAGGGCCTTTAGCAGGGATTCACACATCTATGTTGTGGACTAAAGAAAATTATATAAACAAAGAATGGGTTTTTACTGTTCCAAGTGATACCCCATTTTTACCCAATAATCTTTTAGATAAGTTTTTAGAGGCATATGATCAAAACATAAAAATATTGATTGCAAGATCAAATAGTAGGCATCATCCTGTAATAGCAATGTGGCATATATCGTTAATAACTAGTTTAGAAAATGAGTTAAAATTAAAAAATAGTAAAATTATGTTTTGGGTAAAAAAACACAAATATAAATTTGTTGAATTCGACAAAAGCCAGGAAAAGAATTTTTTCAATGTTAATACTCAAGAAGAATGGAATACTGCAAAAAATATCTAAGTTTAATATAAATATATAAAAAATATTTTTTTTGTATAAAGAATATTTTGAATGGTAAGATTAATATATAAAATATTCCCAGGAATTATCTTTTGTTTTGTAATTGCTTATTCAGGCATATACCTAAGTGATTATATCGGAAAAGAAGTTTTAAATTTAAAAAAAAGTCCAATATCACCAATAATGCTATCAATAATATTTGGTCTTTTGATAGGAAATATATTTCATATTAATAATTTTTTATTAGAAGGAATTAAGTTTTCTTTAAAATTTATTCTAAGATTAGGAATAATATGTCTTGGTATTAGGCTAGGACTTTTAGATATTTTTAAAGTTGGAATAGTTGGAATACCTCTAATTGTTGCTTGTATCATTATATCAATCTTGGTTGTAAATTATTTATGCAAATTATTAAATGTTTCTTCAAAAATGGGATCACTAATTGCAGTTGGAACAAGTATTTGTGGAGCATCTGCAATTGTAGCAACTAGTCCTGCAATTAATGCTGATAAAGAGGAAGTTGCTTATGCCATAGCGAATATTACAATATTTGGAATAATTGCAATGTTCCTCTATCCATTTATGGCATATTATCTTTTCAGTGGAGATGAGTTAGCATCAGGACTATTTCTTGGAACTTCAATACATGAAACAGCTCAAGTTGCTGGTGCTGGATTGATATATGCAGAACAATTCAATTCACCAAAAACTATGGATATAGCGACAATTACAAAATTAGTAAGAAATGTCAGTATGATAATCGTCATTCCTACAATAAGCTATATGTATCTAAGAAATAATATTGGAGAAAACAATAGCAAACCATCTTTAATATCTATGTTTCCAATATTCATTATTGGTTTTATTCTTATGGGTCTTATAAGATCAATTGGAGATTATGGAATTCAAAATAGTAATTTAGCTTTTGAAATATTAACTAATAATAACTGGCAATTAATCATCAATATTATTAAATCTATCGCTGAGTATTCTTTAGCAATAGCAATGGCAGCTGTTGGCATAAGTACAAATTTAGTTTCTTTAAAAAGCTTAGGCATAAGACCATTTTATGTTGGTTTTTCTGCAGCTTGTTGTGTTGGAATTGTAAGTTATATCGGAATCATAGTACTAAATAATTTTATATAATTTTCTAAAATAAATATAATTTGTACTTATTAAGTAATAATTATATAAATTCATAAAAAACATGTCAATTTACCTTCCAATAGCTGAAATGAACGTCAATATTTTTCTCATTATCTTTATTGGTATGAGTATAGGAATACTTTCAGGAATTTTTGGTGTTGGTGGTGGATTTTTAATGACACCACTATTAATTTTTTTAGGTATACCTCCAGTTGTAGCTGTTGGTTCTGAAGCTCCGCACGTTTTAGCAACTTCAGTTTCAGGTTTTATTGCTCACTGGAGAAAAAGAAATGTTGATATAAAGATGGGTATATTCCTCATAATAGGAGGTGTAATTGGCTCCACAGTTGGTGTAAATATTTTCAGTTATCTAAAAAACTTTGGGCAAATAGATTTAGTTATTCAGTTATTATTTCTTTTCTTTTTAGGTTTTATTGGATTTAGTATGGCTTTTGAAAGCGCAAGAACTACAATAAGACACTATAGAGCAAGAAACACAAAAAGAACAAAACTGCATCAACATTCTTGGTTTCACGGACTTCCATTCAAAGTGCGCTTTCATAGATCAAAACTTTATATAAGTGCGATACCGCCTGTACTGATAGGGTTCGCAGTTGGAGTAATGTCCGCAATGATGGGGGTTGGAGGAGGATTTATAATGATACCTGCAATGGTATACATACTTGGAATGCCAACAAGTATAGTAGTTGGGACATCTTTATTTCAAATCATTTTTGTTACCGCTAATGCAACATTCTTTCAATCCTACATAAATTATAATGTAGATATTGTGCTATCTGCACTAATGATATTTGGAGGAGTAATTGGTGCACAAATTGGTGTAATTTTTGGCTCTAAATTAAAGGCAGAATATTTGAGAGGTATTTTGGCTATATTAGTACTGGGTGTCTGTGGTAAAATTTTTACAGATCTAGTTTTAAAACCTAATGATTTATTTTCATTGTTAATGATATGATATCAATATTTAATTTTTCAATAAATTTATTGATCGTAGTTTGTCTCTTCATATATTTTATTTTTACAACCATTGGTTTTAATCTGGAGAATATTGAATATTTTTTAATTCTAATAATTGTTATAAACTCATTTAACAAAATTTATATTTGGTCAAATTTCAGAGTATTTATTAAAAAAGATCTTAATAAAATATTTAAGGACATATTATTTAATGATTCATTTGCAAAACTAAGTATAGTTATTTTATCCACTGTAATTCCAATTTATATGCTTATGCAAAAAGATATATTAGTGATTGATATATTGATTGAGAAAGCATCTTTTTTATTAGTATCAATTTTTGCATTAATTGGATTTTATTTAGAATTTTATATTTTAGAAGTGACAAAAATAGATGATTAAAAATTTATATATAAAGTTTACTTTTAATCTGACAATCTTATTGACTGTAATTTTTTTTTATAACTTTCTTCATGCTGAAGAAATTTACTTTGACTTATCTGAGGATAGTATTGAATTAAAAACAGATTTTAATGGAAAAGAAATTATTATTTTTGGATTACTAAAAAATGATCATGAGACACTTTTGACAATAAAAGGGCCGCCGTCAAAAATGAGAATACAAAAAAAAGAGAGGTATTTTGGAATATGGATAAATAATCAATACGTTACCTATAGTAACATTCCATCTGTATTCTTTTTGTCCTCATCAAAAGAAATTAGCGATATCTTGCCTGAATCGATATTAATTAATGAGGATCTAAGTTTTGAAAAAATTTTAAATAATAAGACTTTTAATCAAAATTTTATTTTCAAAAATGACCAAAAAAGTTGGAATGAAAATTTTGTTAGAATAAAAAAAGAACAATCATTTTATAAAAGTTTTGAAATGAAAAAGATTAAAAATAAATTATTTCAAACTAGCGTTTTTTTTCCAACAAATACAATACCAGGGATTTATAATGTTGATATTTACTATATAAGAAATAATACAATTATGAGTACTGATCAAAAAAATATAGTTATAAAAAAAACTGGTATAGGAAGTCAAATATTTGACTTTGCTAATGAAAATGCAGCTACATACGGAGTTTTTGTAATTATCTTTTCAATATTTTCAGGCTTTATTGCTGCTGCTTTATTTAGGAGAAGTAAATGAGTGATGATAGATATATTCTAGTTGTTGCTGATAATTCAGAAGAAATGAAAACAGCTCTTGAATATGCTTGTGCAAGATCAAAAAAAACAGGAAGAAAGATTATAATTGCAACATTCATAGAGCCTTTGGATGTTCTAACAACCAAGGGTGTTACAGACATTATGAAAGAGGAAGCTAGAGAAGAAGCAGAAACAATTCTAAAAAAAGCTGCCTCATTTGTCCAAGAAAGAACAGGTGACTATCCTGCTCTATCTTTAAGAGAGGGGGATACTATATCTGAATTAAAACAATTATTAGATGAGGAAAAAAATATTAATGTTCTTGTTTTAGCTGCCAATACTGATCCAAATAGTAAAAACCCTGGTCCAATAATAACTTCTCTGGTGAGTAATGAAATAACAAACCTAAGAATACCAATAATGATTGTCCCTGGAAATTTATCATTTGAACATATTGCGCAAATAACTTAAAAAATGTCTAAAGAGATAGCTAAAATATTAGTAGATATAAAGTCTATTAATTTTTCATTTGATAAATATTTTACTCTTACATCAGGCTTGGCTAGTCCTGTTTATGTTGATTGTAGAAAAATTATTTCTTTTACAAAAGAAAGAAATTTTATAATTGATAAAGCTATAGATTATTTAACTAAAAATAATATTGAGACAGAAATTATTGCTGGTGGAGAGACCGCTGGAATTCCCTATGCTGCTTTTATTTCTCAAAAATTAGATAAACAAATGATTTATATTAGAAAAAAAACAAAAGGTTTTGGAAAAAACAAACAAATTGAAGGTGAATTTGAAAAAAACCAAAAAGCTCTTTTAGTTGAAGATCTAGCTACTGATGGAGGTAGTAAAATAATTTTTATTAACGCAATGCGTGAAGCTGGATTAAAAGTTAAAGATATATTTGTAATATTTTATTATGATATTTTTAATTTCAATGAATCAGAATTATTTAAATTAAATGTAAATATGCACTCACTGTGTACTTGGAAAGATGTAATAAGTTATATTGAAAGTGAAAAAATATATTCTGAAGATAAAGTTTCAAACTTAAAAGAATTTTTAGAAGATCCAGAAAAATGGAGAAGCAAGTATGCGTGAAATAGTTGTTGTCAGTGGAGGTTTTGATCCAATTCACAGTGGTCATATAAAATTAATTAAAGAAGCTGCTAAACATGGTGAAGTTGTAGTTTTGCTAAATTCTGATTTATGGCTTCAAAAAAAGAAAGGTAAGGAATTTCTTCCTTTTATTGAAAGAACTATAATTATGAATGAGTTAAAAAATGTTATTGATGTTATAGAATTTGATGACGGAGATAAGACGTGCATCGATGGTCTTAAAAAAGTAAAAAATAAATATCCAAAATCAATTATTAAATTTGCAAATGGAGGTGATAGAAATAATAGTACAACACCAGAATCAATATTCTGTGAAGAAAACAATATACAGTTACTTTGGGGTATAGGTGGTGACAATAAATCAAATTCTAGTTCATGGATTTTACAAAAATGGAAAGAAGATAATTAAGGATATAATTTTCTTGTAACCCAACCATCATTTTCCCTACGAAATTCAAGTCTGTCGTGCAATCTAAATGGCATATCTTGCCAAAATTCAATTAAAATAGGTGCTACTAAGTAACCATTCCAATGTGAAGGTCTTGGTACATCATTATCTGAAAATTTTTTTTCAAACTCTTCTACTCTTTTAGTTAATGTCGATCTATCATCTAGTTCTTCTGACTGTAATGAAGCCCAAGCTCCTATTCTACTTCCTAGTGGCCTTGAATTATAATAATCATCAGCTTCAGCGTTTGGAATTTGTGAAACATTACCTTCTATTCTTATTTGTCTTTGAAGTGTTTTCCAATGAAAATTTAAAGCTACACTATCATTGTTTCTAATTGCTCTACCTTTTTTGCTATTTGAATTTGTGTAAAAAACAAACCCTTTATCATCATATGATTTAAGTAAAACAATTCGCGAGCTGGGTTTGCCGTCAGAAGATATAGTAGCAAGGTTCATAGCATTTGGATCATTGATTTCACTTTTCTTTGCCTCTTCAAACCATTCTTGAAAAAGTTCAATTGGTTTTTTATCAGAATTTATTAATTTTTGATTTGATTGCATATTATAGATATGAATATTATTTTATAAGTATATATATCTATATTTATAAAAAAACACTGATTTACAATATGTTGATGCAAAATAAAAAAGGTCTGATTATGGGAGTGGCAAATGACAGATCTATTGCTTGGGGTATTGCGAAAAAATTAGCAGAACAGGGAGCAAAAATTGCACTTACCTATCAAGGAGAAGCTCTTAAGAAAAGAGTTCAACCACTTGCAGAAGAAATAGGATCTAACACTATTATTCCTTGTGATGTTTCAGACTCACAAAGTATGAATAACGTTTTTGAAACACTTAAAAATAAATGGGGTGAATTAGATTTTCTTGTTCATGGAATTGGTTTTTCCAACAAAGATGAATTAAGAGGTAAATATTACAATACATCTTCTGATAATTTTAAACAAACTATGCATATATCATGTTATTCTTTTACAGAGGCTTGTAGGCTAGCAGAACCTTTAATGAATACTGGTGGATCAATTTTAACTTTAACATATTATGGATCAGAACAAGTTATGCCTCATTATAATGTTATGGGAGTTGCAAAAGCAGCTTTAGAGGCAAGTGTTAGATATTTAGCAGTTGATTTGGGAGAAAAAAATATAAGAGTTAATGCTATTAGTGCTGGGCCAATTAAAACTTTAGCAGCATCAGGAATAGGTGATTTTAGATTTATTCTAAAATGGAACGAGCTTAATGCTCCACTTAAAAGAAATGTAAATCAGCAAGATGTTGGAAATTCTGCTTTGTATCTCTTAAGTGATCTTGGTAGTGCCGTTACTGGTGAGATACAACATGTCGATTGTGGCTATCACACTGTAGGAATGGTTGCAGTTGATGAGAGTGAAAGTGTTTCAGAATTATTAGGTGAATTTACAAATTCTAAAAAATGACTTCTAATTCAATAGGAAAAATCTTTAACTTTACTACATGGGGAGAAAGCCATGGCAAAGCTATTGGTTGTGTTGTCGATGGAGTGCCATCAAACATAAATTTAACTGAAAAAGATATTCAACCCTATTTAGATAAAAGAAAACCTGGTCAGTCCAAATTTACAACTCAAAGAAAAGAAGAGGATAAAGTTGAAATACTATCTGGAACTTTTGAGGGAAAAACAACAGGTCATCCTATTTCTCTAATTATCTACAATCAAGATCAGAGATCAAAAGATTATGGTGATATCAAAAGTAAATTTAGACCAGGTCATGCAGATTATACATATTGGAAAAAATATGGCATAAGAGATTATAGGGGTGGTGGTAGATCCAGTGCTAGAGAAACTGCGATGAGAGTAGCAGCAGGGGCAATAGCAAGAAAAATCATAAAAAATAAAATTAAAAATCAAGTTGTAATAACAGGTGCATTAATTCAAATAGGTAATCATAAAATTAATTATGATAATTGGAATAATAATTTTATTCCAAAAAATAATTTTTGGAGTCCTGATAAAGAAATTATTAAAATATGGGAAAACGAAATACAAACTGCAAGAAAATCTGGTTCCTCTTTAGGTGCAATAATTGAAATTAGAGTGAAAGGTTTGCCAGCTGGATTAGGAGAACCTATTTATGAAAAAATAGACTCTGATATTGCTAAGGCATTGATGTCTATTAACGCTGTTAAGGGAGTAGAAATGGGAAATGGATTTAGCAGTATTTATGAAACTGGAATTTCTAATGTTGATGAAATGAGAATAAAAAATAAAAAACCTTTATTTCTTTCAAATAATAATGGTGGAGTTCTTGGGGGTATTACAACGGGCCAAGAATTAATTACTAGATTTGTAGTAAAACCGACAAGCTCAATATTATCACCAAAAAAAACAATTAATACAAAATTAAAAGAAACAACAATATCTACCAAAGGTCGTCATGATCCATGTGTTGGTATAAGAGCTGTTCCTGTTGGTGAAGCAATGGTTGCAACAACTATAGCTGATCATTGTTTAAGATTTCTTTAAAATACTATAAATCAAAAATTCTTTATTTCCTTTTGGTCCAGTTATTGGACTTTCGACTAAACCTACAACTTCAGCCTTAATTGTTTTTTGAAACCAATTCGATATATCATTACATACTTGTTCATGAATCAATGGATCTTTCACAATACCTTTTTTCAAATTTATTTTATTAGTTTCAAATTGCGGCTTAACTAGTGAAATAATCTCAGCTTTACTTGATAAAAGCTTCAAGCTAGGTTCTATAACCTTTGTTAGACTAATGAAACTAACATCACAGACTACCAAATTAATTTTTTCATGAATTATTGAGTTATCTAAATATTTTGCGTTAAAATTTTCTATACTGATAATTTTTTTTTCTTTTTTTAATTTTTCATGAAGTTGATTTGTACCAACATCAATAGAATATATTTTTTTAGCGTTTTTTTTTAAAAGAACTTCTGTGAATCCACCAGTTGATGAACCTATATCTAGACAAATTTTATTTTCAATATCAATCTTAAAATGATCAATTGCTTTCAGTAATTTGAATGCACCTCTTGATACCCATGGAGGATGAAGTTGTTTAATTTTTATTTTTGAGTTTTCATTAAAACTGTTACCACTTTTTGTAATAATTTTATCGTTTACATAAACTTGGCCGGCCATAATCATAGATTGGGCTTTTGATTTAGTATCAGCTAAGTTTCTATCTATTAAAAGCTGATCAAGTCTAATTTTTAGATTTTTACTCAAATTTGAAAATTACTTAAAATCTTCTTTTGTGACTTTATTATTTTCTTGCTTAATTTTTTTAATTTGGCTTTCGATACTTTTTAATTTTTCCTCACATGCTTTTTTTAAATTCATTCCTTCTTCGTAAAGTTTTACAGATTCTTCTAAATCAACTTCACCATTTTCTAATTTCTCAACAATAGACTCAAGTTTTTTTAAATTATTTTCAAAATTATTATCTTTACTCATTAGATGTATCTATTTTTGTAATATTTGATGTTTCTATATCATATATTAAAGCATAAACTTTATCATTACTTTTTATTGTAAACAAAATCCTATTATTATCAATCATATCTATATCTGTAATTTTATGCCCTTTTTCTAGATTTAAATTGTAATCAATAAAGTTTGTTTCTAAATTACTTTGTTTTTTTGTTGTTTTTATATACAAACCATAAACAAGAGCAAAAAAACAAACAACAATTAATATACCTAAAAATATTACAATAAATTTAAGAATTTTTTGAGACATGAACAAATTCTATAATCTTAAATTAACTATAAATAAACAATTAAGTTCACAAAGATTAGATAAAGTGCTCGTTTCAAAATTGGAAGGGTATTCAAGAACACAAATAAAAACTTTAATATTAAATGGCAATGTAAGTCTTGATGAAAAGGAAATAAAAGATCCATCTTACATAACTAAAGAAAATGAAAATTACTTTATAAACATTATCATGAAACAAGAAACAAAACATTCAGCTGAAAATATAGACTTAAACATTATTTTTGAAGATGAAGAACTAATTGTTATAAATAAACCTCCAAATTTAGTAATGCATCCAGCTCCTGGAAATGAAAGCGGCACTCTAGTAAATGCTCTTATGCATTACACTAATAATCAACTAAGTAATTTAAATGATAATGCTAGACCAGGAATAGTCCATCGTTTAGATAAGGATACAAGTGGAATTCTTGTTGTTGCAAAAAATAATAATGTTCATATTAATTTAGCCGAACAATTCAAAGAACATACGATATCTCGTAGATATAAAGCAATAGTTTGGGGAACACCTGATAATCAATCAATTGAAGGGTACATAGAGAGAAATAGAAAAAATAGAAAAAAAATGAGTCTAAATAATAAGGGCTTTGGAAAATATTCTAAAACCGATATTAAATTAGAAAAAACTTTTGGTATTGCTAGTTTAGTTGACTGCCATTTACATACTGGAAGAACACATCAAATTAGACTTCATTTAACTTCTAAAAATTCTCCAATCATTGGTGATAAGATTTATGGAAAAAGTAAAATTAATCAATTTGGAAAAGATAAAAATACATTTAATAAATTCATGATTTTAAAAAATTTTGAAAGACAAGCATTGCACGCTTATCATCTTGGTTTTGATCATCCTACATCAAAAAAAAGGATGGATTTTGATATTGAAATTCCTGAAGATTTTAAGAATTTAATTGAATTGTTGCTTAAATATTAATTTATATTTTATTTGTGATATAGGCATATTATGAATTTACCAGTACTATCAAGTGAAGGAAATTTAGCAGTATACTTGCAAGAAATTAAAAAATTTCCGATGCTCACTGCTGAAGAAGAATACATGTTAGCTAAACGTTATAAGGAACATGGAGACTCAGATGCTGCTCATAAACTAGTTACAAGTCACCTTCGATTAGTTGCAAAAATAGCAATGGGGTATAGAGGATATGGCTTACCTGTTACTGACTTAATTTCAGAGGGCAATGTTGGAATCATGCAAGCAGTTAAAAGATTTGATCCAGAAAAAGGTTTTAGATTAGCAACATATGCAATGTGGTGGATAAGAGCTCAAATACAAGAATATGTTTTACATAGTTGGTCTTTAGTAAAAATTGGAACTACTGCAGCTCAGAAAAAACTTTTTTTTAATTTACGTAAAATTAAAAATCAACTTACCTCAATTGACTCAGGTAATTTGTCACCAGAAAATGTTAGAGAGATTGCAACTAGGCTAGATGTAAAAGAAGGTGAAGTAATCGATATGGAAAATAGACTTTTTACATCAGATCAATCTTTGAATGTTAAACTTGGTGAAGAACATGATACTGAATGGCAGGATTTAATAGAAGATAAACAAGAAACTCAGGACAGAATAATTGAAAATAAAGATGAGCTTGATTATCGAAGAAGTTTATTTTCAAAAGCTTTTGAAGTTTTAAATGAAAGAGAAAAAGAAATTATTAAACTTAGAAAACTAAGTGAAAATCCATTAAAATTAGAAGACTTGAGCAAAAAGTATAAAATAAGTAGAGAAAGAGTAAGACAAATTGAAGAGAAGGCATTAGAAAAACTTCAAAAAAAGATTTCAAATATTAGATAAAGTTCTATTTATATCAATCGTCTCTTTTCGATCTGGCCCTGTTGAAACAACTGAAATATTTGTTTCCATAAGATCCTCGAGTATTTCAATATATTTTTTAGCATTATCTGGAAGATCATTAAATTTGTTAATTCCTGCAGTTGATTTTTCCCAACCATTAACTTTTTTATAAATTGGCTTTATCTTATCGAATAAAAATTCTTCACTTGGTAAATAATCATAATTTTTGTCATCAATTAAATATCCGGTACATACATTAATTTCTTTTAGTTCATCTAAAACATCAAGTTTAGTAAGTACAATATCTGTAATACCATTAAGTTTAATAGATTGTTTTAAAAGAACACTATCAAACCATCCACACCTTCTTTTTCTTTTTGTGACAGTACCAAATTCTTGACCTTTTTCACCAAGATGTTCTCCAATTTCGTCCATTAACTCTGTTGGAAATGGTCCTGATCCTACTCTAGTAGTATATGCTTTTGTAATTCCTAAAATTTTGTGGTTTTTTCTATCACTAAAGCCTGTTCCAGAGAATATTTGCCCAGATATTGTATTTGATGATGTAACGTAAGGATATGTTCCAAAATCAATGTCTAACATTGAACCTTGCGCTCCTTCAAAAACAATATTTTTATTTTTTTGACCTAATTCATTTATTATTTTCCACAATGGAACACTAAAAGAGTTAAGATAATTAGACATCGATAAAAGTTCTTCATAATAATTATGTGTAATTTTATGAATATGTTTTGAAATTTTATCTTTATGAAATTCGTAAAGATTATCAATTTTTTGTTTTAAAAATATTGGATCTTTTAAATCACAAATTCTTATCGCTCTTCTACCTACTTTATCTTCGTATGCTGGACCAATGCCTTTCTTAGTTGTTCCTAGTTCTTTTTTGCCTCTAGAGGTTTCGTTAATTTCATCAAGAAGTTTATGAATAGGTAAGATTAAACAAATATTATCAGCAATATATAAATTGTCTTCGTTTACTTCTATTCCTTTTTCTTTAAGGTTATCAATTTCATTGATTAGTGCCCACGGATCTAAAACAACTCCGTTACCAATAGCACATTTTTTATTATTAATTATTCCTGAGGGTAATAAATTAAGTTTATAGACGTTATTATCTACTTTAATTGTATGACCTGCATTATTTCCACCTTGGTATCTGACTATCAAGTCAGCTTTAGAAGAAATCCAGTCAACAATTTTACCTTTTCCTTCATCCCCCCATTGGGTTCCAACTATTGTATAAAACATTATATTTGCTTAACTGTATTATTCATTAAATAATACTTGATTCCAAACTTTTCTGCTTCTTTTTTTATATCAATATTATCTTCAAAAGTTTTAAATAAACTATAACCTTTATTTATTAATTTTTGCTTAATTTTATCACTAGTATTGAATGCAACTAAAATTTTTTTATTTTGATTGATTAAAGATGAAGATCTTAAAATTGTATCCATGTAACAAGTGTATCCTATAGCAGTCTCAGAATTACTACCATATTTTAAAATATATCGACCTCCTCCAGCTATTTCACCTCTAACATTTTTAGCAAAAAATGTAAATTTTATCCCCTTGTAGTAATTTTTATTTTTTTGTAAGTCAAAAAAATCTACATTTAAGGAATCATTTTTTGAAGTTTTAATTAAATTAGCAATTTTTACCAGTCTTTCAACTTCGTTTTCATAACCTATTATTTTATTTAATTTTGAAATATATTTTTTTTTGTTTTGAATTGAACCAGAACATAAATGTAAAGTTCTAAATGAATTATATAATTCATTTTTTTTCAATAATTTTAAACAATTATTAATATCTTTTAATTTAATATATTTTTTTAATTTATTTTTTAAATCTTTATTAGTTATTTTTTTTAACAAACTATCAAGAAAAAAAGGTGCCGTAATTTCAATAACAATATTTTTAACTCCAATTTTTTTTAAAGTTTCGTATGCAAGATTTATTATTTCTACATCCGCCTTATAGCTTTTAGATCCAATAATCTCAGCACCAACTTGTTGAAATTGTCTTTCAGGTCTTAAAATCGTTCCCACTTTTCTTACAACTTCACCATAATAGCATAGTTTAAGTGGTCGTGATTTATTAGCTAGTCTTGATGAGGCAATTCTAATTATTTGTGGAGTTATATCATTACGAATACTTAATTGATCAATTTTTTTGTTTGTCTTTAAAGTTAGAGTATTACGATCTAAATTTTTACTAAACTCAATTAGTGGAGTCTTAATTAGGGTAAAACCATTATCTGTGAAATAATTAATTATACTATTTTTATATTTATGCTCAATAGATGCATCAAAATTTAGACTATCTTTAAAACCTGCGGGTACTAAAAATTTATTAACCAAGATAAGGCCTTACTAATTTTTTTATTTCTAGAGACTTCTTTTTAACATCACCAATTTCTTGTCCTTCAACTAGTATCCTTACTAATGGTTCAGTTCCAGATAGTCTAACAAGAGATCTTATTCTTTTATTATTATACATTTTATTATTTTTTAACTTACCAAGAATATTTAAAAGTTTAGTATTCTTTGTTTTATACCGTAAGTTAATTTTTTCCTGAGCAAAGTCATCATACAAATTAAAAAGTTTACTTGCCTTATTTTTATTTGATATTAAAATTTCAGTAATTTTTAAAGCTGCTAAAATTCCATCACCTGTATTAGCATGTTCTGATAATATTATATGTCCTGATTGTTCACCACCTATCATAGATTTAGATTTTTTCATTTGATTGATAACATTTATATCTCCAACAGATGTTCGTTTAATCTTTAATTTTAATTTATTTATGAGATACTTTTCAAGACCCATGTTAGACATAACAGTTATAATCACATCATGTTGATTAGGTTTTTTCTTTGGTTTTATATAGTTTTTACATAACAGTCCTATAATTTTATCGCCATCAACTTCTTGTCCCTTTTCATTTACGACTATTAATCTATCTCCATCACCATCAAATGCAAATCCAATATCAGCTTTTTCTTTAATGACATTTTGTGAAAGTGATTTAACGTCAACTGCACCGCAATTTTTATTAATGTTTAATCCATCCGGATTATTATTTATAGCTATTATATTATGACCTAGTTCCCAGAATAAATTTGGAGCAATATTATAAGTGGCTCCATTTGCACAATCTAAAACAATTTTTAATTTTTTCTTTGAAGATGTTTTATTTAAAGTGCTCTTTAAAAATTCTGAGTACCTACCTGAAGCATCTTCTAATCTTCTTGCATTTCCTGATACAAATGTATTGTTTGTAACTTTAGAATATTTTTTATTATCTAAAACTATTTTTTCAACTTTATGCTCTATTGATGAACTTAACTTTGTACCAGTACTATCAAAAAATTTTAGTCCGTTATATTCATACGTATTGTGTGAAGCTGTAATCATTACACCAATATCAGCTCTTAAAGTTTTAATCATCAATGGTACGGCTGGAGTTGGAAGTGGTCCAACTAAAATTACATTCATACCCATAGAAATAAATCCAGCTGTAACAAGAGGCTCGTATAAATAACCAGATAATCTTGTATCTTTACTGATGACAACCCTGCTATTTTTAGAGGTCTTATTTTTTAAAATAAATGCAACTGTCTTTGAGATTTTAAGACAAGTTTCAGCTGAAAGAGGTTCTTCGTTAACTAAGCACCGTATACCATCGGTACCAAAAATTTTAGACATTTAGGTCTTTTATTCAAAAAAATAAGTAATGTGAAGTAATTAAATTAGTTTGCTGGTGCGGGAGCTGATCCACCTGTTTTTGGAACAGAGGTAGCAGGTTTTTTTGGCGTATTTATATCATTATCAAAATCATCACGAGTTGGCTTTATACCTTTTATTAAATCTTTAATTTCATCACCCGATAATGTTTCATACTCTAAAAGACCCTTAGCAACTATATGCAGTTCTTCAATATTATCTTGAAGAATTTTTCTACAATTATTTTCAGCTTCTTCTGCAAGAGACCTAACCTCTTCATCAATTAGTTTTGCTGTAGAATCGGACAAATTTTTTGATTGTGCAACAGAATGCCCAAGGAAAACTTCCTCACTGTCACTGTTATATCTCAGACGGCCTAATTTTTCACTCATACCCCATTCAGTGATCATTTTTTTTGATAGATTTGTCACCATTTGTATATCACTTGCTGCACCATTTGTAATTTTATCTTTACCAAAGATCATTTCTTCTGCAATTCTTCCTCCGGTAGCTATTAAAAGATGTGCTTTCATTTGATCTTTTCTCATAGACAGCTGATCTTTTTCTGGGAGTCTCATAACCATACCTAAGGCTCTGCCTCTTGGAATTATAGTTGCTTTATGAATTGGATCAGATGCTGGTGAGTGAAGGGTTGCTACAGCATGACCAGCTTCATGATATGCCGTAAGTTTCTTTTCATCTTCTGACATGACCATAGATCTTTTTTCAGCACCCATCATCACTTTATCTTTAGCACTTTCAAAATCCTCAAGAGTAACCATTCTTTTATTTTTTCTAGCTGCTAATAATGCTGCTTCATTAACTAGATTTGCTAAATCAGCTCCAGAAAAACCTGGTGTTCCCCTTGCAATAATTTTTGAATCAAATTTTGGCGAAACTTTAATTTTTTTAATATGAACTTTAAGTATTTTGTCTCTTCCCATTACATCGGGGTTATTAACTGTTATTTGACGATCAAATCTTCCTGGTCTAAGCAATGCTGGATCAAGAACATCTGGTCTATTTGTTGCAGCAATAATAATCACACCTGCATTTGCTTCAAACCCATCCATTTCCACAAGAAGTTGATTAAGAGTTTGTTCTCTTTCATCATTTCCGCCACCAAGACCAGCGCCACGGTGTCTTCCAACAGCATCAATTTCATCGATAAAAACTATACAAGGTGCATTTTTTTTACCTTGTTCAAACATATCTCTAACTCTACTAGCTCCGACACCTACAAACATTTCAACAAAATCTGATCCTGAAATAGAAAAGAAAGGAACATTTGCTTCGCCTGCAATTGCTCTTGCAAGTAACGTTTTTCCAGTACCTGGAGGACCTACTAGAAGTGCACCTCTTGGAATCTTACCACCTAATCTGGAAAACTTTGAAGGATCTTTTAAAAATTCAACAACTTCTTCTAATTCTTGTTTAGCTTCATCAATACCTGCTACATCGTCAAATGTAACTTTACCAACTGCTTCATTTAATAATTTAGCTTTAGATTTACCAAAGCCCATTGCTTTTCCACCTCCGCCTTGCATTTGGCGCATAAAGAAAATCCAAACTCCAATTAATAGAAGCATTGGAAACCACGACAATAGTACGCTTAAAAGTGGATGCATTGATCTTTCGGAGGGCTCAGCAGTAATTTTAACTCCACTTTCATTTAATTTATCAACCAAATTGGGATAATTTGGAACATATGTACTAAATGATCGTCCGTCGTTTAGAAATCCTGTAACGTTGCTTCCATTTATATTAACTTCAGAAACATTCCCACTTTCTGTTGCAGCAATGAAGTCAGAAAAAGATATTTTTGAAGTATTTCTATTGTTAGAACTTCCTTGGAAAAGATTGAAAAGCACAATTAAGAGCAAACCTATAATAATCCATAATACAATGTTTTTACTGATGTTTTTCATCTAGTTAATACATAGGAATTTATTATAAAAACACAATAGTTTTGTAGAAAATTAAATAGATTTTCTTGAAAATGTAAGAAAATTGTCATTTTTTTTAACAATCATACCTTTGAGGTTAAAAATATTAAAATTTAATTTCTCTAATTCACTTATTAAGATTCTAGTTTTATTTGATCGAGGAGCGTTAGATTGATAAAATAAAAACTGATATATTCTTCTTATAATATTTTCAGAAGTAATTTCATTTTGATTTTTTATATTATGAAGACTAATAACAATTTGTTTACTATCAACATGAACAATATTTTTAAGAAGTATCTCAAGTATCATTTGAATGAAATATGGTGAATAAAAAAGTATATTCTCAAAATCTTTATTTATTTCTTTAATTGTTTTTTGATCAGATTTTTTAAGAAAATTTCTTATTGTAGGGCGAGTATAATCTAAATTAATATTTGATGGATCATTAATATATTCTATTTTATTTATCTTATTGTAGCCTAATAACATTTCTTTTGAGAAATTTAAAAGTGGCCTTATTACATTGACTCTGTTGTAAAATGACAGCTCAGACATTGATTTTAAACCATAAAAATCACTGCCAGCGATCTTTCTACTCAAAAAGGTTTCTAAATTATCATCTTTGTGATGAGCAATAAATAAATGCAAAATATTATTTTTAATACAATAATCTGTAAGTAAATTATAACGATTATCTCTAGCCTCATTCATACTTTTCTTTCTCACTTTATCTTTGTTTGCAGTTAGAATTTGAGAGTTAATGTTGTTTTTGTCCAAGAAGGTAGAAATCAACTTAGCTTCCTCTTTAGAATTTTTTCGAATACGATGATCAACAATTAAAGCCATCAATTTCCCTTTTTTGTATTTTATAAAAGCATTTGTGAGGAATAATAATGACATACTATCTGGGCCACCAGAAACTGCCACAGCAACAGAAGGATTTTTTTCAAAAGTATATTTTTTTTCTATGTTTTTAATGAATTCTTTATTTGTGAGCTTCATTCATTATTTTCTAAACAATTATACTCAACAATTTTTTTTTTGGTTTGAGGTATTATTTTATTTTTTGGAAAATCAATAATTAATTTTTCCATAGTTTTACAAGCCTCAATAGTTTTTTCCACTTGGTATAATGACTGAGAGAGTTTGAAAAGCATTTCTGCAGCTTTAATACTATCTGGAAATTTTTGGAAACCTTCTGCAAATATAAGTGCTGCTTCTCTATAATTTTTTTCTAGAATATATAATTCTCCAAGCCAATAATGTGCTGAACCTGATAGTTGATTATCAGGATTATCTAAAATAAACTGTTCGAATGAAGTTTTGGCATCCTGCCATTTTTTATCTCTAATATTATCAAATGCTTCTTGGAATTGATCTTCAGGTGACAAGACCTCTTCTTTTTCATTAGAATTTACTTCCTGATCTTCAGGTATAACTTCATTTGTATCATTTGTGTTTTTTGAAATATTTAATGTTCCAAGTGTATTTTCAGTTTCATTATCACTTAAAGTATTGCTTTTGACCTCAGAACTATCTTGTGAAGCGACATCAGTATTTACTTCAACATTATTTAAAGGAACTGACTGGAAATTACTAATAAATAATTCTAAATTTTCTAATTTATTAAAGATATCGTCTAATTGAAAATACAATTCTTCTAAATTAGAAGTTAAGTTTTTTATATCGCTTTCAATATCATATATTCGCAAATCGATAGCAGAAAGATTTTTAACAAAATCATTATTTGTTCCATTTGATTGATTCGGTGAATTTGAAAATACTTCTTTGGAAAGATCTGAGACTTCTCTTTGTAATCTTTCTAATTGTTGCGAGACTGTTAGATCGCTTTCATTAGAAAAAGAATAGCTTGAAAAAAATAAAATTAAAACTGTGAGTATGTATTTAAACATTAACTAATTTTAATTTCTAAATAAGATAAAAATGTGGCGCTATATTTCTATAGCGCCAAAGTATTAAGGAATAATAATTAATTAACTAAAGTTACTGATCTTCTGTTTTGAGCCCATGCCCCATCATTTGATCCTACAACAGCTGGTCTTTCTTTACCATAACTAATAGTTGAAACTCTGTCAGGATTTATTCCTAATCCTATGAGATAATTTTTAACAGCCTGAGCTCTTTTTTCACCAAGAGCTAAGTTGTACTCCCTAGTTCCTCTTTCGTCACAATGCCCTTCAATTGTTACTGAAACATCACTATTCTGCTTCAGCCATGCTACCTGGTCTTGAAGTAACTCTAAAGCGTCTGAGTCTAAATCTGAACTATCATATCCAAAAAATACTCTATCACCAACATTGACGATTAAGTCTTCCTGAGATCCTGAAACTATTCCGCTTCCTGTAGTTTCAGTAATGGTTCCTTCTGAAGAAACATCACTTCCAGAACTAATTGATCCTGAACCTGAAGAGTCAGCTGTATCTTTTGGTGTTGTTGCACAAGCGGCAACAAATAAAACCATAAATATAGAGATAAAAAACTTGTAAAACATAAATATTTGCTCCCTTAATACTTTAAGTAGATATACTAAATTATATTGAGTTCCTTAACATTTTTTTTAAAATTTCGTATATTTTTTTGTATTATATTTGATTAATGCATCAAGGGAGACCAAGCTGGATCAGACCCTCCTAGGGGAGTTATTATTTTTCTTTCATTAAAACCAGTTAAATCAATAGAATATAGACTGGATTCACCTCCAGATCCATCCTCAGCAGTTCTCTCTTCCTTGAAATACATCAAAAATCTTCCATTTGGGGCCCATGTTGGCCCCTCAACATGAAAGGATTTTGCAATCATTCTTTCATTAGAGCCATCGACTTCCATAACACCTATATAGAACTGTCCTCCCTCTTGTTTAGTGAATGCAATCATATCACCTCTTGGAGACCAGACTGGTGTGTAATAATTTCCTGCTTCCCTGCTAATTCTTTTAATATTTTTTCCATTATTATCACTTACATACAAATGCCTTCGTCCACTTCTATCTGAATTAAAAACTATTTTTTTTCCATCAGGTGAAAAACTTGCAGAAACATCTATTGCAGAATTATTAGTAACTCTTTTTGAAATCCTCGTTTTTAAATCAAGAATATAAATTTCAGAATTTCCAATTTCTGGATCAGTGTAGGACATAACGATTTGATTACCATCAGGTGAAAAACGAGGAGCAAATGTCATTCCTGGAAATTCCCCTACTATTTCCTGTTTGCCAGTTTCAATATCAAAAATGTAAACTCTAGGATTATTTCTACTTACATAAGACATGTACGTAATTTTTTGTGAGTTAGGAGAAAACCTTGGTGTTAGAACTAGATATGATCCGTCTGTCAAAAAACGATGATTAGATTGATCTTGGTCCATTATTGCTAATCTTTTTTGTTTATTTTCTTTTGGACCTGTTTCAGCTACATATACTATTCTTGTATCAAAATATCCACCTTCTCCAGTTATATTTTTAAAAATTGAATCTGAGATAATGTGAGCAACTCTTCTCCAATTCTTTTCATTAGTCTCATATTTTTTTCCCACTATCTGTTTTTGTTGAAACACATCATACAATCTAAATTCTACAGATATTTTTCCATTATTAGATGAAATTTTACCTGAAACTAAGTGCTGTGCTTTTATTAACTTCCAATCTTCAAATCTTGGTTTATTAGATAGAGATTGATTATCTTGAATAAATGATCTTTTATCCAATGGTAAAAATAGTCCAGACCTTTCAAGATTATCTGAAATAACAGTTGAAATATTTTTACCTACTTTAGTTAATTGTGAATCTTTTGAGTATAGCTCTGTTACAGCAATTGGAGTTGGCTTCACACTACCTTGTGTTAGAGTAACCTCTAAAGAAAAGACTTTAAAACTAAAAAATATAAAAATGGTTACAAAAAAAAATTTTTTCATCAATACCCTTTCATAATACTATAATCAAAAGTAATTGTAAGATTTTTCCATAGATTATATTTATCTTTTGGAAGTTTTAACGGTGTACATTCTGGGTTTAATAGAGTTCTCATTGCGCTATCTGTAATTGGTCCATAAAAGGGATTAGTTTTAGCTATATTTGTGTCAACAATGCGAATACTATTTGGTGAAACCTTCATATTTTGTAATACTTTTGCTGAAATTGTTACTTTGTCTCCTCTTTCTATAACTGCACCTGCTGGAGCATTCCAACAAGAAGATAATTGCTGCCTCAACATGTCTATTTCAGATATTGATAGCATAATATTTTCATTAGTATCATCTGTGCTTTTATTATTAAACTCTTCAACATCTTCTTTAACTTCATTTTGAACCATATTTGTTTTTTCATTTCTTAAATCTTTGAGCATTGATGCTATACTAAAATCTTTTTTGGGTTTTGGCTTTGGTTTAGATATTAACTCATCATTTTCTAACTTTGGCTTATCCTTGATGTTTGTTTCAACATCTAAATCTGATTTAAGATTTTCATTATTTATAATTTTTGGCTCTGGCTTGAGTTTTGGTTTAATTATATCAGTTTTAACTGTTTCAACTTTTTTCTTAACCTCTAAAATTTCCTTTTCTTTGATAACTACTTTTTTTGTTTCCTTAACTTCTAAATTTGGAGTTTGTTTCATTTCCAAAACTGGTTGATTTGGATTAGTTTTTTCTTCAATTTCTGTTTTATTTATTTCAATATTTTTTTTTACTTCTAATTGATCTGATGAATTAAATTTTTTTTGCTTAGCAGTTGTTTCCTTATTTTTATTTTCTGGTTTTTTAGTATCTGATTTTTTCAAATTTGTATTTTCATCAACATTAAGTATTTCAATAGGTATTATGTTTGGAACGTAGATTTCTTTTGGAGAAAAAAAATTTGGTAAGCCGACCATAAACAAAAGGATAATTAAATGAATTAGTGTTGAAAAAACAACTCCAGATGTTTTAGGATTTAAGTTTTCAAAAAAATTTATTATTTTTAAACTATTATAGCTTATACTGTCCATTTATTGCTCAAGATTTTGAGTAATTAATGCAACTTTAATATATCCTGCTGAGTTAATTATGGACATAATTTCCATAATTCTTCCATAAGCTACTACTCTATCACCTCTTATATATATCCTTGCTTCAGTATTTTGTTCAGTAATAGCGTTTAGCCGAGGAATCAAATTTTCTACTTCAACCTTTGATTCTCCAATGTAGACTTCTCCGTCTAACTTAACAGTTATCTCAATTGGGTCTTTAATATCAGTTAATGCAGTAGCTTTAACCTTTGGTAAATCAACTTTTATTCCAACTGTCAGAAGTGGCGCAGTAACCATAAAAACAATTAGTAAAACAAGCATAACATCTACAAACGGTGTAACGTTAATTTCACTCATTTGAGTGTATCTTTGTTTCTTACGTTTGTTAAAATTATTTGAGGTAATCAATTTATTTTTTCTCTAATTGTCTAAAAAAAATTGTTGAGAATTCATCCATGAATGTTTCCAAGGATATGAAGTATTTTGATAAATCGTTTGAAATTTTATTGTACGCAACAACAGCAGGAATAGCTACAAAAAGGCCTAATGCTGTTGCAAATAGCGCCTCTGCGATACCTGGGGCAACAACTGCTAAATTAGTATTTTGTGCAATTGCGATAGATTTAAAACTATTCATTATTCCCCATACTGTTCCAAATAATCCTATAAACGGTGCAGTTGATCCAGCAGTTGCTAGGAAAGTTAAATTTCTCTCAACATTTTCACTTTCCTTATTAAAAACAACTGTCATTGATCTCATCATTCGATCCTTTAAAGAATTTATATCTGAAGTATCATTTTCATATTGAGACTTACTTTTTTTCCACTCTAAAATTGCAGCACAAAATAACTTTGACTTTGGATCTGTCTGATTAAAATTTAAAGTTTCATATAAATCATCAAATGAATTTCCAGACCAAAAAATATCTTCAAATTCTTTTTCAAGTTTTTTTAATTGCCTAATTCTTAAAATTTTTGAAATAATTACATTCCAGGAATATAGAGAGGCTAAGATTAAAATTATAATTACTGATTTTACTACAAGGTCAGCTTGCAAAAATAATGCAAGCATTGAAAAATCTGGAGCTTCTGTCGATAAATTTGAACTATTTATATCTGCCATAATATTTATTTTTTAATTTTTTCAAGATCACTGCTATGAACCATAACCCAAAAACCTGGTCTATTTTTTTCACATAATGCTATTACTGGTGTCTTACCTTCCTCTTTGGCAAGCTTTGCTGTATCATCCCATAAACTAATTGCTGTATGCTTTGCTCTTAATTTACATTCTATAAATAAGTCTTCATGAATTACATCAGCTCTTGTTACTTTACCATTACCTCCGCTCAAAGGTGTCCTTTTTCCATTAAAATAACTTGCAACATCTCTTTCTCTTTTTTTCCAGGCTTTATCAGGCATCTATATTCCTTTCATTAGGCTGTCAGTGAAGATAAAACATTATCATCAACTTCAAAATTTGATGATACAACTTGAACGTCGTCATTGTCTTCTAAAACTTCAAGTAATTTAAATAGTTTGTCCGCTGTATCTTTTCCAATATTTATGTTATTTTTACTTTTCCAAATTAAACTTGCAGAGTTAGTCTGACCATACTGTTTAATTAATTTATCATTAAGTTCATGCAAATCATTTTGATCGCAGTATATTGAATACTCTGTTTCATTTATCTCATAATCTTCGGTATTATTTTCAATAAGAAATTCTAGAAGTTGATCTTCTTTTACTAAGTTTTTATTGAGAGTTATATTTCCAAATCTGTCAAAACCAAAACTAACACTTCCTGTTTCACCCAAATTACCTCCATGTTTACTAAAAGATGACCTAATCTCTGCAGCTGTTCTATTTTTATTATTTGTAAGTGCCTCAACTATTATTGCAATGCCTTCAGGACCATATCCCTCATATCTTACTTCCTCATAATTACTATCAGGATCATTCCCTTGACCTTTTTTAATTGCTCGCTCAATGTTATCTTTTGGCATGTTGAGCGATTTGGCTGAAGCAATTGCAGATCTTAACCTAATATTACTTTCAATATCTTCACCACCGAATTTGACTGCAACAGATATTTCTCTTCCAAGTCTCGAAAATACCTTTGCTCTTTTTTTATCTTGAGCACCTTTTCGATGCATAATATTTTTAAACTTGGAGTGTCCTGCCATTTCAATTAGATTTATAAATATTTTATTCGATGTTAGTAAAGATAATAAGTATTAGATAAATGTGTCTAATATATGTAAATTATGTCTCCTGAATTGGGGTGATATTTTTGGCTAAACCAGTATTAATATCAATATCTATTAAAGCTCCACATATAGTTATTTTTTCAACAGCAGGTGTAAATCTACCTTCAGCCCTATATCCTTTAACAAATCCATGGATTGGATTATTTATATCAAAACCAATTATTGAATTATAATCCCCTGACATCCCTACATCTGTTTGATAGGCTGTACCTTTTGGCAAAATAACACTATCAGATGTTGGTACATGAGTATGTGTACCTAAAACTGCCGTAACTTGTCCATCAACATAATATCCAAATGCTTTTTTTTCAGAAGTTGCTTCACCATGCATATCAATAATTATCGCATCGCATGTACTGCCTAACTTCTCTTTTTGAAGAAATTCAATTATGCCTTTAAAGGGATCATCTAATGATAAATTCATGAATAATCTGAGCATTATTTGTACTACTATAATTTTTTTTCCATTTAAAAGTTCAAGCTTATAATATCCTTTTCCAGGAACACCATCAGGATAATTCAAAGCTCTGATTATTTTTGGATTTTCTTCAATATAAGAAAGCATATCTCTTTGATCCCATGCATGATTCCCAAGTGTAAGTAGATCAATTCCGCTAGAAAATAATTCTTCTGCATCCTTTTTTGAAAGTCCATAACCAGAAGTAGCATTCTCACCATTAGCAACAATCATGTCTGTATTGTATTTAGATTTGAGTGTTGGGATAATTTCTTTAATTTTTTTTCGTGACGCCTTGCCGACAATATCACCTATAAAAAGAATTTTCATTAAAAGCTATATAAATTTTTTTCAGTAATAACATAATCGACTTTAAAATCAAATTTATCTATGGGTATGTAATCTAACTTTTGTTCTTCATATGCATAGGCTACAGAGATGAATCTATGATTAATTTTATTTAAATAAGCAAAAGTCCTGTCATAATAACCTCCACCATAACCTAATCTATTTCCCTTATTATCAAAAGCTAAACAAGGTACAAAAATTAATTCAGGATTTAAAATTTTATTATTATTTTGAGGCTCTGATATATTCATATGCCCTTTTACAAAATTCTCTTCAATCTTAAATTGCTTAAAGATTAAATGACTATTTTTTTTCTCAATTACAGGAAGACATAAAATTTTATTTTTAATAAATATAAGATTGTTAAGCTCTCTTGTATTTATCTCAGAATTTATGGAAATAAAACTAGATACTATATTGATTTCTTGAAAGTTAATTTTTTCAAAAAATTCATTAAACAAAGATAAAGCAAAATGAGATGGTTTATTATTAAAAATCTTATCTCTTATAATTTTTTGTTTTTTTCTAATTATTGATTTTTCATCTTTAATCTTATTCATAATAAGAATTCTTAATTATATCAATTAAGCCATCTACTTTTTTATTTATTTCATCAAATTCTTGATCTAATTTCAGTTTTTCATCTTCTAAAATTTTTTTTTCATTTTGTAGTTTTAGTATTTTATCTTTAAGTTCTAAATTGTTCTTTAGATATTCTTCATTCTTGGCATTATTTACTTCTGAACTTCTTTCTATATTTAATTTTTGTGAAAGCTCTGCTTGAAGCTCAATAGAGAGAAGTGATAACAATATAGTATCACTTATTTTTCCATTAGAATATTTTGGATTTTGTAATTTATCATTAATTTTTTTATTAATTAAATTTATTGAATCTATTATTTTTTTTTCATCTTTTTTTTCATATTCTAATGATATTTCTCTGTTTAAAATTTTTGTCTTATAAAAAGGCATAGTTATTTCTTAATTAGAAGTTCCAATTCATCAATATACTCGGACATTTTTTTTCGTAAATTTTTAATTTCATTTTCTAGATTTTTAATTTTTTCTTTTTTGGAAATATGATGATCCCTAAAATCTTCTAAAGCTGATCTTAGATTATTTAAGTTTTCGCTTAGAACTGTAATTTTTTTTTGTATTTCCATTATAATTTTATAGTTTGTAATTTTATAATTGTCACTGTAATGAACCCATATTAAATAATTTTATATCAACCATAAAGGTAAGTATTTGAATAATTTAAATAATATCAACAATCTAAGACAATTATCAAATTGTATTAGATTTTTATCAATGGATGCAGTGGAAAAAGCAAAATCTGGTCATCCTGGTATGCCTATGGGTATGGCAGACATCGCAACAATTCTTTATAAAAATCATTTAAAGTTTAATCCGAATGATCCGGAGTGGATTGATAGAGATAGATTAATTATTTCAAATGGGCATGGCTCAATGCTTTTATACTCTTGTTTGTATCTAACAGGATATAAAGACATTGACATAAATCAAATTAAAAATTTTAGACAATTACATAATAAAACTGCAGGTCACCCAGAATACGGAAGTGCAGAAGGGATAGAAACAACTACTGGGCCTTTGTCTCAAGGTTTAGCAAATGCAGTTGGAATGGCGCTAGCGGAAAAAAAATTATCAAATAATTACGGAAAAGAATTATTCGATCATTACACTTATGTTTTTGCTGGAGATGGATGCTTAATGGAAGGTTTAAGTCATGAAGCGTGTAGTCTTGCAGGACATTTGAAATTAAATAAGCTTATTATGTTTTTTGATAATAATTCTATTTCCATAGATGGATCAACAGATCTTTCAGTTTCAGACAATGTGAAAAAAAGATTTGAAGCTTATAATTGGAATATAATTGAAATAGATGGTCATAAATATGAGGAAATTGATCAAGCTATAATTCAAGCAAAAAAAAAGTGATGCTCCTACAATTATATCTTGTAAAACTAAAATTGGTTTCGGCTCTCCTAATAAAGAGGGTTCAGCTTCATCACATGGTGCACCTCTTGGTGAAGATGAAATTAGTTTAACAAGGAAAAAATTAAAATGGAATTATTTGCCGTTTGAAATACCAAATGATTTATTACGTGAGTGGAGAAGTTTCTATAAAAGAAATGAAGAATCAAGAAATACATGGTTATCAAAAAACGAAGAATTAATTGTAAGTAAAAATTTTAAAGATAGTTTTTATCAAAAAATTGATCATCAAATTCCAGAAAAACTTAGTGAATTAAAATCTAAGCATTTTAATGATAAAACAAATTGTGCTTCAAGAAAATCAAGTGAGCTAACGCTAAATTTAATTTCAAACTATCAAAAAAATCTTATTGGTGGATCTGCTGATCTTACTGGATCAAATAACACTAAGGCAAAAGATATGAATGTAATTACATCTAATAATTTTAATGGAAATTATATTCATTACGGCATTAGAGAACATGGAATGGCTGGAGTAATGAATGGCATTGCTTTGCATAAAGGTTTAATTCCATACGGAGGAACGTTTTTGGTATTTACCGATTATTGCAGACCTTCAATTAGATTATCAGCTATTATGAATATACCAGTTATTTATGTAATGACTCATGACTCAATAGGATTAGGAGAAGATGGGCCAACCCATCAACCTGTTGAGCATCTTGCATCTTTAAGATCTATACCAAATTTAACAGTCATTAGGCCTTGTGATATTATTGAAACTATAGAAGCATGGGAATGTGCAATCAACAATACAGGACCAACAATCTTAGTTTTAACAAGACAAAACCTACCGATGTTACAAAAAGATAATCGTAAAGAAAATCTTGTAAATAAAGGTGCTTATAAAATTAGAGATTTTAAAGAATATGATGCAACAATTTTATCTTCTGGTTCTGAAGTTGAGATTGCTTGCTCTGCATCAAATAAACTTTTTGAAAACAATAATTTAAAGATAAGAGTTGTAAGCATGTCTTCATTTGAATTGTTTGAGAAAAATGACGATGGTTATAAAAATGAAATTTTAGGAAATAAAACTATTTTTGCTATTGAGGCTGGAGTAATAAATGGTTGGGAAAAATATATTAAAAATGAAAATTTTGTGGGTATGTCAACTTTTGGTGAAAGTGGTCCATACAAAGATTTATATAAGCACTTTAAGATAACAGATGATTACTTAATTGAAAAAATAATTAAAACTTTATAAGAAGGAGAAATATGAAAGTTGCAATAAATGGATTTGGAAGAATTGGAAAACTTGTTTTTAGAGCTTTATTAGAAAAAAATCCTAAAGATATTAATATTGTAGCAATTAATGAACTAGGAAGTGTTGAGAGCAGTGCTCACTTACTAAAATATGACAGTGTTCACGGTATTCTTAAAGATGAGATTAGCGCAATCAAAAATGGATTAAAAATTGGTAAACATAAAATTAATTTTTATTCCGAAAGAGATCCAAATAACCTTCCTTGGAAATCACTCAAGGTAGATGTTGTTCTTGAATGTAGTGGTGTTTTTACTTCAAAAGAAAAAGCGATTTCTCATTTAAATTCAGGAGCAAAAAAAGTTATTATTTCAGCACCAGCTTCAAATGTAGATGCCACAATTGTTCAAGGTGTAAATAACGATACCATTAAAAAAAATCATAACGTAATTTCAAACGGATCTTGTACTACTAACTGTCTTGCTCCTTTAGCGATGGTTCTTGATGAAAAATTAGGAATTGAAAGTGGTTTCATGACAACAATTCATAGTTACACGGGTGATCAAAGAACTGTTGATCAAACCCATTCTGACTTTAGAAGAGCAAGGGCAGCAGCTGAGTCAATGATTCCAACTTCTACAGGAGCGGCAAAGGCTTTGAGTCTAGTCTTACCAAAATTAAAAGGTAAATTAGATGGAACAGCTATTCGAGTACCCACTCCTAATGTCTCACTTATAGATCTTACATTTGTAAGTAAGAAAAAAACTAGCCCAGAAAAAATTAATTCTATAGTTCTTCAAGCTTCAAAAACTAAAAAATTAAATGGAATACTAACAACAAACTCATTACCTCTGGTTTCAATTGATTTTAATCATAATTCGAGCAGTTCTATATTTGATATGAGTCAAACACAAGTTGTCAAAAATAAATTCTGTAGAGTTTTATCTTGGTATGATAATGAATGGGGATTCTCAAATAGAATGGTAGACACTATGGTTAATCTTAAAAAATTTATTTAGTGCCTAAAAAAATTTGTTTTGCAGTATCTACACTAATACAAATTGAAAATTTAATAGAATTTCGAAAATCAAAGTTCAAAACTTCGATCATATTTATAAAATATTTTTTAATTAAAGGTTTTGGGATAGAGTGGCTTAGAACTTTAATAAACCTTCTTAAAAATAAATATAAGACACACAATATTAAGTTTTATATCGACTCAGGCTATGATCAAGGTCTTGGTATATTATTAACTCACGAAAATATTGATTATTTAAAATTAAAAAATAATAAAATCATCTTAAATAAAATTAATCAAATTGCTAAAAAAAATAAGGTTTTATTAAATCCAACTTTTGATGTAGTAGATCTTACGAAAATTAAAAATATACAAAAAAAACTTAAGATAAAACTATGAAAATAGATGGAAATGAAATTAAAGTTGGAAATATTTTAGAAATTAATAACAAACTTTGGAAAGTTTTGAAAACCCAGCATACTCAACCAGGAAAGGGTGGTGCCTACTTACAAGCTGAACTTAAAGAAATAAGAGAAGGTACTAAAATGAATAGTAGGTTTAGATCATCAGAAACAGTAGAAAGAGCTATCCTTGATGAAAAAGAATTTCAATATCTTTATGATGATAATAATAGTTTTATATTCATGGATAAACAAACTTATGAACAAATAGAACTTGGCTCAGACATATTAACTGAGGATCAATCAAAATTTTTAGTTGAGAATAGTAATGTTATTATTAATTTCTATAATGAAAAACCGGTCGGAATTGACTTGCCTGATACTGTAGAATTAAGTGTTATAGAAACGGAAGGTGTTGTAAAAGGTCAAACAGCTGCGTCATCATATAAACCAGCTACTTTAGAAAATAATATTAAAACATCTGTACCACAATTTATAGCAGTTAATGATAAAATAGTAATAAGTACAATTGACGGTAGTTATATCGAAAAATCAAAAAATTAATGCAGCCTGCTGTAATTAATATCTTTGAAAAGGCAGTAAAAAAAGCTGGAAAAATTTTATTAAGAGATTTTGGAGAATTAGAAAATTTACAAATACAATCTAAATCAGTTGGAGATTTTGTAACAAATGCAGATATTAAAGTAGAAAAAACACTTTTAGAAACTCTAAAATATTATTATCCAGATTATACTTACATAACTGAAGAAACTGGTGAAATAAAGGGTGATGAAAACACCATTATTATTGATCCCATTGATGGAACATCTAATTTTATTCATGGAATACCTCATGTTGGAATTATCGTTGCTAAAATGTCAAATAATGAAATCACAGACGGTGTGATTTATAATCCAATTTTAAACGAATTTTTTTGGAGTTCTAAGGGTAAAGGTTCGTGGTGTAATAATAGTAGACTTAGAGTGTCAAACAGGCAAATTTTTTCAGATTGCTTGATAGGCACTGGTCTTCCCTTTGGAGAAAGAATTTATAAAAACTATTTAAGTGAGATTGATGAAATCCTAAAATCATCTGCAGGAATAAGAAGACTTGGTTCTGCAGGCCTTGATCTTGCTTATGTTGCATCTGGTAAATTAGATGGCTTTTGGGAAAAAGATCTGAATTTATGGGATGTTTCAACGGGCATTCTTTTGGTTAAAGAAGCTGGGGGGAAAATTTCTAAAATAGATGGAAATGCATGGGAAATAAATTCTAGTGATTTAGTTGCTTCAAATAATAAAATTCATAATGAATTAGTTAAAAAACTTACTTTACTTTGAAATCTATATAAATATAAGAAAGTCATGAAAAAAGACATACATCCTAATTATCATGAAATAAACGTTGTTATGACTGATGGATCTACTTTTAAAACTAGATCTACTTGGGGTAAAGAAGGTGATACTCTTAAATTAGAAATTGATTCTAAATCTCACCCTGCATGGACCGGTGGTAAAGCTGGTCTTAATGAATCTGAAGGACAAGTAGCTAGATTCCAAAAAAGATTTAAAGGTCTAAAAATTAATAAATAATTATTTAAAAAACTTTTCAGCATTAAGTTTTAAATCTTTCTTCTTTTTTATCTCATCTTGAACTCTTAGTATTTCAGCTTGAAGTTCAGAAATATAGTTTTGTAAATCCTTAACACTGAAATCATCTAAATTTAATATTTTAACCGTCTTTTGTTTTTCATCTACTTCAAAAAAATCTGTCATAGTCATATTTTGTTATATATTATTTTTTGATTATATTATATGAGCCAGTTATGAAATATCCTTTAATGCCTAAAGCAACAGCGATATGGTTAGTAGAAAATACGGCTTTAACGTTTGATCAGATAGCTGAATTTTGTGGATTACATGAATTAGAGGTTCAAGGAATTGCTGATGGAGAAGTTGCTGTCAGTATGAGAGGTTACGATCCAATTGATAATAATCAATTAACAAAAGAAGAAATTGAAAGATGTGAAAAAGATAATGCAGCTCGTTTAAGTCTTATTAAATCTGATGTAATTGAAGATTTACCACCAAGAAAAAAAGATTCTAAATATACCCCACTTTCTTTAAGACAAGAAAAGCCATATGCTATTTTGTGGCTTATAAAAAGATATCCGACTGAATTAAGTAGTTCTCAAATTGCAAAACTTACCGGCTCTACAAAAAATACAGTAGAGGCTATAAGAAATGGTACGTACAGAGAAGCAGTTCTTGAGGCAAAGAGTCCAATGGATGTTGGTTTATGTACTTATAAGGATCTCGAAAGAACTTTAAATAGAACTAGAACAAAAAAAGTAGATCAAGAAAATTAATTATTTTTTATAACGTAATTTAGATAATAGAACATCAAGATCATCCAAAATAATACCATTGAAATAATAAAAATCTGAAAGTTATATATTTTTATAACTCCAATAGGCTCACCAAGAAAATAAGTTAAAGGTCCTAGAACTCCACTTAAAATAATTCCTAAAATTTTATAACTTTTAAAAAAAGTAAGAATTTCATCAAAAAGAGTACTAAAACTAAACCATAAAACAATCATCCATAATGGCAGAGTGCCAATTTTAGCAATAGTTTCAAAATCGTAAATTTGGAAATAAACTAATAAAGTATCAAAAAAATATCCTGGAACTGAAATCAAAAGTGAAATCTTAATAAATTTTTGTTTATTATGATTAAAATAAAAATAAGTTAGTAAGAAAATAATTCCAACCCAGATGCCCAACATAGGATTAGAAAATTTTGTTTCACCAAATACACATGCTAACCAAGTTAGTTGATAGCCAGTTAAGACTAAAAATACTTTTATTTTTTGCATTTCTATTTTTGAACTAAGAAATGAGAAACATCGGTTGAACTATTTGCAAAACCTGTTTCACAATAAGATAGATAAAATTCCCACATTCTTTTAAATTTAATATCAAAACCAAAATGAGATAAATCATTCCAAGATTTTTGAAATTGTTTATTCCACATTTTAAGCGTTTTTGCATAAGAACCACCGAAACTTAGATTTTCAATACATTTTAATCCAACGTGTTTTGCCGAATATTCAAATTGTTTTTTAGTTGGAAGCATTCCACCTGGAAAAATATATTGTTGAATAAAATCTGGTCTGTTTTGATAATCTATAGCCTTTTTTTCATCAATCGTTATGACTTGTAGTGCAGCCATACCACCATCGTTGAGAGAATTACGAATTGTATCAAAGTAATTATGCCAGTATTTTTTCCCAACTGCTTCAAACATTTCAATTGAAACAATATTTGAATATTTTTTTTTGATATCCCTATAATCTCTGAATATAACTGATACTTTTTCAGACAAACCTTCATTTTGAATTTTTTTAGCAGCATATTCGTATTGTTCCTTAGAAATAGTTATAGCATCAACTGAACAATTGTAATTTTTTGCTACAAATGATGAAAAACCTCCCCATCCACATCCAATTTCTAAAGTTTTAGAATTTGAATCTAATGATAAAGTTTCAGCAATCTTTCTATATTTGTTAAATTGTGCATCCGATAAATTGGTATTTTTATTATCAAAAAGAGCAGAAGAATAGGTCATGGTTTTATCTAACCACTTTTCGTAAAAATTATTTCCTAAATCATAATGATATTTAATGTTTTTTTTACTCTGTGATTTTGAATTGTTATTTAAAAAATGCTTTAATTTGGCAAAAGTAGTAAAAAAAAGATTAGTATTTATACTTTGTAAAAAATAACTCTCATTTTTGTGAGAAAGTAGTAATAAATTAGTTAAATCGGCGCTTGAAAAGTAACCATTCATATAGGCTTCTGCAAAACCTACAGAACCTTTTTTGAAAATTAAATTTAAAAAATTATAATTATGAATTTTTATATTTGCAGATATATCCTCCTCTTTTCCGACAAAAACTCTCTCCTCGCCAGTTGGAAATTGAACTGTTAATTTTCCATATCGAATTTTAGATAAAAAGTTTACTAATAATTTTTTGACAGTTTTATCAAAATTTGTTTTAAAAAAATTCATTTAAAAATTACCTTCAAAACTCACTGTATCATTTAGCTTCTTTTTTCGTCCATAATATTTACCACCTTTGTAAATTATTTTTAAAGCCTCATAAAGAATTCCAGCCATTACTTTGAAGCCAAAAAGTGGATTATAATATATAAATTTAAACATATTTTTTGAGTTAAAATCTATAAATTTGCCATGCTGAGTAGCTGTTAGAACTTTTTTATTATTTTTATCATAAAGATCAATGTTAATATTTATTTTATCTTTTTGCATTCGATTAAAAAATTTATAATTTGCCTCCATTTCTATGAATGGAGATACATAAAACTGCTTTGCACATTCATGAGATAATTTAAAATCTTCAAAATTTACATTTCCTTTAAAAATATAGGTATGTTGTTCATTAGTCGTATTTTTGACTTCATAGAAAATAGATATTAATTTTTTATCATCATAACAATATATAATTGATAAGGGATCAAATACATATCCCAAAATTCTTGGAAAACATAATATCATTATATTAAGATGTTTATATTTAATATTAAATTTAGAGAGGGAATCTTTTACGAATGTCTTTATTGACCTTTTGTCTCTATACCCATGATCTTTTTCATAAATAGAAAAAAGATTAAAAGAGTTTAATGAAAAAAGTTTATAGTTTTTACTTAATTGATCAAGATTATCCAAATTAATAAAAAGACTTGGTACCTCATATTTCAATGTGTGTTTAAATGGAATAAATCTTTTATGAATAATGTTAGATAATAGTATTTGAGAAATCATTTAAAATTAATTTGCAATCTATTATAAAAATTTTTCTCTCTCTTCCAAGGTAAATCACAATTTAACAATTTACAAATATAAGAGGATGATTGAATGCCGTCTTCATGAAAACCATATCCAAGGTAAGCTCCACAGAAAAAAGTATTATTTTTTCCTTGAATTTCCATAACTTTTTTTTGAGCTAAAATAGTATCGGTAGTATAAATTGGATGATTAAATGATGTTTCGTTAATTATGTTTTTAGGCTTTTTATATGGATTTACAGTTACAAAATAATTTTGTTTAGTTGGTAATTTTTGCAATAAATTCATCCAATAAGTTAAAGTAAATTTAGAAGATGATGACTTATTTAAAAAATTCCAACTTGACCAAGCAATTTTTGATTTAGGCATTAAAGTGTAATCGGAGTGAAGTATTGCTAAATTAGTTGAATATTTAAATTGTGAAAATATTTTTACTTCTTCTTCTGTTGGTCTTTCCAGAATATCCAATACTTGATTTGCATGGGTTGCAAATATTACCTTATGAAATTCTAATATATTATTTTTCTCATCTTTTATTTTAATTTTATTATTTTCTCTAATAATATTTTTAATTTTGAAATTTGTTTCATACTCAAAAACATTTTTATTAATAATTTTTTTTATATATTCATTACTACCACCCTCTACATATTTCCATTGAGGTCTTTTTTTTAAATTAAATAAAGCATGATTTTTAAAAAAATTAATGAATGTTATGAGAGGAAAATTTTTTACATCACTTATATTGCTTGACCATATAGATGATATCATAGGTAAAATATGATAATTTATTAGGTAAGTTGAAAAATTATTAGTTTTCAAAAAATCATTTAAGGTTTTAGTTTGCTCTAAATCACTAACATTCAAGCTATTACATAATAAATAAAGTTTTCTTATTTCAAATAACATTTTATAAAAATTAAAAGAAAACACATTTCTAAAATTAGCAAAAAGAGAAAATATATTTTTGCCACTATATTCAATTTGAGGATCTTGATTTGAGACGGCAAAGGACATATCTGAATTTTTACATTTCACATCAAGTATTTTAAAAAAATTTGTTAAATCTGGATAATTATTTTCATTGAATACAATAAACCCTGTATCGACTGAGATTGTCTTTGTTGATTCTTCAACATAAATAGTTCTTGTATGCCCCCCCAATCTATTATTTTTTTCAAATAAATAAACATCATATTTAGAAGACAAAAGGTAAGCTGCACTTATTCCTGAGATACCAGAACCAATAATTGCTATTTTTTCTCTCACATCAACTAATAGTTTTAAACGCTGATAATGCTCTATTTCTTGTTTCTTTTAAATCTACAATTGGTGTTGGATAAGAAGTACCAATCTCAAAATTATATTTCTTTTGATCCTCCATAGACATCTCCCAAGGATTATGAATATATTTTTTTGGAATATTATTCAACTCAGGAACAAATTCTTTTACATAATCACCATCTGGATCAAATTTTTGACCCTGCAATATTGGATTAAAAATTCTAAAATATGGACTTGCATCAGTGCCACAACCAGAGATCCATTGCCAACCTGCAGAATTAGAACCAACGTCAGCATCAACTAAAGTGTCAAAAAACCACTCTTCTCCATTTTTCCAGTGTAACAATAAATTTTTTGTTAAAAACGAGCCTACAATCATTCTTACTCTATTATGCATCCACCCTGTTTTATATAGTTGTCTCATTCCAGCATCAACAATTGGAATACCAGTTTTACCATTATGCCATAATGATAAATTTTTAGCATTTTTAATCCATGGAAATTTATTAAATTTACTTTGTATAGGTTTATGAGTCATATCTGGATAATGAAATAAAAGATTATAAGAAAAATCTCTCCAGCCAAGTTCAGCAAGAAATTTTTTTTTATTTTCAGGATCAATTTTTTTTTCAATATTTACGGTATTATAAACTTTTAAAGCAGAAATTTCTCCAAAATGAAGATAAGGTGATAATTTTGAAGTTAAATCTTTATCGGGTCTATCTCTTCCAACTGAATAGTTATTTGCTTTTTGCAAAATATATTTTTTTAATTGTAATTTTGCATTACTTTCACCAGGTATCCAATATTTTTCAATTTTTTTGATCCATCGCTCTTTTTTGTTTGTTAGATTTAAATCTTGTATAGTTATTTCATTTTTAAATTTTGAATTGGTGTAGCTTATTTTTGTATTTTTAAATTTAATATCTTTTAGTTTTAGTAGCTCATCACAATGTCGCCAGTAAGGGGTAAATACTTTAAAAAAGGTTCCACTTTTATTTTTAATATTCCAAGGTTCATTTAAAAGATATCCATTGTGCGAGTCGCATTCTATTTTAGATGAGGTAACTATAGATTTAATTTTAGTATCTCTTTTAATTGAATATGGATCATATAGTCTATTCCAGGATACATATTTAACATTTGAATTCTTTAGTATTGAAGATATAATTTTCTCTGGATCACCAGCAAATATATTTAGTTTGCCATTTTGTTTTTGTATTGAGTCATATAAACTAATTAAGGATTTTTCTAACCACCATTTGGATGTAGATCCAATTCTTTGATTTAAATCTAAAATATAAATTGGAATTATCTGATCAACTTTTTTTGAAAGTGACAATAAAGATGGATTTTCTTGTAATCGCAAATCTTGTCTAAACCAATGAATTCCATAAGTGGCTACCATGAATTTAAATTATGTTAATTTAGAATAAATTAAAGAGGTAATTCTATTATTTACTATGAGGAGGCATTTTTTTTTCTACGAACCAGACGTGTTTTTTTAACACAGGATCATATTTTTTCATTCGAAGCTTTTCAGCAACTTTCAATCCTTTTGTCGGTTTTCTTACAATATACTTAGTGCCTGTTTTTGAATTTTCTTCAGGTACTAGTTGTTTAAGAGCGAATGAGGTTTTTTTTGCCATGAAGTGTCTATACAGAATAATTATATGAAATAAAGTATTATTTATTCATAATCAGAAATTGACTGCTTAATAAAACGGTTAAAATTTCCTCTTTTTTTATCAAGTTTAATTTGTTTATTTCTTTCAAGTAAGTTATTTTTCTTTTCTTCAGATGTTTTACCAAAACAATTGTGACAAGATACACCTGGTTCATAATATTTATTATAAGTATCTTTAATACTAATGGGTATCCGACAAGCATGACAAAGTTTGTAAGTTCCATCTTTTAATTCATTTTTCAAAGATACTCTTCCATCAAATACGAAACATTCACCATTCCACATTGAATCTTTTTTTGGAGTTTTTTCTAAATACTTTAGTATACCTCCGTCTAACTGAGCAACATTTTTAAAACCCTTCATCATCATATATGATGAAGCCTTTTCACACCTGATACCTCCAGTACAAAACATTGCAATTTTTTTGTCTTTTGACTTATTTAGTTTTTTTTGAACAAAAGATTTAAAGTCAGTGAAACTTTTAGTTTTTGGATTAATTGCCCCTTCAAAAGATCCTATTTTAACCTCAAATTCATTTCTTACATCAATCACAATAGTGTCTTTGTCTTTAATTAGTTTATTCCATTCATTGTATTTAACTTTTTTTCCAGATATTTTTGTAGGATCAGCAAATTTGGTTCTGAGTGTGACTATTTCATTTTTATTTCTAATTTTTAGTTTTTGAAAAGGCATATATTTATATTTTGATCGTTTAAGATTAAGTTTCTCAAAATTAAAATTTTCAAGATATAGAATGAAAGAATTTATGTTTTTTTCTAAGCCAGCTATTGTTCCATTAATGCCTTCATCAGCAATCAATATTGTACCTTTTATTTTATTAAATTTGCAAAAATCTTTAAGTTTAGTAATGATATCATTTTTATGTTTAATTACTTTGAATTGATAAAAAGTAATTATAGTAAAGTACTTGTTGTTCATTTATCTAATTAATATAAAAAAACTTTAAAAATTTATGTCTAACGAAACCATTAATATTGTTAAAAATTTTCTCAATAGTTATTCTATAGAAACAACTCCAAATGTTTACGAAAAATATGGAGGCTTTTCTGAATTTCTTAATAAAAATCATGACGTTTATATAACTTATTTACCAGATGAAGATTCAAAAAATGTTATTAGAACGGCAAAAAAATTAAAATTAGAAGGTTATGATGTTATACCTCATTTACCTGCGAGAACTATTGTAAATAAAAATGACTTAGAAAAATATATTGGTGAACTTGCAAATGAATCTGGGTGTTCAAAAATATTAATTATTGGTGGTGGTGGAAATCAAGCTGGAGAAATCTCTTCCTCAATTGATGTTTTAAAAACAGATTTTCTTTCAAAATATAATTATCAATTTGTAGGTGTTGCTGGACATCCCGAAGGAAGCCCAGATATTTCAAATGAAAATTTAGATTTAGCAATTAAACAGAAGAATGATTTTGCAAAAAATGTTGATTTTAAAATGTATTTAGCAACACAATTTTTTTTTGAAGCTAAATCTTTAATCGACTGGGAAAAACATTTAGAAAAAATTGGAAATAAATTACCAATCCACGCTGGGATACCAGGTCCTGCCTCTATTAAAACATTAGTTAATTATGCAAGGTCTTGCGGTATTGGAAATTCTCTAAGATTTATTACAAAACAGGCTTTTAACTTAACTAAACTTGCAACATTGAGCACTCCTGACAAATTAATTTATGATCTTGCTGAACATAGCGAAATAAACAAAGACTCTAAACTTGAAAAAATACACTTCTATGCGTTTGGTGGTATGAAAAAAACATCAGAGTGGTTAAATCAATTTAATAACTCAGATTTTTCTTATAATAATAAACAGAAATTCGAGTTAAATTAGCTTCTTCACAATTTTTTTATCTTTTAATGAAACAAAAGTTGTTTGATATTTAAGTTAATTTATAGATTAAGAATCTAATAATTAAGGAGTCTCATGTCAGATATTGAAATAGCAAGAAAAGCTAAAATGAAGCCTATTAGTGAAATTCTAAAAGGGCTTGATGTACCAGACACACCTGAGGCCTTCAGTCCTATGGGTCGTCATATAGCAAAAATAAACTTGGAGTACATAGAGTCACTTAATAAAAATAAAGATGGTAAACTTGTTCTAGTCTCAGCAATAACTCCAACACCAGCAGGAGAAGGTAAAACAACAACTTCAGTTGGATTAAGTGATGGTCTTAATAAACTAGGAAAGAAATCAATAGTTTGTTTAAGAGAGCCGAGTCTTGGACCATCATTCGGTATGAAAGGTGGTGCAGCTGGTGGAGGCTATGCTCAAGTAGTACCAATGGAGCAAATTAATTTACATTTTACTGGAGATTTTCATGCAATTACATCCGCTCATAATTTACTTTCTGCATTGATTGATAATCATATCTACTGGGGAAATAAATTAAATATTGATGTTAGAAGGGTTGTTTGGAAGAGAGTAATGGATATGAATGATAGATCACTTAGATCTATTGTTGTTGATTTAGGAGGAGTTGCAAATGGATATCCTAGACAAGATGGTTTTGATATTACTGTTGCATCGGAGATAATGGCAATTTTCTGCTTAGCAAAAGATTTAAAAGATCTTGAAGAGAGAATTGGAAATATTACTATTGCTTATACACGAGACAAAAAATCTATTTATGCAAAAGATTTAAAGGCAGAAGGTCCAATGACAGTATTGTTAAAAGATGCCATTAGGCCCAACATAACACAAACGTTAGAAAATAATCCTGCTATAATTCATGGTGGGCCATTTGCAAATATTGCTCATGGTTGCAATTCTGTAATTGCAACTAAAGCTAGTTTAAAATTAAGTGATTACGTTGTAACTGAAGCAGGCTTTGGAGCTGATCTAGGAGCAGAAAAATTCCTTGATATAAAATGTAGAAAATCAAATTTAAAACCTGATTGTGTGGTTTTGGTAGCTACAATTAGAGCACTAAAAATGCATGGCGATGTTTCAAAAGAAGATTTAAAAAAAGAAAATGTAAATGCTCTTAAAAAAGGTTTAGTAAATCTAGAAAGACATATTAATAATATTAGAAAATTTGGATTACCAGTAAGTGTTGCTATTAATCATTTTGTCACTGATTCTAAAGATGAAGTTGATGCCGTTCTAAGTTTTTGTACAACTCAAGGAGTCAAGGCTTCAATGTGTACTCACTGGTCCGATGGTGGTGATGGTGCAACTGAATTAGCTCAAAATGTAATAGATATTTGTGAAGATAATAAGAATACATTTAAATTTTTATATGAAGATGACTTAACTCTATTCAAAAAAATAGAAAAAATAGCACAAGAGATTTATCACGCAAGTGAAGTTGTGGCAGACACGAAAGTACGTCAACAATTGAAGGATTTTGAAACTAAAGGATTTGGCAAATTACCTGTTTGCATTGCAAAGACTCAATATAGTTTTTCAACTGATCCTAATTTAAAAGGCGCTCCTACTGGCCACGTTTTACCTATTAGAGAGGTAAGATTGTCATCAGGAGCAGAATTTATAGTAGTTGTTTGCGGAGATATTATGACCATGCCGGGTCTACCAAGTGTTCCTGCGGCAAATTCGATAAAGCTAAATGACCATGGAGAAATTGAAGGTCTTTTTTAAAACTGCTATAAAGAGTTATAATGTTTAATAAAAATAAATACTCATTTCTATCTATTGCTAGAAATGCTTTAAATCATCATGAGAATTGGCAAAAGACGTGGAATAGTCCTGAGCCAAAAAAAAGTTATGATGCAATAATTGTCGGTGGTGGTGGACACGGTTTAACTACTGCTTACTATCTAGCAAAAAACCATGGAGTTAATAATATTGCAGTAATTGAAAAAGGTTGGATAGGCGGTGGGAATACAGGGCGAAATACCACTATAATTAGATCAAACTATTTATGGGATCAAAGTGCAGCTTTATACGAGCATGCATTAAAACTTTGGGAAGGTATGTCTCAAGAATTAAATTACAACGTAATGTTTTCTCAAAGAGGGGTTTTGAATGTTGCTCATAATCTTCATGATGTAAGAGAATTAAAAAGACGGTGGCATGCAAACAGACTAAATGATATCGATTGTGAATGGCTTGATACAAAGAAAGTTAAAGAATTTTGTCCAATAATAAATACTTCACCAAACATTAGATACCCTGTTTTAGGAGCAACGCTGCAAAGAAGAGCAGGAACTGCAAGACATGATGCTGTTGCATGGGGTTATGCAAGAGGAGCTGATGAAATGGGAGTTGATATAATTCAAAATTGTGAAGTAACTGGTATTAATGTAAAAAATGGAAATGTAACTGGTATTGAAACAACAAAAGGAACCATTAATTCAAATAAAATTGGAATAGCTGCTGCAGGGCATACCAGTGTTATTGCCAATATGGCGGGTATCAAATTACCTTTGGAGAGTAAACCATTACAAGCACTAGTTTCAGAACCAGTAAAACCAGTCATTGATACTGTAGTAATGTCCAATACAATTCATGCGTATGTATCTCAGTCAGATAAAGGAGAACTAGTTATTGGTGCTGGAACAGATGGATACACTTCATATACTCAAAGAGGTGGCTTTAACATTGTTGAAGATACATTAATGGCAATAGTTGAATTGTTTCCAATATTTTCTAGAATGAAAATGCTTCGTCATTGGGGAGGAATTGTAGATATTTGTCCTGATGCAAGCCCCATTATCAGCAAGACGCACATAAATGGATTATATTTTAATTGTGGTTGGGGAACTGGTGGTTTTAAAGCAACACCAGGTTCAGGTTGGGTATTTGCTCACACTATAGCTAATGATCAAGCACATGAATTAAATGCTCCTTTTACAATAAATAGATTTTCTAGTGGTGAATTAGTTGATGAACATGGTGCAGCTGCCGTAGCACATTAAATCATGTTTTTAATAAATTGCCCATACTGCGGAGAAAGAGATCAAGCTGAATTTTCTTGTGGAGGTGAAGCGCATATTGCAAGACCAAAAAATCCTCCTGAACTCTCTGATGATCAATGGGCAGAATATTTATTCTTGCGAAAGAACGAAAAAGGTATTCATTATGAAAGATGGAACCATGAATATGGATGCAGACAATGGTTTAATTTAGCAAGAAATACAGCAACCGATGAAATTCTTGCAGTATATAAAATGGGAGAAGCTCCTCCCATATTAAAAGCAAATATTCCAGCTACTCCTTCAGGTGAGCCAAGTATTGGATCAGGGAATTTATCAACATCGAAGAAAGATAGGTTTTAAAAATAAGATGCGATACAAAAATAATAAAAATCTAGAAAATAATAAGTCTGTTAGGTTCTATTTTGATAATAAAGAATATTTTGGATTTGAAGGTGACACCCTAGCTTCTGCACTTCTTGCAAATGATGTTCATTTAGTTGGAAGAAGTTTTAAATATCATCGACCGCGGGGTATTTATACAGCAGGTAGTGAAGAACCTAATGGAATAGTTCAGCTTGAGACCAAAGAATATACCGAACCTAATAGAAGAGTAACTGAAGTCCAGATATATGATGGGTTAAAAGCTTTTAGTCAAAATAATTGGCCGTCAGTGAAATTTGATGCTGGCGCTATAAATGATTTACTATCCCCATTTTTTCCTGCAGGGTTTTATTACAAGACCTTTATGTGGCCGCCAAAGTTTTGGAAAGCATATGAATTTTTTATAAGACACGCTGCAGGACTTGGTAAATCTCCAAAAAAAGATGATCCCCACAAATACGAACATTTTCATTATCATTGTGATGTTCTAATTGTTGGAGCAGGAGTGAGTGGATTAATTTCAGCAGAAATTGCAGCGAATAAAAATTATAAAGTTTTACTGGTTGAGCAAGAAGAGGATCTCGGTGGTGAAATTTTATCTACAAAAAATCAAGACATTAAAATTGATAATTTACAGATTAATGAATGGAAAAATAAATTAGTTGATAAACTTTCTAAAAATTCAAATGTAAAAATAGTTAAAAACACAACTTGTTTTGCATACTTGAATTATAATTTATTACTAGCAGTGCAAGAAATTGATCCAGAAAAAGGTTTAAATAAAAAAAATGATATTAAAGAAAGAATTTGGAAAATTAGATCAAAGAAAGTTATTTTAGCAACTGGCGCAATTGAACGACCAATAATATTTAACAATAATGACAGGCCTGGAATTATGCTTTCTAACAGTGCAAAAAAATACTTAAATAAGTATGGAGTTGCACCTGGAAAAAATTTAGTTTTTTTTACAAACAATGATAGTGCCTATGAAACTGCAATAGATTTTTTTGAACAAGGTATAAAAGTAGAGGCTATTGTCGATACAAGAGATAGTAGTGATGGATATTACCCAACAAAAGCAAATAAATTAGGTATTACTATACTAAGAGGTTATGAAATTAGTGATACTGTTGGAAGATTAAAAATTAGAGAAGTTAAATTAAGAAAAATAAAAACTGAAAACAATAATGAAAAATCTTCTATTAATATTAAATGTGATCTTTTAGCAATTGCTGGTGGTTGGACTCCTACTGTTCATTTATTTACTCAATCAAAAGGAAAACTTAAATTTAGAGATGTAGATGGAAGTTTTATTCCTAATGAAGTTTATCAAGATACATTGTGTGTTGGAAGTTGCAATGGTAATTATAATTTAAATGAAATATTATTAAAAACTCAAGAAGATACATATAAATATTTAAATGATAATCAGCAAAATGAACTTAGTGAACTAAACTACAAAACAGATGATCTAAAGCACGGCAAACACGAAAATGTTTGGATTACATCAAAGAAAAATATCTCACGAACAAAAATTTTTGTAGATTTCCAAAACGATGTAACAGCAAAAGATATTAAATTAGCTTTAAAAGAGGGTTTTCAATCAATTGAGCATGTAAAACGTTATACAACTACAGGAATGGCAACTGATCAAGGTAAGACCAGTAATGTTAATGCACTTGGAATAATATCAGAGTTAACAAATACTGAAATCTCTGAATTAGGTACGACAACATTTCGTTTACCTTATAAGCCAGTGACATTTGGAGCAATTGCTGGACGTCATGTTAAAGAATTTTTTGATTTAGAGAGAACAAGCCCAATGCATCAATGGCATATTGATAATAAAGCTTTATTTGAGGATGTAGGTCAATGGAAAAGAGCCTGGTATTATCCTCAAAGGAATGAAAGTTTTCAGTCTGCTTTAAGTAGAGAAGTAAAAGCAACTAGAGATAGTCTAGGGATATTAGATGCATCAACGCTTGGTAAAATTGATATTAAGGGAAGAGATGTTAGCGAATTCTTAAATAGAATTTACACAAATTCTTGGTCAAAATTAGAAATTGGAAAATGTCGATATGGTGTAATGTTAGGTGACGATGGGATGGTTATTGATGATGGTGTAACAACTAGATTAGACGAGTATCATTATCTCATGTCAACAACTACAGGAAACGCAGCGTCAGTAATGTCAAAATTAGAAGATTGGTTACAAACAGAATGGCCAGAATTAGAAGTATATTTAACATCCGTAACAGAAAACTATGGAACGATAAGCTTAAATGGTCCAAATTCAAAAAAATTAATGCAAAAATTAGTTCCAGATTTTGATTTTTCAAAAGAAAATTTTCCTCATATGAGTTTTAAGAATATTAATATTGACGGAATAAAGTGTAGAGTCATGCGTATAAGTTTTACAGGGGAGATGTGTTACGAAATAAATGTTCCATCTGGCTATGCTAAAAATCTTTGGGAACTTTGTATAAATAAAGGTAAAGAATTTAATATTACTCCGTATGGAACTGAAGCAATGCATGTACTTCGTGCTGAAAAAGGGTTTATTATTGTTGGTCAAGAAACAGATGGATCAGTGACACCAGTAGATCTGGATATGGACTGGATCGTTAGTAAGAAGAAATATGATTTTATTGGTAAAAGGGCATTATATAGAAGTGATACTATTAAAAAAGATAGGAAACAATTAGTTGGGTTAAAAACTAAAGATCCAAATAAAGTTCTTGAAGAAGGATCTCAATTGGTTGAAGAAATAACTGCCCTACCTATGAAAATGGTTGGTCACGTGACGTCTAGTTATTATTCACCTAATTTAAAATGTTCTTTTGCTTTAGCTTTAATTAAAGGTGGTCTTGAAAAAAAAGGAAGTTTTTTAATTGCTCCAATGGAAAATGAAAATATTGAGGTAGAAATAACTAGTCCAATATTTATAGATCCTGAGAATCAAAGGGTTAATCAATGAGTTTAACTTACAGTAATGTTTTGAATATAGATAAAAAAAATTACAATGGAGTAACAATAGAAGAAAGAGCTCCATCAGGTAAAATAAATATACGCGGTAAAAGTTCAGATAAAGAATTTATGAAAAATATAGGCTCGGTATTAAACCTGGTTTTACCAATAGAGTCAAATGTAAGAATTTTTAATAATAATATTAGTATTATGTGGCTTGGTCCTAATGAATGGTTAGTCGAAACACCAGAAAATGAGAAAGATGAAATTATTTCTCTATTAGAATCTAAACTCAATCCAGAAAAAACAGCAATAACTGATGTTTCATTTAATAAAACTGTTTTACGGCTTGAAGGGGAAAAGGTATTTATTTTACTTTCTAAATTTCTTGTCGCGAACTTAGAAAAAATTTTGGAAACTAATTTTTCTGTAGTTCAAACTATTTTTATAAAAATTCCAGTACTTTTTATTAGGAATAATACTGATAAAGAAGAAACTTCATTAGATTTACATTTAAACAGATCACATGCAAAATATGTTTATGATTTATTAGTTGATGGTAGTAAAAATCTTAATATTTAATTTATTTCTTATCTTAATTACTCTTAGCACAGTATTATCTAGTAAAACTATATTTGGAAAAGCAAAAGTAATTGATGGTGATACTATACATATTAATAAAAATAAAATAAGATTGCATGCGATTGACGCACCTGAAATAAATCAAACATGTAATAAAAATAGTAAAGTCTGGAATTGTGGTGTGGAATCAACAAAGTTCTTAAAGGAATTAATTGGTAATAATAAAATTGAGTGCATAACACAAGGTAAGGATCGATATAATAGATTTATTGGAATCTGCTACAAAGATAATTTAGATTTAAATAGTGAAATGGTTCTGAATGGATGGGCTATAGCTTATCGCTATTATTCAAAAGATTATGTTGAAGAAGAAGAAAAAGCAAAACAGGAGAAAAGAGGGATATGGATTGGAGATTTTGTAGAACCTTATTTATTTAGAAAAAAAAATAAGTAATCAACCGTGATGTTGTAAATCTTTTAAATAAATTAAATCTTCTAGTTCCTTATCTTTTTTTTCAATTTCCATATCTTTATTTTCGATTGTTGTTTTTAATTTATTTATTTCTTTTTCAAAATTAAGATTTTTTTCTTTAATTTGGTTAATTTCTGATTTTAATATTGAATTTTCAATATTTACTTCTTCTGTATTTTCAGAAGATATAGAATTAGCTAATTCAGTTTCTAATTTAAGAACTAAATTTTCATACTTTGATAATTGTTTTTTTAATTCAGTAATTTGATTTTCAAGTGAAACTATTTGTTCAATATTTTGTGAATAATTTTCTTCAGAGTTATTCTCTAAATCTGAGATGTTGCTAAGGGATTGTTCATAATCATTTTTGACAGTGTTAAACGATTTATTTAAATCATTTATTTCTTTGCGAAGATTTTTAATTTGATCATCTCTAAATTTTAACCTTTGATCTTTTTGGAACAGCTCAACTTTAAGTTCTTCTATTTCAGTTCTTAAACTTGATTCATCAAAAACATTGCTAGGGATAATTTCATCCAAAGGTTGTTTTTCTTCTGTTGTAAAATCTATAGAAGGTAAATAGAAAAAAATACCAAATATTGCCAGAATAAATATAATAAATAAATATCTGTTCCTTCTTCTTTTTCTTGCACGTGCCCCAACAAAACCTAACATAAGAGCTCTATAAGGAGCTAGTTATAAAAAATAAATATTTATTTTTTGTTAAATTGTGGATCTAAGGAGTATGTTGTTAATCTAAGATATTCGGTAATTTGTTTGATATCCCCGATATTTTTTAAAGTTTCATATGAAATTAAAGATCCAAAATACATATAAATATTATCGCCAATTTTTCTTTTAAGTTCGTACATACACAAAGAATATCTAAAGGTTTGTCCTATTTTATTAGCAATATGATATAATTGACTGTTTTGACCGTCAAAAAAAATTGGTAGCACAGGGCTTTTAGTTTTGAGGGCTAGTTTCGATACCCATTGTTTCCACTCACCATCGTCAGCTTTTGTATTCTTTTTTAAGTTTTGTTTTGTTGCTATTGTCCCAGAAGGGAAAAGCACCAAAACACCTTCATTATGTAAAACTTTTTCAGCTTCTTTACGTGTATTAATGTTAGTTAATAGGGCCTCTCTATTTTCATTAAAATCAATTGGTAATATTTTATCTTTCACTGCCTCTGCTTGTCTTAAAACTTTATGTGTAACTATTTTATAATCTTGTCTTACTTTTGAAATTGCTGAACATATGGATACACCATCTGCAACTCCGAAAGCGTGATTTGCTATAACAATTAATTTTCCTTTTTTTGGAATGTAACTACCGTCTTTAAAATTAGTTATTAAATTAAGATTTAATTTATTTACTGCATCATCCCAAAAAAGTTCAGGTGGTCTATTTTCAGATAAGTATTCATCATATAATTTTTTTAATTTTAATTTTCCTGTTAATAATTCAGTAATCTTTATAAATATTTGACCAATAAAATTTACTTCAGCTGTTGCAAAAGTAAATACAATTTTATTTTTATTCATAATGAAAATGAGTCAATTTAATTAAAATAAGTATTTTAAAAATATATTACATATTTGCATAATTTGGTCCACCACTACCTTCAGGTACAACCCAATTTATGTTTTGTGATGGCTCTTTAATATCACATGTTTTACAATGAATACAGTTTTGCGCATTAATTACAAATTTAGGATTTTGAATATCTGTCTTATCAATCTCATATACACCAGCAGGACAATATCTTTGTGATGGTTCATCATAGGCATTTAAAGTAAATTTTATTGGTAGTTCCTTATCTTTTAATTGTAAATGCACTGGCTGATCAGCTTCATGATTAGTTCCAGTCAAATAAACAGAACTGGTTTTATCAAACGTAAATATTCCATCGTATTTTGGATAGTCTATTTTTTTTGAATCTTTTGCTAATTGTAAAGCTTCATGATCAGCATGTTTGTGTTGTAGTGTAAAAGGAAGCCTGCCTCTAAATATTATTTGATCAATTCCTGTAAATATTATTGCAGGTATTAGCCCCCAATTAAAACTAGGTTTCACATTCCTTGCTGCAAATAATTCTTTATGAAGCCATGAACGTTTAAATTTATTTTCATATGCTGCAAGAGATACAGATTTACTTAAATAATCATCAATTGTTTCAGCAGCTATAATTCCACTTTTCATTGCAGTATGTGAACCTTTAATCTTTGGCATATTTAAGGTTCCTGCATCACATCCAACTAGTAATGCGCCTGGCATATACATTTTAGGTAAACTTTGAATACCGCCTTCAATAAGTGCTCTTGCTCCATACGCGATACGTTTTCCATTAGTTAGGATTTTCTTAATTGCTGGGTGAGTTTTAAATTTTTGAAATTCATCATAGGGTGATAAATAAGGATTTTTATAATCAAGACCGATTACATATCCTAAAAATATTTGTTTATTTTCAGCATGATAACAAAAACTGCCGCCATAAGTTGCATTATCTAATGGCCATCCTGCAGTATGCATGACAAGACCTTCATTATGCTGACTTTCATCTACTTCCCAAACTTCTTTAAATCCAATTCCGTATTGTTGTGGTGACTTATCTTTCGATAAATTATATTTTTTAATTAATTCCTTACCTAAATGACCTCTACAACCCTCAGCAAATACTGTTACTTTTGCGTTAATGTTAATACCTGGTTCAAAACTATCTTTTTTGTTACCATCTTTATCAATGCCCATATCACCAGTTTGAACACCAATTACATGATCATCATCTGAATATAATATTTTAGATGCCGCAAATCCTGGAAAAATTTCTACTCCTAAACTTTCAGCTTCACTTGCAAGCCATCTACATAAATTTGCAAGACTAATGATATAATTCTTATGATTTTTTTGAACACTAGGAAGAAGCCATGTAGGCCAATTTAACGAACCATTCTTAGATAAGAATAAAAACTTTTCTTTTGTTACTTTAGTTTTAATTGGTGAATCTTTAGTTCTCCAATCTGGTATTAGTTCGTCCAATGCTCTTGTTTCAAAGACATTACCACTTAAAATATGTGCCCCAACCTCTGATCCCTTTTCTAATATACAAACATTTATTTCAGGGTTTAGCTGTTTTAGTTTGATTGCAGTTGATAGGCCTGATGGACCAGCACCTACAACCACAACATCATAGTCCATTGACTCGCGTTTTACTTCCATTTTATTTATTGTAATAAATTAATTTATTGTTGGATAGTATTTAATTTATCTAGTTCAGAAGATAATTGAGGCAATGCTTCAAATAGGTCAGCATTTAATCCATAATCAGCAACATTAAATATTGGTGCTTCTTCATCTTTATTGATTGCTACAATTACCTTACTTTCTTTCATCCCTGCTAAGTGCTGTATTGCACCAGAAATTCCTACAGCAATATACAGATCTGGAACAACTACTTTGCCAGTTTGCCCAACTTGATAATCGTTAGAAACATAACCAGCGTCTACAGCAGCACGAGAAGCACCAACTGCCGCATTAAGCTTATCTGCTATTTCATTTAAAAGTTTAAAATTTTCGGCACTTTGTAATCCTCTACCACCAGATATTACAACTCGAGCAGTACTCAACTCTGGTCTTTCAGATTGAGATTCTTCTCTATCTATAAATTCAACACTGCCACTATCATTATCAAAAGAAATATTTTCAATCTCTTCTTTTCCACCGCTAGTTTCTACAGGATCAAATGATGTTGGTCGTACCGTTACTACTTTAATCTTATCATTTGATTTAACTGTAGCGATAGCGTTACCAGCATAAATTGGTCTCATAAAAGTATCGGAACTTAATATTTTTATAACATCACTAACTTGTGCAATATCTAATTTAACAGCAATTCTAGGAAAAATATTTTTTCCAAATGTTGTTGCGGGTGCCATAATGTGCGAATAATTATTGGCTAAAGATACAACTATAGGTTCAATATTTTCAGCAATTGGATTCTTAAGTTTTTCATTATTGGCTAAATATACTTTTGAAACTTTTTCACATTTAGAGATATTTTTAGCTAGCTCTTCACATTCATAACCTGTTACTAAAACATGGATGTCTTGGTCAATTTGCGATGCTGCAGATATAGTATTTAAGGTTGATGACTTAATATCTATATTATTATGTTCTGCTAATACTAATATTGTCATATTACTTTTGCCTCATGTTTAAGTTTTTGAATCAATTCTGCAACATCACTTACCATGATTCCTTTTTGTCTAACAGGTGGTTCTTCTACTTTTATCTGTTCAATCCTAGCTTCTATATTAATGCCAAGTAAAGATGCTTCTTTTGTATCAATTGGTTTTTTCTTTGCTTTCATTATATTTGGTAAAGATGCATACCTTGGTTCATTAAGTCGAAGATCACATGATGCTACAAATGGTATAGAAACTTTTATCCTTTCCAAACCTTCATCAATCTCTCTAGTAACTATTGCATTTTGTCCGTCAATTTCAATTTTAGAAGCAAATGTGGCCTGAGGCCAATTCAGTAAAGCAGATGTCATTTGACCGGTTTGATTAGAATCATCATCAATTGCTTGTTTTCCCATTAAAATAATTGATGGTTTTTCTTCTTCTGCAACTTTAGAAATTATTTTAGAAATAGCTAGAGGTTCTAAATCATTGTCCGTTTTAACATGTATACCCCTATCAGCTCCCATTGCTAATGCAGTTCGAATAGTTTCTTGAGCCTTATCATTACCTACAGAAAGAATTATAATCTCATCTGCTTTACCAGCTTCTTTTATTCTTAAAGCCTCCTCTACCGCATTTTCATCAGGAGGATTCATGGACATTTTTACATTATCTTTTTCAACTCCAGAACCATCAGCTTTAACCCTGATTTGAACATTATAATCTATGACTCTTTTTACGGTGACAAGTAACTTCATACTATTGTTTTAGTTTTTCATTTTTAGGATCATAAGGACTATCCTCTATAACTGTTACATTGTATTTTTTATCTAATATATCCATTTCTAATTTTTGACCAACATCTGCAAATTGAGGCTCCACCATACCAATAGCTAATGATTTTTTCACTCTAAAACCATAGTTACCTCCTGTCGCACGACCTATAACTTTTCCATTATTATAAATAGGATTATTACCCAAAGGATCTGCATCTTCAACATCATGAACCTCTAAAGTTACCATTTTGTTTTTAAAACCATTTTGCTGCCATTTAACAAGAGAATCTCTTCCAATAAAATTCCCTTTATTTAAATGTACAAATCTTTCTAATCCAGACTCAAAAGCTGCATATTCTATAGACATTTCGGTACCAACCAATTTGTAGGTTTTTTCAACACGTAAGCTTTCCATCGCTCTAATACCAAATGGTTTAAGCCCGTGATCTTTTCCTGCTTCCATCAATTTATCAAAAATATGGTTTTGATATTCAATTGGATGATGTAATTCCCATCCGAGTTCTCCAACAAAATTCATTCGCATAGCAATACTAGGGGCTAAACCAACATTGATTTTTTTTGAGGATAACCATGGGAAATTTTCATTAGATAAATCAGTCTTTGTAATTTTGGAAAGAATATCTCTTGATTTAGGTCCTGCTAACACAAGAACACCCATACTGTTAGTTAGATTTTCATAAAATACTGTTCCATCTTTGGGCATCCATTTATGAATCCAATCATGATCTAATCGTTGAAATGCTCCAGCTGAAACTAAATAAAAAGAATTTTCTTTTTCTTTCGCAATTGTAAATTCTGAGTGAACTCCTCCAGCAGTATTTAGTGCATGACAAAGATTAACTCTGCCAATTTTTTTAGGGATTTTGTTTGCAACTAAGTAGTCTAGAAATTCTTCTGCACCAGGTCCTGAAATCCGACATTTAGCAAATGCCGTCATATCTAAAAGGCCAGCATTATTCTGAACATTCAAGCACTCGTTGCCTACATGTTCAAACCATTTTGATCTTCTAAATGACCAATCATCTTTTTGTAATTCTTTTGAAGGTGCAAACCAGTTAGCACGCTCCCAACCAAACTTTTGACCAAAAACTGCACCAAGATTTTTTAATCTATCATAACAAGGAGCTTGTCTTAATGGACGTCCCTCTTCTCTTTCTTCATCAGGATAGTGTACAGTAAAGACATTTGCGTAAGCTTCTTCATTTTTTTTAATCAAATATGCCTCTGTTGCATAATCACCAAATCTTCTAGGATCTACACCTAACATATCAATTGTAGGTTCACCGTCTACTATCCACTCGGCAATTTGCCATCCTGCTCCACCAGCTGCAGTAATTCCAAAACTATGTCCTTCATTTAACCAGAAATTTTTAAGTCCCCATGCCGGTCCAACAATTGGACTTCCATCTGGTGTATAACAAATAGCACCATTGTAAACTTTCTTAACTCCAACTTCTCCAAAAATAGGAACACGGTGCATTGCTGATTCAATGTGAGGCTCTAAACGCTCCAGGTCTTCTTGAAATAATTCAAATTCAGATTCTTTGTCAGGTCCATCTACATAACAAACGGGAGCTCCTTTTTCATAAGGCCCTAATATCAATCCTCCTCTTTCTTCACGCATATACCAAGAACTATCAGAATCTCGTAAGACTCCCATTTCAGGAAGTCCTTGTTCTTTTCTTTTTAATATTTCAGGATGATCGTCAGTCACTATGTATTGGTGTTCAACAGGTATAACTGGAATATCAAGTCCGACCATCTTTCCAGTTTGTCTTGCAAAATTACCACTACATGACACTACATGCTCACATTCAATAGAACCTTTATCAGTTTCTACAATCCATAAATCATCTTTATTTTTTTTAATACCAGTTACAGAAGTATTTCTATACATTTCTGCACCTTTATCTCTTGCTCCTTTTGCTAGAGCTTGAGTTAGATCGGCTGGTTGAATGTATCCATCTTCAGGATGTTGAATTGCACCTATCAATCCATCTGTATTACAAAGAGGCCAAATTTCTTTTACTTGTTCAGGTGTTAAAAATTTAACATCTACACCTATTGTTTTTGCAACTCCTGAATATTGATAATACTCATCCATTCTATCTTGAGTAGTTGCTAAACGGATATTTGAAACCACACTAAAACCAACTTTTTGTCCTGTTTCTTCTTCAAGAGTTTTGTAAAGTTTGACTGCGTATTTATGCAATTGACCTACTGAATAACTCATATTGAATAATGGAAGTAAACCTGCTGCATGCCATGTTGATCCTGAGGTTAATTCTTTTCTTTCAACCAGGACTACATCTGACCAACCTTTTTTGGCTAAATGATAGAGAGTGCTAACGCCTACAGCACCTCCACCGATGACAACTACTTTTGACTTTGATTTCATTATTACTATTTAATACTGTACTTCATTAATCATATTAAATAAGGTGGGTCAATCATGAGATACTTTAAAAAAATAATTTTGGTGGTTATAATGAGTGCGTTTATTTGTCTTCCTATAAAGGCTGAAATGACTCTTAAAGAATTGTTTTTTGATGAGTCTAAGCCTTTTCATTTAAAAATTTTAGATGTTATTCCTGAAGAGGGAATTGTTCAAATTGGTGATGAAAATGCAAACAATACCATTATTGAATTTATGGATTATTTTTGCGGATATTGTAAAAAAGTTCATCCTGAATTACTTCAGATAGCAAGTGAAAGAAAAGATACACGAATAGTATTCTTACAACATCCAATTTTAAGTGAGTCTTCTAAATTACTAGCAAATATGGTTATAGCTGCAAACATGCAGAACAAAGGTATCGATTTTCATAATGCATTGTTTGAAGTTGAAGGAAATTTAAATAATGCAAAACTAAAACAAATAATTGAAAATCTTGAGTTAAATGATGCTAAATTAAATATCGATATGACAAAAGAAAGTGTTAATAATATCGTAAGACTAAGTTCTTTTTTAGCTAATGGATCAGGTGCTAGAGGTACTCCTACTTTTTTTGTTAATGAAGAACTTGTTGTTGGTTATATCTCTATTGATAGAATAAAAGCTTTATTAAAATAAAGAAGCTCTATTTCATTAAATAGAGCTTCTTAAAATATTTTATTTATCTACTACTTCTCTGGTATTAGCGTTGTGTGATTCAGTAAAAGGAATTGGCACAACTTCTGCATCTACTGGTACACCAGGTGTATCTGCATATTGATCAGGTAGATGAACTTTTAATTTGCGACCATAATTTCCAATAGGAAAACCATTTTTATTTAGAGTTCCATCAAATGGTATATAGCCCATAGCAATGTTCCTTCCTTGCTCAGGATGATACCAAGGAGACGTTATGAATCCACAGGGTTCATTTCCATCTTCAGAAACAAGCCAAAAATCAGGAGCATATTCTTCGATAGGTTTTCCTCCTAAGCTTAATCCAACTAACTGAAGCTTATATGGTTTTTTTCCTTCTTTTAATTCAGCCTTCATCTTTTCAAGGACAGCCTTACCAACATAGTCAGAAGTTTTATTCCACTCTCCCTTACCAGATAAAGATACTTGATAACCTAGATTACATTGAAAAGGATTGTGTTGATTATCCATATCTTGACCCCAAGATAGAATGCCCGCTTGAATTCTACGATGATGAGCCGGTGCTATAACCATAAGATTATGTTTTTTTCCTGCTCCTAAAACAGCATTCCACATATCATCAGCATATTTCGTTGAGTCATATAAGTATATTTCAAATCCTGCTTCTCCCGAAAAACCTGTTTGTGAAATTATACAATCCCTTCCACCAACTTTAGCAGCAGCAAGTCCATAAAATGGCATTTCATCAACTTTAACTTGATCGCCTATTAAATCATTCATCAAAGCGTGAGCTTTTGGACCTTGAATTTGAACTGGGCTTACATCAATTTCATCAATATGGACATTAAATCTATTATCATGATTTACACCTTGCAAATACAAACCGATATCTGAGTCAGATAAAGAAAACCAAAATTCATCCTTAGAAATTCTTAGAAGAATAGGATCATTTAAAACACCGCCATACTGATTACAAAGAATTACATATCTTCCTCTCATTGGAGATATTTTTGTTGCATCTCTTGTTATAACGTAATCAACAAAAGCCTCAGCATCAGGGCCTTTAACTTGAATTTGTCTTTCAACTGCAACATTCCACATAGTAACATGATTTTTTATTGCCTCATACTCAACCATTGCTCCACCATCTTCTGGTTTTACGTAGCCTCTTGGATGGTAAATCCTATTATAAACTGTTGCTCTCCAACATCCCGCCTCCATTGACAAATGCCAATAAGGTGATTTTCTCACTCTGGTTGAAATAAGCATTTGAACTGGTGTAGGACCACTTTGTCTTAAATTGTAGGGAACCTTTCTGTCCGATTGATCCACTGACGTAGAATGTTTAATCATCATAAACTCCTTATATAAATATGATAATTCTGTATTTAATCTTTAAATACTCCGCAATAATAAAATGTGTGTGATACAAAGAAAATGGTGGACCTTAATTCGGTCAAAATTTTGTCTTAGTTTTGACAGCAAAATTTGATAATGGAAATCTATGAAATTTAAATATTTATTATCAATTATCTCTATTCTAATTTTTTTAACGGGTTGCTCTGCTAGCTATAAAGAACTTTCTACTATGGAAACTAATAAACCAAGAAACTTTCAAGAACACTTATTGTCTGAATACAAAAAAAGAGCTACTTTTGAAGCAGAAGAGATGCATGATTGGAATTCAGCAAAATTATATTCTGAAAAAGCTCTCAAAAGTTTAGAAACTGATGAAATTTATCCTGAAGAAATTTCATATTGGAAGTTGCCAGAGGAAAATATTAACGAAATAAAAATTGCATATGATAACCTGATGACAATTTATAAAGATGCTAAAAAAATTGATCCTTTTAATTTAGCAAAAGCAATCTCATCATTAGACTGCTGGTCAGAGCAACAAGAAGAAAATTGGCAAACATGGGATATTAATAGTTGCAAGAATGATTTCTTGAACGCTATGCATAATATTTATGAAAAAATATCTACTCAAGAAAATGAACACGAAAATACAAATAAAAATAATAATTTAGAAAATGAAACGAAAGATGAAGTAACAATTGTTACTAAAAATAAAAATAAAGAATTAATGCAAATAATATATTTTGATTTTGATAAATTCAATTTATCTGAAGTAAGTAAAGATAAAATAAAAAAATTTTTAAATAATTATGGAAGTGTTATTAATGAGTATCTAGTCGTTGGACATACTGATACTAAAGGAACAAATAAATATAATTTATCATTATCAATTAAAAGAGCTGAAGTTGTAAAAGAAATTTTAATTAATTATGGAATTAATCAAAATAGTATTAAAATTTTAGGCAAAGGTGAAGAATCTTTAGCTGTAAATACTCCGGATGACACTAAACAACCTGCAAATAGAAGAGTAGAAATAAAAAAAACAAATTAACTTTTGTTTATAATAATTTTGGTATATTGAGCTTTTTTCAATGTATTCTAAAACAACAAAAAAAATAAACATTACAGTAAAACCATATTATCTAGAAGATCAATCTGAACCAGAAGATCAACATTATGTATGGGCATATAAGGTAACAATTGATAATCAAGGCAAAGAAAAAGTGCAACTTGTAAACAGACACTGGAAAATTATCGATGCTAATGGCACATTACAAGAAGTACGAGGAAAAGGTGTTGTTGGAGAACAGCCTGTACTTAATCCTGGTGAAAAATTTGAATACACAAGTGGAACCCCTTTAACTACTTCATCTGGTTTTATGGAAGGAACTTATGAGATGCAAAATGATAATGGGAATACTTTTGATGTTCATATTCCTCAGTTTTCATTAGATACGCCATTTGAAAATAACGAATTAAATTAATTAATTAGAAAGAATGAGAGACTTTAGGTCGATATTAAACATAATCGGTTTACTAATATGTATTGAAGCATTGGCAATGCTAATACCAATGTTTTTTGATCTTTATTATGGTAATTATGAATGGTTACAGTTTTTTTATTCCAGTCTAATCACATTTTTTATAGGTATAATTTTATATTTTTCTTTTAGAAAAAAAAATATTAAGCTTGGAATTAGGCAGGCATTTTTATTAACAATTTCATCTTGGTTAGTAATATCTCTTTTTGGTGCAATTCCATTTGTGTATTCATCATCTTCACTTTCATATACAGATGCTTTTTTTGAGTCTGTAAGTGGGATTACTACAACTGGAGCAACTGTTATTAACAATTTAGAAAACTTATCAGAGGGTATATTAATTTGGAGATCTCTTCTTCAATGGTTTGGAGGAATAGGAATAATCGTTCTTGCAATGGCTGTATTGCCAACTTTACAAATTGGTGGAATGCAGCTGCTACACATGGAACATGATGATCCTTATGAAAAAACAATTCCTAAAGTTAATCGTTTTGTAATTGAATTATTTCTACTTTATGTATTTTTATCAATTATTTGTTCCTATTTGTATTTTTTAAATGGAATGAAGGGTTTTGATTCAATTATTCATGCAATGACTACAATTTCAACTGGTGGATTTTCAAATTACAATGAATCTTTTTTATATTTTAATTCTTTTCAAATTGAGATTATAAGTGTTATTTTTATGTTGGTTGGCAGTTTGCCATTTGTCTTATATTTGCAATTTCTACACAATCAAAAAAAGTTAATTTTTAAAGACGATCAAATAAAATTATTCTTTCTAATTTTGTTTATAATTATTTTGTTAACAACAATTTGGCTAACTACTAATCAATCTATAGATACAAAATCTGCCTTTAGGATTGCTTTGTTCAATATTACATCAATTTTAACAGGTACTGGTTATACAAGTAGTAACTTTTCTAATTGGGGGAGTTTTGGCATTGTAATAATGATGATTATTATGTTTGTTGGTGGATGTGCAGGATCTACCACTGGTGGAATAAAAATATTTAGATTGCAAATTTTATTTAGAGGAGCAATTACACAAATTAGAAAATTAACTCAACCTCATGCAGTTATGGTTATGCGATTTAATGGCAAAACAGTTAATGAAAATACTTATAACTCAATCATGGGTTTTTTCTTTATGTATATATTTTTATTTATTTTATCAGCTGTAAGTTTGAGTTTATTCAATTTAGATTTTCTAACTGCATTTTCAGCCGCGGCTTCTGCAATATCAAATGTTGGTCCCGGTTTGGGTGAAATTATTGGACCTAGTGGAAATTATTTTTTATTAGATAATGGGGCAAAATGGATATTAGCAATTACTATGATTATTGGAAGATTAGAAATTTTTACAGTTTTGGTTTTATTATCTATAAATTTTTGGAAAAGTTAAAGACTTAAATAATCTCCCATATAAATTGATAATTGGTTTTTCGCTTCTTTTATATAATCTTTCATTGCTAAAATTAATAAATCATTAATAATTATTTCGGTTTCATTTAAGGAAATATATTTTTGAGAAGTTGTTGATCTTGAAGTCTCTACTGTTGTATTAGCTATTAAAAAACCACTACTATCATAGAGTTCATATTCAACTAAATAAAATAACTCGTAATTAAATATAGTTTTTTCCTCATATTTTTTTGCACCAACATTCATTATTTCAGTTTTTTTAATAGAAGCATCTAAAATATTTATTACTAACTTGTTTTCATTTCCAATTTTAAGAATGTTTTGACTGTTCCATTCGGACATTAAATTGATTGGAGATTTTTGAATTTTATCTTCAATATTGGATTTGGAAAATAATGAATTATATTTCTTATTAACTTCAATTTTTGCAGCATTTATTGACATTTTTTCAAATGTAGATGTATCAATTTCGATTGGTTTTAATATTTCAATTGGTTGACAAGATAGAATAACAAAAAAAATTAAAATAAAACTATTTTTTAAGTACATAGATTAATATCGCTTGTTGAATATACATTCTATTTTTAGCTTGCTTTAATACAACAGAATTTTTCCCATCAAGAACATCTGATGTTACCTCTTTTCCTCTTTTTGCTGGTAAACAATGCATGAAAATTGCATTATTTGAAGCATTACTCATAATTTTTTTATTAACAGTAAAATTTTTAAAATATTTTATTTTATTATTTTTTTCACCCATGGAAACCCAAACATCAGTCATTATACAATTTGATTTTTTTACACCTTCAATAGGATCTGCAAAGTATTTTAAATTATTATTCTTTAATTTTAGAAATTCATTTTTATAGTGCTTAAAAATTTGATTTGGTACAACAACATTAAGTTTAAAATTATAAATATTTTGTAAATGAATAAGTGAACGTAAAACATTATTATAATCACCTATCCAAGCAATACTTAAATTCTCATAGTTTTTAAAATTCTCTTGCAGGGTTAAAAAGTCACCAAGTATTTGACATGGGTGACTATATTCAGTTAAGCCATTTATAATTGGAAGTATATTTTCTTCACTTAAATTTACTATTCGTTTGTGATTATTATTTCTTATCATTACACAATCAATATATTGACTTAATACATTGAGAACATCTTCGGCTTTTTCTCTTTTATTATCAAAGCCAATATCCTTACTTTGTAGTTCTAAAACAGAACCTCCTAATTTTTGCATTCCTACATTAAAGCTTAGTCTAGTTCTTAATGATTGCTTTTCAAAAATTAGACCCAGAGTTTTATCTTTACAAGATGAAGAATATTTTTTTGGATTTTTTTTAATTTTTTTAGCAAGTGAAATTATTTCATCAATTTCTTTTTTTTTAAAATTATTTATATCAATAAAATGTTTCATCTTGATAATTCCTTCAAGCTTCTTTTAATTATAGCAATTGATTTATCAATCTCTTTATAAGATACAATAAGTGGTGGAGCTAATCTAACTGTATTATCCGCCGCAGGTACATTTAGTAATCTATTTTTTTTAAGTTGTTCAGAAAAATCTATATTGCTAATATTTGTTTTAATTCCTAATAAAAATCCTGCACCTCTTACCTCTGAAATAATATTTGATGAATTCTCTAATTTTTTTAAATTTTTCCAGAAATATCTTGCTGTTTTATCAACTTTGGAAAGAAATTTTTTATTAGAGATAATTTTTAAAACTTCTAAACCTACACTCATTGCTAAAGGATTACCGCCATAGGTTGATCCATGACTGCCTTTAGTCATTGCAATACATACTTTGTTTGTTGACATACAAGCTCCGAGTGGAAAACCCGATCCAATACCTTTTGCTACAGATATAATATCAGGTTTTATTTTAGCCCATTCATATGAAAATAATTTACCTGATCTTCCAAATCCACACTGAACCTCATCAAAAAAAAGTAAGATTTTCTTTTCATTACAGATTTTTCTTAAAAATTTTAAAAAACTTAGATTGGCAGGACGAATACCTCCTTCTCCTTGAATTGGTTCAATAATAATACCAGCTGTTTTTTTATTTATTGCCGATATTAATTTTTTTTCATTATTAAATTCAATTTTTTTAAAGCCTTTAAGCATAGGGCCAAAACCTCTGGAATATTTATTGTTTTTTTGTGCTGAAAGAGCTCCATAAGTTCTTCCGTGGAAAGCACCTTCAAAAGTAATAATCTCTGTTTTGTTAGTCTTGTGATGTGAATGATATCCTCTTATTATTTTAATTCCACATTCAATAGATTCAGCTCCTGAATTAGTAAAAAAGACCTTGTCTGCAAAAGAATGTTTACAAAGTAATTTTGCAAATTGTTCTTGTTTTTTAATTTTATATAAGTTTGAAACATGCCAGAGTTGTTTCGATTGCTTATTAAGCACCTCTATAAGTTTAGGATGACAATGACCAAGAGAATTTACTGCTATTCCACTTGCAAAATCTAAATATTTTTTATTTTGACTAGAGTATAAATAAGATCCTTTGCCTTTTACAAATTCAAGAGTTTTATTCCCATAAGTTGGCATGACGTTTGATAAAAGTTTATTAACCATATTTAAAATTTAATTTTATATCCTTTGCGAAACATAAAATAGCATAATAAAATTAATATAATATTAATAATTATTAAGAAGATTGATCCCCGAATTAGTGAACCATCAGAAATACCTGTAAAAGCATACCTAAAACCATCAATATTATAAAAGAATGGATTGAATGATGAAACTGTCTGCCAAAACTCAGGAAGTCTCGAAATTGAATAGAAAGTTCCTGATAAAAAAGTAAGAGGTAATACGATAAAGTTAGTTATTCCTTGTTGTTGATCCCATTTGTCAGCCCAAATACCAACAATTGTTCCTAAAGTTCCCATCATTGTGCATCCCGTTAAAGTAAAAAATGATAAAGCAATATAAGAGTGAACAGTTAAAGGGACAAATATCATTACCCCCAAAGTAGTAACTATACCGCATACAATACCTCTGCAAACTGAGCCAATTATAAATCCAAATGCTAATTCAACATTGTTTAATGGGGCCATTAATATGTCCACGATATTTCCTTGAAATTTTGATTGACCAATACTTGATGCCGAGTTTGCAAAAGAGTTTTGAAGCATCGTCATCATTATTAAACCAGGTGCAATAAAATAAGGAAGATCAATACCATTTATTGAATTTACAGATCTACCGAGAGCTAAACTAAAAACAGCTAAAAATAATAAAGAGCTAATAGCTGGCCCAATAACAGTTTGTATTCCTACTTTTAAGAACCTGAAGACTTCTTTTTTTACTAATGTAAGAAAACATAGATAATTATACTCAATCATATTAGGAGTTTTCTTTTAATATATTTAAATTATTTGTATATTAATTTAGTGGACGAAAAAAAACTCTTAAAATACGCCGTTGATTACTTAAGTAAATACGATTCATCAAAGAATAATTTAGTTAGTGTACTTAAAAGAAAAATTTTAAGATTAAATACAACAAATTTTGAGAAAAAAAAACTCATAGATATTATTGAGAGTATAATTTTAAAATTAGAAAAAAATAAATTTATTGATGATGATAGATATAGCTCAACAAAAATTCTTTCTTTGTCCAATTCTGGAAGATCAAAGAATTTTATTTTCAATTACTTGATAAAAAAAGGAGTGAATAAATCTCAAATTCAAAATAATTTAAATTCAATGAACCAGCATAACTTTAATTGGGAATTAGAATCAGCAAAAATATTTGTGAAGAAAAAAAATTTATTAGAAAAAAATGAAAGTTATGAAAAAAAATTAGCAAAAATGGCAAGAGCTGGTTTTAGTTATGATATATGTAAAAAAATATTAGGTTAATTTTCTTTAATATGAATCTTACCTTCCAATAACCTAGCAATTTGTTTAGTTGTTTCAAATCTTTCAAATGTAATTCTAATGATTGCAGTTAAAGGTGCTGCGAGAAGGACTCCAATAAACCCCCAAATCATTCCCCAAAAAATTAAGGATAAAATAATCGTAATTGGATGTAATCCAAAACTCTCACCAAATATTTTTGGCTCTACAAAATTTCCTACTATTTGATGAATAATCGTAGGCAAAATAATAATTAATACAACTAGTGTTGGATCATTATATTGAAGGAAAGCGATTGGTAATGGAAGTAAAACAGCAATTACAGAACCAATAACTGGAATAAAATTTAAAATAAATGTCAAGCTACCAAAAATAAAAGCTAATTCTAAACCCAAAAACCAATAAATTAATCCTGCAGCAATACCTGTAAAAGCAGATGTTAAAAATTTTGTAAATATATATTTTTTTACTAATCTAATAATATCGTTCCACTCATTAGAGGTATTCTTAGGTGGAGTGCCAAGTAATAAAAAAAGGGTGATTATTACAACTAATAGAAACTTTGAAATAAAATTCGCACTGTTACTTAATATTGTTCCAGCCCAATTAGTAATGGGTAATTCTGCAATTGTATTTCTAATTGTTTCTCTATCAATATCAATTTCAAATTGTTGAAGCTGTATTATGACTGCCTCAATTAAAATTATTACTTTTTGATTATAGTCATCTGCAGATTCCAAGAATGTTGCTACAGAAGAAACAATAAAAGGAACTATAATTGAGAATAAAAGTACAATTAAACAAATACTAATAAAAACTGCTATAAATCTGTGTACACGAAGATTTATAGTCTGAAAATCAATTATTGGATCAATTAATATCCTTAAAAGAAGTGCTAAAACAAATGGGACCATGATTGGTTGAGAAAAATTCAATATAAATGCAACTGCAATACTAGCTAATATGAATAGAGAACCAGAAATTACACGATTACTTTCGTTCATTATTTTTTTGTGGATAGAGGATTAAAAATCTCAGTTTTATCATCAGATAATTTTTCAACATAAAGTGATTGGCTTGGAAACGCAAAACCTGCTTCATTATTTTCAACTATTTCTATTATTTTGACAGCAAGATTTTCTTTTATTTTTAAAAATTCTGCCCATTCATTCGTAACAGTAAATGTTTGTACTAACATATCAATAGAGCTATCAGAAAAACTATCTATTCGAACGTAGAAACTTGCGTTTTGATTTTTTGCAAAGTTATCATCTTTTTCAATTAAATTATTTATCTCGTCTCTGATATTTTTTAATTGATCAATGCTAGTTCTATATTCTAATCCAATTAGCCATCTTATACGTCTATGATGTCTTCTTGTATAATTAGTAACAGACTGCTCAGCAAATTTATAATTTGGCACCATTACTGGAGTTGAATCAAATCTTCTTACAAGTGTAGATCTAAATCCAATTTGTTCAACAACTCCCTCTACTTCGCCTGAAACTAATATAACATCACCAACAGTAAATCTCTTTTCCATTAGTATCATGATACCACTAATTAAGTTTTTAAATAAATCTTGAGCACCCAGTGCAACTGCTACACCAAATAAACCTAACCCTGCAATTACTGGCCCCACTCTTATGCCCCACAATTCTAAAATTGCTACAGCTCCAAGAACAATAACGAGAACTTTTAAACCCTTAAGAGTCCAATCTACTAAAGGTTTTGAAATTTTTGACTCAAAGTTTTTTATTACAAATGAAAAAGGTATAATTAATTGATGCAGTAGCCAGAATATAAAAATTGTAATTAATGATCTGTTTAGTAAATCTATAAAGTCTTGGTTGTTATCAGAAACATCTAAATATGAAGAAGCTATAAAAAAACCTAAAACAACAGGGAGAAATTTTAATGGTCCATCAAGTACTTCAATGACAGCATCATCAACTTGATTAGATGTTCTCGAAACAATTCTTGATAATCGATTAAGAATAAATCTAGCAATAAGTCTTCTAAGTAAATAAAAAAGCAGGAAAATTACAAGACTTACTATGATATCAGTAGCATTTATGCCAAAAACACCATTATTCCAAACATCTAAAAAAAGGTCTGTAAAGCTATTGAATGTTTCCATAAGAGATATATTTAGTACTCACTAACATGAAAATTAAATTTTTACTTGTTTTTTTGATTATGCTTAACTTAAAGAATACTTTATTAGCAAATGAAACTGTGAATTTATACGATTTTTCATTTGAAGATATAGACGGCAATCAAGTAATTTTAGAGAAGTTTACAGGTAAGCCAATATTAATAGTAAATACAGCTTCAAGATGTGGTTTCACTCCACAGTATGAAGATCTTCAAAATTTATTTTTAGACTACAGAAAAAGTGATTTAACAATAATAGCCACTACGAGCAATTCCTTCAATCAAGAATATTCAGATACTGAAGATATAAAAAAAATATGTTTAGTTAACTATGGAGTAGGTTTTGTTACTTCATCGCCAATGGATGTTAAAGGAAGTAGTGCTCATCCAATTTATGCCTGGATTGAGGAAAAGTATAACGAAAAGCCAAAGTGGAACTTTTATAAATATCTTTTTGATAGAAATGGACAACTCGTTAAATCTTGGTCTTCTATGACTAAACCAGATAGTACAAAAATTACAAATCTAATAGATCGATTAATTTAAAAAAAAAGGGCAAATAAATTTGCCCTCTTATCAGAATTATTTTATTAAAAATTACATCATGCCGCCCATGCCGCCCATGCCGCCCATGCCGCCCATGCCGCCGCCCATGTCAGGCATTGCAGGTGCTGCAGATTTATCTTCAGGAGCATCAGCTACCATAGCTTCAGTTGTAATTAGTAAACCGGCTACAGATGCTGCATCTTGTAGTGCGGTTCTAACAACTTTAGTTGGATCAATTATACCGGCATTTACCATGTTGGTGTATTTGTCCATTTGAGCATCATAGCCAATATTGTGATCTTTACTTTCACGAATTTTACCCGCAACTACTGCCCCATCAACACCAGCATTTTCTGCAATTTGTCTCATTGGATTAAAGAGCGCTCTTCTTACTATATCAACGCCAATCTTTTGATCATCATTAGCAGTTTTAACTGATTTCAATGAATTTGTAGCATATGCAAGAGCTGAACCACCACCAGGTACTATACCTTCTTCAACGGCTGCTCTTGTTGCGTGCATTGCATCTTCGACTCTGTCTTTTTTCTCTTTAACTTCAACTTCTGTAGCTCCACCAACTCTGATAACAGCTACACCACCTGCTAATTTTGCAAGCCTTTCTTGAAGTTTTTCTCTATCATAGTCAGATGTTGTTTCTTCAATTTGTGCTCTGATTTGATTACATCTACCTTCAATGTCTTTCTTTTTACCAGCTCCTTGAACGATAGTAGTATTTTCTTTATCAACAACTACTCTTTTAGCAGTACCTAGCATTTCTAGATTAACATTTTCTAACTTTATACCAAGATCTTCACTTATCACTTGGCCGCCAGTTAAAATTGCAATGTCTTCTAACATAGCTTTTCTTCTATCTCCAAAACCTGGAGCTTTAACTGCAGCTATTTTTAACCCACCTCTTAGTTTATTTACAACTAAAGTAGCTAAAGCTTCACCTTCGATATCTTCAGCTATAATTAATAGTGGCTTAGTAGATTGAACAATAGATTCAAGTAAAGGTAACATTGGTTGTAAACTTGATAATTTTTTCTCATGAAGTAATACATAGCAGTCGCCAAGTTCGGTGATCATTTTTTCTGCATTAGTTACAAAATATGGTGAAAGATAACCTCTATCAAACATCATACCTTCAACAACATCAAGTTCAGTATCTAAACTCTTTGCTTCCTCTACGGTAATAACACCTTCTTTACCAACTTTTTGCATTGCACTTGAAATCATTTTACCTACTTCAGCATCACCATTTGAAGCAATAGTGCCTACTTGTGCAACTTCCTTATCAGTTTTAATTACTTTAGATTTTTTTCTAATTTCATTAACAACAGCATCAACAGCTAAATCAACCCCTCTTTTTAAATCCATAGGATTCATTCCAGCTGCAACAGCTTTCATTCCCTCAGTTGCTATTGCTTGTGTTAATACGGTAGCAGTAGTTGTTCCATCACCAGCAATATCATTAGTTTTACTAGCAACGTCTCTAACCATTTGAGCACCCATATTTTCAAATTTATCTTTTAATTCTATTTCTTTAGCAACACTTACACCATCCTTGGTTATTCTTGGTGCTCCAAAAGATTTATCCATAACTACATTTCTACCTTTAGGTCCTAATGTAACTTTTACTGCATCAGCTAGCTTGTTAACACCAGTTAACATTTTTGATCTAGCATCAGATCCAAAAAATATATTTTTTGCAGACATTTTTTTATCCTCTCTTAATTACTATTTCTTTTTCTTACCTGAAGTTATAATTCCCATGATGTCAGACTCTTTCATTATCAGAAAGTCTTCACCATTCATTTTTACTTCAGTACCAGACCATTTTCCAAAAAGTATTTTATCACCTTTTTTGACATCCAAAGGTACTAGTTTTCCTGTTTCATCTCTTGCTCCAGAACCAACTTCTAATACTTCACCTTCCATTGGTTTTTCTTGGGCGGTATCAGGGATAATTATTCCCCCTGCTGTTTTTTGATCAGAGTCTACTCTTTTGACTAAAACCCTGTCATGTAAAGGTCTAAATTTCATATTTCCTCTTTTGTTAACTAATTGAAATTAAATAATTTTTTATTAGCACTCTCATTATGAGAGTGCTAGTTATTTAAGCATTATTGAAGTCTATTCAAGAAGAAAACAAAAAAAAATTCGAATTAGTCAAACTTATGATATTTTGAAAAAAATGTTATTTTTCAATGTTTTTTTTAGAACTCTTGGTTTTTTGAGTGCGTTATTAATTTTTTTAATAATTATTAATTTTGTACTTTATTTTTCTAATGAGCTGGAAAAAAAACAGTTTGTAATGACTGATGGCATACCTAGCTCAAATAATATTATAGCTAATATTAATTTAAATGGACCTATATTTAGTAATAACAGTAATATTTTAGGAAATAATCTTTACGATTATATCAATCCTTCACAGGTAAAATCTTATTTAGAAGAATTAAAAGAACTTCAAATCAAGGTTCTAATTATAAACATTAATTCTCCAGGGGGAACAGTAAGCGCTACTGCTGAATTAGAACAAATGATTTATGAATTTAAGAAAAGTACAAACACTAAAGTATATTTTTTTACAAAAGAAATTTTAGCATCTGGTGGATATTGGGTTGCAACTACAGCTGATAAGATATTTGCGTCATATGGATCTATTATTGGTAGCATAGGAGTCAGTGGGCCAAGTTGGTTTTACTATAATACACCGACAAGTCTATCTTCAGGAATTTTCGGTCAGACAATTGAAACTAAAGAAGGAATAGAAGTTTTTAACCAGAATGCCGGAGAAGGAAAAGATTTGTTTAATCCATTTAGACGACCTAAAAGCGATGAAATTAAACACTTACAAAATATCGTTGATGATGTTTATAATAATTTTATAACAAAAGTTTCAAAAAGTCGTAAAATTGAAATTTCAAATTTAAAAACTAATATTGGAGCTTTAATCTATAGTAGTAATCAGGCAAAAAATAATTTTTTGATTGATGACATTTTAAATTACGAAACACTTATCGAATTAATAATAAAGGAAAATAAATTTGAAGATTACAAAATTTATGAAAATAAAGTAAGCAGTTCAATTCTATCAAATTTGTTAGTTAAGTACGAAGATCAAACTAATAATAAATATTCACTTGAAAACATTTGCAGAAATTTAGAAACTAATATTAGTGTTGTAATTCCAGTTTTCTTAAAAAATTGTTAGTTCAAATTATATTACTTAGCTCCTGAATTTTAACAATTAGATTTTTATAGTAATTGCTTTGTGACAAAACAATTTTGTGTATATATTTTTTTGCCAAAGCAGAATGATTTTCAACATCAACTGTGTCAGATACGATTTTATTATGCTTAAGATTATTAATTAAACATAAATTTAGATATCTGTCTTCAAGAATTTTTTCGTTATCTTTAAAAGAAGGGGTAATCTCAAAAATTTCAGTTCCAGGTTTGCAAAAAATTATATTTGCTAAATTAGAGCCATGTGGTGCAATAATTTTTTCAGCATTTGAGAAGATTTCTATTTGCTCGTCTATTTCATATAGTTGAGGATTAATAACCTTATACCCCCTTTCTCTCAAAATAGTAACAACATCACCTTCATTTAAAATTTTTCTATAATTAGAATCTTCTCTAGTCACATATATTTTTTTACTAATTTCTACATTAGTTTTTGGATTTATAAATCTTTTTAATATTTCAATTGAATCATTCATGCTCAAAAACTGTGGAAATTCAGAGTCTATAAAATGGTAAAAATCGTCGTCTAGAAACACAAATGTAAATTCAATATTTAGAGATTTTAAGATACTTCCAATAAAGTTTCTATATTTGTTTGATGAGCTCCTGTGAATTGCTAGTTTTAGATTTGTTTTTTTATTGAAGAAAATCCTTGGAAGAAATTGTAGTAAATTTGAATAATAATTATTGCCCGCATTTGATCCAAGAATAAAAAGATCTTTAAAATTTTTTAATGAATTTTTATTTTCTTTAAAATTATCAAAAAATTTTTCCGAATAAAAATGAGAAATATTGTTAAAATCCCTAGTAAATAAAGAGGAAAATGTTTCATTATTTTCAGTAATTGGAAAATAATAAAATGAATCAGAAAAAAAATTACCTTGGAGTATATTACAATTAATTGATAAATTACTGAAATTTGCGTTAACAAATAAATTTGATAAATTATTATTACTTTTTATTTTGTTAGAATTTATATCAATAATCATTTTATTTACTTAAATAATACAGATTTAAAAAAATTTGTATAATAACATTTAATTTTTGGCGCGCCTGAGAAGAGTCGAACTCCTAACCTTATGATCCGTAGTCATACGCTCTATCCAATTGAGCTACAGGCGCTTTTTATTTTTCAACCTTTTATCAACTTACTATTGAACATACAATGTTCATGGTACCACCATTTATTTATTTTAACATATTTCAATTAATTTTACACTTATTAGAACTGAACAATTTCTTTAGTTAGTGATGGGATAAATTAATAGGTTAAGACAGTGAACCTATTTAAATTTAAATATGAAGAATGTTTAGTAGAGTGTTCACTAAATACTCTTTGCAATAGTGATAAATTTTGCTTTAATTAGAACTTCTCTAGAGCTTAGTGAAGTAGGAATAAGGACTTTAATTTA